>NZ_VFWA01000019.1:0-108006 GCF_006442295.1 Mesorhizobium sp. B2-3-2 | reverse complement strand
GTCATCGCACAATCCCCGTTTCAAAAACAGGGAATCACAACCAGCCAATTTTGCAACAGGCCCACAAGGGGAGAAGGAAAGTTCGCCCCCTCAAAACCTTTCCAGCTTTGTCCGCACTTTCGCCAGAAACGCCGCCCTCGTCTTCGGCGTCGAGGCATCCATCAAATAATGCGCCAGGAAGAAGGTCCGGCAGCGCGTGGCGCAGAGCGCCCGCATGCCGCGCAGCAAGGTCTTGCGCCCGGGCTGGCCGACGACGACGCTCCACCAGGTCGGCGCGCCGCAGGTGGTGATGACGCCAACCTTGGTCACATGCCGCATCAGCGATTTGATCCGCCCCTTGCCGGCCGGAAGCTTGAAGGCGACGTCCGTCGCCCACACCCGGTCGAGCCAGCCCTTCAGCATCGCCGGCAGCCCGTACCACCAGGTCGGATAGACGAACAGGATCGCCTCGGCCCAGTTGAGCAGCTCGAAATGCGGCTTCAGCGCAGGGTCCTGCGGCGCCTGGTCGTTGTAGAAACGCCGTTCCTCGCAGCTCATCACCGGATCGAACTTCTCGGCGTAGAGATCGAGCAGCCGCACCTCCCAGCCCCTTCGCGTCAGCACCTCCACAGCGGTGTCGCGGATAGCGGCGCAAAAACTCTCCGGAACCGGATGGCAATAGACCACCAGCGCTCGCATCAGAACCTGTCCATGTTGGCCGCGACCCTGGCCAAGAACGCCTTGCGCGTCTCGTCGGTCGAAATGTTCATCGAATAATGCGCCAGATAGGAAACGGAAGCACCCGGCTTGGCTGTGGCACGCAGCACGCGTTTGATCAGTTTGCGCGGCGGGTCCCCCATCAGCATGGCGCGGAACCGGCTGCCGCCATAGGTGGTGACCGCCGCGATCTTCCTGATGTTATGCAGCGACGGCTGCGCCTTGCCGTCGATCAGCTTGAACGACACGCCGGGCAGGAAGACGCGGTCGAAGAACCCTTTCAGGATTGCCGGAAAGCCGTAATTCCAGACCGGATAGGAAAGCACCAGCGCATCGGCGCGCAGCAGGCGGTCGACATACGGCGCCGCAGGGTCGGCGGAGCCGCGCGGATTGTGATAGTCCAGCCGTTCTTGGCGAGAGAGCCGCGGGTCGAAATCCTCGGCATAGAGATCGCAGTCGTCAATCGCATGGCCGGCAGCCGTCAGTCGCTCGACGATCGTCCGGTGCAGGCCGGCATTGAAGCTGGTCTCGACCGGATGGGCGTGGAGGACGAGGATGTTCACGGGAAGACATCCCGAAGGTCAGCGCGAGGCGCCCCCCTCCGCCCTGCCGGGCATCTCCCCCTCAAGGGGGGAGATTGGCAGCCCTTGCGCCGCGCCTGTGCTTCCAACGTTGGAGACAGGCGAAAGCGGTGGCGCGAATAATCTCCCCCCTTGAGGGGGAGATGGCCGGCAGGCCAGAGGGGGGCGTTCAGGCGCGAACCTCTCCTCATCCCACCCTCTGCAGCCCCTTGAACAGAAAAGTCCGTCCCGAACGGTAGTCATAATCCGGGTTTTCCCAGGCGATCATCTTGCCGGGATTGAGCAGGCCTTGCGGATCGGTCTCGCGCTTGAAGGCGAGTTGCACCGCATCGGTCTGCTTCATGCCGCCCTCTTCCAGCGTGTAACGATGCGGGTTGAAGATCGGGCAGCCATTCTCCTCATGCAGGCGGATGATCTCGTCGAGCCGTGCCTCGGTGGTGAACTTCACCAGCGGCAGGCCGAAGCAGGTGATGTTGCCGTCCAGCCGCACGAATTCCAGATGCGAGAACACTTCGCCGGGAAACATCGCGTCCATTTTCTCGACCAGCGCCAGCTGGTTGGGAAAGGGATAGAGCGATTGAAGATAGGTGATGTCGGGGTCGACCCGCAGCGCCCTGAGCGTGGTGTGATTCCAGGCCAGCTCATAGGCCGGCGGCAGACCCTTCTGCTCCTCCGCCGTCGCCATGGCGGCATTGAAGATCACCTCGCCTCCAGCCCGGCGAGTGAAAGCGAGGAAGGCGTCCAGCCCATGCCGCGCCACCATGACGACGCAGATGCTCTGCCCATCCTTCAGGAATTTCTGGTGCCGTTTGAAATAGAGCTGCGGCACGGGTGCCGCGATCGGCGTTATCAGCTTGGTCAGGATGCCGTCCTGGCAGGCCAGCGCATTGCCGTAGCGCGCAGCGTCCATGAACTTCTCGAAGCCGACGATGACATCGACCCACTCATAGGCAGCGGTCAGCGGCATCTCGACTTCCGTGATGATGCCGTTTGTGCCGTAGGCGTGCGTCACCTTGTGCAGGTCCTCGCCGGTGAGTTCCAGCGCTCTCGGCTCGGCCTCCATGGTCACCACGCGCAGGCGCAGCACATTGCCGAAATCGCGCAAGCCGCCGAAATTGATCGAACCGACGCCGCCCGAACCGCCGGCGATGAAGCCCCCGATCGAGGCGGTGTTGTAGGTGGAGGGTGAGAGCCGCAATTCCTGCCCGGAATGCGCCCGCGTTGCCTTGTCGATGTCGGCCAGCACCGCGCCCGGCCCCGTCACCACGCGCCCCGGCGCGATCGACTTGATCTCGTTCATCTCGGCGAGGTTGAGCACGACGCCGCCCGAGAGCGGCATCGCCTGGCCGTAATTGCCTGTGCCGCTGCCGCGCGGCGTCACCGGGACGCCGCGCCGGTGACAGGCGGCGAGCACGCGGATCAGCTCGGCCTCGGTCTTCGGTGTCACGACCATGTCGCCGGTGACGTGATCGAGCTGCTGCTTCAGCACCGGGCTGTACCAATAGAAGTCGCGGCTCTTCTGCTGGACGATGGCCGGATTGTCGTCGAGTTTTATCCCTTCGAGGTCGCGTTTCAGCGCGGCGATATCCATCATTCCACCATCAGTTCGTCGAGTTCGGCATAGTCGGGCAGTTGCCGGTCTATCGCGCGCCCGGCGCGCACCACGATGCGATCCGATTCGGGCCGCGACAGCAATTCGGTCCAGCTGCGGCCCTTGAAGACAATGAAATCGGCATCGCCGTCGGCGGCAAGCATGCCGAAACCATCGAGCCGCATCACATCAGCCGGCGTCGCCGTGACGGCCTGCGGCCAATCGGCGACCGGGTGATCCAAATGCAGGATGCGCGTCGCCATGCGGTAGACCTCCAGCATATCGAGGTCGCCATAGGCATAGAAGGGGTCGCGCGTGTTGTCGGAAGCGACCGCGACCGGAATGCCCCTCGCCTTCATCTCGTGCAGCAGCGTCACCCCGCGCCAGCGCGGCGTGGTTTGATCGCTCCGCCGGTCCTGCAGATAGAGATTGCACATTGGCAGCGACACCACTGCCAGCCCGGCCTTCGCCACCTTGTCCAGCGTGTCCAGCACCTCGAGGTCGGGCTGGCGCGCCAGCGAACAGCAGTGACCGACGAGGATCTTGCCTTCGAAGCCGTTCCACAGCGACGCCTCGGCGATTTTCTTCAGCGAGATGGCCGCGACGTCGTCGGTCTCGTCGGCATGGAAATCGAGATCGAGGCCATGCTTGATGGCTTGGGCGAAGACTTGGTCGAGCAATTCTTCCAGGTCCGGCACCATGTAGGTGACGACGCCAAGCACGCCCTTGGCGGCGGCCACCCTTTTGGCCAGCATGTCGAACCAATTCTTGTCGCGCACGCCCTCGACGCCGATCAGGCAGGCGCCCTGCAACTCGATGCGGCCGCGCCACCTCTCGCGCATCGTCTCGAACACCGGCCAGGTAATTTCCTCCTGCGGCGGGACACTGTCCAGATGCGTGCGCAGTGCCCTGGTGCCGTGCGCGTAGGCGCAGCGCAGCGAGAAATCCATACGCCGCTCGACGTCCTCGGCGCTCCAGCGGGCAGCGCGGTCCGCACCTGCGGCATTCAGCGCGCCCATGAAAGTGCCGTCGGGATTGGGTTTTCGCGGCCAGATATGGCCCTTGTCGATATGCGTGTGGCAGTCGACGAAGCACGGCATCACGATACGGCCGGCAAGGTCGACGGCACCGGGCGGCGCCTTCGATCCGGCATGCGCGGCGATGCCTGTGATCTTGCCGTCGGCGACCGAGATATCGGCGAGCGCAAAGCCGTCACCGTCGAAGGGCGCGACAAATCCTGGCGTCAGTGAGCGATGCAGGCGAACATTGGCGAGATGGTAAGAGCCGAAGGTTGGTATCAAGCGTTGCCCCCCTCTCCCCACTTGAGGGGGATATGTCCGGCAGGACAGAGGGGGGCGCCTCGCGCCAGCATCTCAATCACGTCACACACCCCTACCGCTCCTGCTTCAGTGCGCTCTCGTGCCAGCGCCGCAAAATGAGATGCGAAATCAGCGACAGCACGAGGAAGATCAGGATGCCGGTCAGAGAGATCAGGAACAGCGCCGCGAACAGCCTGGGCGCGTTGAGCCGGTAGCCGGCCTCGATGATGCGCGAGGCGAGCCCTGACGACTGGCCGGTAGCGCCGGCCACGAACTCGGCCACCACGGCGCCGATCAGCGACAGGCCGCCGGCGATCTTCAGCCCGCCGAGGAAATACGGCATCGCCGCCGGCAGCCTGAGATAGCGCAATTGCTGCCAACGCGTCGCGCCGTTGAGCTTGAACAGGTCGCGCAGATTGCGGTCGACGGAGTTGAGGCCGAGGGTGGTGTTGGAGAGGATCGGAAAGAAGGCGACGATCCAGGCGCAGAGCAGAAGCTTGGTCGTCTGGTTGTCGACATAGATGTTGATCAGCGGGAAGATGGCCACGATCGGCGTCACTTGCAGCACGATGGCGAATGGAAAGAACGACATCTCCACCCATTTCGATTGTGCGAACAGCACTGCCAGCCCGACGCCGCCGATGACGGCAAGGAGCAGGCTGAGGAAGGTGATGCGCAAGGTGACCAGCAGTGCGGAGAACAGCAGGCCGGCGTCGTTGTAGAGCGTCGCCAGCACCACGCCGGGACGCGGCAGTATGTATTGCGGAATTTCGTTCCACACGCAGATGCGGTCCCACAGCCAGATCGCCAGGATCATGATCGCCAGCGGCAGAACCCAGCGGCCGATCCGCTCGAGCCGTTCCTGGCGCGCTCGGCGTGCTTCCTCGGGGTCGAGTTTCAACGCACCGTCAAGGGTCGTCATGATGCGAACCTGCAATTGAATTGATGGCCTTGACCAGTACGTCGGACGTCTGCCGGCACAGCGCCGCATAATCGGGGGAGGTGCGAAAGGCCTCGTCGCGAGGATAGGCCGCATCGATGGCAAGCTCGTCGAACACCCTGCCTGGTCGCGCCGCCATCACGACAACCCTGTTGGACAAAAAAACGCTTTCGAAGACGCTATGCGTGACGAAGACGACGGTGAAGCGCTCGTCCTGCCATAGCTCCAGGAGATCGTTGTTGAGCTTGAAGCGGGTGATTTCGTCGAGCGCCGCGAACGGCTCATCCATCAAAAGCACGCGCGGCTTGGTCACCAGGGCCCGCGCGATCGAGACACGCATCTTCATGCCACCCGACAGTTCGCGCGGCACGGCGTTCTCGAAGCCGGTGAGATGAACCCTTGCCAGCATCTCGGTCACCACTGGTGCCGCCTTGGCGCGGCTGACACCTTTCAGTCTAAGCGGCAGCCAGACATTATCGAAGACGCTGGCCCAGGGCAGCAATGTCGGCTCCTGGAATACGAAGCCGATGTTGGAGCGGTCGAGCGAACCGCCCGTACGCCAGTCGAGCATGCCGGAGGTCGGCGTTGACAGGCCGGCGATCAGCCGTAGCGCCGTCGATTTGCCGCAGCCGGACGGCCCGAGAAGGCTGAGGAAATCCCCTTCCCGGATCGTCAGGTCGACGTCGGCGAGCGCCGTCACGCCATTGGAAAAGACCTTGCCGACGCCGCGCAGTGCCAGCAAGGAGGCCGAAGCCTTCACCGGCGCTTGCGCCACCTTTTCTTGCATCATGCCGGAACGGCCTATTTCTTCAGCTCGAGTCCGACGCCCTTGTTGACGAAGGCCAGCGTGTAGGCTTTCGTGATGTCGATGCCGGCGGGCGTGACCTTGGCCTTGACCATCTTGTCGTAAAAACTCTTGATCCGCGCCTCGTTCATGGCGCCGATGCCGAGCTTCTCGGTGTCGCCGGAATCGGCCAGGCCAAACTTCTTCATCTGCTCGATCGAGAAAGCGATCTGCTCATCCGTCATGTCAGGATTGTCTTTCTTGATCATGTCGTTGGCGGCCTTGTTGTCGCCGTAGAGATATTTGTACCAGCCCTTGGCCGAGCCATCGACGAAGCACTGGACCACCTCCGGCTTCTTGTCGATCGTGTCCTGCATCACCTCGATCGTCGTAGAATAGGTGTCCCAGCCATAGTCGGCGAGCAGGAACTGGTTGGGCACGAAGCCGCCTTCCTTTTTGACCGCGAACGGCTCGGAGGTGACATAGCCTTGCTGGATCGACTTCTTGTTGGCGAGGAAGGGAGCCGTGTTGTAGGTGTAGGGCACGCGCTTGGCCGCGTCGAAGCCGAGTTCGATGATCATCCACTGGAAGAAGGTCTGCGCGCCCTCGTCGCCCAGAATGTATTGCTCGGCGTTCTTCAGGTCCTCCCATTTGTCCAGCCCCTCGCCGGGATGGGACATGATGACCTGCGGATCCTTCTGGAAATCGGCCGCCACCACGCGCATCGGAATGCCTTGCTGGACGGCGTCGAAGGCCGACAGCAGGTTGCCGCCCATGTAGAAATCGATCTTGCCGGCCAGGAGCATCGGCCGGCCGCTGACCTGCGGGCCGCCCTGCATGATGGTGACGTCGAGGCCGCAGGCGGCATAGGTGCCGTCGGCCACGGCCTGGTAATAGCCGCCATGTTCCGGCTCTGCCAGCCAGTTGGTGCCGAAGGTGACTTTTTCATTTGCCGCGGCACCAAGCGTGCTCGCCGCAAGCACGGCCACCGCCGCTACCGACATCTTCAGTTTTCCGTACATCGACACCACCACCCTTTGTTTGCTCCGGCGCGCCACGCGCCCGGCTCGACACCAGAGATTCAAGAAGCAAGACACATGCCACCGGCGTCTCGCGCCGGGACCCGCCCGCCTGCACCACAGCCATCTGCGAACGCCGGAAAGGTCGTGCTGCACCGGAGGCATCGTGCCTATTTTTTAAACGCCTGTCCACAATCGCACCGGCGGCATGCACCGCCATCTTGATGGTACGAGGCATCCGGTCCTAGGCTGCCAGGAGACAGGAGATTGCCATGTTCAAATTTCTGAAGCCAAAGTCGATCAAGCCGCCCTTTGCGCGCTACAGCCACGGCGTCGAGGTGCCGGCTGGAAAGCGTCTGATTCTGTGCTCGGGCCAACTCGGCATCCGTTTCGACGATTTCGTTCCGGAAGACGCCGGCGCCCAGGCCGAGCTTTGCTTCGCCAACATAATCGCCATTTTGGCCGAGGCCGGATTGGGGCTGAAGGATATTGTGCGCATCAACGCCTTCGTGACCGATCGCGGTCATCTCCAATCCTACATGGATGTCCGCAACAGCCTGTTCTCCGATCCCGCACCGGCCTCGACGCTGATGATCGTATCGGGGTTTGCCCGGCCGGAATTCAAAGTCGAGGTGGAAGTGCTGGCGGCGGGGTGATCGACAGGCAGTCCATCCCGCGCTAGGTCTGCCCGGACAATTGAAGAGGCACGACATGACTGCGAAAAAACGCGTGTGGTGGGGCGACTACCGGACAACCGAATATGCCTCGATCAATCCTGAGGCGACGATCGCCGTGCTGCCGGTGGCGGCGATCGAGCAGCATGGACCGCATCTGCCTGTCTCGACCGATACTTCGATCATGAACGGCATGCTCGACACGGTCATCGCCCGCCTGCCCGACGATCTCGACATCCGCATCCTTCCGGTCCAGGCGGTGGGCAAATCGAACGAGCATCTGCATGCGCCGGGCACCCTCACGCTGCCGGCGACGACGCTGGTGGAGGCCTGGACCGAGCTTGGCGTTTCGATCGCGCGGGCCGGCGTGCGCAAGCTGGTCGTCGTCAATTCGCATGGCGGCAATGAGGAGATCATGGGCATCGTCACGCGCGAATTGCGGGTGCGCGAAAGGATGCTGGCGGTCAAGACCAGCTGGCAGCGCTTTGGCCGCCCGGCCGGCATGTACACCGAACTCGAAGACCGCCACGGCATCCATGGCGGCGACGTCGAGACGTCGCTGATGCTGCATTTCCGGCCGGATCTGGTCGACGTGAGCAAGGCCGACAATTTCGTGTCCAATGTCGCGAAGGCCGAGAAGGAATTCTCGCTGCTGCGCCACACCGGCACCCATGCCTTCGCGTGGATCGCCAGCGACTTGAATCCGAACGGCGTGGTCGGCGACGCCAGCATCGCGACCCCTGAAAAAGGCCGGCTGACCGCGGAATATCAGGCCGACGGCTTCATCGGCCTGCTGCGGGATGTTCGTAAGGCGAAGCTGGCAGACTGGCTGAAGTAGCCGCCTAAATATCGATCTTCAGTTCGAAGGGCGTGCCCTCGAAAGCGTCGGCGCCGCGCCCGATCGCTTCGATCGCCGCGATCATGCGGCCGCCGCGTGCGAGCAAGGCATCGGCCACCGCGATCAGCCGCGGATTGGGCGTCGCCGATGGCGACAGCATCCGCAACGTCCGGGCCAGTTCGGCCTCGTTGCGTTTCGGGGCCAGCGCGGCGGCGATGATATAGGCGGAGGCTGTCGAGCGGCTGATGCCGGCATAGCAATGCACCACCATCGGTCTTGCCCGGTCCCAGCGGCGCGCGAAATCAAGCAAATTTCGCACATGCTCCTCGCCCGGCATGGTCATGCCATCCTGCGCCACCGCGATGTCGTGCATGACCAGGTGCAGATGATTTTCCCTCATGATCGAGGCCGGGCGGAGCACATCGGTACCCGCTGCCAACAGCGACAGCAGCCGCTCGGCGCCGGTCCTCGCCACCGTTTCCTCTACCTTTGCCAGCGAGCAGACATGGATCATGGTTTGATACCTTTTGCTCGATCCTCGCGCCGCATCGCCCATTCGGCAAGGGCGGATTCGAGCCGCTGCCACTCCTCGTCGTTTCCCGGCAAGCCGGCCCGCAGGACGTGCGGGCGGTCGGTGAAATGGCGAAGCAGGATGCCGCGTTCGCCAAGCGCTGCAAACAAGCCGGCGGCCTCCGGCAGGCTGAAATAGCGGAACAATGTGGTGCCGCCCGCGACAGGCACGCCGAAACGACCGAACAGTGCGTCGAGTCGAGCCGATGCCTCCGCCAGCGACGCGCGCATTTCGTCCTGCCAGCCGATATCGGCAAGTGCGCGAATGCCATATTCCAGCGCCGGGCCGGCGACAGCCCAAGGTCCGAATTGCATTTCAAGCCGTTGGGCCGTCGGCGCATCGGCAAGCGCAAACCCAAGCCGCAGGCCGGCCAGCCCGAAAAACTTGCCGAACGAGCGCAGCACGACGAGCCCGCCCTGGCCGACATCGCCGGCAAGGCTGTGTTGGCGCGGGCCGACATCCATGAACGCCTCGTCGACGACCAGCAGCCCGCCCCTGGCATGCAAACCGGCGGCCAGCGCCAGCAGCCGGTCGCGCTCGACGATGCGCCCATCCGGATTGTTCGGATTGACCACGATGGCAAGGTCGGCGTCCGCCAGATCAGCGAAATCCCCGACTTCGGTCACCTCGTGCCCCGCGATCGCCGCCGCGCGGGCATGTTCGGCATAGGTCGGTCCTAGAACGAGCGCCCTGCCCGGTGCGACCAGCGAAGCCACGCGCGGCAGCAGGATCTGCGTGCCGGGCGCAGTCACGACGTTGGCAGGCGCCGGCGCGCCGTAGGTGCCGGCCGCGATCGCCGTCAGCTCACGCGCCCGCCCCGCTTCCGGCAATCGCGACAGCGAGGTGGCGGGCAGCTCGAAAAGCGGGTAGGAGTGCGGATTGATTCCGGTCGAGAGGTCGACGAAAGGCTGGGGGGCGTTGGGGAAAAGCGCCCTTGCCCGGCCGAGACTTCCACCATGGTCCACCGCTCCTTCAAGAAGCTTCATGTCAGTCCTGATCGCTTTCCTGTCATTGGCCATCGAATCCGCGCTGGGCTACCCCGACTGGCTGTTTCGCGCCATCGGCCATCCCGTGACGTGGTTCGGCAGGCTGATATCCTTTCTCGATCGCAGGCTCAACCGCGCCACTGATCCCGACGCACTGCGTCGCCAACGTGGTGTCCAGGCGCTTCTGGTCATCGTGCTGGTGCCGGCGCTAATTGGCCTATGCGTGCAGATCCTGCTCTGGTTCGTTCCCCTGGGACTGTTCATCACTGCCCTTCTGGCGACATCGTTCCTGTCACAGCGGAGCCTTTATGAGCATGTCGAGGCCGTCGCCGACGCGCTCGACTCGGGCGGCCTCGACATGGGCCGCGCCGCCGTTTCGCGCATCGTCGGCCGCGATCCCGAAACCCTCGACAGGGCCGGCGTCTGCCGCGCCGCGATCGAGAGCCTGGCCGAGAATTTTTCCGACGGCATCGTTGCCCCCGCTTTCTGGACGGGCGTCGGCGGCCTTGCCGGCGGCGCCGCCTACAAGGCCGCGAACACCGCCGATTCGATGATCGGCCACCGCACGCCCCGCCACGAAGCGTTCGGCAGGGCAGCGGCACGTTTCGACGACTGGATCAACCTGCCTGCCTCGCGGCTGACGGCGCTGCTGATCGCGTTGGCGGCTTTCCTGGTCAAGGGAGCCGATCCCCGCAACGCGTGGGCTGCGGTGCAGCGCGATGCGAAAAAGCATCGCTCGCCCAATGCCGGGTGGCCGGAATCGGCGATGGCCGGCGCACTCGGCCTGGCGCTCGCCGGGCCGCGAAGCTATGGCGGCGTAACGGTCGACGACGCGTTCATGGGCGAAGGCGGCCGGCGCGAAGCCGACAGCATCGACATAAGGCGGGCGCTGAAACTCTACCGCGTCGCCGACTACCTGCTGATCGCGCTGTTCGGGTTGGTTTCGCTGCTCGCGATTCTGGCGTTCTAGAACTCTATCCCTTGCTGCGCCTTCACACCCGCCGAGAAATGATGCTTGGTCACGCCCATCTCGGTAACGAGATCGGCGGCTTCGACCAGCGCCGGCTTGGCGTTGCGACCGGTGACGACGACATGCAGGCCTTCGCGACGCGCCTTCAGCGCCGCAACCACTCTGTCGAGATCGAGATAATCGTAGCGCAGCGCGATATTCAGCTCATCCAGCACCAGCAGGCTGATCGACGGATCGGCCATCAGCTCAAGCACCTTGCTCCATGCGGCTTCGGCCGCGGCGATGTCGCGCTTCAAATCCTGCGTCTCCCAGGTGAAACCCTCACCCATCGCGTGCCAGACGACGCGGTCGCCAAAGGCGGCGAAGGCGTCCTTCTCGCCGGTGTGCCACTTGCCCTTGATGAACTGTACGACGCCGACCCGCTTGCCATAGCCGAGCATTCTGAGCGCAAGACCAAAGGCGGCTGTCGTCTTGCCTTTGCCCGGGCCGGTATTGACGATCAGCAGCCCCTTCTCGATCGTCTTGGCCGCCACCTCGGCATCCTGCACCGCCTTGCGCTTGGCCATCTTGGCGCGGTGGCGCTCTTCGTTCTTTTCGTCGATATCGGTCATCTCATTTCACCTTGAGCGGCAGCCCCGCCACCATCAGCAGCACAGTATCGGCGACTGCGGCGACCTGCTGGTTGAGCCGGCCTGCGGCATCGCGAAAGCGGCGCGCCAGTGCATTGTCCGGCACGATGCCTTGGCCGACCTCGTTTGAGACCACGAACCATGGCCCGCGCGCCCGCGACAGCACGTCCGCCAGCCGCCGGCATTCCAGCTCGAGGTCATGTTCGGCCAGCATATGGTTGGTCAGCCACAGCGTCAGGCAGTCGACCAGAACCGGCTGATTATCAGGCAACGCCTCCAGCGCGCCGGCGAGATCGACCGGCGCGTCGATGGTCGTCCAGCCTTCGCCGCGCCGCGAGCGGTGCAGCGCGATGCGTTCGCGCATCTCCTCATCATAAGCTTGCGCGGTGGCGATATAGGCCCATGGCGAGGGCAGCGCCGTCATGAGCGTTTCGGCATGCGCGCTTTTGCCGGAGCGCGCACCGCCGATAATGAAGGTCAGCTTACCGCGATCACGCAAAGCTGTCGCGCAGGCTGGTCGCGGTGCCGGTGAAGCGTCCGCGCACCACGCCGACGACGGCGCCGAGCACCACCCAGAACACCAGATTGGTCACCGTCACCGCCACCACGAACTGGTGATGCAGCCCCTCCGGGATCGCCGTCTCGTAGCTGTCGGGCTGCGGCGCGCCGACAATATGCGGCGCCACCATCAAGGCCACGGCGAGGATCGCCAGCGGCAGCGACTTGCGGAAGGCGATCAGGCCAAGGCCGGTCGCCGTTGCCGCCACCGTTGCCCACCACCAGATCTGGCGTTGGGTGAGGTCGGCCGCGGGCATGGCCGGCAGTTCCGGCGGCAGGCCAAGGCCCGGCGCCAGCGTGAACACGGCAAAGCCAGCCAGGCCCCAGAACACGCCCTGGCGCCAGTTGCCGATGCCGCCGGCGAATTCGGAGACCGCGACCAGGATCAGCGCGAAGCCGATGCCGGTGACGATATTGGCAAGCACGCTGAAAGCGAAACGTTCGAAACCGTCGGCCGGCGCCCAGCCTTCGTCTTCCGCCGCCGGAGCGGCTGCTTCCGCAGGCGCGGGCGCGGCCGTGCTCATGGCATTTCCCGCCGGGGCGGCGGAGCTCATGGCGTTGGTGTCCGTTGCAGCCGGCGCGGCATGGTCGTGGTGATGGCCGCCGCCGGCCTGTTCGTAGACTTCCGCCTTCAGGATCAGCGGCACGGTGGCATAGGCCTGCATGCAGGCGAGAACGACGCCGGCCACGAGCCCTGCGATCGCCGCGATGAACACGACGTTGCGAAACAGGTTCATGATGTCAGATCCCTATCAGTGGCAGGGAAACGCCATCGAATGACGATAGTCGTGCGCGGCATTGTGGACCGCATCGATATGCGAGAAGCCGACGAAGCCCATCACGAAAAGGCCCAGGAATCCAGCGAGAGCGAGCTGCATCAAGCGGGACTGCGAGGAAACGGAGGCGCCGAGCGAGACGGAAGCGGTATTCATGTCTTGTCCTTTCGCCCTCCACCCGAGGGCATCGAAGTCAGTTTCCTGTCGCCGGCAGGTCTCCTGGCTCGCGGATCAGCGCCCTTCCCCACCTTCCCGAAGAAAAAATCTTCAGTGGCATATGGAGAGGACTACCGCACACAGTTGCGGGGGCAGCCACGGCATTGGGCAGAAAATCTGCCCGCACCGCATTCCCTCTTGGCTCCAATCGGAACCGACGACGAGTGTGACTATAGGGAAAATCGCAGCATCCGGCAAACCAAATTCCGACGACGACAAGCGCTTTAGCGCCGTCCGGCCGCCTGCTCCGCTGCAATTGACAATTTCCGTGGCCGGGTGTCGGCTGCCATCCTCACAGGAGGCCAGCCATGCAGCCCGTCCAGAGCCAGCACGCCCCCTATAACGGCCTCACCCGGGCCGAGCCGACATTGCCGTCCTCGGCCTATTGGGATGCAGCTGCCTACCAGCGCGACCTCGACGCCATCTGGTACAGGAACTGGCTGCTCGTCTGCCGTGAAGCTGATCTCGCCCAACCGCTGGCTTTCCGCACCTTCCGTGTCGGCACTCAGGAGATCGTCGTGCTGCGCGACGACACCGGCGAACTGCGCGCCTTCCACAACACCTGCCGGCATCGCGGCTCGCAGCTTTGCCAGGAAAGTGCTGGCCGGTTGAAGGCGCGGCTGATCACCTGCCCCTATCACGCATGGTCCTATTCGCTGCGCGGCGATCTCGTACGCGTGCCGTCGAAAATGCTGCCCGACGGTTTCGACAAGGCGGACCA
Organism: Mesorhizobium sp. B2-3-2; assembly: GCF_006442295.1. Taxonomy (NCBI): domain Bacteria; kingdom Pseudomonadati; phylum Pseudomonadota; class Alphaproteobacteria; order Hyphomicrobiales; family Phyllobacteriaceae; genus Mesorhizobium; species Mesorhizobium sp. B2-3-2. Next base: position 94,137 of record NZ_VFWA01000019.1, on the reverse strand, counting down.
TCCGCTCTATCGCGTCGCGCTGTCGGTCTGGCGCGGCTTCGTCTTCGTCAATCTCGCGGAAGATGCCGCCGGCTCGGCGCACTCATCCTTCGACCCGGCCTCCGGCGATCTCGGCAACTGGCCGCTGGAATCGCTGGCATCAGGCCATGTGCTGCGCAAGGTAATGAACTGCAACTGGAAGATATTCTGGGAAAACTTCAACGAATGCCTGCACTGCCCGGGCGTCCACAAGGACCTGTCGCGACTGGTGCCGATCTATGGCCGCGGCCTGATGGGCCGGCACGACGATCCCGAATGGGTCCGCCACGCTGACAATGACGCGCCGGAGTTTTCCGGCGGGCTGCGGGCGGGTGCCGAAACATGGTCGCGTGACGGTCAGGCTCATGGGCCGGTCTTTTCGGGCCTGACACCGGCCGAGCGCGCCGCCGGCCAGACCTATGCCACCAGCCTGCCCTCGATGTTCATCGTCGGCCACGTCGACTATGTAAGGTCCGTTCGGCTGGTGCCGCTTGGCCCCGAACAGACCGAGTTGACCGCCGAATGGCTGTTCGCGCCCGACGCGCTCGCCGCCACCGACATCGACAATATCGTCGGTTTCGGCACCCAGGTGCTGGAGGAGGATGCCGCGATCTGCGAGGTCAACCAGAAAGGGCTGCGCTCTATGCGCCACAAGGCCGGCGTGCTGATGCCGGAGGAATACGACCTTCACCGCTTCCACGACTGGGTACGCGAACGGCACGCTGCGCTTGTGCCGTAAGCTTCACAGCGACTTCGGCAGATAACGCCAGTTGACATAGCCGCAGACCGCCGCAAGCAGGCCGAGCGTGACGAAAACCGAGCCGAGGCCGAAAAAGGCCAGCACCACCGAATAGACCAGCGGCGGCGTCAGTTCGGAAAAATCGAGATAGGTGCGGTAGACCGCAGCCATCTGCGCGCGCTCGTAAGAGCGCACCGAGCGCATGAAGGCGGTCGAGCCCAGCGCGTCGAGCGCAATGGTGAAGAAGGCGCCGCACAGCAGGAAGGCGCCGGTGATGAGCGGCGCGCTTTCGCCGACGGCACCCGCCGCCAGCAGCATCGCCGACATGGCGAAATAGGCAAATGTCATGGTCCTGCGGCCACCGAAGCGCTTGCCCGCCTTGCCCCAGAAAATCGCCATGAACAAAAGCGCGTTGCCCGCCGAAACCAGAATGCCGCCGGCCAGTTCGCCCTCACCGGTGATGACCATGAACAGCGGTCCGTAGACGAAGAAGGTCGTCCAGAAGCAGGAGCGGCCGAAGGCAATCAGCCAGGCCAGCCTCAGCCTCGGCTGCGCGACGAAGCGGCCGATATTGGCGAGCGGATTGACCGGGCGCGTCTTGCCCGGCCGGATCGAGGGATTGTCGCCGAGCCGGTAGGTCCAGAACAGTGCCAGCAGGGCCAAGGCGAATACGGCGACCGCGCCATGCGCGGCATAGATGCCGAAGCGCGTGTAGAGAAAGATGCCGAGCGTCGGCCCACCCGTCCAGGCAAACATCGACCACGCCATGCGCAGCGATTCGGCCTGCATGAAATCGGTCTTGCGGATGTGGTCCATGATGTAAAGGTTGAGCGTGATCGACAGCGCGCTGGCGCCCATGACACGGCATAGCATGCCGGCCAATTGCCCGGCGAGCGTATGCGTAACGAAGAACAACGAGCCGATCGCCAGCAGGCAGGCGCCCGCCGTGTAGACCCAACGCCGGGCGAAGCGCTGGATCAGCATCGGCATGAACAAGGTCACCGACAGGCCGAGCATCGCCACGATGGTGTAGAGGATCGAGACGATCTGCTCGTTGTGGAGGATCTCGTAGGCCTGGATCGGGATGACGCTCGACACCGTGGCGCGAGCGAAGGATTCGACCGCGTAGAGCGAGGCGAAGGTGCGGGCATCCGCGGCCTTGAGGGCCGGTAGCCAGATCGGATGGCGCACATGCGTGGACATTGCTTCCCCAAAGCAGAATCACCGGCCAAATCTGCGGCCATCATTTCGTGGCCGGTAACAGGAAACCGACGTGCCCCGGTTAAAACGAAGCCGGTCAAAGGCTTTCCCGTGCTGGCCTAAAGAGGTGCCTGACGCAGCGCCGGCTGACCGTCCGTATCGAAGCTCACGGCCTTCTTTTGTCCGGCGTAACCGTGATAGTCCTCGTGCGGGGCTGAATCAGATCGCGAGACCATGAGCATCCAGACGCCGACCATGCCCGCCGCGGAGTTGCCGAAGACCAAGCGCATCGTCGCCATCGACATGCTGCGCGGCATCGCGCTGATCGCCATGGCGAGCTACCATTTCACCTGGGACCTGGAATTCTTCGGCTACACCGATCCCGGCCTGACCGCCTTCGGCTGGTGGAAGTTCTATGCTCGCTGCATCGCCTCGACCTTCCTGTTCCTGGTCGGCGTCAGCCTGTATCTCGCCCATGGCAAAGAGATCCGCTGGAACGGCTTCTGGAGACGCTTTGCCATGGTCGCCGGGGCGGCGATCGCCATTTCGGTCGCCACCCGTATCGCCACGCCGGACGGGTGGATCTTCTTTGGCATCCTGCACCAGATCGCGCTGGCGAGCCTGCTTGGGCTGGCATTCCTGCGTCTGCCGGCGCTGCTCACACTGCTGATCGCCGCGGCGGTCATCGCCATTCCCTTCTATTTTCGGCTGGAATCGTTCGATCACCCCTTGCTGTGGTGGGTCGGCCTTTCCGCGGTCAACCCACATTCCAACGACTATGTCCCGTTGTTCCCGTGGTTCGGTGCGGTGCTTGTGGGCCTCGGAGCGACCAAGCTCGCCTCCGGCTTCGGCGCCTTGGCGCGCCTGGCGGATGTGGCGCCCGGGCGCTGGTCCTACCCGCTGGTCTTCATCGGCCGGCATAGCCTGGCCTTCTACCTGATCCATCAGCCGCTGCTGATCGGCAGTGTCTGGTTGTTCTCGCAAGTAATGCCGGCCAAGGTCGAAACCCCGCAGGTGAACTTTCTAAAGACCTGCCAGATCTCGTGCGAACAGCAGCGCGACAGCAAGTTCTGTTCGAGCTATTGTGGGTGCATGCTGGACACGCTGGAGGACGAGGCCACGCTTGATCGGCTCTACAAGGACGACCAGACCGCCGAATGGAGAGCGCATCTGGCGGATCTCGCCGGCACCTGCACGGCCCAGACCGACAGCAAGATGACGGAGGAAGGTGTCGAATGACCGAGACCCCGCCCAAACCTGGGCTGATACCATGGCCGCCGCTGATCTACATCGCCGCCATCGGCATCAGCATCGCGCTCGGCCTGCTCTTTCCCCTGCCCTGGATCGGCGACCTTCTGGGCGACCTCCTCTACGCGGCCGGCTGGGTGGCGCTGTTCGGCGTCGCCGCACTGTGGTTCACCGCCATCCGCACCATGACGCGGGCCAAGACCACGCTCAACCCCAACGCCGTGCCGGACCATCTCGTCACCTCGGGTCCATTCGGCGTCAGCCGCAACCCGATGTACCTCGCCAACACGCTGCTGTTGATCGGCGTTGCCTTCATCTCCGGGATCGTCTGGTTCCTGCCGTTCGCCTTCATCGCCGCCTTCGTCACGCAGAAGGTCGCGGTGGAAAAGGAAGAAAAGATGCTGGCGGCAAAGTTCGGCAAGAAATACCGCGACTATGCCAAACGAGTGCGGCGCTGGATTTGAGCATCTGAATACCGGCTGCCAGAGCCATATCGGGAAGATGGACAGTTTCCGATTTGTGGCGGAGATCAACAAATTGTCGACGTCGGCGCCGTCCCTCACCTGCCGACCGGCATCCTCTCCCGTATAGTGACGGGGAGAGGAGCGCTGTCATCGGCGGTTTCGCCAATCGCCAATGTTGCAGGAAGGAGGCCGAGGTTACGGCCAGCCCCCTTCTCCGGTCATTATACGGAGAGAAGTGCCCGGGAAGGCCGCTACGTGTTCACGCCCAGCTCGACCAGCCGCTCGACGCAGGATTCCTCGGCCTGATCGAGTTCGGCCAATGTCTCCTCGAGGTCGCGACGCTTTTGCCTCAGATCCTCGCGCTTTTCCTCGATGCGCTTGATCATCAGCTTCAGCTGGCCGACCTCGCCGGGCGGCTCCTTGTACATCTGGATGATTTCGCGGATCTCGTTGATCGAGAAGCCGAGCCGTTTTCCGCGCATGATCTGCCGGATCAGGTGTCGGTCGGATGGACGAAACAGCCGCGTGCGGCCCCGCCGCACCGGCTGCACCAGCCCCTCGTCCTCGTAGAAGCGCAACGTCCGCGTCGACACGTCGAATTCGCGCGTCAGCTCGGTGATCGAATAATATTCCCGCATTCTCACCCCATAGCCGGAGATTGGCGATTGCTGCTCTCCGTCCGCCCCAGACCTGCCGGAATCGGCCGCAGTCTGCCTGTCGCCGAGCCTCGCACGGCATTTACGTAAAAGTCAATTGAGCCGAATCAACGGACTCCGAACCACCACGTGGCAAGGCCGAGAAAGGCGAAGAAACCAACGACATCGGTGACCGTGGTGACGAAGACCGCCGAAGCGACCGCAGGATCGACCTTGAAGCGGTCGAGCAGCAGCGGGATCAGGATGCCGGCAAGAGCCGCAACGAACATGTTGATGATCATGGCCGCGGCGATGATGCCTCCGAGATTGGCATCGCGGAACCAGACGGCGGCGACGATGCCGATCAGTATGGCGAAAACGATGCCGTTGATGAAACCGACGCCCATCTCGCGACGGATAATGCGACCGGCATTGTAGATGTCGAGATCCCTTGTCGCCAGCGCCCGCACGGTAACGGTCATGGTCTGCGAGCCGGCATTGCCGCCCATGCCGGCCACGATCGGCATCAGCACGGCAAGCGCCACGATGCGCTCGATCGTGTGGTCGAACAGGCCGATCACCGATGCCGCGAGGAAGGCGGTCAGGAGATTGACAAGCAGCCATGGAACACGCGAACGCGAGGTCGAAAAGATGCTGTCGGAAAGCTCTTCGTCGCCGACGCCGCCCATGCGCAGGAGATCTTCCTCGGCTTCCTGCTGGATAACGTCGACGACGTCGTCGATGGTCAGCACGCCGACCAGCCGCTCGTTCTCGTCGACGACGGCGGCCGACAGAAGGTCATATTGCTCGAACTCCCGCGCGGCCTCTTCCTGGTCCATCGTGGCCGGAATGGCATGCCGCGTCTCATGCATGACCTCCTCGACCTTGACCGAGCGCTTGGTGCGCAGGATCTGGTCGAGGTCTATGGCGCCAAGCAGCTTGAAGCTCGGGTCGATGACGAAGATCTGGCTGAAGCGGTCGGGAAGGTTCTTGTCCTCGCGCATGTAGTCGATGGTCTGGCCGACCGTCCAGAACGGCGGCACCGCGACGAACTCCGTCTGCATGCGCCGCCCGGCGGTCTCCTCGGGGTAGTCGAGCGAGCGGCGCAGCCTGATGCGCTCGGTAAACGGCAGCTGCGACAGGATCTCGTCCTGGTCCTCCGGTTCGAGGTCCTCGAGGATGTAGACAGCGTCGTCGGAATCGAGTTCCTGCACCGCCTGGGCAATCTGCGCGTTGGGCAGATTGTCGACGATGTCCATGCGGATCGCCTCGTCGACCTCGGTCAGCGCGGAAAAATCGAAGTCGGCCCCCAAAAGCTCGACAAGGGCGCGCCGCTGGTCGGGATGCAGCGCCTCGATCAGGTCGCCCATTTCCGACTGGTGCAGGTCGTCGACCTCACGCTTGAGCGTGAGCGTATCGCGGTCGGCGATCGCCGCGCCGATCTGGGCGAGAAAGGACGAAAGGACAGCGCCGTCCTCACCGTAGATGTCGGCGTGGTGTTCGTCAGCGATCCCAGCGCCGGTCGTCCGTTCGTCCTGGCCTTCCACCAGCGCCTCCCGCCATTGCAATCCTGGAAAAGGTGCGTCTCAGGTCTAGAACATCGGACCCGAAAGTGGAAACCGGTTTCGGGAAAATCCGACGCTCAAAAAGAAACTGGCGTAACGCGCGGGAATATCAAACGAAATGCGCGGTGCCCGTAGGGCTGGAGGTGCCGCTTCAAATGAGATTCTGGAAAGAGAGAATGGTGCGGTCGAGAAGACTCGAACTTCCACGGGTTGCCCCACAGCGACCTCAACGCTGCGCGTCTACCAATTCCGCCACGACCGCACGTGGTAGGAGCCGGAACCGACCGGCTCGCGGCGTGTAGCAAATCGTTTCCGGCGAAACAAGTGCGCCCCGAGCATTTAATCGCTGGGAATTGCCATAACGGATCAAAGCGCCAAAATGCACCGCGAACTGGACGTTTCGGCCCGATATCGCCATATGGAGTACAACAAGAGACACCCCATGCCAGAACGCAGCCAGATCGCCACGTCGTTCCTGCCTTTGCCCGGTTCGGCGCCCGTCGAATGGGCGATCGAGCCCGGCCTCACCGCCTACCCTGAGGCGCTCGCCTTCATGGAGGCTCGCGCCGAAGCGATCCGCAGCGGAGCCGCCGGCGAGATGGTCTGGCTGGTCGAGCATCCGCCCCTCTATACCGCCGGCACCAGTGCGCGCAGCGAGGACCTGATCGACGCCAACCGGTTCCCGGTGTTTTCGGCCGGCCGCGGCGGCGAATACACCTATCATGGGCCGGGCCAGCGCGTCGCCTACGTCATGCTCGACCTGAAACGCCGCCGCGAGGATGTGCGCGCCTTCGTCGCCGCCCTCGAACAATGGATCATCGGCACGCTCGCCGCCTTCAACGTCAATGGCGAGCGCCGTGAGGATCGCGTCGGCGTCTGGGTGGTGCGGCCCGATCGCCCTGCCCTGCCGGACGGCTCTGCCGCCGAAGACAAGATCGCCGCCATCGGTATTCGGCTCAGGCGCTGGGTGAGTTTTCACGGCATCGCCATCAATGTCGAGCCGGACCTCGGCCATTTCAGCGGTATCGTGCCGTGCGGCGTGCAGGACCACGGCGTCACCAGCCTCGTCGATCTCGGGCTGCCGGTGACGATGGCCGATCTCGATCTGGCGCTGAAATCAGCGTTCGAGGATGTCTTCGGCCCGGCTACGGCCTTGCCGTTGGTAACAGTCCGCGAGGCCGGCTGAACGCTTCCCGGACAGCTCAGATCAGCCGTGCCGACGCCCAGAGCACTCCATAGCCGTGGATGACGAACACCGCCAGCAGCGCCCCGGCGATGACGAAACGGTCGGCTGTCCGGATCGGCTTCAGTTCGTGGCGCGGCTTCACCCCGCTGCCCGCTGTCAGAAGGCTGAGGATTGCAAAGACCGCGCCGGCCGCGAGCAGAAAGCCAATGGAAAAGCCGGCCTGCCAGCCAAGCGCCAGGAAAGCCGAGAGCAGGAAGAAGGAGGCCAGCGCCAGTGCGACCGGCCCCGGGCAGATCTGGCGCAGCACCTGGCCGCCATCGAATTTCCACACCGGCACCAGATTGGCGATGTTGAACAGGGCAGCACAGCCCGCCAGTGTCGCCAGCAATGTCGCGGTAAGCCAGTGCCCTTCCGCGCTTGCAAACGTACTGCCCATCATCGCCAACGGCACCAGGAAAGCAGAGAACCCGGCGCCCATCAGCGCCACGAACGCCACTTCGAAACGGCTGTCATAGGGCCGGCCGCCAATGGCGACGCCGCCGAGGAGCGGGATGAAGATCATGCGCGCCCTGCGATGGCCCATCAGGCGGAATGCCGCCATGTGGCCGAGCTCGTGCAGGGCGACAACGGAAGTCAGGATCGCGGCCAGCGCCAGCCCGCCGCGGTGAAGCCCGAAGAACGGCCACAGGATGAATGCCGAGAGAGCGGCGAAGCCGAGCTGGCTCAGCGGATGTTCGAACCAGCCGCCCTTGCGATACCGCCCTGTCCTGGCCCAGCCATCCAGCTTGGCGAGTTCGCGGCGCATGGCGAAATAGCGGAACACCAGGAATGCCATGCCGCGGTAACGGTCGGTCTGGGTGAGCGTCACCCGGGTGGCCCCGCCAATCGAGACCAACTGCGCGGTTTCCCGATAATGCGCCCAGAAAGACGGGTCGAGCGCCGCGTCCTCGATGACGCGCATCGAAAAGCACCTGCCGTGCACGACATTCTCGAGCAGGGCCTTGCGTTCGATCGGCTGGCCGTCCCGGCCCTCCCAGGACATCCTGGTGCGGACCAGTCCCTCAGCCAGCATCTCCGCCGAGAGGATTTCGCCGGACCAGCCGGCATTGCTCCCGAGCGGCCACAGCGCCTGCCACAGGCGCTGCCGGTCGGCCGCGACCGTGCGGCTGAGCCTGATGGTGCGCAAACCAAGCGGCACGCTCATCAGGAGAAAAATCAGCCCGAGATTGCTGGCCACGAGGAAGGCGGTGACGATGGGCGACACGCGGCGCTCCTGCTTTCAGGAGCGATACCCTAGCGCCATGGCGGCAAGAAAGGCTTAACGGCAAAGCGGACTTTCGTCCGCCGTAACGGCGACGGCAGACACCGTCACCTCACATGGCTCCGATCCAGATCGCCATGGAAATGAGGAAGGTGCTCATGCAAACCAGCGAGACGACATCCTGAACCAGATCGGTCATAACTCTCTCCTGTTGTTGATATGTTCGCAATTTGTTCTAATTTTGTTTCAAGGTCAACGAGCAGAATCGTCCGCAGCCGGAATTTTCGAGCGATCAAACCGGCACGGTTAAGAAAAGGTTGATGGCGCGGGACCATCAACAGGTCAGGAAGATGTCGGCGACGCTGTCGTCCCTTGGCGTATGGGATGAGCGCCTGCTTGCACTCAATCCTAGTCGAGACAATAGTGGGTAAGCTGTACGGCTACCGAGTGATGGACGTGGGGCAACACGAAGGCGCCAATCAAGCTGATCGCTGGCGAAAGCGCATGAGACAAGGCCGCCGGTGGCGCCTCTCGCGCAACTTTGTAACCTGGCTGCTCATCCTGGGGATGATCGCGATCTCATCCACCCTGATCGCACTGAAGGCTCATTGGCGGTTCTGATCCTGAGGGACTCCCGGAGAGATCAGCATCCCTGACGGTAAACCAAACTCGCGGAAATCTCGCTGGACGTTGTTAAGGTTGGACCCAATCTCGCAGCGGACATCGAGGTGCCCTTAGAGCGGCACCACCTTGCCCTCTGCCAGGGTGACGCGCCGGTCCATGCGCTCTGCCAGCTGGTGATTATGGGTGGCAATCAGCGCCGCGAGGCCCGATTGTCGCACCAATGCCTCCAGCGCCTCGAACACATAGGAAGCGGTCACCGGGTCGAGATTGCCGGTGGGCTCGTCCGCCAGCAGCACCAGCGGCGCATTGGCGACCGCGCGTGCGATTGCCACGCGCTGCTGCTCGCCGCCCGACAGTTCGGACGGCCGGTGCGATGCGCGCTTGCCGATCTGCATGTAGTCGAGTAGCTGCGCCGCGCGCTCGGCCGCCTCCTTGCGCGGCAACCCTTTGATGAGCTGCGGCATCATGATGTTTTCCAGCGCCGAAAACTCCGGCAGCAGGTGGTGGAACTGGTAGACGAAGCCGACATCGTTGCGGCGGATCGAGGTGCGCTCGTCGTCCGATAGCCGGCCGCAGGCCCGGCCGGAGAGAATCACGTCGCCGGCATCGGGCCGTTCCAGGAGCCCTGCCGTATGCAGCAGCGTCGATTTGCCGGTGCCGGACGGCGCCACCAGCGCCACCATCTCGCCGCGCTTCAGCGAGAAGTCCGCGCCGTTCAGGATGGTGAGCTTGCGCGGCCCCTGGACATAGTGCCGCTCGACGCTCTTCAACTCGATAATGGCCTGCGCCATCACTCGTACCTCAGCGCTTCGACCGGATCGAGGCGGGCCGCCCGCCATGCTGGAAACAACGTCGCCAGGAAGGACAGGCCGAGCGCCATGATGACGACATAGGTCGTCTCGCGCGGATCCATTTTCGCCGGCAACTGGCTGAGGAAATAGAGCTCCGGATTGAACAGCACCTTGCCGGTCATCCAGGAGAAGAACTCGCGGATCGATTCGATGTTGAGGCAGATGACCACGCCGAGCAGCACGCCGGCGATGGTGCCGGTGACGCCGATCGCCGCGCCCGTCATGAGGAAGATGCGCAGGATGGCGCCGCGCGAGGCGCCCATGGTGCGCAGGATGGCGATGTCGTGCCCCTTGTCCTTCACCAGCATGACCAGCCCGGAGATGATGTTGAGCGCCGCCACCAGAACGATCAGGGTCAGGATCATGAACATGACGTTGCGCTCCACCTGCAGGGCGGAAAAGAAGGTCTCGTTGCGCTGCCGCCAGTCGACGAGGTCGATGGGTCGCTGCGCCGCCTCTTCCACCTTCGGTTTCAGCGCGTCGACGTCATCGGGATTGTCGACATAGATCTCGATCGTCTGGGCTCGCCCATCCATGTTGAAATAGAGCTGCGCCTCCGAAAAAGGCATGTAGACGATGGAGGCGTCATATTCCGACATGCCGACTTCGAAGATTGCCGCGATCTTGTAGCCCTTCATGCGCGGCGTCGTGCCGAGCGGCGTCACGTCGCCGTCCGGCGAGATCAGCGTGATCGTATCGCCGAGCGCCAGGCCGAGATTCTCCGCCATGCGCTTGCCGATGGCGACCCCCTCGCCCGTGTCGAAATCAGCGATCGAGCCTTGCTTGATATTGCTGGCGACGATGGCGATCTTTTCAAGGTCTTCGCCCCTGATGCCGCGTACCAGCGCGCCCGAGCCGCCGCCGATATTGCCTTGCGCCAGCACCTGGCCGTCGATCAGCGGAATGGCGTATTTCACGCCGGCCACGCCGTTGATGCGGCCGGCGACCTGCGCATAGTCCTCAAGCGGCGAATCCAGCGGCTGCACGATCAGATGGCCGTTGACGCCGAGAATGCGGGTGAGCAGCTCGGCTCTGAACCCGTTCATGACGGCCATCACCACGATCAGCGTCGCCACGCCCAGCATGATGCCGAGGAAGGAGATCGAGGCGATGACCGAGATCACCGTCTCCTTGCGTCGCGAGCGCAGATAGCGCCACGCCACCGTGCGTTCGAAGATGGAAAACGGTCCGGCGCCTGCCGGTCTCGCTGCCGCCGCCTCGCTCATGCGGCGGCACCGAAGCGTTTTTTCGCATCGGCGATCGGCAGCGTCACGCGCTCGCCGGTCTTGCGGTTCTTGATCTCGACCTCGCCGGCGGCCACGCCGCGCGGTCCGACGATCACCTGCCAGGGCAGGCCGATCAGGTCGGCGGTGGCGAACTTGCCGCCCGGCCGCTGGTCGGTGTCGTCATAGAGCACATCCTTGCCGGCGGCGGTGAAAGCTGCGTTGAGCTCATCGCAGACGCGGTCGCAGTCGGCGTCGCCCACCTTCATGTTGATCAGGCCGATATCGAACGGCGCCACCGCTTCCGGCCAGATGATGCCGTTCTCGTCATGGCTGGCCTCGATGATCGCCGCCACCAGCCGCGACGGGCCGATGCCGTAGGAGCCGCCGGAGGCGAAATGATCCTTGCCGTCGGGCCCGGTCACCTTGGCACCCATCGGCTTGGAGTATTTCTCGCCGAAATGGAAGATATGGCCGACCTCGATGCCGCGCGCCGAAACCTTGTCGCTGTCGGGAACCTCAGCCCAGGCCGCTTCGTCATGCATTTCGTCGGTGGCCGCGTAAGGCGTCGTCCAGGTCTTGACGATGCCTGATATCTCGGCGTCGTTGGAGAAATCGGTGTCGGCTCCGGGCACGCCGAGCGACAGATAATCGCGATGGCAGAACACCTGGCTCTCGCCGGTATCGGCCAGGATGATGAATTCATGGCTGAGATCGCCGCCGATCGGGCCGGTGTCGGCCCGCATCGGGATCGCCTGTAGCCCCATGCGGGTGAAGGTCCGGAGATAGGACACGAACATCCTGTTGTAAGCGGCTCTCGCGCCTTCGAAGTCGAGGTCGAAGGAGTAGGCATCCTTCATCAGGAATTCCCGGCTGCGCATGACGCCGAAGCGCGGCCGCACCTCGTCGCGGAACTTCCACTGGATATGGTAGAGGTTGAGCGGCAGATCCTTGTAGGACTTAACATAGGCGCGGAAGATCTCGGTGACCATTTCCTCGTTGGTCGGCCCATAGAGCATGTCGCGGTCCTGGCGGTCCTTGATGCGCAGCATCTCCTTGCCATAGTCGTTATAGCGGCCGCTTTCGCGCCACAGATCGGCCGACTGGATGGTCGGCATCAGGATTTCCAGCGCGCCGGCGCGGTTCTGCTCCTCGCGGATGATCTGGCAGACCTTGTCCAGGACCCGCTTGCCCAGCGGCAGCCAGGAAAAACTGCCCTGCCCCTGCTGGCGGATCATGCCGGCGCGCAGCATCAGCCGATGCGAGACGATCTCCGCCTCGCGCGGATTCTCTTTGAGGATGGGCAGGAAATAGCGCGACAAACGCATGGACTGGTCCGTGAATGAGGAGGCCGCGCCAGAATCGGTGCGACGCAGGCTTGCTTGCCCCGGCTTCATAGCCATTTCATGGCGCAATGGGAACCCGGACGCATCGACCCGGAAATCGGAAATTCAGCTTACGAACGGCGTGGCGCGCGGAAGGAAAAGGTTTTGAGCACCCCTCGCGCGCGCCGCGAATGCTGGACGATCGAAGGAGCCACGGTTGCATGAAACACCCTGCTGATGGTTTCCCAAGCAAAGGCTGCCACACTATTGTGCAGTGCAGCACGAGAATGCCCGTTTCAAGGCAAAATTCTTCGTGACATTTTCATTTCCGTTGGGCTAATGTGCCCCGATAACCGAGAGAGCAGAGAAAAATCTGTTCTCCTACGCGGTCAAAGTCTTGGGAGGATGCGATCTAGGCGCGGTTACTCGCTGCCGCCGGAAACCGGAAACAGATCGGACGCGTTTAAATTGCAAGGCCTTGTGCCTTGCATTTTTTTTGTGCAATCATCTGCTTAGCGCAATGCGTTGCCAAACCACCTTACCCCCGCGTCATGACTTTTGAAGCCTGAACGCATGCGCCGGCGCCGAATGGCGGCGCGACCTCGCCCGAAGCGCAAAAGCCCGGTTTGAATGCTGCTATTTTGCCGTGGCCTGGCCGAATTCCGGCACGATGTGCGGGATGTCGTTGAGGCTGTATCCCAGCCCGTGCGTCAGGCCGTAGAAAATGCCCATGAGCACCGCCGTGGCGACGGTGGTGCGGATCACCGCACGCAGCATATGCGGTCCGCGCGGCGCGCTCGGCACCGTGCCCAGCGTCACGTCACGATCGTCATCCTGCGTCCTGACGCTGAACGGCAGAACGGCAAACAGCACCACCCACCAGGTCGCGAAGAACAGTGCGGTGAACGAAACCCAGCTCATGATTGCTCCAGTTCGATCAGCGTGCCGAAGAAATCCTTCGGATGCAGGAACAGCACAGGCTTGCCATGCGCGCCTGTCTTCGGCTTGCCGTCGCCCAGCACCCGGGCGCCGGCCGCCTGGAGCCGGTCGCGCGCGGCAAGGATGTCGTCGACCTCGTAGCAAAGATGGTGCATGCCGCCCGACGGGTTCTTCTCGAGGAAAGCCGCGATCGGCGAACCCTCGCCGAGCGGCTCCAGCAACTCGATCTTGGTGTTGCCGACATTGACGAACACCACGGTGACGCCATGCCCCGGCAGCGCCTGCGGTTCGCTGACCTCGGCTCCGAGCCTGTCGCGATAGGAAGCGACAGCCGCGGCCAGATCCGGCACCGCGAGCGCGACATGATTCAGGCGTCCAAGCATAGAGCGCTCCGCTTTAGGGGAGTAAGGCAGTAGGGAACAAGACAGAAGAAAAGCAACGGCTCATTCTCCCTACTCCCCTACTGCCTTATTCCCCCATTCGTCACCGCGTGACGAATACAGTCACCAGCGGTTTCTTGCCCCAGGCTTCGTTGGCGGCGCCGCGTACGGCACGGCGTACCGCCTCCTGCACCAGGTCGAGGTCTTTTCGGCGCTGACGGGGGATTGAGTCCACCGCGCCGATTGCCGCATCGATCATCAGGTCCTCCAGCGTCTCGCCCCTGGCATCGGCCTCTGCAACGCCGATTGCGACCAGATCGGGATCGCCGGCGAGCTCGTACTTCTCGTCCAGCACCACATTGACCGCGACATGGCCGGCAAAGGACAGTTTGCGACGGTCGCGAATGCCCATCGCCTGGTCGGTGCCGATCAACCTGCCGTCCTTGTAGATGCGGCCGAACGGCACCTGGTCGATGATCGTGGCAGGGCCGGGAGCGAGCCGCAGCATGTCGCCGTCGCGCACCTGCGCCACCTGGCCGATGCCCGACGTCGACATCAGCGAGCCCTGCGCCACCAGATGCGCGGCCTCGCCATGCACGGGGACGCCGATCTGCGGCCGTACCCATTCATACATCTTGCGCAATTCACTGCGCCGCGGGTGGCCGGAGACATGCACCAGCGCATCGCCGTCCTCGATGATCTTGATGCCGAGATCGACCAGGCGGTTCTTGATTTCGAGGATCGCCTTCTCGTTGCCGGGAATGGTGCGCGAGGAAAACACCACCGTGTCGCCGGCCGTCAGCGACACCGACTTCATCTCGTCGCGCGACAGCTTGGCAAGGGCTGCCAGCGGCTCGCCCTGGCTGCCGGTGCAGATGACGACCAGGTTTTCGCGCGGAATGAAGCCGAAATCCTCCTCGGCGATGAACTCCGGCAGACCGTCCATGTAACCGAGTTCGCCGGCGACATCGATGACGCGCTTCAGCGAGCGGCCGAGCACCAGGCACTGACGGCCAGCATCCCGCGCCGCCTTGGCGATGGAAACGATCCGGCCGACATTGGAGGAGAAGGTGGTAACGGCGACGCGGCCCTTGGCGGCCTGTATAACCCCTTTCAGCCCCTCGCCGACCGCGACTTCCGATGGCGATTCGCCTTCGCGCATAGCATTGGTCGAATCGCAGACCAGCGCCAGCACGCCCTTGTCGCCATAGGCGCGGAACCGCGCTTCGTCGGTCTTGGGTCCGATCGTCGGCGCCGGGTCGATCTTCCAGTCGCCGGTGTGGATGACGGTGCCCGCCGGCGAGGTGATGGCCAGCGACATCGGCTCGGGTATCGAATGCGCGACCGGGATCGCCTCGAACTCGAACGGACCGACGGTGAATTTTTCGCCCGCGCGGTAGATGGTCAACGGGATCTTCGGCGCGCCCTGCTCGCCCTGGCGCTTGGCTTCCAGCAGCCCGGCGCTGAACGGCGTCATCCACACCGGCGCCTTGAGCCTCGGCCAGATATCGAGCAGCGCGCCATAGTGGTCCTCATGCGCGTGGGTGATCACGATGCCGCGCAGGTTGGCGATGTTCTCCTCGATGAAGCGCGTGTCGGGCAGGATCAGGTCGACGCCCGGATGCGCCGCGTCGGGAAAGGTGACGCCGACATCGATGACGATCCACTCGCGCGCGCTCGGCGGACCATAGCCGTAGAGAGCGAAGTTCATACCGATCTCGCCGACGCCGCCCAGCGGCACGAAGACGAGTTCGGCGTTTTCCGCTTTCGCCATGATTTTTTCCTTCCTGGCCCTCAGGCCAAGCCATTGAAGCAATTCCGGGAAAAGTCTGTAACGGTTTTCCGTCTGGAATTGCGCAAAAACAAAACTATGCCCGGGCGGATGCGACCGCGCCGAAATGCACATCGCCGGCGGCGATCGTCAAAACCGAGCCCTCATCGTCGCGGATCACGAAACGGCAGTCCTCGTCAATGGTCTCGAACACCCCGCGCACCACATTACCGTCAATTCTGACAGCAACCTCGCCGCCAAGCCCTGCCGCGCGTGCCAGCCAGCGCCGCCTGACGGCGGCAAGTCCGCGCCCGTCGTCCCACAGGCGGGCATTCTCGCTCCAGGCATCCGACAGCGCCAGGAACAGCGTTTCGGCATCGCATGCCGCACCCAATGCGTGAAGCGACGTCGCGGGATACGGCAAATCCTCAGGGTATGCCACAACATTGACGCCGATGCCGACCGCCACCGCGAAACGGCCGCCGTCCAGCATGGCCGATTCCAGCAAGATACCGGCGAGCTTGGCGCCGGAGGCGAGCACGTCGTTCGGCCATTTCAGCTCGAAACGGTTCTTGCCTTCGCTGCCGCCGTCGAGGCCGATGGCGATCCGGCCCTTCGGCACCACGGCGTCGAGCGCATCGGCCAGCGCCAGGCCGGCGACGAAACCAAGCGTCGCGGCGAGTCGAAGCTCGCCTCCGGTGAGGACGAGCAGCGTCGCCGCCAGATTGCCCTCGGGTGTCGCCCAGACGCGGCCGCGCCGCCCGCGCCCGCTTTCCTGTTTCTTGGAAACGACCCACAATCTACCGGGGTCGCCCGCCCGGGCATGATCCAGCGCCAGCGCATTGGTGGAGCCGACACTGTCATGCGCCTCCAGCCGGAACCCTTCCGACGCCGAGGTTGGAGCCAGCCGAAATGCCATCCCGTCAGAAAAATGTCTTGGCGGCGGCTTCGGCATAGGTGCCGATCGGCCCGCCGATCAGCACATAAAACAGCACGAAAGCGCCGGAGACACCGAGTACGAGGCGCAATTCACTGGCCATCGGCACGAAGCCGCCGACCGGTTCGTCGAACCACATGATCTTGATGATGCGCAGGTAATAATAGGCGCCCACTACCGAGGCCAGCACGCCGATGATCGCCAGCGCGTAGAGGTTGGCATTGATGGCGGCGAGAAAGACGTACCACTTCCCCCAGAAGCCGGCGAGCGGCGGGATGCCGGCCAGCGAGAACATCAGGATGGTCAGGATCGTCGCCATGATCGGGTTGGTCGAGGACAGGCCTGCCAGGTCGCTGATCTGCTCGACATTGCCTTCCTTGCGCCGCATGGCGAGGATGAAGGCGAAGGTGCCGAGCGTCATCACCAGATAGATCAGCATGTAGATTGCGACGCCGCGCACGCCGGCCTGGCTGTTGGCGGCAAGGCCAACCAGCGCGTAGCCCATATGGCCGATCGAGGAATAGGCCATCAGGCGCTTGATGTTGGTCTGGCCGATCGCCGCGAAAGAGCCGAGCGCCATCGAAGCGATCGAGATGAAGACGATGATCTGCTGCCAGTCGGAAGCGATCGGCTTGAACGCGCCCATGGTGACGCGCACGATCAGCGCCATAGCCGCCATCTTGGGTGCCGCCGCCAGGAAGGCCGTCACCGGTGTCGGCGCGCCCTCATAGACGTCGGGCGTCCACATGTGGAACGGCACCGCCGAGATCTTGAAGGCGAGGCCGGCCAGCACGAAGACCAGGCCGAAGACGAGGCCAAGCTGGCGCTCACCGCCGCCCAGCGCCGTCGCGATCTCCTGGAAGCCGGTGTTGCCGGTATAGCCATACACCAGGCTGATACCGTAGAGCAGCATGCCCGACGACAGCGCGCCGAGGACGAAGTACTTCAGGCCCGCCTCGGTCGAGCGCAGATTCTCGCGGTTGATCGCGCACAAGACATAGATCGCCAGCGACTGCAGCTCGAGGCCGAGATAGAGCCCGATCATGCCGTTGGCCGAGATCATCAGCATCATGCCGAGCGTGCACAGAAGGATCAGCACCGGATATTCGAACTTGTCGAACCGCTCCGCCTTGGCAAAGCGCATCGACATGATCAACGTCACCGCCGAGCCCACCAGCGCCAGCAGCTTCATGAAGCGGGCGAAGGAATCCTGGATGAAGGCATTGCCATAGGCGCTGCCCTGCCCGGTGGAGAAGATCAGCCAGGCGCCCGATATCACCAGCACGGCGACGGCAAGGCCGGTCACGGTGTTGGCGGTGTTGGCGCGCGAGTAGGCCCCGACCATCAGCAGCGCGAGCGCGCCGATGGCAAGGATCAGCTCGGGCGTCGAGAGCGACAGGCTGGAGAGAAGGTCCGGCGTCATGGTTCGCAAAACCCCTGGTCAGTTCGCCGCCGCGGTCTGCGCGGCGCCGATGGATGCGGTGACATTGGTGACGAGCGACTTGACCGACTGGGCCGTCGCGTCGAAGACGGGAGCGGGATAGACGCCGAAGAAGATGACCAGCACGACCAGCGGATAGATGATCGCCTTCTCGCGTGTCGACAGGTCGAGCAGGCCCTTGAGGCTGTCTTTGGTCAGCGCGCCGAAGATCACCCGGCGGTAGAGCCAAAGCGCGTAGGCCGCCGACAGGATGACGCCTGTGGCGGCGAAGAACGCCACCCAGGTGTTGACCCGGAACACGCCCAGCATAGTCAGGAACTCGCCGACGAAGCCTGACGTGCCCGGCAGGCCGACATTGGCCATGGTGAAGATCAGGAACACGGTGGCGTATTTCGGCATGTTGTTGACCAGGCCGCCATAGGCGGCGATCTCACGCGTGTGCATGCGGTCATAGATGACGCCCACGCACAGGAACAGCGCGCCCGAGACCAGGCCGTGGCTGAGCATCTGGAAGATCGCGCCCTGCACCCCTTCCTGGTTCATGGCGAAGATGCCCATGGTCACGAAGCCCATATGGGCGACCGACGAATAGGCGATCAGCTTCTTCATGTCCTCCTGCATCAGCGCCACCAGGGAGGTGTAGATGATGGCGACGACCGAAAGCGCGAAGACCAGCGGCGCGAACATCTCGGATGCCAGCGGGAACATCGGCAAGGAGAACCGCAGGAAGCCGTATCCGCCCATCTTCAGCAGAATGGCGGCCAGGATCACCGAACCGGCTGTCGGCGCCTCGACATGCGCATCCGGCAGCCAGGTGTGCACCGGCCACATCGGCATCTTCACGGCGAAGGAGGCGAAGAAGGCGAGCCACAGCCATGTCTGCATGTTGGCGGGGAAATTGTGCGTCAACAGCGTCGGGATATCGGTCGTGCCGGACTGGTAGAACATCGCCATGATGGCGAGCAGCATCAGCACCGAGCCGGCGAGCGTGTAGAGGAAGAACTTGAAGGAGGCATAGACGCGCCGCTTGCCGCCCCAGACGCCGATGATGATGAACATCGGGATCAGGCCGGCTTCGAAAAAGACGTAGAACAGCACGATGTCGAGCGCGCAGAACACGCCGATCATCAGCGTCTCGAGCAGCAGGAAGGCGATCATATAGGCCTTGACGCGCTTCTCGATCGCTTCCCACGACGCCAGGATGCAGAGCGGCATCAGGAATGTCGTCAGGATGACGAACAGCATCGAAATGCCGTCCACGCCCATATGGTAGGAGATGCCGGAATCGAGCCAGGCGACCTTCTCGACGAACTGGAAGCCGGCTTGCGAGTTGTCGAAGCCGGTCCAGATGAACAGCGAGACGATGAAGGTGAACGTCGTCGCCAGCAGCGCGATGGCGCGGATGTTGCGGCGTGCGTTTTCGCTGTCGTCGTTGATGAACAGGATGAGCAGCACACCAACCAGCGGCAGGAAGGTGACCAGTGACAGAATTGGCCAGGCGGTCATCAGAGCATCATCCAGGTGACGAATGCGGCAACGCCGATCAGCATGGCGAAGGCATAGTGATAGAGATAGCCGGTCTGCAGCTTGACGACGCGGTTGGTGACATCGACGACGCGTGCCGAGATGCCGTCAGGCCCGAGACCGTCGATGACGGTGCCGTCGCCGGTCTTCCACAGGAAGGAACCGAGGCGTTTGGCCGGCCGCACGAACAGGAAGTCATAGAGCTCGTCGAAATACCATTTGTTGAGCAGGAAGGCATAGAGCCCGCGATGCTGGGCGGCCAGGTTGACCGGCACCTCCGGCGACCGGATGTAGAACTTCCACGCCAACGCCAGGCCGATCAGCATGGCGATGAACGGCGACAGCTCGACCCATAGCGGCAGTTCGTGGATGTCGTGCAGGATGTGATTGTCCGGCAGCGTGAACAGCGACGCCTTCCAGAATTCGGCATAGCCCTCGCCGATGAAGGCACCGTGGAAGATGATGCCGGCAAACAGCGCGCCCGCAGCCAGGACGAACAGCGGCACCAGCATCACCGGCGGCGATTCATGGACATGGTGCATCACCTCATGGCTCGCGCGCGGCCTGCCGTGGAAGGTCATGAAGATCAGCCGCCAGGAATAGAAGGAGGTGAAGCCGGCGGCGATCACCAAAAGCACGAAGGCGAGACCCGCCACGGAATTATGCCCGGCAAAGGCCGTCTCGATGATGGCGTCCTTGGAGAAGAACCCGGCGGTACCGATGACGGTGACCGGAATGCCGACGCCGGTCAGCGCCAGCGTGCCGATTACCATCATCCAATAAGTGGTCGGGATCAGCGTCCTCAGGCCACCCATCTTGCGCATGTCCTGCTCGTCGGAAACCGCGTGGATGACCGACCCCGAGCCGAGGAACAGCAGCGCCTTGAAGAAGGCATGCGTGAACAGGTGGAAGATCGCCGCGCCATAGGCGCCGACGCCGAGCGCCACGAACATGTAGCCAAGTTGCGAGCAGGTCGAATAGGCGATGACGCGCTTGATGTCGTTCTGGACGAGGCCGACGGTCGCCGCGAAGAAGGCGGTGAAGGCGCCGATGAAGGTCACCACCGTCAGCGCCGAATGCGACAGCTCGAACAGCGGCGACAGCCGCGCCAGCATGAACACGCCGGCCGTCACCATGGTGGCGGCATGGATGAGCGCCGAGACCGGCGTCGGGCCTTCCATGGCATCCGGCAGCCAGGTGTGCAGCGGCACCTGCGCCGACTTGCCCATGGCGCCCATGAACAGCAGCAGGCAGACGATCGTCATCGCCGCCTGCTTGTCCAGCGCATGGCCGAGGAAGGTCAGCACCGGAGCGCCCTGCGGGGCGCCTTCAGCCGGGATGAACGTCGCCGCATTGGCGAAGATGGTGCCGAGATTAACCGAGCCGAACAGCACGAACACGCCGAAGATGCCGAGCGCGAAGCCGAAATCGCCGACGCGGTTGACGACGAAGGCCTTGATGGCCGCGGCGTTGGCCGAGGGCTTCTTGTACCAGAAACCGATCAGCAGGTAGGACGCCAGGCCCACCCCTTCCCAACCGAAGAACATCTGCACGAGGTTGTCGGCAGTCACCAGCATCAGCATGGCAAAGGTGAACAGCGACAGATAGGCGAAGAAACGCGGCCGGTTCGGATCGTGGTGCATGTAGCCGATCGAGTAGATATGGACCAGCGCCGACACGGTGTTGACCACCACCAGCATGACCACCGTCAGCGTATCGATCCTGAGCGCCCAGGACGCCTCCAGGCCGCCGGACTGGATCCAGCGCAGCACCGGCACGGTGAACACCTCGCCATGCCCGAAACCGACGGTGAAGAAAGCAACCCACGACAGCGCGGCCGCGATCACCAGGAAGCCGGAGGTGATGTATTCGGACGCCTTGGCGCCGAGCGACGTGCCGAACAGGCCGACGATCAGGAAGCCGAGCAGCGGAAGGAAGACGATGGCCTGGTACATGGTGGTTCCGTCAACCCTTCATCATGTTCACGTCTTCGACCGCGATCGAGCCGCGGTTGCGGAAGAAGACGACGAGAATGGCAAGTCCGATGGCGGCCTCCGCCGCCGCGACCGTCAGCACGAACAGCGCGAACACCTGGCCGACCAGGTCGCCGAGAGCCGCCGAAAAGGCGACGAAATTGATGTTGACCGCAAGCAGGATCAACTCGACCGACATCAGGATGACGATGACGTTCTTGCGGTTCAGGAAGATGCCGAACACGCCGAGCGTGAACAGGATCGCCGATACGGTCAGATAATGTGCGATGCCGACGACCATCTCAGACTCCTTCGCCCGACTTGACCTTGCGGATTTCCATGCCCGTCGCCGCAGTGCGGGCGACCTGGGCCGCGATCGACTGCCGCTTGACCCCTTCCTTGTGACGCAGCGTCAAAACGATGGCGCCGATCATGGCCACCAGCAGCACGAGGCCCGAGATCTGGAAGTAGTAGAGGTAGTCCGTATAGAGGATGTCGCCGAGCGCTGCCGTATTCGAGCGCGCCGCGAGATCGGGAATCGGCTTCGATACCGTCGAGGCGAGCTGCGGCGCGAATGTATAGCCGCCGAGCACCACGATCAGTTCCGCCGCCAGGATCAGTCCGACCAGCGCGCCGATCGGCGCATATTGCAGGGCGCCTTCCTTCATCTCGGCGAAATCGACGTCGAGCATCATGACGACGAACAGGAACAGCACCATGACAGCGCCGACATAGACGACGAGCAGGATCATCGCCAGGAACTCGGCGCCTGTCAGCATGAACAGGCCAGCGGCGTTGAAGAAGGTCAGGATCAGGAACAGCACCGAATGCACGGGGTTGCGCGACGAAATCACCATGAACGCCGACGCCACGGCGACAAAGGCGAAGAGGTAGAAAAAGGCCGCCTCTAGTCCACTCAGCATTGGGGTTCCCCCGGGTTCCTGTCCAAACAGGACGTTCGTCCTGTTTGTTGTCTGTGGCTTCGTTCCGCCTCCGGTGCGAAGCCGCGTTGTCCTAGCCCATGTTCCAACCGGGTTGAAAGACCCGGCGCAAAGAAACATGGGCAACTCTGAAGTCCTGAGGGATGACTTTGCCTGAAATGCTTCGGGTCATCCCCGGACAAGGGCCCTCGCCCCTGTCCATGCGATATCAGCGGTACGGTGCGTCCAGCGAGATGTTGCGCGCCAGTTCGCGCTCCCACCGGTCGCCATTCGCCAGCAGCCTGTCCTTGTCGTAGTAGAGTTCCTCGCGCGTTTCGGTCGCGAATTCGAAATTCGGCCCCTCGACGATGGCGTCGACCGGGCAGGCTTCCTGGCAAAAACCGCAATAGATGCATTTCACCATGTCGATGTCGTAGCGCACCGTGCGGCGCGTGCCGTCATTGCGGCGCGGGCCGGCCTCGATGGTGATGGCCTGCGCCGGGCAGATCGCCTCGCACAATTTGCAGGCGATGCAGCGTTCCTCGCCATTGGGATAACGGCGCAGTGCATGCTCGCCGCGGAAGCGCGGGCTCACCGGTCCTTTCTCGTGCGGATAGTTGATCGTCTCCTTCGGCGCGAAGAACTGGCGCATCGACAAGAAGAAGGCGCCGACGAAATCCTTCAGCAGCAGCGATTTGGCGGCCTGGGACAGAGCGGACATCACGCAAACCCCGTGATCTTGAGGAAGGCGGCGGTCAGCACCACCATGAACAGCGAGATCGGCAGGAACACCTTCCAGCCAAGCCGCATCAGTTGGTCGTAGCGGTAACGCGGCACGAATGCCTTCACCATGGAGAACATGAAGAACATCAGGCAGATCTTGAGCACGAACCAGATCACCCCCGGCACCCAGGTGAAGGGCGCGAAGTCGAACGGCGGCAGCCAGCCTCCGAGGAACAGGATGGTGGCCAGCGCGCACATCAGCACGACGGCGACATATTCGCCGAGGAAGAACAGCAGGAACGGCGTCGACGAATATTCGACCATGTGGCCGGCGACGAGTTCCGATTCGGCTTCGACGAGGTCGAAAGGCGGGCGATTCGTCTCGGCCAAGGCCGAGATGAAGAAGATGACGAACATCGGCAACAGCGACAACCAGTGCCAGTCGAGGAAGGTGTTGGGCAGGCCGAGCTTGGTGCCGAGCCCATCCTGCTGCGACAGCACGATGTCGGACAGGTTGAGCGAGCCGACGCAAAGCAGCACGGTGACGATGACGAAGCCGATCGAGACCTCGTAGGATACCATCTGCGCGGCCGAACGCAGCGCCCCGAGGAACGGATATTTCGAATTGGACGCCCAGCCGCCCATGATCACGCCATAGACCTCGAGCGAGGAGATGGCGAAGACATAGAGGATACCGACATTGACGTTGGCGACGGCCCAGCCCTGGCTGACCGGAATGACCGCCCAGGCCGAGATCGCCAGAACCGCCGATACCAGGGGCGCCAAAAGGAACACGCCCTTGTTGGCGCCGGACGGGATCACCGGCTCCTTGAAGACGAACTTCAACAGATCGGCAAAGGCCTGCAGCGTGCCCCAGGGGCCGACGACGTTCGGACCGCGGCGAAGTTGCACCGCCGCCCAGATCTTGCGGTCGGCATAGAGCAGATAGGCGACGGCGATCAGAAGCACGACGATCAGCACGACCGACTTCAACACGATGATCAGCGCCGGCAGCACGTAAAAGGAGAAGAAGGTGTCCATGCTTATTCCGCCGCCTGCTTGAAGCCGCTCTTGGCCAGCGCAGAGCATTCCGCCATCACGGCAGAGGCCCGCGCGATCGGGTTGGTCAGGTAGAAGTCCTGGACCGGCGACGTGAACGTGCCCTTGTTTAGCCGTCCGCCGAGCTTCGCCACATTGGCGATATCCTCGGCATTGCCCGTAGCAACCTGGTCGATGCGGGCAAGATGCGGGTATTCGCCGTAGAGTTTAGCGCGTAGCTGCGGCAGCGAATCGAACGGCAACTTCTTGCCCAGTACATCCGACAATGCCCTGACGATGGCCCAATCCTCGCGCGCGTCGCCTGGCGCGAAGCCGGCGCGGTTGGTCTGCTGCACGCGCCCTTCCGTGTTGACGTAAGTGCCCGATTTCTCGGTATAGGCGGCGCCCGGCAGGATGACGTTGGCGCGGTGCGCGCCGGCGTCGCCATGGGTGCCGACATAGACGACGAAAGCGCCGCCGGTCTTTGCCATGTCGATCTCGTCGGCGCCGAGCAGGAACAGCACGTCCGTCTCGCCCAGCATGCCGGCGACGTTCCTGCCGCCCTCGCGCGGCACGAAGCCAAGGTCGAGGCCGCCGACGCGTCCAGCCGCATTGTGCAGCACGGCAAAGCCGTTCCAGTCCGCGCGCGCGGCGTTCACGGCCATGGCGAGCTTCGCTGCCTGGCCGAGCACGGCCGCGCCATCAGGGCGCGCCAGCGCGCCCTGGCCGACGATGATGAGCGGATGCGCGGCTTTCTTCAGCACCTGGAAGAACTTGCCATTGCCGTCGGCCAGATCCTTGAGCGATTCCGGTCCTGCACCCAGCAGTTCATAGTCATAGCGTGTATCCCCGACATCGCCGATGACGCCGACCGGCAGATTGCTGACCCGCCAGCGTTTGCGGATGCGGGCGTTGAGCACCGAGGCTTCGAAGCGTGGATTGGCGCCGATGATCAGCACCGCGTCCGCCTGTTCGATGCCTTCGATGGTGGGGTTGAAAATGTAGCTTGCCCGGCCAAGCGACGGGTCGAGCGCGGCGCCGTCCTGGCGGCAATCCATGTTCTTCGAACCGAGTGCGGCCATCAGGAGCTTCAGCGCGTAGATTTCCTCGACCGCGGCAAGATCGCCCGCTATGGCGCCGATCTTCTCGGGCGTAGTCTTCGACACGGCGTCCTTGATTGCCGCGAAGGCCTCGGCCCAGCTCGCCGGGGCCAGCTTGCCGTCCTTGCGCACATAAGGCCGGTCGAGGCGCTGCGTGCGCAGGCCGTCCCAGATGAAACGGGTTTTGTCGGAGATCCATTCCTCGTTCACCGCCTCGTTGACGCGCGGCAGGATGCGCATCACCTCGCGGCCGCGGCTGTCGACGCGGATCGCCGAGCCGACCGCATCCATGACGTCGATGGATTCGGTCTTGGTCAGCTCCCACGGCCGTGCCTGGAAGGCGAAAGGCTTGGAGGTCAGCGCGCCGACGGGGCATAGGTCGATGACGTTGCCCTGCAGCTCCGAGGTCATCGCCTGCTCGAGATAGGTGGTGATCTCGGCATCCTCGCCGCGGCCGATCAGGCCGAGTTCGGAAATGCCGGCAACCTCGGTGGTGAAGCGAACGCAGCGCGTGCAGTGGATGCAGCGGTTCATCACCGTCTTGACCAGCGGGCCGATATACTTGTCTTCGACCGCGCGCTTGTTCTCGTGATAGCGCGAGGAATCGACGCCGAAGGCCATCGCCTGGTCCTGCAGGTCGCATTCGCCGCCCTGGTCGCAGATCGGGCAATCCAGCGGATGGTTGATCAGCAGGAATTCCATCACGCCTTCCCTGGCCTTCTTGACCATCGGGGTGTTGGTGAAGATTTCCGGCGCTTCGCCGTTCGGACCGGGGCGCAGGTCGCGCACGCCCATGGCGCAGGATGCTTGCGGCTTGGGCGGCCCGCCCTTCACCTCAATCAGGCACATGCGGCAATTGCCGGCGATCGACAACCGCTCGTGGAAGCAGAAGCGCGGCACTTCCGCGCCCGCGTCCTCTGCCGCCTGAAGCAGCGTGTAATGGTCGGGTACAGTGATCTCTTTCCCGTCGACCTTGAGCTTTGCCATTCGCCTCAAACCTCTGCGGATTTCCCGCAATCTCATTTTCCGGGCGCGAAAGACGCGGCGCCCGGCATTTCATTCACTTCTTCGCGGCCAGCACAGCCGCTTGGGCAATCCAGTCGTCACGCACGATGCGGCCGTTGAACGACAGGTAGTCGTCGACCCAGGCGATCTCTTCGGGCGACCAGTCTGCGATCTGGCGGAACGTCCAGATGCCGAGCCCGTTGAGCACCGTCTCCAGCTTCGGGCCGATGCCCGATATCTTCTTGAGATCCGAAGGCTTCGCCGGCCTGTCCACAGCCTTGGGCTGCCTGAAATCCTCCGGCAGCAGCACATCCGGAAGCTCGTCTGCTGACCGCCCGGCCTGTGCTGCCGGCACAATGGTGGCGGCCTCCCTGGCGGCAATGTCGGTGACTTCCTGCGCGAAGGACTGCGCCTCGGCGATCAGGGTCTTGGCCGTCGCCCGCGCTCTGGTGGACGAAAGGCTCGCATCCTCGAATTGTTCGACGCGCGCCTCGAAATCCTCGATGAGCGGCTGCATGAGGCGTTGCGACGCCTCGGCTGCGCCCGACAGCGCACCCAACCAGACGCCGAACGCGTGGTTGGCGAGCCCAAGTCCCAGAGCCGACATCGCCGCCGCCCCCGCGACAGGGTGCGCCAGAAGGTTGACGGCGCCGGCCATCTCCTTCGGCATCATCCTGGTCAGGTCCTGGTTCATCTTCTCGATCTGGTCCAAATTGGGCATCAACGGGTGGGGTGTCGAATACGGCGCCATAGAATTCTCCTGGTCGTTTCTTCGTTCGCCCCGCCCCGTTCTTCTCGCTCCGGGCTTTCGCCCATTCAATGCTTCTCTATTCCGCCGCCACCAGCACCGGCTCGGCCCGGTGCGCGTTGCGCGAAAACTCGTCGATGCGCCGCTCCACCTCGCCGCGGAAGTGCCGCATCAGGCCCTGGATCGGCCAAGCGGCCGCGTCGCCCAGCGCGCAGATCGTGTGGCCTTCGACCTGCTTGGTCACGTCGAGCAGCATGTCGATCTCGCGCTTCTGCGCCTCGCCGCGCACCAGCCGCTCCATCACCCGCCACATCCAGCCGGTGCCTTCACGGCACGGCGTGCATTGGCCGCAGCTCTCATGCTTGTAGAAGTAGGACAGCCGCGCGATGGCTTTCACGACATCGGTCGACTTGTCCATGACGATGACGGCCGCCGTGCCGAGGCCGGATTTGAGGTCGCGCAGCGCGTCGAAATCCATCGGCGTATCGATGATCTGCTCGGCCGGCACCAGCGGCACCGAGGCGCCGCCAGGAATGACGGCGAGGAGATTGTCCCAGCCGCCACGGATGCCGCCGCAATGCGTCTCGATCAGCTCGCGGAAGGGGATCGACATCGCCTCTTCGACGGTGCACGGATTGTTGACGTGGCCCGAGACGCAGAACAGCTTGGTGCCGACATTGTTGGGCCGGCCGAAGGACGAGAACCAGGCCGCACCACGGCGCAGGATCGTCGGCGCCACCGCGATCGATTCGACGTTGTTGACCGTGGTCGGGCAGCCATAGAGGCCGACATTGGCCGGAAATGGGGGCTTCAGCCTGGGCTGGCCCTTCTTTCCCTCGAGGCTTTCGAGCAGCGCCGTCTCCTCGCCGCAGATATAAGCCCCGGCGCCATGATGCATATAGACGTCGAAATCGTAGCCTGAAGTGTTGCCTTTGCCGATCAGCTTGGCCTCATAGGCCTCGTCGATGGCACGCTGCAGCGCCTCGCGCTCGCGGATGAACTCGCCGCGCACATAGATGTAGGCCGCGACCGCGCCCATGGCGAAGCCGGCGAGCAAGGCGCCTTCGACCAGCGTGTGCGGATCGTTGCGCAGAATGTCGCGGTCCTTGCAGGTACCGGGCTCGGATTCGTCGGCATTGATGACGAGATAGCTCGGCCGGCCGTCGCTCTGCTTGGGCATGAACGACCATTTCAGGCCGGTCGGGAAACCGGCGCCGCCGCGGCCGCGCAGGCCCGACGCCTTCATCTCGTTGACGATCCACTCGCGCCCCTTGGCGACGATGCCGGGCGTGTTATCCCAGGCGCCTCGCGCCATTGCGCCGGCCAACGACTTGTCGAAGAGGCCGTAAATATTGGTGAAGATGCGGTCTTTGTCCTGAAGCATTGTTCGTCCCTCAGACCGGCTTCTTGCCGAAGACGCGGATATATTCGGCGACACCGCCCTTGGCGAGCGCCTTGGCCTGCTTGACCCAGTCGTCTCGCTCGATGCGGCCGCGGAAGGAGAGATAGCTGTCCACCCACTCCCGTTCGGCCTTCTTCCAAGACGCAACCTGGGCGAAGGAGAAGATGCCGAGCGAATGCAGGATGCCCTCGGTCCTCGGGCCGACGCCGGAGATCAGCTTGAGATCGTCGACCAGCGCCGGCCTGGCGATGCCGGCCGGCCGGTTCTTGTCTTCCAACGAAGGCTTGGCCGTTTTGGCAGGAATCTTGGTTTCCGGCGACTTGAACGCGGAAGCCGGCTCAGCCTTGTTCAGGGGGCCGCTGCGCGGCTTCGAAACTTTCTCAACCTCGGGCGCCGCCTTGTTGGCGTTCGTCGCCGAGTGGCGGGGGGCTGCGACGCTCGCCGCTTTTTCCGTTGCCGACGCGACCTTGGCCGGCGACGGCGTTTTCAGCGCCGGGCTGGTTTCAGCCGCGTCGGTTTTCGGCTTGCTGGCATTGGACGGCGCGACAGGGGTGGCGGCCGGCGTTGGCACCGGCGCCGCGATGATCGCGTCGGGTGCCGCCTTGGCGGCCTTGGCGGCCTCGATGGCGTCCTTGTCACGGGTCGACTTGAGGATCGCCTTCTCGCTTTTCAGCGTCGTGAGGCCGGTGGCCGGCTCCGAGCCGGTGCGGCCGTTCTGCGGCCCCGGCGTCACCGAGGCGCCCTTGCCCGCATCGTAGAGATCTATGATTTCGGCCAACCGTTCCGGCGTCAGGTCTTCAAACGTGTCCTTGAAGATCATGACCATCGGCGCGTTGACGCAGGCGCCGAGGCATTCGACCTCTTCCCACGACAGCGTCCCCTTGTCGTTGGTGTGGAACTGGTCATGGTGGATCTTGGAGCGGCACACGTCCATCAGCGCTTCCGAGCCGCGCAGCATGCAGGGCGTGGTGCCGCAAACCTGGATGTGCGCCCGCGTACCGACAGGATTCAGCTGGTACTGCGTGTAGAAGGTCGCGACCTCGAGCCCGCGGATGCGCGGCATGCCGAGCATGTCCGAAATTGTCTCGATCGCCGCCTTGGTGACCCAGCCTTCCTGCTCCTGCGCCAGCATCAGCAGTGGAATGATCGCAGACTGTTCCCGGCCCTTCGGGTACTTCTTGATCCATTGCTTGGCCGCGGCCGCGTTCGCCCGGTTGAAGGCGAAGGATGCTGGTTGGACGCTGGCTTCTGCGAGACGACGGACTGACATTTAGCGATCGACCTCACCAAACACGATGTCGAGGGAGCCGAGGACGGCGGTGACGTCGGCCAGCATGTGACCGCGGCATAGAAAATCCATGGCCTGGAGATGCGCGAAACCGGGCGCGCGCAGCTTGCAGCGATAAGGCTTGTTGGTGCCGTCGGAGACCAGATAGACGCCGAACTCGCCCTTGGGCGCCTCGACCGCCGCATAGACCTCACCGGCCGGCACGCGGTAGCCCTCGGTGTAGAGCTTGAAATGATGGATCAGCGCTTCCATCGAGCGCTTCATCGCCTGGCGCTTCGGCGGCACGACCTTGCCGTCGAGGTTCGATACCGGCCCGGTGCTTTCCTTGCCGAGCAAGAGATCGATGCACTGGCGCATGATCTTCGCCGACTGGCGCATCTCTTCCATGCGCACGAGGTAGCGGTCGAAACAGTCGCCGTTCTTGCCGATCGGAATATCGAAATCGAGCTCCGAATAGCATTCATAGGGCTGCGATCTGCGCAGGTCCCAGGCAGCGCCCGAGCCGCGCACCATGACGCCGGAAAAGCCCCAGGCCCAGGCGTCGGCCAGCGAAACCGTGCCGATATCGACATTGCGCTGCTTGAAGATGCGATTGCCGGTCAGCAGCTGATCGAGGTCGTCGATCGACTTCAGGAACGGGTCGATCCACTTGCCGATGTCCTCGAGCAACTTCTGCGGCAGGTCCTGATGAACGCCGCCCGGACGGAAATAGGCGGCATGCATGCGCGAACCCGAGGCGCGCTCGTAGAACACCATCAGCTTTTCGCGCTCGACGAAGCCCCACAGAGGCGGCGTCAGCGCGCCGACGTCGAGCGCCTGCGTCGTCACGTTGAGGATGTGCGACATGATGCGGCCGATCTCGCAGTAGAGCACGCGGATCAACTGGCCGCGCTTCGGCACCTCGATGCCGAGCAGGCGCTCGGCGGCCAGTGCGAAGGCATGCTCCTGGTTCATCGGCGCGCAATAATCGAGCCGGTCGAGATAAGGCACTGCCTGCAGATAGGTTTTGTGCTCGATCAGCTTTTCGGTGCCGCGATGCAAGAGCCCGATATGCGGATCGACGCGATCGACGACCTCGCCGTCCAACTCCAGAACCAACCTCAAAACACCATGCGCAGCAGGATGTTGAGGTCCGAAGTTGATGTTAAAATTGCGGACGGAGGTTTCAGCCATTCTGGCGCCTCTGGCGAAGAGTCAGTAGTGAGTAGTGAGTAGTGATCATCAATCTCAATGCCTGCTTCATTCCGCCTGCTTGGCCTGCACTGTTCGGATAAGAGATCTCGTCATTTTTCCAATCTCTTCGCATCGCAGCAGCAGTTCAATCTCATTGTCTTTTCGCAGCAAGCCGACCCGGCAAGCCAACAGTATGTGTGTTTCCAGTTCCTTCAACGAGCCTTGCGCCATGCGCAAAAATTGAACGAACGACCCTCTGTTTTCCCGACCGTATCCCTCTGCGACATTTGCTGCGATCGAAACCGCCGATCTGCGCATCTGAGAGGTCATGCCGTAGATCTCTTCCTTCGGAAATTCCTTGGTGTGCCGGTAACAGTCTTCAGCAAGCTTCATCGCCGATTGCCACACTTTCAAGTCCCGATAGGATTCGATCCGTTGCTCCAATTCTTCTCCTACTGACTACTGACTACTTCCTAGTCACTGTTTCGCCTTCTCATCCCCTGGCAGCACGTAATCGGTGCCTTCCCATGGGGACAGAAAATCGAAATTGCGGAATTCCTGCTTCAGTTCCACCGGCTCGTAGATGACGCGTTTGGCTTCGTCGTCGTAGCGCACCTCGACGAAGCCGGTCAGCGGGAAATCCTTGCGCAGCGGGTGACCGTCGAAACCGTAATCGGTGAGGATGCGCCGCAGATCGGGGTGGCCCGAAAACAGCACTCCATAGAGATCGTAGGTCTCGCGCTCGAACCAGTCGGCGCCGGGATAGACGCCGGTGATCGACGGCACCATCGTCTCCTCGTCGGCCTGCACCTTGATGCGGATACGCACGTTCTGCTTCGGCGACAAAAGGTGATAGACGACGTCGAAACGCTTGGCCCGCGACGGATAGTCGGCGCCGCAGACATCGATGACCGAGATGAACTGGCAGCGCGGATCGTCACGCAGGAAAGTCACCACTTCGATCAGATCGCGCGGTTCGACATGGATGGTGAGTTCGCCATAGGCGAACACCGCTTCATTGACGCGGCCAATCAGTTTTTCGCCGAGATAGGTCGACAGTTCGCTCAGGGATGCGGCCATGGATTTACCGTTCGATCGTGCCGGTGCGGCGGATCTTCTTCTGGAGCAGAAGAATGCCATAGAGCAGCGCTTCGGCGCTCGGCGGGCAGCCGGGCACATAGATGTCGACCGGCACGATGCGGTCGCAGCCGCGCACCACCGAATAGGAATAGTGGTAATAGCCGCCGCCATTGGCGCAGGAGCCCATCGAGATGACGTAGCGCGGCTCCGGCATCTGGTCGTAGACCTTGCGCAGCGCCGGAGCCATCTTGTTGGTCAGCGTGCCGGCAACGATCATGATGTCGGACTGGCGCGGAGACGCGCGAGGAGCAACACCGAACCGCTCCGAATCGTAGCGCGGCATCGAGGTGTGGATCATCTCGACGGCGCAGCAGGCGAGGCCGAAGGTCATGAACATCAGCGAGCCGCTGCGCGCCCAGGTGATCAGCGCTTCGGTCGAGGTGACGAGAAAGCCCTTGTCGGCGAGTTCGTCGTTGATCTCGAGGAAGAACGGATCATCGGACCCAACCGGCCTGCCGGTATTGGGATCGATCAGACCCTTGGGCTTCGGCGCGACGAGCGTGCCGGAACTGTCGCTCAATCCCATTCGAGCGCTCCTTTTTTCCATTCATAGGCAAAGCCGATGGTCAGCACCGCCAAAAACACCATCATCGACCAGAAACCGAGCATGCCGATTTTCGAGAAAGACACCGCCCACGGAAACAGGAAGGCCACTTCCAGGTCGAAGATGATGAACAGGATCGACACCAGGTAGAAGCGGATGTCGAACTTCATGCGGGCGTCATCGAACGAGTTGAACCCGCATTCGTAGGCGGAAAGCTTTTCCGGGTCGGGATTGCGATAGGCCACCAGGAACGGCGCCACGATAAGCGCAACGCCGACAGCCGCCGCCACTGCAATAAACAGGACGATGGGCAGGTACGAACTGAGAAGTGCGTTCATGCTGCGGCTTTCCGTTGGCGCCAATCCATTTTGATTACAGCACCAGACCCTATTGCGGAAGCGTGACAGTTTAACCGCTGAACCGTTTTAAGGGGCCTTTGCTGCAACGCGGCGAGGGTTAGCGCAGGGCTTCCGGCGAAGCAAGTCAAACCTTGTTCAAAACACCGGCCTGGACGGCATAAGGGAAGAAACTGGTCCGATCCGCTCCTGTTTGATTTCCTTCTCTTTTCACTCCACTTTTCTCTCCTGACAGAGTTGCCGCCAAAACCCTGCTAGCATCGCTGGAATCACTGTCCGAACGACGTTCAACAAGCCTCAGAGTCGCATCCGAATGAAGGAAAAGATCTCGCTCGCCATGGCCCGGCGCATCGCGCTCGCCGCCCAAGGGTTCACTGATCCCCGCCCCGCCGGCACGCCCGACCGACGCCACTTCGCCCGTGTGCTCTCGCGTACCGGCCTGCTGCAGATCGATTCCGTCAGCGCTGTGGTGCGCGCTCATTATATGCCGCTCTATTCGCGCCTTGGCCCCTACCCGTTCACCTTGCTCGACAACGCCGCCGTCACGCGCAAGCGCACGGTGTTCGAGTACTGGGCCCACGAGGCCTCGTTCCTGCCGGTCGAGACCTATCCGTTGATGCGTTGGCGCATGCAGCGCGCCGAGCGCGGCGATGAAATGTACCTGGGACTGGCCAAATGGGGGCGCGAGCACGCCGCCTATATAGAAGAGATCTACCGCGAGGTCGCGGAGCGCGGTCCGATAGCTGCGTCCGCGCTCGAAGGCCAGAAAGGATCCGGCGGCTGGTGGGGCTGGAGCCACGCCAAGCATGCCTTCGAATGGCTGTTCTGGGCAGGACGCATCACCACCGCACACCGCCGTGGCTTCGAACGCTTCTATGATCTGCCCGAGCGCGTGCTGCCGCAGGCAATCCTCGATCTGCCGGTGCCATCAGCGGAGGACGCGCATCGGGAATTGCTGCGGATCTCCGCCCGCGCCCATGGCGTCGCGACAGCAAGCGACCTGCGCGACTATTTCCGCCTGTCGCCGGCCGACATGAAGGGCCGGCTGGAGGAACTGGTTGAAACAGGCGAGTTGGTGCCGGTGCGTGTCGAGGGTTGGAACAAACCGGCTTACCTCCACAAGGAGGCCCGCATTCCCCGCAGGATCGAGGCCCGGGCCCTGCTGGCGCCGTTCGATCCGGTCGTCTTCGAGCGCTCGCGCACGGAGCGGCTGTTCGATTTCCACTACCGCATAGAAATCTACACCCCTGCCGAAAAGCGGCAATACGGCTATTACGTCCTGCCCTTCCTGCTCGGCGACAGGATCGTCGCGCGCGTCGACCTCAAGGCCGACCGGCCGGCCGGCGTGCTACGCGTCCACGCGGCCTATGCCGAGCCCAGCGCGCCGCCTGAAACCGCCGCGCAACTCTTCCAGGAATTGGCGCAGATGCAGGGCTGGCTCGGCCTCGAACGGATTGAGGTTACGCCCGCCGGCGACCTTGGGCAGCCGCTCGCCGACATTGCCGTGTCGTAGACGCGCGTTGACACCGCCGCCTGCAAGAGCCTAAATCCCATCCAGACGGTCTCCTCTCGGCAAAGGGAGGAGCCAAGAGGGAATGCGGTGCGAAATCTCGATTTCAAATCCGCGGCTGTCCCCGCAACTGTAAGCGACGAGCCAAGGCCGAAAACCACTGGGACGGTCCCGGGAAGGCGGCACGAAGGCGATGACCCGCGAGCCAGGAGACCTGCCGTCTGAGACATAAGAATCCGATCGCCCGGCGGGTTTTCCGGGCAAGGAGCCCGATTTGGAACGCGACAGCAGTTTCCCGGCTGAAACAGCGGACATTTTGTCTGGCGAAAGCGACGCCCTGGCCGGCGTCACTGTTATCGTCTGCGCTTCCTGCCGCGACGAGACCGGTTCCGACGCCCATCCCCGCGCCGGCGAAGCTTTGGCTCAAGACACGCGCCAAGCCGCCTCGGCCGAAAACATCCGCGTCCGCACCGTCGAATGCCTCGGCAACTGCAAGCGCCGCCTCAGTGCGGCGATCCTTCGCGACGGCTGCTGGAGTTATGTCTTCGGCGACCTGAACATCGCCAGCGGCGCCGACCTCGTCACCGGCGCGAAACTCTTCGCCACTTCGACCGACGGCCTTATCCCCTGGCGTGGCCGGCCCGATTCCCTCAAGCGCGGCCTCGTGGCCCGCATTCCACCCCTTGACCTGTTGAAGGACTGACCATGACCGCCGCAGTTTCCGCCGCCACTCTCTCCCGCGTCCCCTGTACCGTCGTCACCGGCTTCCTGGGTGCCGGCAAAACCACGCTGGTCCGCCACCTCCTGGAAAACGCGGGCGGCGGCAAGCGTATCGCCATCATCGTCAACGAATTCGGCGACATCGGCATCGACGGCGAGATCCTCAAGGGCTGCGGCATCGACACCTGCCCGGAGGAAAACATCGTCGAACTGGCCAATGGCTGCATCTGCTGCACCGTCGCCGACGATTTCGTCCCGGCGCTCGACCAGATCCTGTCGCTGACGCCGAAGGTCGACCACATCCTGATCGAAACCTCAGGCCTGGCTTTGCCGAAGCCGCTGGTCCAGGCCTTCCAGTGGCCGACGGTGAAGAGCCGCGTGACGGTCGACGGTGTGATCGCCGTGGTCGACGGTCCGGCATTGGCGGAGGGGCGCGTCGCCAACGACATGGACGCCCTGCGGGCGCAGCGCGCCGAGGATGAGAGCCTCGATCATGACGACCCGGTCGAGGAGGTGTTCGAGGATCAGATCGCCTGCGCCGACCTCATCATCCTGTCGAAGAGCGACCTGATGGATGCCGCAGGTTCGGCTCGCGCCAACGCCATCATTGGCGAACACTCCGCTCGCGCCGTGAAGGTCGTGCCGACGGCTCATGGCAAGGTCGACCCGTCCGTGCTGCTCGGGCTGGGCCTCGCCGTCGAGGACGACATCGAGAACCGCAAGTCCCATCATGACGGCGCCTTCGACCACGAGCATGACGACTTCGACACGTTCATCGTCGACATCCCCTCGATCGCCAACCCGGACGACCTGGCAAAGCGCGTCGCGACCGCCGCCGAACAGGAAAACGTGCTGAGGGTGAAAGGCTTCGTCGAGGTCGGCGGCAAGCCGATGCGGCTTTTGCTGCAGGCCGTCGGTCCGCGCGTCAATCATTACTACGACCGCGCCTGGACGGCTGACGACGACCGCCGCTCGCGCCTGGTCGTCATCGGTCTCAAGGGGCTGAACCGCCCGGCGATCGAGCATATCCTCGCCGGCTGACGCAACACCGATCGCGATGCACATCCTCGCCACCACATCCGCCTCGCTCGACGATCTCGCCGAGCCGGTCGATCTGCGGCAGACGCCGGCGGACATGGTGGCGCTGTCCTTCACCGACAGCGACCTTGCCGGACTGGCGGCGGCCTGGAAAGGCGACGCCGATCGGCTGCCCACGATGCGGCTGGCCGCGCTACGCGACCTGCGACACCCCATGTCCGTCGACCTCTGGATCGACAGCGTCGCCCGTCACGCCAAAGTCATCCTGGTGCGTATTCTCGGCGGTTACGAGTGGTGGCGCTACGGCTGCGACCAGTTGGCCGTGGTTGCCCGCGAGCGCGGCATAAAGCTGGCGCTGCTGCCCGGCGAGAGCCATGACGAGGATATCAGGCTGATCGAAGCCTCGACGCTGCCGCGCGAGGAACTGGACGGGCTGCTCAATTATTTCCGCGAGGGCGGCCCGGCCAATATGAGCGCGCTGGTGCGCAGGCTGGCGCGGTTGGCGGGATCGGATGCGGCGGTGGCCGAGCCCGTCAACGTGCCGAAGGCGGGTTACTACGAGCCGGGTCGCGGCGTCGTCCCCCTCCCGCTCGAGGGAGGGGTTCGGGCGCCACCCGGCCCTGCGGATCACCCTCCCCTCGAGGGGGAGGGAAAGGTCGTGCCCGTCCTCTTCTACCGCTCAATGCTGCTCGCCGCCGATGTCGCGCCCATCGACGCACTTTTCGAAGCCTTGCGGCAGGGCGGCATGCTCCCGGTGCCGATCTTCGTCTCCAGCCTGAAGGACCCGGAATCCCTGGCGTTTGTCGAGACCGCGATTGCCCAGCTCAAGCCCGCCGCCATCGTCACGGCGACCGCCTTCGCTTCCGGCGCCGAACCCGGCGTCGAAACCCTGTTCGACCGCGCCGGCGTGCCGGTCTTCCAGGTGATCGTCGCCACCACCCGCCGCGACGTCTGGGAAACGAACCAGCGCGGGCTGGCGCCAGCCGACCTTGCCATGCATGTCGTGCTGCCCGAACTCGACGGCCGCATCCTCGCCGGCGCCATTTCGTTCAAGGGCGAAAGCGAGACCGACCTGGCGCTCGGCCACCGCGCCTTTGCCAACCGGCCGGAGGCCGATCGCGTCGAACAGGTGGCGGACCGGGTCGCGGCCTTCATCAGGCTTCGGGAAACGCCGCGCGCCGAGCGCAAATTGGCGATCCTGATTCCGGATTATCCAAGCGCTCCCGGTCGCACCGGCTATGCCGTCGGACTGGATGTGCCGTCCAGCGTGCTGGCGATGCTGCACGACCTCAAGGGACAGGGCTATGCGGTTGAAGGGATTCCGCAATCGCCGCGTGCGTTGCTGGATGCGCTGGAGCGCAGCAAGGCCGGGCTAGGCCTGGACGACTATCTCGACTTGTCGAAACACCTACCGGCTGCGGTACTTGCCGCAGTTGAAGCGGCGTGGGGCAAGCCGAAAGGCGAGACAGGTTTGCGCGAGGCGCCCCCCTCGCGCCAACCTTCGCTATCAAGCAAAAAGCGCTTCCCCTTCCGCACCGCAACCTTCGGCAACATCACCGTGGCCCTCGCCCCGGATCGCGGCCGCTCGGCCGACCGCCGCGCCGACTATCACGACCCGACGCTGCCGCCGCGCCATGCGTTGCTCGCCTTCGGCCTGTGGTTGCGCAAATCGCTCGGCGTCCATGCGCTCATCCATGTTGGCGCGCATGGCACGCTGGAATGGCTGCCGGGCAAGACGGTTGCGCTTTCGCAAAGCTGCTTCCCCGAGATCGTCACCGGTCCCCTGCCCGTCATCTATCCCTTTATCGTCTCCAACCCCGGCGAGGCGGCGCAGGCGAAGCGGCGGATCGCCGCCGTCACGCTCGGCCATCTGCCGCCGCCGCTGACCGGTGCCGGATTGGACGAGAACCAGCACAGGCTCGAACGGCTGGTCGATGAATACGCCCAGGCCGACGGGCTCGACCGCCGCCGCCGCGACCGTCTGGCCAGGCTGATCGTCGAAACCGCGCAGACGACGGGCCTCGCCGCGGAGGCCGGCGTTGCCCGCACCGACGCGCCGGACGAGGCCCTGCGCCGCATCGATGCCTGGCTCTGCGACCTCAAGGATTTCGCCATCAAGGACGGACTGCATGTCTACGGCCGCTCGCCCGAGGACGAGACCGACCTTATACGCCGGCAAAGCGCCGAGACTGAAAAGGCCGCCCTTCTCGACGCGCTCGACGGCCGTCATGTCACGGCGGGCCCGGCCGGCGCGCCCGCGCGCGGCCGCTCCGACGTTCTGCCCACCGGCCGCAACCTGTTCACGTCGGACCCGCGCGCCATGCCGACGCCGACCGCTTATGAGATCGGCAAGGCCGCCGCCGAGGAAGTGGTGCGCGCCTATATGCAATCGCATGGCGACTGGCCGCGCTCGCTGGTGACGGACCTCTGGGGATCGGCGTCTTTGCGCACCGGCGGCGAGGAGATCGCTCAGGGGCTTTCGCTGATGGGCTGCCGGCCGCAATGGGACACTGCCACCGGCCGCGTCACCGGCATCGAGGTGTTGCCGCCGGCCAGCCTCGGCCGTCCCCGCGTCGACGTCACCTGGCGCATATCGGGCCTGTTCCGCGACATGTTCCCGACCCAGATCGCGCTGATCGATGCCGCTGCCAACGCCGTTGCCGCCCGCGACGAAGAGGATTGGGAAAATCCGCTCGCCGCAAGGACCCGCGCCGAGGGCAAGATCAGTCCGCGCATCTTCGGCACCTCGCCCGGCACCTATGGCGCCGGCGTCGAGGAAATCCTGTCGAGCGGCGACTGGGTGGCGCGCGAGGAAATCGGCCGCGCCTATCTCGATGCCACATCGCATGCCTATGGCGGCGCTGGCGGTGAAGGGATCGCCGCGCCCGGCGCTTTCGAGAATCGCATCGCCGAAGCCGATCTTCTCGTCCACACCGGCGACGACCCCGGCCGCGACATTCTCGAAGGCTCCGCCGATGTCGCCTTTATCGGCGGCTTTTCGGCCGCTCTTGCGGCGCTTGGCAGGAATGCCGACGTCATAGTGCTCGACACCACGGATCCGCGGAGGCCGAAGCCGCGTTCGCTCAGCGAGGCCGTGACGCGCGTCGTGCGCGCCCGCGCCGTCAATGCCCGCTTCATAGCGGGCCAGATGCGTCACGGCCCGCGCGGCGCCTCGGAATTCGCCGAAACGGTCGACCGGCTGGTAGGCTTCGCCGAAACCACGCAGGCCATACCGGGTACGCTGCTGGAGGCCGTGCACGATGCCTATCTCGGCGATGCGGACGTCCGCGCCTTCATCCTGCGCGAAAACCCGGCCGCCGCGAAGGTCATCGCCGAACGCCTCCTGTCGGCGCGCCGGCGGGGCCTGTGGCATCCCTTGCGCAATTCGATCGACGACGACCTCGCGGCACTGATTGCCGAAGCCCAAGGAGTGGCGGCATGAACGCCTACTCGCGCCGTGGCGCCTGCCCGGCCCTTTCGGCGCCGATGCAGACCGGCGACGGCCTGCTGGTACGGCTCAACCCGGTCGCCGGAGGCCCATCTTCTGGCGGATTGTCGCCGAAACTTCTGATCGGGCTGGCAGAATCCGCCCTGCGGCACGGCAACGGCATCATGGAAGTGACAGCGCGCGGCAGCTTGCAAATACGCGGATTGACTGCGGAAAGTGCCACCCTGCTGGCGAAGGAAGTCGATGCGCTGGGCATTGTGGTCCGCACTGGCGTACCAGTGGAGAGCGGACCACTGGCCGGCATTGATCCGCAGGAGATCGTCGATCCTCGCCCTTTGGCGGAGCGGATCCGGGTGGCGACCGACGAAGCCGGGCTGGCGCAACGGCTGGGGCCGAAGGTTTCGGTGGTCGTCGACGGCGGCGGGCAACTGACGATGGATGCGGTGGTGGCAGATGTGCGGCTTGTTGCCGTGAGCGCCGATGCGGGAATCCTGTGGAGTGTGTCGGTTGCCGGCGACGTACGGAATGCAAGGCCGCTCGCAACGACGAATGCAGATGCCGCGCGTGACATAGCCGTCGCTGCGCTCAGGATGGTCGCCGAGAAGGGCCGCGAGGCACACACACGGGATTTATCGGCGCGGCAGTTGGCCTCGCTCGCAAGCTGGCATTCTGTGGCGCCCCCCTCTGTCCTGCCGGACATCTCCCCCTCAAGGGGGGAGATCGGCAGCTTCGACGCTGTCTCCTCCTTAACAACGCTGGAGATTGGCGAAACCATCGGTGACAGCATAATCTCCCCCCTTGAGGGGGAGATGTCCGGCAGGACAGAGGGGGGCGCCTCGCGCAAACCTATCGGCCTTTTCCCCTTAGCAGGCGACACTTTCACCCTCGGCATCGGCCTCCCCTACGGCAGCATGCCGGCGGACAAGATCATCGACCTCACAAAAAACGCCCTCACCCGCGGCACGTCAGAAATCCGCCTCGCCCCGCGCCGCGCCCTGCTCTTCCTCGGCCAGCCACCAGCCGCCAATCCCTCCCTCCAACACACCGCCGCCGCCCTCGGCTTCGTCACCTCTCCCACGGACCCGCGCACGCGCATCGCTGCTTGTCCCGGCGCTCCGGCTTGCGCCTCGGGTCGCATCGCCACGCGCGACATCGCCGAGGCGATCGCCACCGAAAACGCCGATAGTCTCGACTTCACCTTGCATGTTTCGGGCTGCGCCAAGGGTTGCGCGCATCCCGGCCCAGCGGCGCTGACCGTGGTCGGCGGCGAAAATGGAGCCGGACTTGTCGTGAACGCGACGGCAAAGGCCCTTCCTGCCGGCTACAGGCCGGGCTATGACGCCGCGCGCGGCATCGGCCGCGTCGCGGCGGCAATCCGCAGCGCACGCTATCAGGGCGAGACCGCCGCCGCCTGCCTGGCAAGGCTCGGGCCGGCCGGCATCGCAGAGGCTTATCGACAGGAATGACAATGGTCGCCTACGACTACATCCACGACGGCACGGCGATCTACGAACGCTCCTTTGCCATTATCCGCGCCGAGGCTGATCTCGCGCGCTTTTCCGAAGCAGAGGCCGATGTCGCCATCCGCATGATCCATGCCTGCGGCCAAGTGGAAGCCGCCAAGAATTTTGTCTTCTCCAGCGATTTCGTTGCCGCCGCACGGGCCGCGCTTGCCGCCGGCGCGCCGATCTTCTGCGACGCCGAAATGGTCTCGCACGGCGTCACCCGCGCCCGCTTGCCTGCCGGCAACGAGGTGATCTGCACGCTGCGCGATCCGCGCACGCCTGAAATCGCCAGGACGATCGGCAACACCCGTTCTGCCGCCGCGATCGACCTGTGGGGCGAGCGCATGGCCGGTTCGGTCGTCGCCATCGGCAACGCGCCGACCGCACTCTTCTATCTCCTGGAAAAGCTGCGCGACGGTGCGCCGAAACCGGCCGCCATCATCGGCATGCCGGTGGGCTTCGTCGGTGCCGCCGAATCGAAGGACGCACTGGCGCAGAATTCCTACGGCGTACCCTATGCGATCGTGCGCGGCAGGCTTGGCGGCAGCGCCATGACCGCGGCAGCCCTCAATTCCCTGGCGAGGCCCGGACTGTGAACGCGCTCCCCAAAACCGGCTCAAGGGGCCGCCTGGTCGGCGTCGGTACCGGTCCCGGTGACCCCGAACTGTTGACGCTGAAGGCCGCGCGTGCCCTGGCCGAGGCCGATGTGGTGGCGTATTTCGCCAAGCGCGGCAACAACAGCAATGCGCGCGCCATCGTCGAAACGCGCTTCCGGCCCGACATGCTGGAACTGCCGCTGCTCTATCCCGTGACTACGGAGATCGACAAGGATCACGACGACTACCGCGCGCAGATATCGGCCTTCTACGAGGAGTCCGCCGAGACCGTTGCCGGTCATCTGGATGCCGGTAGGATGGTCGCCGTGCTGTCGGAAGGCGATCCGCTCTTCTACGGCTCCTACATGCATCTGCATGTGCGCCTCGCCCATCGTTTTCCGACCGAGGTCATTCCCGGCGTTACCGCCATGTCGGGCTGCTGGTCGGCGACCGGCCTGCCGATCGTCCAGGGCGACGACGTGCTGACCGTGCTGCCGGGCACGATGAGCGAGTTCGAACTGACCCGGCGCCTCGCCGACACCGATGCCGCCGTCATCATGAAGGTCGGCCGCAACCTGCCCAAAATCCGACGGGCGCTGGAGGCCACCGGCAAGCTGACCCGCGCCGTCTATGTCGAGCGCGGCACCATGCCGGGCAGCGTCTCGATGCGGCTCGCCGACAAGCCGGACGACAAGGCGCCCTATTTCGCCATCGTGCTCGTCGCCGGCTGGTCCGGACGCCCGGTCGCGCCGGCGGGTGGCGCATGAGCGGCCGCCTCACCGTCATCGGGCTCGGACCCGGCAACGCCGATCAGGTGACGCCGCAGGCGAGCCATGCCGTCGCCGAGGCAAGCTTCTTCTACGGCTACAAGCCCTATCTCGACCGGCTGGAATTGCGCCCGGACCAGACCCGCATCGCCTCCGACAATCGCGAAGAGCTTGCCCGCTCCAACGAGGCGTTGGCGAAGGCGGCCGAAGGTCACCATGTCGCCGTCGTCTCCGGGGGCGATCCAGGCGTCTTCGCCATGGCGGCGGCCGTCTGCGAGGCAATCGAAGCCGGCCCCTCCGAATGGCGCGCCATCGACCTCGCCGTTGTGCCGGGCGTCACCGCCATGCTCGCTGTCGCTGCCCGCATCGGGGCACCGCTCGGCCATGATTTCTGCGCCATCTCGCTGTCCGACAATCTGAAGCCATGGGACCTGATCGAACTGCGCCTGCTGGCGGCCGCCGGCGCCGGCTTCGTCATCGCGCTCTACAATCCGATCAGCAAGGCGCGCCCCTGGCAGCTTGGCCGCGCCTTCGAATGTCTGAAGGCCATTCTGCC
Organism: Mesorhizobium sp. B2-3-2; assembly: GCF_006442295.1. Classification (NCBI taxonomy): domain Bacteria; kingdom Pseudomonadati; phylum Pseudomonadota; class Alphaproteobacteria; order Hyphomicrobiales; family Phyllobacteriaceae; genus Mesorhizobium; species Mesorhizobium sp. B2-3-2. The sequence goes on along the minus strand of NZ_VFWA01000019.1, from coordinate 51,256 downwards.
GGGCACCACGCCCGTCATCTTCGGCCGTGCCGCAGGCCGGCCTGACGAGCGCATCGAGGTGTTCCTGCTGGCGGATGCCGATGCCGACAAGGCTGATATGGCGACCTGCGTCATCATTGGGTCTCCGGAAACCCGGATCATCAGGCGCGGCGAGAAGTCTTCGCTGGTTTACACGCCGCGCTCCGCGGCAGGCTCGACAAGATGATCGACCATGTTGGCAAGCTGGTCGACGGTCGCAGCCGAAGGAATCTCCGGCAGCGCAGGCCTGCGCACCATGACCACGTCGAGGCCGAGCCCCCGCGCCGCGGCGATCTTGCCATAGGTCGCCGCGCCGCCGCTGTTCTTGGATACGACGATGCCGATGCCGTGCCGTTCGAGCAACGCGCGCTCCTCCTCCTCGCGAAACGGCCCGCGCGCCAACAGGTAGGTGGCATTGGGCACTGCCAGCTTCGGCTCGACCGGATCGACGCTGCGGATGAGATAGTGGTGCTGGGGCGCGGCCTCGAAAGCCGCGACCTCCTGCCGGCCGAGTGCCAGGAAAACACGGCGCGGCGCCGATCCAAGTGCTTGCACCGCATCCCCTGTCGTGTCGACCTGCGTCCAGCGATCACCCTCGACAGGCTCCCAGCCGGGACGGCGCAGAGCGACGATCGGCACCCCAGCCATGCGCGCGGCTTGCGCCGCATTGGCGGAGATTCGTGCCGCGTAGGGATGCGTGGCGTCGATCAGCAGGTCCGTGCCCGTCTCCCTGAGATATGCGGCCAACCCTTCAGCACCGCCAAACCCTCCACTGCGCACCGGGACCCCCTGCGCCACCGGGCTTTCGGTGCGGCCCGCCAGCGACAGCATCACCGAGTGACCGGTGGCGGCCAGGTTTCCAGCCAGTTGCCGGGCTTCGGTGGTTCCGCCGAGGATCAGAATGCGGTGGGTCATCATGCCTGCTAAGGGTCGGCGCGGCGCCAAGCTCAACCAGAAATGGCTCACGATCGTCGGCATCGGCGAGGACGGTGTAGCGGGTCTCGGCGACGAGGCCAAGCGGCGGATCGCCGATGCTGAAATCATCTTCGGCGGCAAGCGGCATCTGGCGCTCGTCTCATCATTCGCCAAGGGCGAGCCGCGTCCCTGGCCGGTTCCTTTCGATACCGAGATGCACGACGTACTGGCATTCGCCGGCAAGCCCGTCTGCGTCCTTGCTTCCGGCGATCCCTTTTTCCACGGCGTCGGCGTCACCCTCGCCCGCAAGGTCCAGCCGCGGGAGATGCATGTCATTCCCGCGCCGTCGGCCATTTCGCTGGCGGCCGCTCGCCTTGGCTGGGCGCTGCAGGACATCGAAACGGTCTCGCTGCATGGCCGCCCCATCGACCTGATCCGTCCATTGCTGCAACCCAACGCACGCATCCTGGCCCTGACATCCGATGCCGATGCACCAGTGGCGATCGCCCGTCTGCTCACCGAGCTTGATTTCGGCGCCTCGTGGCTGACGGTCCTGGAGGCGCTTGGCGGGTCAAAGGAGAACCTGCGCTCGGCCCGAGCCGATGCGTTCGACCTCGAAAACATCAATCCGCTCAATGTGCTGGCCATCGAAATTGAAGCCGGTCTGGATGCGCGTATCCTGCCGCTGACATCAGGCCTCGCCGACCACCTGTTCGACCATGACGGCCAGATCACCAAGCATGACATCCGCGCCGTCACGCTCTCGGCGCTGGCGCCGAGGCGCGGCGAATTGCTGTGGGATATTGGCGCCGGCTCCGGTTCCATCGGCATCGAATGGATGCTCGCCCATCCCTCGATGCGCGCTGTTGCCATCGAAGCCGACCCGATCCGCGCCGCCCGCATCGGCCACAACGCTGCTGCCTGCGGCGTTCCCGGCCTCATCGTGGTGGAAGGCAGCGCACCCAAGGCGCTTGCAAGGCTCGAGACACCCGACGCCATTTTCATCGGCGGCGGCGGCAGCGATGCCGGCGTGCTGGCCGCCGCCATCAAGGCGCTGCGCTCGGGCGGCCGGCTCGTGGCCAATGCCGTGACGCTGGAAATGGAGACGCTGCTTCTTGCCCGTCATACCGAGCTCGGGGGCGATCTCACCCGCATCGCCATATCCCGCGCCGCGCCTGTCGGTTCGATGCAGGCCTGGCGGCCGGCGATGCCGGTCACCCAATGGAGTTGGATAAAGCCATGATGGTCGCGGGCATCGGCAGCCGAAAGGGCGTGAGCGTCGAGGACGTGCTTGCCGCGATAGAAACCGCGCTCGAATCACATGGACTGGCGATGACGGCGCTCTCGTCGCTCGCCACCGCCACGTTCAAGAAAGACGAACAGGCGATCGCTGCCGCAGGTCGCACACTCAACCTTCCCGTCATTGTCGTCGATGAAGCAGTGCTTAAAGCAGCGTCGACGAAGACGCTCAGCAACTCCAGCCTCTCGCAGGATCTGGCCGGCACGCCATCGGTTTCGGAAGCATCGGCGCTGGCCGTCGCCGGCGAAGGCGCCAGGCTGCTGGGACCCCGCACCGTGCTCGGACCGGTTACCTGCGCCATCGCCATCAGCGGAGACGCGGCATGACCGTGCATTTCATCGGGGCCGGCCCGGGCGCCGCCGACCTTATTACCCTACGCGGCGCGCGGCTGTTGGCAAGCTGCCCGGTCTGCCTGCATGCCGGTTCGATCGTGGCGCCGGAATTGCTGCAGCACTGCGCCCCGGGAACGAAGCTGATCGACACCGCGCCGATGTCGCTCGACGAGATCGAGGCCGAGTATCTGGCCGCCCACAAAGCCGGCCATGATGTCGCGCGCCTGCATTCCGGCGACCTGTCGGTGTGGAGCGCCGTCGCCGAACAGATCCGCCGGCTGGAGAAGCACGACATTCCCTACACGCTGACGCCGGGGGTCCCCTCTTTCGCTGCCGCGGCGGCTGCTCTGCGGCGCGAACTGACCATCCCTGAAGTTGCGCAGAGCCTGGTGCTGACCCGCGTCTCCGGCCGCGCTTCAAAAATGCCGCCTGGCGAAACGCTGGCCGGCTTCGGCCGCACCGGCGCCACGCTTGCCATTCATCTAGCCATCCACGCCGTCGATCGCGTCGTCGCCGAGCTGACGCCGCTCTATGGCGGCGATTGCCCGGTGGCGGTCGTCTTCCGTGCCTCCTGGCCAGACGAGCGCGTGCTGACCGGCACGCTGGAAACCATCGAGGCACAACTGGCCGTCGATCCGATGGAGCGCACGGCCATCATCTTCGTCGGCCGCTCGCTGGGGGCGGAAGGTTTTGGCGAGAGTTCATTGTACGACGCCCACTACCAAAGGCGTTTTCGCGGACGGGACGGATTGTGAGCGGCAGCACCAAAAACAACGGCGGAAACGCCCCGCTCCAACAGGCGCTTGCCCGGCTGAACTTCAAGCCGCGGACGCTTGAGCCCGGCCATGTCTGGCTCGTCGGCGCCGGCCCCGGCGACCCCGGCTGCCTGACGCTGGAAGTGTTGGCGGCGCTGAGTGAGGCGGATGCGCTGGTCTACGATGCGCTGGTCTCCTCGGACATCGTCGCGGTTGCCGAAAACGCCGAGCTTTTCTTTGCCGGCAAGCGCGGCGGAAAACCCTCGATGAAACAGGACGACATAACCGCCCTGCTGGTCCGGCTGGCGCGCCAGGGCCGCCGCGTCGTCAGGTTGAAGGGCGGCGATCCCTATATTTTCGGCCGTGGCGGCGAAGAGGCGCTGGCCCTGGCGCGGGAAAACATCCCGTTCCGCGTCCTGCCCGGCCTCACCTCGGGCCTCAGCGCGCTGGCCGCCACCGGCATTCCCGCCACCATGCGCGGCATCAACAAGGCGGTGATCCTGGCGACCGGCCATGCCGCCGGTACCGATGACGATCTCGACTGGGCCGCGATCGCGCGCACCGGCCAGCCTGTTGTGATCTACATGGGCATGGCCAATCTGCCTGTAATATCGGCCGCATTGCTCGACGGCGGGTTGGCGCCATCGACGCCGGCGGCGGTGATCGTCGCCGCGACGACGCCGCAGGAACGCATCGTCGTCGCCACGCTGGCCACCATCGCCGAGGAAGCCGCCGCCGCCGGCCTGTCCGCGCCGGCGCTGATCGTGGTCGGCGGCATCGTCGCCATGCGCGCGGCGCTGGCGGGTGCGTCGTGAGCGCCCGCGCGATCATCATCGGTGCGCCGCGCTCCGGCTCGGGCAAGACCAGCGTCACCATCGGCATTTTACGCGCACTGACCCGGCGCGGCCTGAAAGTGCGCGGCGCGAAATCCGGTCCCGATTACATCGATCCCGGCTTCCACACCGCCGCAACCGGCCTGTCCGGCGTCAATCTCGACAGCTGGGCGATGTCGCCGTCGCTGCTCAACGCACTGGCCGTGAATGCCGCCGACGACGCCGATTTCGTCATTCTCGAAAGCGCCATGGGCCTGTTCGACGGCATTCCGGCCGCGCTTGGGCGCAGTGGTTCGGCGGCCGATCTGGCGCGGCTCTACGGCCTGCCGGTGCTGCTGGTGCTGGACGTTTCCGGCCAGTCGACCACGGCTGCCGCGGTCGCCAAGGGGTTCGCCACCTATGATCCGGAGGTTCGCATGGCGGGCGTCGTGCTCAACCGGCTGGGCAGCGAGCGCCACCGCCGGCTCTCCGGCGACGCCATCGAGGCGATCGGCCTGCCCGTGGTCGGCGCCATCCTGCGCGATCCCACGCTGAATTTGCCGGAACGCCATCTCGGCCTCGTCCAGGCCGGTGAATATGATGATTTGATGGCGCATCTAGACCGGTTGGCCGACATGGCCGAAAAGTCGCTCGACCTCGACGCGATAATGCGGCTGGCGACCCCCCTCGCTCCTGCGAAAGGCGGCTTCGATGATGCGCTGCCGCCGCCCGGCCAGCGCATCGCACTTGCCGAGGATGCCGCCTTCACCTTCCTCTATCCGCACGTCGCGGCCTACTGGCGCAAGGCCGGCGCGAAGATCGTTCCGTTTTCGCCGCTCGCGGACGAGGCGCCTGAGGGCAGCTGCGACGTCTGCTGGCTGCCCGGCGGTTATCCCGAGCTTCACGCCGGCCGTCTCGCCGCCGCTGCGAATTTTCGGAGAGGAATGGCAAGGTTCGCCGGGACGAAGCCAATCCATGGTGAGTGCGGTGGCTTCATGGTGCTTGGCGAGGCCCTGGAAGATGCATCTGGCGAAACGCACAAAATGCTCGGCCTGCTCGGCCATTCAACCAGCTTCGCCAGGCGCAAGATGAACCTCGGCTATCGCGAAGCGCGACTGCACGCCGACTGTCCGCTCGGCCCGCGGGGCGCGTTGATCCGCGGGCACGAATTCCACTATGCGCAGATGCTTGCTGCCGGCAATGACGAGCCCCTGGCCGACCTCGCCGACGGGCAAGGCAATCCGATCGGCGCCTCGGGCTACCGGCGCGGCCAAGTCAGCGGCACCTTCTTCCATGCCATCGCAAGGGGCTGAGGCATGAAGTTCCCGAAGGTCACCCTTTCGCCCCGGCAAATCCCCAGCGATATTGCCCTCTGCCTGGTGTTCTTCACCAGGCTGCCCTTGCCCGTCATTGACTTTCGCGGCCGCAGCCTTGCCACCGCGATCTGGGCCGCCCCGGTCGCCGGCCTCGTCGTCGGCCTGATCGGCGCCATCGTCTTTGCCACGGCGGAACGGTTTGGCCTTGCCATGGGACCGGCGGCAGCCCTTGCCCTGGTTGCAACCGTGGTCACCACCGGCTGCCTGCACGAGGACGGCCTGTCCGATGTCGCCGACGGTTTTGGCGGCGGCAAGACGCGCGGCCGCAAGCTGGAGATCATGCGCGACAGCCGAATCGGCGCCTATGGCGCCATGGCACTGGCGCTGTCGCTGCTCATCCGCTGGAGCGCGCTCTCGGAATTCGTCGATCCCACACAAGCCCTCTTCGCGCTCCTGGCCGCCCATGCGGCGTCGCGCGGCGTATTCGGCGCTTTCATGCATCTCTTGCCCCCGGCGCGCGACGATGGCCTCTCGGCCGGCGCCGGCACCGTCTCGCGGGGAATCGCCATCGCCGGCGCCGTGCTCGGCGCCCTCCCACTCCTCCTGCTCGGGATCGGCGGCGCCATCGCGGCGCTTATCCTGCTTGGACTGCTGTTTGCCGCCTTCCACGCGCTTTGCCTCAACCAGATCAGCGGCCAGACCGGCGACACGATCGGCGCCTTGCAGCAGGTGAGCGAAATCGCGGTGCTGCTCGTCGCCACTGTCGCCCTTTCCTGACTCTGTTTCGGAGAACTTCTTTCCATGCCCTTCAAATCACTGCATGAATTGCGCGCCGCTTGCCTCGACCTGCCTGATGGCGATGACGCCGCCGCGAGCGCGGTCGGCCGCCGCCAGGACACGCTGACCAAGCCGCAAGGCAGCCTCGGCCGGCTCGAGACCATATCCGCGTGGCTGGCGCGCTGGCAGCGCCGCGACATGCCGAAACTCGACCGCGTGAAGGTGTTCGTCTTCGCCGGCAATCACGGCGTTACCGCGCAGGGCGTGTCGGCCTACCCTTCGGAAGTCACGGTGCAGATGGTGGCGAATTTCGCCGGCGGCGGTGCGGCCATCAACCAGCTCGCCCGCATCGCCGGCGCCGAACTCGACGTCATTCCGCTCGATCTCGACCATCCGACCGGCGATTTCACGCAAACACCTGCGATGGACGACAAGGTGTTTCTTGCCGCCGTCTCGGCCGGCTACGATGCGGTGACCGATGATCTCGATCTCGTCTGCTTCGGCGAGATGGGCATCGGCAACACCACGCCGGCTGCCGCGATCTCGGCGGCGCTGTTCGGCGGCGGTGCGGAAAAATGGACCGGACGCGGCACCGGCGTCGACGATGCCGGCCTCAAGCGCAAGGTGGTTGCCATCGAATCGGGCCTGAAGCGCCATGCCGCCATTCTTGCCGACCCGCTGGGGGTTGCCGCGGCACTTGGCGGCCGCGAACTCGCCGCCATCTTCGGCGCAACGCTTGCCGCCCGTCATCTGGGCATACCGGTGCTGCTCGACGGTTTCGTCTGCACCGCCGCCGCGGCACCTTTGGCAAAGCTGCATCCGGGCGGCCTGGCCCACACAATCGCGGCCCATGTCTCCGCCGAGTCAGGTCATCGCGGCCTGCTCGAAGCCCTCGGCCTGCCGCCGCTGCTCGACCTCGGCATGCGGCTCGGCGAAGGTTCCGGCGCTTGCCTCGCCGTCAACATCGTTCGGTCGGCGCTGGAGTGCCATGCCCGCATGGCAAGCTTTGCCGAGGCGGGCGTGTCGGAGAAGTAACATCTTCCGGTTGTAGCGATTTTCGAATAAATCTGGTGGATGAAAAAGCTTCACCCGGCTGCCGCTGCTATGACTATCGCCGTGCTGCTTGCTGGTGTGCTTCGGCACAGTGGATATTCAACTTACGGCCCGATCGACACCGCAATTCTCGTTGTTTTTCTGGTTTTCTTCTGGTGGCTCATCAGCGATTTCTCAGGCGGAAAGGCCGCCATTGATGCCGGCGACGGTCGGAGCGCGGGCAACGGCATGGCTTTTCGGTTCGGCAGGTTTCTGAGCCGCGTTTTTCGGCGCGGCCAATCGTAGTCTTTGACCAAGCTGCAAAGTCCTACAACTCTTCTGGCCAAAGGCGGCCGGGCGGCGAAAGCAGCCAAACACTGATGAACGAGCGCGGCAATTGAACCGGCCTATTCAGGGTCTTTCCACCAAGTCTTTGAAGAATTTGGTGGGTGCGCACAGGATTGAACTGTGGACCCGCTGATTAAGAGTCAGCTGCTCTACCAACTGAGCTACGCACCCACTCGGCCGGCAAAAACCGGCGTTGGCGGGCATATAGCCGCCGATGCCGGTCCTGTCCAGCCCTGCCGGAATCATTTCCCGACAAATCGCCGAAGTGACGCGGATGATCAGACGAACAGCTTGCCTTCCGCTACCTTGACCGCGTTGCCGCCGATGCGCGCCGATGCCAGTTTTCCGCCTTGCACGGCCAGTTCCAGGCGGATGCGCGAGGGCCGCCCCATCTCCAGCCCCTGTTCGATCCAGAGCTGCGAAACGCCATCCGTCGGAGCGTCGAAATGCATGACGGCGCCGGCAAAGGCTGCCGCCGCCGAACCGGTCGCCGGGTCCTCGTAGGAAGGAGTGCCGGGCACGATCATGCGCACATGGAAGGCGCTCTCGTGGTTCACCGTCTCCCGGCAATACACATAGGGACTGGCGAAGGCCCATTCGCTCTTGCGCGGCGCCAGCTCCGACCAGGTCTGGTTGTCGAGCCGGATCCGGCCGGCCGCTTCAAGATTGGCCACCGGAATGGTCACGTAGGGCACGCCGGCTGACCAGAACGCCACGCGGTGATTCTCGAAACCGATCTCGTGCGGCGCCAGGCCAAGAGCGGCGCCGATCGCCACCGGGTCGGCTTCGAGCTTCAGCGGCTCCGGCAGCTTCGCGAGGTCGAATTCGGCGAATGTCGCGCCATCGTGCTTGCTGACGGCGCAGCGCACCGGGCCGATGTTTTCCTCCAGCACGAAAATGCTTGCAGCGCCGTCATTGTCGGCCATTTCAGCGAGCGCGATATCGGCGAGTTCCGCCAGCGCGATCGCCGAACCCACGGTCGGGTGGCCGGCGAAAGGCATTTCATAGTCGGGCGTGAAGATGCGGATGCGGGCGCGGTGCTTGGGATTGTCCGGCGGCAGCACGAACACGGATTCCGAAAGGTTGAACTCGCGCGCGATGGCCTGCATCGCAGCCGTGTCCAGTCCGCCGCTGTCCAACACCACCGCCAGCGGGTTGCCGGCCAACCGATCGGTCGTAAACACATCGTAAAGCAAGTAATCGCGTCTCATGGAGGAAACCTTCCGCTTTGATCCGAATTTCTGCCTCAATCCCAACATGAGCGAAATTTAATTTGATATTCGAACCATTAGCACTGATCTGTGCACTCATAGGGACATATTGCGCTTCAGGGGGTCCGGCGTGGACCAGATTGTCAATCTGCCAAAGACGGAATCGGATTCCGCCATCGAGACGGCGCTCGGGCTCGACCAGACGGGGCGGCGCAAGAAACGCCGCCGCGGCTGGCTCTATGGCCTGCTGGCGCTGATCGTCCTTGTCGCGGCTTTTGCCGGCTACCAGTGGTATGCCGGCTCGCCGGTCAAGATCGACTATACGACGGCGCCCGCCGCCAGGGCCGACCTCACTGTCGAGGTTTCGGCGACCGGCACCTTGCAGCCCCTCACCCAGGTCGACATTTCCAGCCAGCTCTCCGGCATCATCCGTTCAGTCTCCGTCAACGAGAACCAGCAGGTCAAGAAGGGCGATGTGCTGGCCGCGCTCGACACCGCCAAGCTGCAGGTGCAGATCGAACGCGCCGAGGCATCCGCCAAGGCGGCCGCCGCCAATGTCGCGGATGCCACCGTGACGCTGGCCGAGAATGAAAGCGCGCTCGTGCGCGCCGCCGCCCTCACCAAGCGCGGCATGGCCACCGACCAGTCGCTCGAAGCCGCGACCGCGACCCGCGACCGTTCCAAGGCAGCGCTCGATAGCGCCGAGGCCAATCTCGCCATCGCCAACGCCGACCTGAAATCGCAGCAGACCGACCTTGCCAACAGCACCATCTATGCGCCGATCGACGGCATCGTGCTGACGCGCTCTGTCGACCCCGGCCAGACGGTCGCCTCCTCCTTGCAGGCACCGGTGCTGTTCATCATCGCCGCCGATCTCCGGAACATGGAACTGGTGGCGGCAGTCGACGAAGCCGATATCGGCGCGGTGAAGCCGGGCCAGCATGCCCGCTTCACCGTCGACGCCTTCCCGGAGCGGCCGTTCGACGCCGAGATCCGCGACATCTCCTACGCCTCGGTCACCACCGATGGCGTCGTCACCTACAATGCACGGCTCGAGGTCGACAACAACGAGCTGCTGCTGCGGCCAGGCATGACCGCCACGGTTTCAGTCGTCACCCGGCAGGCCAAGGACGTGCTGACCGTCCCCTCCTCCGCCTTCCGCTATCGTCCTGCGCAGCAGGCCGCCCGCGGCTGGAGCCTGAGCGACCTGTTCACCGGCCGCATGGGACGTCCCGGCGGCAATCGCCAGCGCCAGGCGGCAACACCGCCCGCCGACGGCTCACGCACGCTCTACGTGCTGGAGAAAGGGCGTCCGCATCCGGTCAACGTCAGGATCGGCTCGACCGACGGCGAACTGACCGAGATCACCTCGGGTCTGTCAGAGGGGGCGCAGGTCATCACCGCCTCCCAGCAGCGGAGCTGACGCCGTGGCGGTGGGCGCGCCTCTCATCACCTTCGACAAGGTCTGGAAGAGCTATGGCCAGGGCGAAGCCAAGGTACACGCGCTTGCCGGCGTCGATCTTGCGATCCGGCGCGGCGAGTTCGTCGCCATCATGGGCCCGTCCGGCTCCGGCAAATCGACGGCGATGAACATCATCGGCTGCCTCGACACGCCGACCGCCGGCACCTATTCCTTCATGGGCGTCGATGCCGGCCGGCTCGACCGCAACCGCCGCGCCATGTTGCGCAACCTCTATGTCGGCTTCGTCTTCCAGGGCTATAATCTGCTGGCGCGCACCACGGCGGCGGAAAATGTCGAACTGCCGCTGATCTATCGCGGCGTGGCCGGCCGCGAGCGCCGCGATCTTGCCATGCAGGCGCTGGCGCAAGTCGGCCTTGTCGGTCGCGAGCATCACACTCCGGCCGAGCTTTCCGGCGGCCAGCAGCAGCGCGTTGCGATCGCGCGCGCCATCGTCACCAGGCCGACGCTGCTCGTCGCCGACGAACCGACCGGCAATCTCGACACTGCCCGCACGCACGAGATCATGGAGCTGCTGACACGACTGAACCGGGAGCTTGGCCTGACCATCACCATGGTCACCCACGAGGCCGACGTCGCTGAATATGCCGAGCGCACGGTGCGCTTCCTCGACGGCCATGTCGCCTCCGACACGATGACTGTCGAGGTGGCCTGACCATGCTCTGGGAAACCGTCCGCCTCTCCATGCGCTCGATCCGCCGCAACATTCTGCGCTCGTTCCTGACCTTGCTCGGCATCGTCATCGGCGTCGCCGCGGTCATCGCCATGCTCACCATCGGCGCGGGCACCACCGCCAAGGTCAAGGGCGACATCGCCAAACTCGGCAGCAATCTTCTGGTTGTGCGCTCCGGCCGCCCCGCCGGGCCTGGAGGCCCGGGCGGGCTTGACCAGGTGGTCCGCCCGCTCGCCGAAAAGGACCTTGCCGCGCTGGTCACGCACCTGACTGGCGCTCGCGCGATTTCGCCGGCCTCGCAGAAGCAGGTCCGTGTCATCTTCGGTACCGAGAGCCTGACCTCCGGCGTCACCGGCACCGACAGCGCCTATCTCGACGCCCGCGACTGGAAACTGGTCTCAGGCCGTCGGTTCAGCGAGTCCGAGACCCGCGCGGGCACCGGCGTGTGCCTGATCGGCGAGACGGTGCGCCAGCAGTTCTTCGGCGCTGGCGACCCCGAGGGCGAAATCATCCGCGTCAACCGCACCTCCTGCAAGATCATCGGCCTGCTCGAGCCGAAGGGCTATACCGGCTTCGGCCAGGACCAGGACAATGTCGTCTTGATGCCGCTGCATGCCTATCAGCGGCGCATTGCCGGCAACCGCAACATCGACAACATCTACGTCGCCGCCGACGACCGCACCCCGACCAGCGAGCTGCAGCCGCGCGTCGAGGATATTTTGCGCGACGCCAGACGCCTCACGCCCGACCGCGAAAGCGATTTCGCGATCCGCGACATGACCCAGATCGCCGACGCCATGGCCAGCGCCACCACCACCATGACCGGCATGCTGGGCGCGGTCGCCGGCGTCAGCCTGCTGGTCGGCGGCATCGGCATCATGAACATCATGCTGGTGTCGGTCACCGAGCGCACCCGCGAGATCGGCATCAGGCTCGCCATCGGCGCGCATGAAAAGCACATCCTCATCCAGTTCCTTGTCGAGGCGACGGTGCTGTCGCTGCTTGGCGGCATCATCGGCATCCTGATCGGGCTCTCGCTGGCCGGCCTCGCCTCGGTGACGCTGACCATTCCCTTCGCGCCGAGTCCGGCGGTCATCCTGCTCGCCGTCGGCTTTTCCGCGCTGATCGGCATGGTCTTCGGCTTCTTCCCGGCGCTGCGCGGCGCCAGGCTCGATCCGATCGACGCGCTGCGCCATGAATAGGGCGCGATTGGAAAGCTTGCGGCGTCCATAGTCGCCCTGACATGCTTGGGCTTTTGCTTGCTTACGGCTGGGAGGCGCGGCTACGACGCTATTTCCCACGGATTGATGGTATTCAATCCGGCGGCCGCGAATGGGCTGATGTCGCGTGTGGCGACCGTGAGGCCGTTTGCTGCGGCCGTGGCCGCGATGTAGCCGTCCGCATTGCTGATCGCCTTGCCTGCGGCTCTCGCTTGCACCATGAGCTTGGCATAGGCGCGCGACGCCTCGAGGTCGAAAGGCAGAATGCGGCCTGCAAACAGCGGCAACGCATCCTGCTCTATTGATATCATCCAAGGTCACAATGATGTCATTGATAGCAATATGGAGAATTTGCCATCAACGCACAACAGTCCGCGCCCCTGACAGGAGGGAGACATTCGATGTTCGCGGTAGCGGAAAGCCACTCAGACCGTCGCATGGCTGGCCAGACGATCAGCACGGAAGGGTACCAAGATTTTAGTCCCGGTTCGCAAAATGCCATTCGATCAGCGGCTTCATATGCGGCATCAGCCCGTGCGGCAGGTCGGTGGCATGGCGGATGATGACCGGACCCACGATCTCCGGTTCGGCCTCGGTTGCGACGAAGGCCGAGATGCGCTGCGCGATCTCCTCGGCGGGCTCGGGAACCCGGTAGCGGCGGAAGATCACCGTGCCGCTTGCGGTCGACAGCGCATGGTAGTGCAGGCCGCGTGCGGCGCCGGAAATGTCGAGGCCGGTTTCTTCCCGCACCTCGCGGATCATGTTGAAATCGACATCGACGAGGCCGTCGCGAAAATCGGCCGGTTCGAATGAGCCGGCGGCGAAATAGACACGGCCGGCAGTGACGGTGTGGGCGGCCATGCGGATAGCCACCAGCGCATTGTCGCCGGCCACTAGCATGGCATGGGCATAGGCGTGCTCGGCGCCGGAATTCTCGCGCCGCTTCCGCCAAAGCATGAAGGTGGAGTAGTTGACCGCGTGGCACCGGCCGACGAGGCGATTGTCGCGCCAGGCAAGTCGCGAAAGCAGCACCACGGGACCATCGAACAACGCGGGATTGGCCGCGATCTCGTGCTGCCAGTTCGCGGCGATCGCCTCGGCATTGTCCAGCGCGAAAGGATGCGGGCCGGGATCGAGCCGGACATCGACGGCGTCGACCGGCAAAATGACATTGCGCGGCAGGTCGAAGCTCACGGCTCAGGCCATGTCCAGCGTGATGGCCACCGGACAATGGTCCGATGCCTTCGGCCGGTCCCAGCCGGCGCGCGGGAAACGCTCAACTTCCTGGCCGGCGGGGAAGATCGTGCGCCAGGGCTGGCCGTTGCGGATGATGTCCGGGACGGCGGTGGCGTTCTTCGCCGCCAGTCCCTTGGAGAGCAGGATATAATCGAGCTGGCACAAATGCCGCTCTTGCGGCCCACGCGTGTGGTAGAAAGTCCAGCGGTTCATTTCCGGCCGCCTCTCGACCACGTTTTCGCAAAAACCGCCAGCCGTCAGCACGTTGATGCAGGACAGGTTCTCGTCGACCACCTCGAAACGATAGCCGTCGAATTCGTCGCCGGCGATCTTCACGCGCTGGCGGTAATCGTTCATGTCGCCGCAGATCGCCCAGCGCTTGTCGGCTGCATGATCCGCCCCGAAGCGCTCCTCGATGATCCGGCGCACCGCCTGCGCCTCGGCGATGCGGATCGGCATCGTCGCTTCACGCCCGTCGAGCCCGTTGCGGGGCGAGCCCATCGACTTGAAGTGCACGAGATAGATGGTCAGCGGCGAGCCGCCCACGGTAAGGTCCACTTCCAGGCAGTCGCGCCGGAAGATGCGTTCATTGGGCTGGTTGCCGAGCGCCGCCAGCTCCGGCGTGTGCAGCCCGAACTGCTCATAGGTCACATAAGCGTGGCTGGTCATGCGCACGAATTCGATGGGCTGGCCCTGCGCGGTCTCGCTGCGCATCATCACGGCGACGTCGATGCCGCGCGAATCATTGCCGGCGGCGGTGTATTTCTGGCGGTAGCCCTGACCCACCATCTTGAAAAGATAGCCATATTCGAACGCCTTCAGGGCCTCGATATTGTCGACTTCCTGCATGCAGATGATGTCCGCGCGCGTGGCCGCGATGGCCAGCGCCGTCAGCTGCCGCGTGTCGTCCGATTGCGCGATGGCCCGGGCCTGCTCCAGCATCTTGTACTCGGCCTCGCTCTGGATATCGAAGAGGGCCAGCGTCCGATCCTCGTTGAGCTGGTTGCGGTATCCGGAGAAATCGAACCTGTTCATCAGGTTCTCGACATTGAAGGTTGCAAGGCGCAGCGACATATCATGACCTTTGCCCGCAAGCGCGGCAGAAAACAAGGCCGGGCAACCACCAGCTGGAAGCGATTGATCCTGGCGGGCTTCGCGCCGTGGTTGACGGAACCTTTCCGTTCATCCGCCGTTCAGACGCAAAGACCCACAGTGCGCCCATCCAGGGTCGGCGTGGGGCCTGTTTTCTTGGAGAAGTGCAATGAACGCGCTCTTTTCTTCCACTGTAAAATCCGGGCTGATAGCGCTCGGTATCTTCTCCGGCATCACGGCACCTTCCGCTGCCGGACCGATCCTGCAGCCGGACCTGTCGATTCCCGCCAGCACAGCGGCGCCGACTGTGACGCCTGTTCGCGACAGCTGGGCCGGCGGCAACAACCGGAGTAGTTTCAACAACGACTGGAGATGGCGCCGGTCGGGCGGCTGGAACCGCGGCAACTGGAATCGCGGCAATTGGAACGGCCGCCACTGGAACGGTCGCCACTGGAATGGCGGCGACGATTGGCGTTGGCGCCGCCACCATTATCGCGGCCGTTACTATGACGACGGCGCGGGCGCGGCGATCCTGGGCCTTGGCTTGGGGCTTGGCCTCAGCAGCCTGTACAACAACTACAACTACTATGATGCGCGGCCGCGCCGCTACTATCGCGCCGGCCGGCTGTCGAGCGCCCATGTCCGGTGGTGCTACAACCGCTACCGCTCGTATCGCGCCTGGGACAACACGTTCCAGCCCTATAACGGCCCGCGCCAGCAGTGCTACTCGCCCTATCGCTGAGCCAGGCCGCATAATCTTGCAACAAGAAACGGCGCCGCGCGGCGCCGTTTCTTTTCGAGCGTGGATCGCTCAGGACGTGCAAAACAAGGGACGTGGATCGCTCAGTTCTTGGCCTTGTCGACCAGCTTGTTCTTCGAGATCCACGGCATCATCGCGCGCAGCTTGGCGCCGACCTCCTCGATCTGATGGCTGTCGTTCATGCGGCGGATGCCCTTGAAGCGCGACAGGCCGGCACGGTATTCCTGCATCCACTCCGAGGTGAATTTTCCGGTCTGGATGTCCTTCAGCACGCGCTTCATCTCGGCCTTGGTCTCGGCGGTGATGATGCGCGGCCCCGAGACGTATTCGCCCCACTCGGCGGTGTTCGAGATCGAGTAGTTCATGTTGGCGATGCCGCCTTCATAGATCAGGTCGACGATCAGCTTGACCTCGTGCAGGCACTCGAAATAGGCCATTTCGGGCGCATAGCCGGCTTCCACCAGGGTCTCGAAGCCGGCCCGGATCAACTCCACCAGGCCGCCGCACAGCACGACCTGCTCGCCGAACAGATCGGTCTCGCATTCCTCGCGGAAATTGGTCTCTATGATGCCCGAACGGCCGCCGCCGACGCCGCAGGCGTAGGAGAGAGCGAGGTCGAGCGCGTTGCCCGAGGCGTCCTGGTTGACCGCGACCAGGCACGGCACGCCGCCGCCCTTCTGGTATTCGCCGCGCACGGTGTGGCCAGGGCCCTTCGGCGCGATCATGACGACGTCGACCGTCGACTTCGGTTCGATCAGGCCGAAATGCACGTTGAGGCCGTGCGCGAAGGCGATCGCGGCACCGTCACGGATGTTCGGTGCGATCTCGTTTTTATAGATGTCGGCCTGCAATTCGTCGGGCGTCGCCATCATCATCAGGTCGGCCCATTTGGCGGCGTCGGCCACGCTCATCACCTTGAGCCCGTCGGCCTCGACCTTCTTGGCGGTCGCCGATCCGGCCTTGAGGCCGATGGCGATCTCCTTGGCGCCGGAATCCTTGAGGTTGAGCGCATGCGCCCGGCCCTGGCTGCCATAGCCGATGATGGCGACCTTCTTGCCCTTGATCAGATTGAGATCGGCATCACGATCGTAATAGACGCGCATTTTTGTCTTCCTTCCCGTTTGAAGATCAGAGGCCTTGCGGCCCGGTTTTTGCTCCGAAAAGAGCGAGAAACTGCTGCGTCGCGCGGACGGCATCGCCGCCGATCGCCGCCTCAGTCAATTCCAGCCGGTCGCCGAGCAAGAGACGGATCTGCACGTCGCGGGCGACCAGCCCGAAAAAGGTGCGGAACGCCGTCTCGGCATCCGAAAAATCGAGCAACCCGGCCCGGCGGCCGGCCTCCAGCACCGGCTTCAGGCGCTTGGCGAGGGCAAAGCGCCCGTTCTCCAGCACCACCGCGCCAAGATTGTCCTTGCCCGAACCGGCATGGCCGACCGCCACCCGGTTGAGCGCGATCGAAGTGTCGCTGGAAATGACCCTCAGCCAGTCGGAAGCAAATCGCTCCAGGCTCGCGGCCAATGAGGCAAGATCGAGTCCCTTGCCGTCGACCGCCGTCACCCGCACCTTCGAGGCCTGCCATTGCACCGTCGCGGTGAGCAGCCCGTCGCGGTCGCCGAACCATTTGTAGAGCGTTTCCTTGGAGCAGCTCGCCCGGCGCGCCACTGCGGTCATGGTCAGATTGTCGCCCTCCTCGACCAGCAGGCGGAGTGCGGCATCCAGAACCGCCTTCTGACGCTCCGTCAGCACTTCGCTGTCGTCGAGATCGTCGTTTGCCTGCAACACGTTCTGTTCCCGTTTGATGGTAGAGCCGCGGATCGCCCCAGTCCGTACCGTACGTTACGGTTCGGCATATTGCGCAATCCGAAGATCGGCGCAAGGGGAAAATGACGAAATGCCTTCCGGTGTCCCCGCAGCCGCGCAAACGTATGTCAGTCGCCGGCTGGCGGATCGCGCAACCGATCGAGCAAGGCCGATACCGTGTTCAGTTCTTGCGGCGAGAGCCTGTCGCCAACCAGTTCCGCGATCGACCTGCCGTAGACGGCCCACATACGGCGGCGCGTCTCCCGTCCCTTGGCCGTGATGCGGACGGTTTGGCCGCGGCCGTCATCGGCCACCGGCAGCTTCTCGACAAGCCCGTCGGTCTCCAGGCGGGCCAGCAAACGCGAAATGTTGTACTGCGCGAACAGGGTTCGTTCGATCAGTTGGAACGGCCGCAAGCCGCCCTCGCCCGCCTCGGCGAGTTCGTGCAGCACGTCATACCAGGCAAGCGGCGGCAGGCCGCCCTCCTTCAGCGCATCTTCGGCACGTTCCACCAGCTGGCGCGATACCCGCATCAGGCGTGCCCATGTCTTGATGGCCTCCGGCGATGGCATGGCTGTCTCGATCATGGCGGCATCATAAGAGATAGATGCAATTGCATCAACATTGACGATCAATGCATATGCATCTAGATAGATGCGAATGCATCGATATCGAGAGGCAAATCCGATGAAGCATGCCAACACCCTTATTCTCGTCAGCCATGCCCTCTGCCCCTACGTCCAGCGTGCGGCGATCTCGCTGGCCGAGAAAGGCGTGCCGTTCGAGCGCGTCGACATCGACCTCGCCAACAAGCCTGACTGGTTCAAGGCGATCTCACCGCTTGGCAAGGTGCCGCTGCTGTGCGTGCGGCTGGGGAACGATGAAACGGTGATCTTCGAATCCGCCGTCATCCTCGAATTCCTCGAAGAAACCGAGGCCAATCCCCTCCACCCCGCCGATCCCTATGCCCGTGCCCGGCATCGCGCCTGGATCGAGTACGGCTCGGCCATCCTCAACGCCGTCGGCCGGTTCTATTCGGCGTCGACCGAGGCAGGATTCCTCGCCGAGTCTCGGACGCTGTCGGAAATGTTCGATCGTGTGGAGACCGAATTGGCGGGCGAAGCCGGCCGGACTGGACCATGGTTCGAAGGCGGGCGCTTTTCGCTCGTCGACGCAGTCTACGGCCCTGTCTTCCGCTACATCGATACCTTCGACCGGATCGGCGATTTCGGCATTCTGGACGGCAAACCGCTCGTCCAGGCCTGGCGCCAGGCATTGAGTGAACGCCCGTCGATCAAGCATGCCGTGGCGCAAGACTATCCACAGCGCCTGCATGCCTTCCTGCGGGCGAAGGGATCGTATCTTTCGACGGTCATTCGCAAGAACGATCCGGCCAGCGCGCTTCTACCAGCCCAGTTCGCCTGAACGGATCGACCACCGTGCCGGCCACCATCGAGGCTAGGAGCTGCGGCGCCGGGGCCGGCACCGCCAAGCCCGTGGACTGCGGGATCAGCCCCGCCAGGTGAAATCTAGTCGCGCCTCTCGACCTTGTCAGGCTCAAGCCTTGGCGGCATCGAAACCGAGGCGCGCGTCGCGCACCGCGTCATGATTGAGCTCGGCCCATAGGATCAGTTGGTGCAAGGCACCGAACATCGAACGTCCGAGATCGGTCAGGCTGTATTCGACGCTTGGCGGCTTGGTCGCGAACACTTCGCGATGCACATAACCGTCGCGCTGCAAATCATACAGCGTTTGCGTCAGCATGCGTTGTGAGATGTCCGGCACCAGCCTGCGCAATTCTCCGAAGCGGTAGGGCCTTTCGGCCAGCGCCATCATCAGCAGCGAACTCCATTTGCCGCTCACCCCCTGGATGACGTCGCGGACCGGGCAATTGGAAAAATTGCCTCCGCCTGAGATGGCCTTGTAGACCTCCAACTTCGTTCTGAGATTGACGATCTTGCTGTCCACGGCTGGTTCCCTGGCTGTGCCTACCTCCCGAAAAACTGCCTTCTTTACGACTACGGGTCAATTCCTATTTTAGCGCTGGTCTCTTTTTGAGACCACCACTCGAACCGCGCTTCCGGCGCAATGTTGGGATTCTCCATGACCGCTACCCTTCTCGTCACCGGCGCTTCCGGCCAACTCGGCCGCGGCGTCATTCAGCATTTGCTGGACTCACTCAAGGTTCCGCCACAACGAATCATCGCCACCACCCGCAATCCGGAAAACCTTGCCGACCTGGCGGCGCGCGGCGCCACCATCAGGGCCGCCGACTTCGACGATACCGCATCGCTGGAGGCTGCATTCAAGGGCGCCGACAGGGTGCTGATCATCTCGACTGGCGAGCTCGACCTGCTTCACGGCAAGCGCCTGAGGCAGCATGAGAACGCGGTCGTTGCCGCGAAGAAGGCCGGCGTCGGCCATCTGCTCTATACCTCGATGCCCAACCCCGAACCGGTTTCGCCGGTGCTATTCGCCAACGATCACTACGGCACCGAGCAGGCGATCAAGGCGAGCGGCATCCCCTACACGATCTTCCGCAACGGCTGGTACCAGGAGAACCTGTTCATGGCGCTGCCGCACGCGATCGCCTCGGGGCACTGGTACACGTCCGCCGGCGAAGGCCGCATCGCCCACGGCGCACGCGATGACATGGCCGCAGCGATCGCCGCCGGCCTCGCTTCCGGCTCGACCGACAGCAAAACTTACACGCTGACTGGCCCGCAAGCGTATACGACGGCCGAGATCGCTGCCCTCGTCAGCGAAGTCACTGGCAAACCGCTCGATGTCGTGCAGGTTTCGGATGATGCCCTGACCGAAGGCGTAAAGGCATTAGGTGTTCCCGAGGATTTCGCCGGCGTCATCGTTTCCTTCGACGTCAACACGCGCGCCGGCCGCATCGCCATGGTGACAGACGCGGTCGAGATGCTTTCCGGCAGGACGCCAAGGACGTTGAGGCAATTCCTCGAGGCGAACAAGGCTGCCCTGGCCGGTTGAAATCCACGCGGCGGGAAGTCTGTTCTCGACTTACCGCCGCCCCCCTACTTCGATGTTTTGATCAGGCCGTGCCGGATAAGGCTCTCTCCGGTCGCCGCCAGCGCGTCTTCGCGCGAACGCGGTTTCCAACCGAGCATGCGCACCGCCTTGGCATTGGTGGCATTCTTGACCTTGCCCAGCTCAGGCACGAGCTGTGCGACTTCCGGATTGAACAGTCCCACCATGCGCACCAGCCAATCGGGAAGCTCTCTGGTCGAAACGCGCGCTGCCGCATTGCCGAGCCGCTTTCTCAAGGTTTGCGCGATTTCCCGCACGGTCATGAAATCGCCGGCGACCGCCAGGAAGCGCTCGCCGTTGGCAGCTGGATCGGTCATGGCGCGGACATGCAGGTCCGCCACGTCGCGTGCATCGACGACGCCGAAGGACAGGCGCGGCAGCCCCGGCATGGCGCCATTCATCATGCGTTGGACAAATTCGGTGGAGGTCGAATGGTCGGAGCCAAGCACAGGCCCGAAGATGCCGACGGGGTTGACGGCAGCAAGCTCCAACCCATCCCCCTCGGCGGCGATAAAATCCCAGGCCGCGCGCTCGGCGAGCGTCTTCGACTTCACATAGGCGCTGACCTTTCCCATCGGATCGGTCCAGCTCTCCTCGGTGAACGCACGGCCGTCGGGCGGCAGCTTGCCGTAGCCGATAGCCGCGAAGGAGGACGTCAGCACGACGCGTCTGACGCCGGCATCTCGTGCCGCCCGCAGCACCCGCAACGCGCCTTCACGGGCCGGAATGATCAGCTCGTCCTCATGCTTGGGCACGCCGGGCGGGAACGGCGAGGCGACATGCAGGACATAGTCGCAGCCGGCAGCGGCTGGCGGCCAGCCGGCATCGCTCATGAGATCGGCGATTGCAAAGGAGAGCCGGCCATCCGGCTCGACGCCACCTGCCTTGAGCATGGCCAGGACATCGGCTTGCCGCCTGGCCGAGCGCACGGTCGTGCGCACGCGGTAGCCCGCCTTCAGCAGTTCAAGGATACAGTGAGCGCCGAGAAAGCCAGATCCGCCGGTGACAAGCACCAATTCGCCGCTCATGCCCGCCCCCCGAAGCCTCAGCCCAAGGCGATCGAGACTGTCAGATCGCCACCTGCGTGCCGATCTCTACCACACGGCCGGTCGGTATCTGGAAATATTCAGTGGCGTCGGCCGCCGTGCGCGCCAGCCCGATGAACAGCCGGTCTTGCCACACCGGCATGCCGGAATTGGGCGAGGCTTTCAGCGAGCGCCGGGACAGGAAGAAGGACGTCGTCATGATGTCGAACTTCCAGCCTTGCTTGCGGCAGATCGCCAGCGCGCGCGGGATGTTGGGCTGCTCCATATAGCCGAAGGTCAGCGTCACCCGCATGAACAGCTCGTTGACCGTCTCCATCTTGACCCGATCGCTGTCAGGCACCACCGGCTGCGGCGCGGTCACCACCGAGAGGATTACATTCTGCTCGTGCAGGACCTTGTAGTGCTTCAGGCTGTGCATCAGCGCGGTCGGCGCGCTGAGCGGATCGCTGGTCAGGAACACCGCGGTGCCGGATACCAGTTGCGGCTTCTTCTTCAACAGATTGCCGGCCAGGAAATCGAGCGGGATCTCGTTGCGGCGGGTCTTGTCGAAGAGATAACGGCTGCCGCGCACCCAAGTCCACATCGCCAGAACGATGGTGAAGGCCACCGCCAGCGAGGCCCAGCCGCCTTCGAACACCTTGACGATGTTGGAAGCGAAGAAACCGACATCGATGAAACCGAACAACGCTGTCATCGCGACCGCCACCCACAGCCGCCATTTCCAGATGCGGGTCATGACGACAAACAGCAGCACCGTGGTCACCAGCATGTTGCCGGTCACCGAGATGCCGTATGCCGAAGCCAGCCTGCTGGATTCGCCGAAGCCCACCACCAGCATCATCACCACCAGCGCCAGCAACAGGTTGACGCGCGGCATGTAGATCTGGCCTGACTGTTTTTCCGACGTGTGCAGGATTTCCAGCCGTGGCAGCATGTTGAGCTGCACCGCCTGCCTGGTCAGCGAGAATGCGCCTGAAATCACCGCCTGGCTGGCGATGACCGTCGCGGCGGTCGCCAGCACCACCATCGGGATCAGCGTCCAGCCTTCGTTCATTTCGAAGAAGGGATGTCCGACCACGCCGTTCTTGGCCAGCACGAAGGCGCCCTGGCCGGCATAGTTGAGCAACAGGCAAGGGAACACGATCGCCAGCCAGGCGAGCACGATCGGCTTGCGGCCGAAATGGCCCAGATCGGCATAGAGCGCCTCGGCGCCGGTGACCGCAAGGAAGATGGCGCCGATGGTGACGAAGGCGACATCGGGCGAATTGATCAGGAAGGCGACGATATAGTGCGGGCTGATCGCCCACAGGATTTCCGGATCGGCGATGATATGGTTGAGACCGGACAGGCCGATAGCCAGGAACCAGACCGCGGTGATCGGGCCGAAGATCAGCGCCACGCCGCCGGTGCCGAAGCGCTGCACCGAAAACAGAACCGCCAGGATGACCAGTGTCAGCGGCACGACATAGGGCTGGAACGTCGGTGTGACGACATTCATGCCCTCGACTGCCGAGAGCACCGAAATTGCCGGGGTTATGACGGCATCGCCGAAAAACAGCGAGGCGCCGACGATACCGATGCCCAGAATGATCGCCGAGCGCTTCGGGAAACTGCCGCGCGCCAATGCCATCAACGATAGCACGCCGCCTTCGCCGCGGTTGTTGGCGCGCAGCACGAACATGATGTATTTGATTGTGACGATGATCGTCAGTGACCAGATGATCAGCGAGAGAACGCCAAGAATGTCGCCACGGTCGGCCACTTCGCCGCCCGACGACGCCACCAGCGCCTCGCGGAACGCGTAGATCGGGCTGGTGCCGATATCGCCGTAAACAACGCCGAGCGCGCCGAGCATCAACACCTTGGTGCTGTGCTGCTCGATCTCAGGATGGCTCGATTGTTCGACGGTTTCTGCCTCACTACCAGTGTTGGCAAGGGCCATGAACGACACTCCGATAAGCGGGCGGTGCTCTACGCTTGCTGCGATGCAATATCAAGTACCGTCGCGTTATGGCTGCCATGCTTTGCACGCGAGGCTGCCACCATTACCACCCGCAAGCCCTGAGAAATCGGCCCACCGTGCCGGCCATGCCATACTCCAACGCGTCGGCTGTCAACCCATGTCCGATCGACACTTCGGCCAATGCCGGAACGCGTCGCGCCAAGGCCGGCAGGTTGCTCACCGTCAGATCGTGCCCGGCATTGACCTCAAGGCCCGCGGCAACGGCCGCATCGGCGGTTTTTCCCAGTCTTTCCAGCTCCTTGACCGCCTTGGCGGAATCGGCATGACAACTGCCATAAGGTCCCGTGTAAAGCTCGATACGGTCGGCGCCGGTATCGCGCGCGGCGTTTATGCCGGCGGGATCCGCATCGGAGAACAACGAGACCCGGAAACCGCCCTTCTTCAGGCGTCTCACGATCGGTGTCAGGAACGCTGCATCGGCAATGAAGTTCCAGCCATGGTCCGAGGTTGCCTGGGAGGGATCGTCAGGCACCAGGGTCACCTGTTCCGGCTGGTGCTTTTCCACAAGCGCCAGGAAATCCTCGGTCGGATGGCCCTCGATGTTGAATTCGGCCCGCGGGAACTCATCGTCGATCAAGGCCCTGATCTCAGGCAGGTCTGAACGGCGGGTATGGCGCTCGTCCGGGCGAGGATGCACCGTCAGCCCATGCGCTCCCGCCGCAAGCGCGATGCGGCCAAGCCTGATCACATCAGGCCACGGCAGGTCGCGCCGGTTGCGCAGCATGGCGATGGCGTTGAGATTGACGGAAAGCTTTGCGGGCATGGCTTCGGATCCTGCTCGATTTCGGCGCATCTATACCGCCTTTGACGGGAACAGATAGGGGGTTTCCGGTGTTCCAGAAGATCGGATGACGTTTGTGAAAGGATAGGGTCCCTTGAATTTCCTCGAAGCCGTGCCGGCAATCCGGCGCATCGATACGGACCGTGAGGATCTCTTCGCCATCGATATCGTCGGCCATGTCTCGGCGGCCGACGCGGAAAACCTGTTCGGCCTGCTCGAAGCGGCCTACGCGCTTCACCCGCGAATCGATGTGCTGGTGCGCGTGATCGACCATGACGGCGTCGACTGGAACGACATATCGGACGAGACGCTGAGACAGGGCGCGGTGCAGGCCGTGGAGCATATCGGTCGTTGTGCCGCGATCGGCGAGCCGGACTGGACGGCGCAAGCGCGAGACTTCCTCCCTACCCCGCCGCCAGTCGAACTCAGGCACTTCAAAGACGAGGACGAGGCCGATGCCTGGCAATGGCTCGGCGCCAGGCAACTGAGCTCCGCTACCTGACGATCGTCAACCGTTCGGCCGCCCGGGTGATCGCGGTGTAAAGCCAGCGCTGGCGCGTCTCCTTGAACGCCCAGCTCTCGTCGAACAGCACGATCTCGTTCCATTGCGAGCCCTGCGCCTTGTGCACGGTCAGCGCATAGCCATAGTCGAAATCGTCGAACCGCTTCTTCTGCTGCCACGGGATATCGGCGTCGGGATCCTCGAAAGCCGCCTTGAGCAGCTTGATCTTGGCGACACCGCGGTCCGGATCATCCTCTTCCGGCGACACCAGGAGGTTGATCCCAGGTTTTACTGTCTCGCGCGACGAGGTCATCACCTTCCACAGCGAGCCGTTGAGCAGGCCCTTGGCCGGGTCGTTGCGCAGGCACACCAGCTTGTCGCCGGCCTGCGGATAGTCGGCATTGAACCCCTTGAGCTCGCGCAGGCGCTGGTTGTAGCGGCGGCGCGTGCGGTTGGTGCCGACCAGCACCTGGTCCGCCCTCAGCACCAGCTCCTGGTTGACGTCTTCCTTGCCGATCACCTGCGCCGTGCCGTAGTCGCCGCGCATGAATTCGCGCCCCTCGCGCACGTCGAGCGCCAGCCGCAGGATCGGATTGTCGCGCGCCTGCCGGTGGATTTCGGTAAGCAGGAAATCCGGCTCGTGGTCGGTGAAGAAGCCGCCGCCCGAGATCGGCGGCAACTGGCCGGGATCGCCCAGCACCAGGATCGGCGTGCCGAAGCTCATCAGGTCACGGCCAAGCTGCTCGTCGACCATCGAGCATTCGTCGATGATGACCAGTTTCGCACGCGAGATCGGGCTCTGCCGGTTGAGCGAAAAGGTCGGCGACATCGACGTCTTGCCGGTCACCTCGTCTTCGACCGATTCCTCGCCCTTGGGCCTGTAGATCAGCGAATGGATGGTGCGGGCATTGACCGCGCCCTTGGAGCGCAGCACCTGCGCGGCCTTGCCGGTGAAGGCGGCGAACTGCACCTGCCCGTCGACATGTTCGGCGAAATAGCGCGCCAGCGTCGTCTTGCCGGTGCCGGCGTAGCCGAACAGCCGGAACAATTGCGGCTTGCCGGCCTTGAGCCAGCGCGCGACCGCTTGCAGCGCCTCGTCCTGTTGGGGTGAAAATTCCATCTGATCGTGTGACCGGATTCGCGAGGGAAAGACAAGATAGCCGCCACCGCCATCGACGCAGCCTGGTGGCGAACTCCCTGCGCTTCAGCCTATCAGGCGAGCACGGGAACGTAAAGGGAACGGGCGCCATGTCCGCACGATCAGATGACGGCGTGCGGATCGTTCTCCAGCAGGATCGGCTTGCCGTGCGGGGTGGCATGCGCTGCGCGCTCCCAGGCCCGTGCCATTGCATCGACATCGGGCTTGGCGGCCAATCCTTTCGACGCCAGTAGCCCTTCCAGCGCCGCCAACCAATGTTCGTAATAGTCATGGCCGTCAGCCGCGACGCCGGGTTTCTTCACTTCGGCTGACAGCGCCTGCGCCCACTCGCTCCACGAAAACAGGCCCTTGTCGTGCAGCGCCACCGTCATCGCGAAGGCTTCGGCCTGCCAGGGCTCGGCGAAGATGGGCGCATCGAGGCCGGCGGGCAAACCGGCAGGCCCGTTCGCCTCAGGCCGGTTCAAGATAGCTCTCCCAGGCATCGATGGACACGGTCAGCGTCGGATCGGCCCCGTCGCCCCAGATCTCGGCCCCGTCGAAGACCACCGTATAGACCCATTGCGGGTTTTCGCCTTGCCCATGCGCGTTGGTGTCGGGGAACACAAAGCCTTCGCGCACCGCTTCAATCCTCCCACGCTTGCCGCGCGCATAGCGCGGCAGCCTGGTGTGGCCGGTCGGGTTGAAATTCCTGGTTCGTATGCGGTCGCCGGCCTTGAAGCGTGGGGTCGTCCCCACAGGCCGGTTGCACGGAGCGCCCTTGGCCAGCACGGTCGGAACGTCATCGGCCTTCAGCACTCTTTTGGGCGTCGGCGCCGGATCGATCGCCTCGCCTGCCTTGAGGTCACGCTCGCTGACGAAACCATGGCGCTTGAGCAGGGTTTCCAGCGCCTTGATCCAGATCTGGTAGTAGCTGGAGGCATAATAGTCGGCCGGATGCAGCGATTCCCGCGCATGCCGGCTCTCATCGATATTCCAGGCACCCATTGCGCCGGCGGTGAGCGTCACGCCGAGCGCCCGCCGCTCCCAGTCGGCATGGAAATACGGCTCGTCCCGTTCCGGCGCCACCGGCCCGAATCCCATTTGTCCGCCGAGGTCCTGCGGCCCGTTCATGCCGGCTCCCCCCTTATTCCGGTACTTTGGCCAGCGCGGTGCCGATCATGGCATCACGGCTTACCAGTTCGGCCAGCCGCTCCTCGCTCCAGCCTTCGGTTCCTTGCGGCCGCATCGGGACGACGAGATAGCGCAACTCCGCGGTCGAATCCCAGACGCGTATCTTTGTTGAGGCCGGCAGCGTCAGCCCGAATTCCTCAAGCACGCCGCGCGGATCGATGACCGCGCGCGAGCGATAGGGCGGCGCCTTGTACCAGACCGGCGGCAGGCCGAGCACCGACCACGGATAGCAGGAGCACAGCGTGCAGACGACGAGATTGTGCGTCTCTTCGGTGTTGAACACCGCCTGCATGTGCTCGCCCTGGCGGCCGGTGTAACCCAGCGATCCGATCGCTGCCGTCGCATCGCGCTTCAGCCACTCGGCAAAAGCGGGATCGCTCCAGGCCTTGGCCACCACCCTCGCGCCGTTGCGCGGACCGATCTTGGTCTCGTAGGTATCGACGATGACATCGATCGCGGCCGGATCGATCAATCCCTTGCGGGTGAGAATGGTTTCCAGCGCGCGCACGCGGGCGGCAAACGGATCGAGCTCGTTGTCGTGGTCATGATCGTGGGACATGGCGACAAATTATGGCTCTCCTATCCGTCGGCCGCAAGCATGACGGCTTGGGCCAGCGGGCGCGATGCGGATCCTACTCCGCAGCCGCCTTCTGCGGCTCGCCCTGCCTCTCGTCATCGCCGTCGAACAGCGAAGGCTGATCCCCCCCTTCGACCAGGTGCAACTCGGCCTTTCGCTTCGGAAATAGCCCCAGCAGCCAACCCGAGAAATGCTCCATGTAGACATAGATCACCGGTGTGACGAACAGGGTCAGAGCCTGCGAGGCGAGCAGGCCGCCGACGACGGCGACGCCCAACGGCTGGCGCAGCTCCGCGCTGGCGCCCGTGCCGAGCGCGATCGGGAACGTGCCCATCAAGGCGGCCAGCGTCGTCATCATGATCGGCCGGAACCGCATCAGGCAGGCCTTGTGGATGGACTCGGTGGCCGACATGCCTTCTCGTCGCAATTCGAGCGCGACGTCGACCATCATGATGCCGTTCTTCTTGACGATGCCGATCAGCATCAGGATGCCGATCACCGCGATGACGGACAGGTCCATGCCGGCGAGGCGCAAGGCGACAACCGCCCCCAGCACAGCCGATGGCAAACCTGTGAGGATCGTGAGCGGATGGATGAAACTCTCATAGAGAATGCCGAGCACGATATAGATGGTCAGGATCGCGCCGCCGATCAGCAGGCCCTGGTTGGCGAGCGAGTCCTGGAAGGTCTTGGCCGTGCCGGCGAAGCTGGTCGAGATCGTCTCCGGCATGCCGATCTGCTCTTTGAGCGCGTTGATGCGGCTCACGCTGTCGCCGAGCGCCACGCCTTGCGGCAGATTGTAGGAGATCGTCACGGCCGGAAGCTGGCCGAGCTGGTTGACCGTCAAGGCGCCGGCCGTGCGATCGACCCGGGCGAAGGCGCCAAGCGGAACCAGGGAGCCGCTCGCCGTCCTCATCTGGATGGCCAGCATCCGCTCCGGCGACCACTCGATCTTGGGATCGAGCTCGGTGATGACTTCGTAGCTGTCGGCGGAGCCGAAGATTGTCGAAACCTGGTCGGTGCCGAACCCGCCATACAGCGCCGAGCGCAGCGTGTCGGTGTCGATGCCGAGCTGGGCCGCCTTGTCGCGATCCACCACCAGCGTCGCCTGCAGCGCATTGTTCTGCAGGTCGCTGGTGACGTCGGTGAAGGTCGCATGATCGGCCGCCATCGCGTCATTCAGTTTCTGCGCCCAGATATCGGTCTGGCCGGTGTCGAGGCCCTGAACCACGAGCTGGTAGGCGCTGGCCGACGAGCGCGAACCCAGCCGCAAATTCTGCACCGGCTGCATGTAGGTCTCGATGCCCGCCACGCCGGCCAGTTGCTTGCGCAGATCCGCAAGCACCTTCTCGATATTGGGCCGCTGGTCCTTGCCCTTGAGCTGGACGAAAAGCTGCCCCTGGTTGAGCGCATTGTTGCCGCTGCCCGCCGACCAAGCCACATGATCGACATAGGGCGAATGCGAGAAGACGCTGGCCACCTGTCCTTGCAGCTTTGCCATGGCGTCGAACGAGATGTCCTGGCGCGCGATGGTCGTCACCGATATCTGGCCGATATCCTCCTGCGGGAAAAAGCCCTTCGGCGAGACCTCGATCAGCCACACCGACGCCGCCGCGGTGCCTATGAAGACCAGGAACACCAGGAAGGTGTGCCGCAGGCAGAAGCTCAAGACCCGGTCGTAGCCGCGGGTGATGAAATCGCGCCTATGGCCATCGCCATGCGCCTCCCGGTCGGCCTTAGTCACCGACAGCAGCCGCGAGCACAGCATTGGCGTCAGCGTCAGCGACACGAACATCGACGCCAGGATGGCGACCGTCACCACGACGGCGAACTCGTTGAAGATGCGCCCGATCACGCCGCCCATCAGAAGCACCGGAATGAACACGGCCACCAACGAGATGGAAATCGATATGATGGTGAAGCCGATTTCGCGCGCGCCCTTCAGCGACGCATCGAACGCCGACAACCCATCCTCCTCCATATGGCGGAAGATGTTTTCCAGCATCACGATGGCGTCGTCGACGACGAGGCCGACCGCGAGTGTCAGGCCCATCAGCGAGATGTTGTCGATGGAAAAGCCGAACAGGAACATCGCGCCGAGCGTGGCGATCAACGATATCGGCACCGCCACGGCCGGGATGATTGTCGCCGTCACGCGGCGCAGGAACACGAAGATCACCATGACCACCAGCGCGATGGTCAACAGCAGCGTGAACTGCACGTCGTCCACGGCCTGGCGGATCGAGGTCGAACGGTCGTTGAGCAGCTTGATCTGGGCGGCGGCCGGCATCTGGTCCTGGAAGGACGGCAGCATCGCCTTGACCTTGTCGACGACGTCGACAGTGTTGGCGTCGGGCTGGCGCTGCACCGCCATGATGATCGCGCGCGTGCCGTCATACCAGCTCGCAGTCGTCGTGGTCTGCACCGAATCGACGACGCGTGTCACCTCGCCCAGCCGCACCGGATGACCGTTCTTGGTGGCGATGATGAGGTTGGAGAATCCGGCGGCGTCGGTCAGCTGCGTATTGGCCGTGATCGTCAGCTGCTGTTTGTTGTTCTTCAGAACGCCCAGCGGGGTATTGGAGTTGGCGGATGCGATCGCCGCCTGCAGCTGGTCGATCGAAATGCCGCGCGCGGCAAGCGCGGTCGGATCGATCTGGATGCGGACTGCATATTTCTGCTGGCCGAAGATGGAGACCTGCGCCACGCCGTCGATGGTCGACAGCGACGGCGAGATGACGTTTTCGGCGAAAGCATCGAGATCGGTCAGCGGAACCGTATCGCTGACCAGCGACATCAAAAGGATCGGCGCGTCGGCCGGATTGACCTTGCGGTAGCTCGGCGGCGAGGTCATCTGGGGCGGCAGCGATCTTTGCGTGCGCGCGATAGCAGCCTGCACGTCCGCGGCCGCGGCATCGATGTCGCGGTTGAGCACGAACTGGATGGCGATCGAGGTCTGGCCGAGCGAGTTGGTGGTCGAGATCGAGTCGATGCCGGCAATGGTGGCGAATTGCTTGATCAGCGGCGTCGCCACCGACGTCGCCATCGTTTCCGGCGAGGCTCCGGGCAGCTGAGCCGAGACGTTGACGACAGGGAATTCGGCACTGGGCAGCGCGGCCACCGGGAGGAACTTGTAGGCGAACAGCCCGCCCAGAACGAGGGCGAACGACATCAGGAGGGTGGCGACAGGCCTGCGAATGCAGAACTCGGAGATCATTGGGCGGCCTCGCCGGCCTTGTCGGCTTGCGCAAGCTTGGGTGCTGCCTGGCCGCCGGATCCGGCCGATGCCTTGCCTTCGTGCACGGCAGCCCCGTTCTTCAGTCGCGTCTGGCCTTCGATGACAACCTTCTCGCCGCTTTTCAGGCCATCGCTGATGGCGCTGTTCTGACCTTCGGTCAGCGCCACTTGCACCGGCCGCATTTCGACTGTGTTGTCAGGCTTGACCACATAGACGAACGGCCCCTTCTGGCTGGGCTGCACCGCGACCGTGGGGACGGACGTCATCTGCGGCATGATGCCGGCGTCGAGCACGACATTCACATATTGGCCCGGCCACAGCGACAGATCGGCGTTGGGTATGCTGGCTCGCGTTGCGATGGTGCCGGAAGCGGTATCGACGCTGGAATCCACGAAATCGAGCGTGCCCTTGCCGATCGGTGTCGGGTCGCCGTCCTGGGTCAATGTCACTGCCCCTTGCTGTGGCTTTGCCAGTGCCTTGTGCAGCAGCGCAAGGTTGCTTTCGGGCAGGTTGAAGTTCACCTGCAGCGGATCCATCTGGGTGATGGTGACGAGCGGGGTCGAGGTGCTGCCGCTGCCATTGCTGGTGGTCACGAGATCGCCCACGGCAACGTTGACCGCGCCAAGCCTGCCTGAAATCGGCGCGGTAATCGTGGCAAAGCCAAGCTGGACATTGTCTGCATCGATTGTCGCCTTGTCGGCATCGACAGTCGCTGCCGCCGCCTTCTGCGTGGCAACGGCCTGGTCGTAGGTCTGCTGCGTACCGGCCTGCTTGGCGACAAGATCCTTGGCGCGCTGAAGATCGGAATTCGAACTGGCAAGCAGCGCCTGATCCTTGGCGAGCGTCGCCTGATCCTTGGCGAGTTGCGCCTTCAAGGCACGGTCATCCAGCGAAAACAGGAGGTCGCCGGTTTTCACCATCTGCCCGTCCTTGACGTCGATCGACACGATCTGGCTGGACACCCGCGCGTTGATGCTGACCACGGCGGGAGAGGAGACGAAGCCGATGGCATAGCGCCGGACCGGGAAATCGGCCGTCGTTGCCGTGGCCGAGATGATCGAGGCCGAACGGGCGCCAGTGCCGCCAGCCGCCTGCTTGGCCCCTGCCTGCGGATCCTGCCTATCCGGCGCCGGCTTGTCCGACGCGACCTGCTTTGCACCGATGATCTGCCGGGCCCTGCTCAGCGTGTCGGGAGACAGATAGAGCCAGGCCGCGCCTGCGCAGGCGACCGCAAGCAATGAAAGAATGACTTTTCCACGCATCGACAAAAGACCCTCTCCGTCCGACACGCCATAGCCAGGTGGTCGTATTCTAGCTCAAATCACGGCTGCCTGCCGCGATTTCGCTGAATAGATAGGACAGGGCTTTGGCGGAAAAGGGCCAAAACACGGCATTACGAAGATTTAATGTGCACTGCACAATGGATGGGCAGCCCACTATGATCGCGTGCAAAAGCCCGATCGCGAACCTCGACAGCTCACCGCAGCATCGGCCAAAGCGTCGCGGCCAGCAACACGCCCATGGCGATGTTGAACCATTTCAGCCGCACTGGATCGGACAGGAAGCCGCGCAGCGCGGTACCGAACCCTGCCCATACCGAGACGCTCGGCAGGTTGACGATGGTGAAGGCAATCGAGATCAGGGCCACCGACAGGAACGGATGCTCGGGGTTGGAGTAGACGGCCATGGCGGTGATTGCCATCACCCAAGCCTTGGCATTGACCCACTGGAACGCCGCCGCCTCGATGAAACGCATCGGACGCGCCTTCGTTTCGCCTTTGCCGCTGAGCGAGCGCGACATGGCGATCTTCCAGGCAAGATAAAGGAGGTAGGCAGCGCCGGCGATCTTGAGCGCGGTGTGGAGCGCCGGGAACGCGGTCAGCACGGCGCCAAGACCCAGGCCGACCGCCAGCAGCAAGACAAGAAAGCCGATGCTGATGCCGAACATATGCGGCACGCTCCTCACCAGGCCGAAATTCACACCTGAGGCGAGTAGCATCAGATTGTTAGGCCCAGGCGTGATCGAGGTCACGAAGGCGTAGACAAGCAAGGCGAGGAATGCGTCGAGCGACATGATATCCTCCCGGATAAGCCAGTATTATTGTCTCTTTCCAACGACCGCACAAAGGCCACCCTCGGCCGGTGGCCGAGCCCTCGTCACGCTGTGGAGAAACTGACCGGTGCTACATCCCCTGCGGGCCACGGTTCATCGCCGCCACGCCGGTGCGGCAGATCTCGACCAGGCCGAGCGGCTTCATGATGGCGATGAACTGGTCGAGCTTGGAGCCCTTGCCGGTGATCTCGAAGATGAAATGCTCGGTGTTGGCGTCGATGACGCTGGCGCGGAAGGCGTCAGCCAGGCGCAGCGCCTCGACGCGGGCCTCGCCGGTGCCGGCGACCTTGACCAGCGCCAGTTCCCGCTCCAGCGGCCGTTCCTGGCCGAATTCCTGCGAGCGCACGGTGAGGTCGACGACGCGGTGGACCGGCACGATGCGCTCGAGCTGGTGCTTGATCTGCTCCAGCACATGCGGCGTGCCGCGCGTTACGATGGTGATGCGCGACAGATGTTTCTCATGCTCGGTTTCCGAGACCGTCAGGCTCTCGATGTTGTAGCCGCGCCCGGAAAACAGGCCGATGACCCGGGCAAGCACGCCCGGCTCGTTGTCGACCAGCACGGAAAGCGTGTGGTTCTCGGGCTTTTCCGTTTCCTTGGCGATGAAATAGGCGGAGCCGGTCGGTTGTAGCTGTGCGTTCATGATGTGAATCTCGACTTCAAACTCTAGGGTCTAATCTCTGTTTACGCACGGCTTCTCGCGACAGCCCTGCCTCTGTCCGCTGCTACACCAGTTCCCTGCCCTTGGCGTCGATGGCGTTGGCCACCGCCTCGTCCGTGGCCTCGTCCGGCAAGAGCATCTCATTGTGCGCCTTGCCCGACGGGATCATCGGGAAGCAGTTGGCGAGCGTCGCCACGCGGCAGTCGAACAGCACCGGTTTCCTGACCGAGATCATCTCCTTGATGGCATCGTCCAGTTCGTCCGGCTTGTCGCAGCGGATGCCGTGGCCGCCATAGGCTTCGGCCAGCTTGACGAAATCGGGCATCGCCTCGGTGTAGGAATGCGACAGCCGGTTGCCGTGCAGCAGTTGCTGCCATTGCCGCACCATGCCCATATACTGGTTGTTGAGAATGAAGATTTTGATCGGCGCGTCGAACTGCACCGCGGCACTCATCTCTTGCATCGTCATCTGCACCGAAGCGTCGCCGGCGATATCGACGACCAGCGCGTTCGGATGAGCGATCTGCACGCCGAGTGCCGCCGGCAGGCCGTAACCCATCGTGCCGAGCCCCCCGGACGTCATCCAGCGGTTCGGCTTCTCGAAATGGTAGTGCTGGGCCGCCCACATCTGGTGCTGGCCGACCTCCGTCGTGATGTAGGTGTCCATGTCCTTGGTCAGGGCGTAGAGCCGCTGGATGGCATATTGCGGCATGATCACGTCGTTGTTCATCTTATAGGCGAGCGAGTCGCGCGCGCGCCATTTGGCGATCTGCTCCCACCAGGGATAGAGCGCCTTCTTGTCGGCCTTGGCGGTTGCCCGCCATAGCCGCACGAGATCCTCCAGAACCCGGCCGACATCGCCGATAATGGGCACGTCGGTGTGGACGTTCTTGTTGATCGAGGACGGATCGATGTCGATATGGATCTTCTTCGAGTTCGGCGAGAACGCGTTGAGCCGGCCGGTGATGCGGTCGTCGAAGCGCGCACCGATGCAGATCATCACGTCGCAGTCATGCATGGCCATGTTGGCTTCGTAGGTGCCGTGCATGCCGAGCATGCCGAGCCAGTTCTTGCCCGATGCCGGATAGGCGCCGAGCCCCATCAGCGTCGAGGTGATCGGGAAGCCGGTGAGGTCGACCAGCTCGCGCAGCAGATGGCTCGCTTCCGGACCGGAGTTGATGACGCCGCCGCCGCTATAGATGATCGGCTTCCTGGCACCGGCCAACAGCTCGACCGCGGCCTTGATCTTCTCCAGATCACCCTGCACCTTCGGCTGATAGCTGGTGCGTGGCGCGGTTTGCGGAGAAACATAAAAACCCTTGGCGAACTGCACGTCCTTCGGGATGTCGACCACGACAGGACCGGGACGGCCGGTGGTGGCGACATGGAAGGCCTCATGGATGGTTGCGGCAAGTTCGTTGACGTCCTTCACCAGCCAATTGTGCTTGGTGCAGGGGCGCGTGATGCCGACCGTGTCGCACTCCTGGAAAGCGTCCGAACCGATCAGCGAGGTCGGCACCTGGCCGGTCAGGCACACCAGCGGGATCGAATCCATCAGCGCGTCCTGCAAAGGCGTCACGGCGTTGGTCGCGCCCGGACCCGATGTCACCAGCATGACGCCTGCCTTGCCGGTCGAGCGCGCATAGCCCTCGGCCGCGTGGCCTGCGCCCTGCTCGTGCCTCACCAGGATGTGCTCGACGTCGTCCTGCTGGAAGATCTCGTCATAAATCGGGAGAACCGCGCCGCCCGGATAACCGAAGACATGCTTGACGCCATTGTCCTTCAGCGCCTGCACCACCATTTCGGCGCCAGTCATTTCGCGCCGCTCGCTCTGTCCGTTGCTCATCGGTTTGGTCCCGTACTGTCCGCCATCTGGCGATTTGCTGGTCGTTTAGTCGTGTTTCAGGCAATAAAAAAGGCCCCCGAGGGAGCCTGTGTGTGCGCATGGGAGGTTTTCGCCCGGCGGTTACACCGCCTTGCCCACGCGCCTTCCTACGAGAATGAGTGCCTTTTTCATGGTGGCGAACCATAAGGGTGAAAGCGGCCGTTCGTCAATGGGGTCGATTCCGCTTTCATGGCGGCTTGCCCGGTGCATGGCACGAAGCACGCGCACGCCGTCATTTAGACCCGGCTCGACGCCGGGCCGCTGGTCAAGCCACTGAAAACAAAGCGAACTATTTGGCGACGTGACGCGGCCCATGGTTTGCCGCGATACTGCCCGAGGCCGGACCCCAAGCTCGGCAAAGGCAGCTCGCAACGAGGCCGATCAACAAAAACGCGGAGGAAACTGATGCTCGACAAGGCCCCGAACAGGAAGCTTTCCGACCTTCTAGAACGATTTGGCGCGGCCCTCGCCGCCGGCGACATCGACAAGGCGGTCGAATGCTTCCAGGAAGATTGTTATTGGCGCGACCTCGTCACCTTCACCTGGAACATCAAGACCATGGAAGGCCGCGATCAGGTGCGTGACATGCTGGAAAGCCAGCTGTCGAAGACGAAGCCCTCGCATTTCGCGATCGCCAGGGGCGAGGACTCGACCGAGGCGAACGGGGTGATCGACGGCTGGATCACCTTCGAGACCGACGTGGCGCGCGGCTTCGGCCATATCAGGTTGAAGGACGGCAAGATCTGGACGCTGCTGACCACAATGGTCGAGCTGAAAGGGCATGAAGAGCCGGCCGGCTTCGCCCGGCCGATGGGCGCCAAGCACGGCTCCGGCAAGAACCGCCCGACCTGGAAGGAAGAGCGCGAAAAGGAAGCGGCCGAGCTTGGCTTCAAGACGCAGCCCTATACGGTCATCATCGGCGGCGGCCAGGGCGGCATCGCGCTTGGCGCGCGGCTCCGGCAACTCGGCGTGCCGACGATCATCATCGAGAAGAATGAACGTGCCGGCGACAGCTGGCGCAAGCGCTACAAGTCGCTCTGCCTGCACGATCCGGTCTGGTACGATCATTTGCCCTACATCGATTTTCCCCGGACCTGGCCGGTGTTCTCGCCCAAGGACAAGATCGGCGACTGGCTGGAAATGTACACCAAGGTGATGGAACTGAATTACTGGTCCTCCACCGAGGCCAAGAGCGCTTCCTATGACGAGGAGAAGAAGGAATGGACGGTTGTCGTCCGCCGCGACGGCAAGGACATCACGCTGAAGCCGAAGCAGCTGGTGCTGGCGACCGGCATGTCCGGCCGTCCCAACCTGCCGAAGTTCAAGGGCATGGAGAATTTCAAGGGCGATCAGCACCACTCCTCCAAGCACCCCGGCCCCGACCAATACGCCGGCAAGAAGGTCGTCGTCATCGGCTCGAACAATTCCGCGCACGACATTTGCGCGGCACTGTGGGAAGCCGGCGTCGACGTCACCATGGTGCAGCGCTCGACCACCCACATCGTCAGATCCGACACGCTGATGGATATTGGGCTTGGCGCCCTCTACTCGGAGCAGGCGGTGCAGAACGGTATGACCACCGCCAAGGCCGACCTTATCTTTGCCTCCCTGCCCTACAAGATCCTGCACGAGTTCCAGATTCCGCTCTATGAGAAGATGAAGGAGCGCGACGCGGCATTCTACAAGGGCCTGGAAAAGGCCGGCTTCATGCTCGACTGGGGCGACGACGGCTCCGGCCTGTTCATGAAATATCTCAGGCGTGGCTCCGGCTACTACATCGATATCGGCGCTTCGCAGCTGATCATCGATGGCGCCATCAAACTCAAGAGCGGCGTCGACGTGGCCGAGATCAAAGAACATTCCATCCTGCTCAGCGATGGCACCGAACTGCCGGCGGACGTCATCGTCTACGCCACCGGCTACGGCTCGATGAATGGCTGGGCGGCCGAGTTGATCTCAAAGGAGGTTGCCGACAAGGTCGGCAAATGCTGGGGGCTCGGCTCGAACACCACCAAGGACCCCGGCCCATGGGAAGGTGAGCAGCGCAACATGTGGAAGCCGACGCAGCAGGAGGCGCTCTGGTTCCATGGCGGCAACCTGCACCAATCACGCCATTATTCGCAGTTCCTGTCGCTGCAGTTGAAGGCGAGGCACGAAGGCATTGCGACGCCCGTCTATGGGCTGCAGCAGGTTCACCACAAGGCATAAGCCCGATTGTGCCGCAAACAAGCCGAGGGAGGCGCGGTTTGGACCGCACCTCCCTTTCCCGAGCACATCGGGGCATTTTCTGACCAAGGCACCGATCGCGCGACTGACTGGTGCCGAGCAGGATTTCCGCCAATGGCTGCTGTCGCGTCTCGGCGAGCCGTCTCCGGCATGACGGTCATCGGCCGATGCGCTTCCAGTAGATGAGCGTGCCGGTCAGCCCGCCATGGGGCTTCAATGCATAGTCCGGTATTTCCCCGGTCAGCGTGAAGCCCAGCCTCTCATAGAGCCCGGACGCCCCCTCTTCGGTCGCCGTATCCAGAACCAGAAGTGTGCGGCCCCTCTCCACCGCAAGGGCCTCGGCCGCTTGCATCAGGCGGGTCGCCACGCCTTTGCCTCGACGATCGAGGCGCGTCATCAGCTTGGCGATCTCGGCCCGGTGCGGCTGGTTGGGCGGACAGTCGAGCAGCAGCGTGACCGTGCCGACCAGCGTGTCTGCCTCCCACGCGCCAAGCACCACCCGCTCGCCTCTTGCGACCGCCGTCAGCGACGTGTCCCAGAACCTGCGGGCGGTTTCCGGCGCCAGCGGATGCATGAAGCTCACCGACCCCCCCGCGGCAACCGTTTCGACCAGAAGATCGCCGAGCAACGCCTGTGTTCGCGCGTCCTGCGTCAACATTCTGATCTCGATGGAATGCATGCTCGTTCTGCCTGGCTAAGATGGAAGGATCGATATGGTCGAACTGGCGTCAATCGAAAGCGCTGAATCGCCTTCGCTTGCGTGCCGCCTTGATCGCGGCGATGCGTTCGGTGTCCTCTTCCTGAAGGTGGCGTCCACGCTCGAGGAGTTCGAGCGTGTATTCCTCATAGGTGAGTCCCAGCCGTTCCGCCTTGTCCACGCGCATCAGCATGACGTCGCGGCTCGGTGCTTTCCACGCCTTGGCATGCGCGGCCTGCCAGGCCAGGAAAACATAAGGATCGCCCTTGCCCCATGGCGGCCCCTTGTAGTCGTCGAGCGGCGGTCCCCCATTGTGGGAGCGCTTCGGACGTGTCGCGGCCATGATGTCAGCCCCTGACCAGCGCGACGAGGTAGTCGGCGCCCGCCTCGAGTGCATGGAAGGTGCAGTCCGACGGCGCGCCGAGCGCCAGACAGTCGCCGGGCTCGAGCCTGTGCACCAGATCGCCCTCGGTGAATTCGAGCCGTCCGGAGATCAGCCATATCTGCTGTTTGATGAAAGCGTAGGACGCCGCGGGCAGGCTGACCTTGGCGCCCGCCGGCAGATGAACCCTGATCAGTTCGAGCGGCATGTCGCCGGCCGGCGAAAGATGCCGCCTGACATAGCCGGTGTCGGGATCGCGCCAGACGGGCTGCGCGTCAGCCCGCAGCAAGCCCCCACCCTGCAATTCCGCGCGTGCGATAAGAGTCGACAGCGTCATGCCGAAGGCGGCGGCGATCCGCACCAGGAGCGCTGCCGTCGGGCTGGTCATGCCGCGCTCGATCGTGCTCAGCATGGCTTTGGAGACGCCGGAGCGCTCGGCGACCTCGGCCAGGGACCAGTCCCGTATCGTCCTCTCGGCGTGTATCCGTCTGCCGATTGTCGAGGAGATGTCGTTCGATATATCGTCCATTCGTCTATTATAACGAAAACCGATCGCTGGAAAAGAGCCTTGTCGCGACAATTTTCGCCGGCTTCTTAATCCTCCCTACACCATCCGGCCACACTCGACCTTAACCCCGTTCCCGTAGGCTTCGACGTGAGGGAAAATGGGGATTGGCCTGTCCATGTATGTCGAACGCGAAGCCTCCGTCGGAGAACCGACATCGCAGGAGCGCCGCAACGCCGAACAGAACGACAGGCGCATCCTGGGCAATGTCGTGCAATGCGACGGCGCGCGGGCCACCATCAGCGCCTTTGCGGACGACGTCGACGGCGCGGTGACCGGCCTGTGGACGGTCGGCAAGATGATCTCGGTCAATCTCGGCACGACGCGCACCGTCGGCCTGGTCTATGCGATCGGCAAGTCGGATCGCGCCTGGAACAGCGAAGGCCAGAACGCCATCGAGGTCAGCATTGAGCTGATCGGCGAAGTGCGCGACGGCGCCGAGCCCGGCTCCAAGCCGATCTTCGATCGCGGCATCACCACCTATCCCCATATCGGCGCCATCGCGCACCGCATCCGCAGCCGCGACCTGCAGGCCGTCTACGATCTGGCCGGGCGTCATTCGATCACCATCGGCTCGCTGTCCCAGGACGAGGCGATCGCCGCCAACATCGCCATCGACGACACGCTGGCGCGCCACTTTGCCATTGTCGGCACCACCGGCGTCGGCAAGTCCACCGCCGTCTCGCTGCTGCTGCGCAAATCGATCGCGGCGCGGCCGGATCTGCGCATCCTGATCCTCGATCCGCACAATGAATTCGCCGCGTCGCTGCCCGAATATTGCGTCAAGGTCGATTCCAAGACGCTCGACCTTCCGTTCTGGATGTTCCGGCTCGAGGAATTCGCCGAGGTTCTGTTTCGCGGCCGCGAGACCGTGCCCGACGAGATCGATGCGCTGCGCGACCTCATTCCGCTCGCCAAAAACCTCTATCGCAACCCCAATTCCGGTGCCTATCTCAGGCGCGGCAGTGATGCGCTGACCGCCGATACGCCAGTGCCCTACCGCATTGCCGATCTGCTCAAGCAGATTGACGAGCGTATGGGCATGCTCGAAAGCAAGAACGAGCGCCCGACGCTCAAATCGCTGAAGACGCGCATCGAATCGGCGGCAGCCGATCCGCGCTACCGTTTCATGTTCAACTCGCGCCTGATCGAGGACACCATCCACGAGACGATCGGCAACATCTTCCGCGTGCCGCATAACGGCCGCCCGGTGACCTGTTTCGAAATGGCCGGCATGCCGTCCGAAGTGGTCAATTCCGTCTGTTCGGTGCTGGCGCGCCTGGCGTTCGACCTTGCGCTGTGGAGCGAGGGCAAGCTGCAGCTCCTATTGCTGTGCGAAGAAGCGCATCGCTACATGCCGGCCGATGCGCGCCTCGGCTTCGCGCCGACAAGGCACGCGCTGTCGCGCATTGCCAAGGAAGGCCGCAAATATGGCTGCTATCTCGGCGTCGTCACCCAGCGCCCGGGCGAACTCGACCCGACCATCCTCTCGCAGTGCTCGACCTTTTTCGCCATGCGGCTCGCCAATGAGCAGGACCAGGCGATCATCCGCTCGGCCATCGCCGACTCGTCCGCCTCCACGCTTGCTTTCCTGTCGTCCATGGGCCAGCGCGAAGCGATCGCCTTCGGCGAAGGCGTGGCGACGACGATGCGGCTGAAGTTCGAGAGGCTGCCGGCTGAACTGATCCCCGGCACGGCCAAGCGCGAACAAGCCATGTCGTCGAAAACCGGCGACGATGTCGATCTGGTGACGATCG
Source organism: Mesorhizobium sp. B2-3-2 (assembly GCF_006442295.1). NCBI lineage: Bacteria > Pseudomonadati > Pseudomonadota > Alphaproteobacteria > Hyphomicrobiales > Phyllobacteriaceae > Mesorhizobium > Mesorhizobium sp. B2-3-2. The sequence continues at coordinate 10,343 of NZ_VFWA01000019.1, read as the reverse complement.
TGGAACGGCTTCGCAACGTTCCAAAGCCGCAGCAGCAGGCGATGGCCTTTGCCGAAGTGGTCGATTCTGGCCGCCAGGCTGGCGATCCCGACTACCGCAAGCCGCCGGCCGCACGCGTGCAATCGGACGATGATTTCGACATGCGCTACGGCCTCAAGCCCGCCACATTCGGCATGCGCCCCCAGAACGATTGAGCCTGCAAGCTCTTTGACGACCGACCGGGAAGCCGCACACAAGCTTCCAAGGGCTTCACATCATCGAACCAGCTTGGTTAAATCCCGAAAGGGAATTCATCAGGCCGGATTGGATGGCGTGGTTTTCGAAAAGCCGGAGCGGAGCGGACATTCAGTCCGTGAGCGCCGGAAGTCGAGAAAGCCGCGTCAGGCAACCGGCCTCATGAATTCTTCTTCGGGATTTCAGGCGCAGACGCGGTTGCGGCCCTGCCTCTTGGCCTCGTAGAGCTGGCGGTCGGCGCGGCGATAGAATTCTTCCGCCGTCTCTTTGCGGTCCCAGACGGCAAGGCCGACGCTGGTGGTGATCTTGAGCCGGACATTGCCCGAGAGAACCGACATGTTGGCGATCGCCTTGCGGATGCGCTCGGCGAATTTCGACAACAATTCTGCCTCCATGTTGGGTGTGACCACGGCGAATTCCTCACCGCCCAATCGCGCCACCACGTCATGGTAGCGCGTCATGTCCTTGAGACAGCTGGCGACGGCCTTCAGTACCTCGTCGCCGACGTCGTGGCCATGTGTATCGTTGACCTGCTTGAAATGATCGAGGTCGAGGATCATCAGCCCGACGGGTTTCTCGATGCGTTTGAACTCTTCGAGATATTCCTTCAGCGCGTCGTCGAAATAGCGCCGGTTCTGCATGCCGGTCAGGCTGTCTGTCAGCGCCGCATGTTCGAACGTCTCGGAGCGGGCGCTCAGCGACACGGTCATGGCGCGCAGCTTGCCTTCCTCCGTCGCCTGCTTGCGGATCAGCGGGTAGATGAAGAAGATTCCGAAGAACAGCGCGGTCGCGAGCAGCACGCCCGTCGCGAAAAGCAGCTTGTTGAGGTAGATGACCTTGTCCAGGCCGGCGGCCGTGTGCAGTTCGGTGGCAAAGGATTGCAGCAGTCCATAGGCATGCAGCGTCACCAGGCCGGCGGCCAGGATCACGAAGATAAAGACGAAAAACGCCGATTCCGCCTTGTGGAAACGCATCTGCTCCCCGATGGAAAAATGCCCGTCGACCTTATGGCATGGCGGGCCTTACGGAGGGTTAATTTCGACAACCACAACGAGAACCTTTCCGTGAAGGATCAGCTTTCTAGGTTGCATTAGCAACAAGCGTTTGGATCGTGGTTTCGATATCGTCACCAGGGTGCAATCTTTGCCATTCCGGTCCTAGCTGGTGCCGAAACCAGGTCGTCTGCCGCTTGGCATATTGCCTGGTTGCGATCTTGGCGCGCTCGATCGCCTCGGGAAAACCAGATTGTCCGGCCATTGCCGCTTGCAGTTCACGAACGCCGATCGCCTTCATTGCCGGCAATTGCGGATCGAGACGAAGCGATGCGAGTTCCCTGACTTCGTCCAGCGCGCCCTTGGCCAGCATCTGGTCGAAACGCCTTTCGATGCGTCCGACCAGAGCGGCGCGGTCCGGCTCGATGACGAAGAAGCGAGCCGTCTGTCTGTCGATGAGCGGCCGGCCCCGCGCGGCCTGCCAGTCCAGGATGGAGCGGCCGGAAGCGTCGAGCACTTCGAGCGCCCGCACGATGCGCTGGCTGTCGGTCGGCTTCAACTGGGTGGCGGCCCTGGAATCCTCTCGCAGCAGGATGCCATGCAGTTTGACGGCGCCTTGCTCCTTCAACTCGTAGCGCCAACGGTCGCGCACCTGCCGCGGAATGTCGGGCATTTCCGAAATGCCCTCGGCCAGCGCGCGAAAGTAAAGGCCGGTGCCGCCGACGAAGATCGGTCGCCGCGAGAGCGCGCCGTCTTCGATCAGCCTCGTCACGTCGCGCAGCCACGCGCCGGTCGAGTAGGCGATGCCGGGATGGACATGCCCATAGAGATAATGCGGTGCCCGAGCGAGGTCGGCCGCCTCCGGCCGGGCGGTCAACACGTCGAGAACCGAATAGGCCTGCATGGAATCGGTGTTGATGATCACGCCGCCTGTACGTTCGGCCACATCGAGCGCCAGCGCCGACTTGCCGCTGGCGGTCGGCCCGGCTATCAGGATCGCGTTCTTCACGCGGCCTTCGCCCGCATCCGCACCGGAATTATCGATGCCGCTTGTCGCCACGCTTGTTTCCCATCCCGCCGATCGTGCCTTGTCGCCATCGCTTGCGAATATGGCCTCACGGTCGGTGGGCGCAAGCACTGTTCGCTGGCTGGCCGAAGACATTGCCTGCGATCTCGCACTGCCGGCGAGCACGCAAGCCGACGAGGCGACCGCCGGTCTGCGCGCGGCGCTGGCCGCCGAGCCGATCGACGTGATCGTCCAGCAGTCGGCAACGCGCCGCAAGAAGATCCTCATCGCCGATATGGATTCGACCATGATCGACCAGGAATGCATCGACGAGTTGGCCGACGAGATCGGCGTCAAGGAGCACGTCGCGGCGATCACCGCACGATCGATGAATGGCGAGATCGCCTTCGAGCCGGCCCTGCGCGAGCGCGTGGCGTTGCTCAAGGGGCTCGATGCGGCCGTGGTCGATCTGATCGTTGCCAACCGGTTGACATTGGCCTCCGGCGGCCGCGCGCTGGTGCAGACGATGCGGGCCAACGGCGCCTGGACCGCACTGGTCTCGGGCGGCTTCGAGGTCTTCACCTCACGCATCGCCGCCATGCTCGGCTTCCATGAAAACCGCGCCAACCGCCTGCTCGAACAGGATGGCCTCTTTGCCGGGCTGGTCGGCGAGCCGATCCTCGGCCGCGCCGCCAAGGCCGAGGCGCTGATCGAGATCACGGCGCGTCTCGGCCTCACCCCGGCCGATGCCATTGCTGTCGGCGACGGGGCCAACGATCTCGACATGATCCGCCTTGCCGGCACCGGCGTCGCGCTGCATGCCAAACCGATGGTGGCCGCGCAGGCAAAGGTTCGCATCGACCATGGCGACCTGACCGCATTGCTCTATCTGCAAGGCTATAGGCAGGAAGAATTCGTGCAATGAAGCCGATGCGCACCGAACGCCTGATCCTGCGCAACTGGGAGGATCGCGACCGCGAGCTGTTCCACCGCATCAATTCCGACGAACGCGTGATGGAGTTCTTCCCCTTCCGTCGCGACCGTGCCGCAGCAGACGCCAAGATGGACGAATTGCGGGCCATCATCGATCGGGACGGCTATGGCTTTGCCGCCGCCGAGATCGCCGCATCAGGTCAATGCATCGGCTTTGTCGGGATCACCGGGACCGACCATCTGCCATTTCTACCCGCCGGCACCATCGAGATCGGCTGGCGGCTGGCGCCCGAATTCTGGGGCAAGGGCTATGTCACGGAAGCTGCCGAGGCATGGCTGGCCTACGGCTTCGAAAAACTCGGCCTTGGCGAGATCGTCTCCTTCGCGGTCGCGAACAACCACCGCTCGACCGCCGTCATGGAGCGCCTCGGCATGACAGCCGATCCATCCGCCGATTTCGACTATCCCGACACTCCCGACAGCCACCCCGCGCTCAAGCGGCATGTGTTCTACAGGCTGACGAGCAAGGATTGGCAGACAAGAAAAAGGGCGGCTCGCTAACCGCCCTCCTCAATCAGATTGTTGCAGGCTGTGCCGGATTCAATCCATCCGGATCGTCACAAACCTCAGCTCACCGGTCTTGGACGCCAGCATCAGCAGTGCGTTCTTGCGTCCCTGCTCCTTCAGCGCGCCGATCCGATCCATCACATCCTTGGGCGTGGCAACCGATTCCTGCGCGATTTCGGTGATCACCTCGCCCGGCTGGATGCCGCGTTCAGCCGCGGCCGAGTCCTTGGCAACATCGGTGATGACGACGCCCGAAACATCGGCGGCGATGCTGAACTTCTTGCGCGTATCGTCGTTCAGTTCGCCGACGGTCATGCCGAGCACCGAGGCCGTCGAAACCGCCGGCGCCTTGTCGCCCTTGTCCTGGTCGGTGTTGCCGTTTTCGCCGCTGGCGAGCTTCTCGCTGTCCTCGAGCCGGCCGAGTGTCACCTTCACCGTCTGCTCGACACCCTTGCGCACGATCAGCACGTCGACCGCCTTGCCGACCGGGCTCTCCGCGACCACACGCGGCAGGTCGCGCATTTCGTGGATGTCCTTGCCGTCGAACTTGATGATGACGTCGCCGGCCTGGATGGTGCCGTTGTCGACCGGTCCACCCTTGATGACGCCGGCGACCAGCGCGCCCTTGGCGGTCGCCATGCCGAGGCTCTCGGCAATATCGTCGGTCACCGGCTGGATGCGCACGCCAAGCCAGCCGCGCCGCGTTTCGCCATATTGGCGCAGTTGCTCGACAACGCCCGATGCGAGCTGCGAGGGGATGGAGAAGCCGATGCCGATCGAGCCGCCGGACGGCGAAATGATCGCCGTGTTGATGCCGATGACCTCGCCGGCGCTGTTGAACAGCGGCCCGCCCGAATTGCCGCGGTTGATCGCGGCATCGGTCTGGATGAAGTCATCATAGGGGCCTGAATTGATGTCGCGGTTACGCGCCGAGACGATGCCGACCGTGACCGTGCCGCCGAGGCCGAACGGATTGCCGATCGCCATCACCCAGTCGCCGACGCGCATCTTGGTGGAATCGCCGAACTTCACCGCCGTCAGCTTGTGGCCCTTCGGATCAACCTTGAGCACCGCGACATCGGTCTTGGTGTCGGTGCCGACCAGCGTCGCCTTCAGGGTGACTCCATCGGAGAAATTGACCTCGATATCGTCGGCATCGGCGATGACATGGTTGTTGGTGACGACGATGCCTTGCTCGGCGTCGATGACGAAACCGGAGCCGAGCGACTGCACTTTCTGCGAGCCATTGTCCTTGTCGCCGCCGCGGTTCTTGAAGAAATCGTCGAAGAAATCCTGGAATGGCGAGCCTTCGGGGAGCTGCGGCATCGGCACCGCGCCCGGACCTTCCGTGCCCTTCACCGTCTGCGAGGTCGAGATGTTGACCACCGCGCCGAGCAGGCCTTGCGCCAGGTCGGCCACCGAAGCAGGCCCATCTGCGGCCATTGTCGGCGTCACGAAGGCTGGAACGACCACGGTGCCCAGAAGAAGCGCTGCCGCGCCGGCGACGAAAGTGCGTCGAGCCGCGCGCAAAAGGGTGTTGGATGTCATCGAGAAGCCTCCCGGCATTTCTGAAAGAGAAAAGCGCTTCGACGAAAACGCCGTGTCGCGCCATGATGGCAAGAAATAAGGCACGTTTGCGGCTGTGGCTATCGGCAGAGTGTAAATCCCGCGTTATTGCGCAAACCGCCGCTCCTATCCTCGAACCAGCCAGACGACGCCGACGCCGGCTCCGATCGCCACCAGCCCGGCAATCCGCAATGCATTCTCCGGCAATGACAGCACCTCGCCCGCCAGCTTCCTGGCGAAGCCGGGAAAGCCACCATAGACCAGGCCCTCGATGACGAGGACCAGGCCTATTGCCGCGAAGAAATCCTGCACCGGCCGCTACTGGCCGGTGCTGGGCGATACCGCGGGCGCCGTCGCCGGGGCGGCAGGTGCCGGCTGCGGAGCCGCCGGCCTTGCCGGCGCCTCCTTGCCATCAGGGTCGCGGAAGAAACGGAAGAACTCCCAATTCGGCGACAGCACCATTGTCGTGCCGGTGTTGTCCAGCGCCGTGCCATAGGCGTTCATCGACCGGTAGAAGTCGAAGAACGCCGGATCGCGCTGATAGGCCTCGGCGAAGGTGGCGCTGCGCTGCGCCTCGCCCTCGCCGCGCAGGATTTCGGACTCCTTCTGCGCTTCCGCGATGATCTCGACCACCTCACGGTCGGCGCGGGCCTTGATGCGCTGCGCCGCCTCGTTGCCGCGCGCCCTCAGCCTTTCGGCCTCGGCCAGACGTTCGGCCTTCATGCGATCGAAGGTCTGCTGCGAGACTTCGGCGGTGAGGTCGGTGCGGCGGATGCGGACATCCTCGATCTGCAGGCCGAGCGAGGTGGCGTCGGGCCGTAGCTGATCGCGCACTTCGCGCATCATCACCGCGCGCTCCTCCGAAAGGGCGGCCTCGAAGTCGCGCAGACCGTAGACCCGGCGCAACGCAGCGTCGAGACGCGTCCTCAGCCGCGCTTCGGCGAGCTCGATCTGGCCGGATACGGCGGCTCGGAAGACACGCGGATCCGAGATTCGGTAGGCGATGAAGGCATCGACCTCATAGAACTTGCCGCCTGACACCTGAACGCGGATGTTGTCGAGGTCGAAGCGCAGCACCCGGTTCTCGATCAGCTGCACCGTGTCGGCGTCGAAGAACGAGAACGGCGCCTTGAAGTAGATGCCGGGTTCGGTCTTGACGTCGACGATCTCGCCGAACCTCAGCACCAGCGCCTGCTGGCGCGCATTGACCACGAAGACCGACGAATAGATGAGGAACAGGATGACCGCCGCGATGACGACGATGACAGGGAGACGGTTGGCCATCACTGGTTACCTCCCGTCGTCGCGCCAAGGGGGGCCGGAGCCGGCGCTTTCTGCTGCAATGCCGGCAGCGGCAGATAGGGGACAACCCCCTGCCCGTTGCCTTGCTCGACGATCACCTTACCGGAGTCCTTCAGCACCTTCTCCATCGTTTCCAGGTAAAGCCGCTTGCGCGTCACATCGGGCGCCTTGGCATATTCGTCATAGACGGAGATGAAGCGCTGGGCCTCACCTTCGGCCTCCTGCACCACCCGGTTCTTGTAGGCGGCCGCGTCTTCGCGGACCTGTGCGGCCTCGCCGCGAGCCTGGCCGAGCTTCTGGTTGGAGTACTGGTTGGCCTGCTCGACGAACTTGTCCTCGTCCTGCTCGGCGCGCTGCACCTCGTCGAAGGCGTCGGCGACCTCACGCGGCGGCGCCGCGTCCTCGATCGAGATGGCGTTGACCTGGAGCCCGGCCTTGTAGCCGTCGAGCGTGGTCTGGATGATCTCGCGCACCGAAGCCGCTATGCCCTGGCGGTCGTCACGGAAGATGTCCTGCGCCGGCCTGCGGCCGACGGCCTCGCGCATCGCGCTTTCGGCGACCTGCCGCAGCATGCCGTCCGGGTCGGAGACGTCGAACAGATAGGCGCGGGGATCGGAGACCTGGTAGGCGACCGAGAACTGCACGTTGACGATGTTCTGGTCGCCCGAAAGCATCAGCCCTGACGTGTTGCCGCTGGACGCGCCACCGCCAATGTCGACGAGCTGCTCGGAAATCTTGGCCGTTTCTACGGTTTCGAGCGGCCACCAGTGGAAATGCAGGCCGGGCTGCGACAGTTCGGCCTTCGGCTTGCCGAAGCGCAGCTCGACCGCGACCTCGTCGGGCTGCACGGTATAGACTGCCTGGAACGCCCATAGCACGACCAGCGCCGCGCCGATCAGCCCGAATATGGCCGGACTGGCGCCGCCGCCGCCGGGCAGCGCGCGCCGCAGCCTGTCCTGGCCACGGCGGATGATGTCCTCGAGGTCGGGAGGCGAGCCTTGCGGGCCGCTTGGCCCCTTCGGTCCCTGCCCCCAGGGCCCCTGATTATTGCCGCCGCCGCCCCATGGGCCGCCGCCACCGCCACCTTTGTCGTTCCAGGGCATGAATGTCCTTTCGCTTGGAATTCCCTCAAGCGCCGGTGCTGTGGCGCAAATCCAGTCTTGTTCTTCTATAGGGACGCCACCGTGCGCTTTCAACGCGATGCTCTGCCGGCATCATCGGTTTTGGACCGGTCGCGACCCTTTGTCGTCTTAAAACGCCTTTTTTCTTTCAATGGCTCTCGCGGCGTCGCTCGTAAACCGTATAGCGCGTCGCGTGGCTGTCCTTTTCGCCGGCCGGGGTCTCCTGCGAACTGACTTCGCGCCAGCCTTTCGGATCGATCGGCGGGAAATGCGCATCGCCGTCGACAGCGGCCAGCACATGGGTGACGTGCAGCCGGTCGGCCAGCGGCAGCGCTTGCGCATAGATTTCGCCGCCGCCGATGACGCAGACCTCATCCACCCCGCTCATGCAACGTCCACGCACATCAGCCAGCTGGATCGCGTTCTCAAGCGTATGCGCCACTTCCACGCCGTCAGCGCGCCAGGCCTTGTCGCGGGTTACGACGATGTTGAGCCTGCCCGGCAGCGGCCGGCCGATGCCTTCATAGGTCTTGCGGCCCATGATGATGGGCTTGCCCATCGTATCTGCCTTGAAGCGCTTGAGATCGGTGGAAAGCCGCCAGGGCAGCCCTCCGTCCCGCCCGATGACGCCGTTCTCGGCGATGGCGACATAGATTGCCACGTGCATCAGTTGCCGTTCCCGTTGTCCGTTGGATCGAGGATGAGTATGTCGATGTCGCGCTCGGGATAGAAATCCTCAGCCGTCATCTCGAAGCTCGTCGGCCCGACCTTGCTGACATTGTCGCCGCAGAACGAGACCAGCGCTTTGGGGTTGCCCTTGTCGACGGTCAGCTTGAACTTGCCGATGCTGCCCGCCGCCCAGTTGCCGCCGGTGGTCAGGATATAGGCGATGCGGCTTTCGTAATATTTGGGGTAGCCGTCGGGATCGTTCTTGGCAGCCTTGCGCACCGCGCTCTCGAACGTGTCATCCATGCAGTAGCGGGTCTTGTAGGTAGCGTACTGCCCCTGGAATTTGCCATCGTAGAAGAAGCTGACCGACGAGGTGCCGCCGACGCTCGGTTTGTAGCGGTGCGAGACATGGACGTCCTTGTTGGCCGGAAAGGTCGAGCGCCACCAATAGGTCGAGCGCAATTGCCAGAACGGTGCATAATTGGGTTTCGCGCCAGCGCTGTCATCGACAGTGTCCTCGATGATGATGCCGCGGGTGACCCAATCGTCGGCCACCGTTTGCGGCAGCTTCGCGAGCGCGGCCTTTGCCGCTTCACCGAACGGGTTGAACGGCACGTTCTGCGCCTTCAGGTCGGCACTGATGTCGATGCCGAGCGCGAACGCCTTCTGCTCGAGCTCCGGTTTTGTCGCCGCGCCGTCGATCGTCACCTCGAAGCCGAGGAAATTGTCGCTCTGGTTTTCGGGGATCGCCGGCATCTCCTCGGGATCGCCGGAGATGTCGGGCATCGAGAAGGCGACGATCGCGTCGACGTCCTTGTCGGTGTTGTTGTGGAAGACGTAATCGACGGTCACCTTGTCCGGCGAGATGAAGAGGTCCTCGCTCTGCATCGCCACGGCATCGCTGCGCGACAGGACCAGGCCGCCGGTGCCGAGTTCGGCAATGGAATCATTGGCGAGCGCGGATGCGGCCGACAAGGCCAGCACCGTGGTCAGAACATATCGCAACATGAAAGCCCCTCGGCGAGAATGTCGCGATGACCCTAGCGGTTTCAACGTGGCGTTTCAAAGCCCTTCCGCAGCCGCGCCACGCCAGTCTGGACTAAAGGGTTGCGATCGGGCAGGAGTTCGCGTCATGCGCAAGCTTCTCGTCATCGGCATCGGCGCCGGCAATCCCGACCATATGACCGTGCAGGCCATATCAGGCCTCAATCGGGCCGACGTGCTGTTCATCCCCGACAAGGGTGCGAAGAAGAACGATCTTGCCGAACTGCGCCGTCACATCTGCGACCGTTTCGTCACCAACCCGAATTCCCGCCGCGTGGAATTCGACGTGCCCGTGCGGGCCGAACCAGCGCCTTCCTATCGCTCGACTGTCGATGACTGGCACGAGGCGATCGCGGCCATCTATGAAGACCTGATCCGCGACGAGATCGCCGAGGACGGCTGCGGCGCCTTCCTGATCTGGGGCGACCCCTCGCTCTACGACAGCGCGCTGCGCATCCTGGAGCGCGTGCGCCTCAGGGGCAACGTCGCCTTTGAACTGGAAGTTATTCCCGGCATCACGGCCATCCAAGCGCTCGCCGCCAGCCACGCGACGGCGTTGAACCGTATTGGCGATTCGATCCTCATCACCACCGGCCGCCGGCTGACGGATGAAGGCATGCCGCAGAATGCCGGCAGCGCCGTCGTCCTGCTCGACGGCAAATGCGCCTTCAACACGCTCGCCGACCGGGACCTTTTCATCCAATGGGGCGCCTATCTCGGCACGCCGGACGAAATCATCGTCTCCGGCCGCCTCGGCGATGTCGGCGCCGAAATCGAAAGAATCCGCGAGGAAGCCCGCCGGAAGAAGGGCTGGATCATGGACACCTATTTGCTGCGGAAGGGAGGGGAGTAAAATTCCAACGCGCCCGAGTTGGTCTGCCCTACTCCCCTACTCCCCTACTCCCCTAC
>NZ_VFWA01000018.1:0-114063 GCF_006442295.1 Mesorhizobium sp. B2-3-2 | reverse complement strand
TCGCACCGGTGCCGCCGACATCGGGATCCTCGCCCTTGGTGAACGCACCAGTGTCGATCCCAGCCGGGGTGCTCGTGCTCGCCGTCTCGTCAAGCAAAACCGTAACGCTGGTGGCGGCGACAGCCGTCACCTTCGGGCCGTCATCGTCGAAACTGATCTGGCCCGAGACGTCGGCGCTGGCACTGGCGGTGTCGCCATCGCCATCCGTGACCGTGACCTTCACGGCCAGCGAGCCGGCGGTGAGTGCAACCGTGTCGTCGGGATTGCCGGTGTCGGAATGGTGGAGCGACAAATATTGCTCGACGGTCACCTTGCCGGTGGCCGGATCGATCGATAGCGCGAACGCCGCCTCGCCCTTGAACGCGCCGCCCTGCACGACTCCGACAACGACTCCGCTCGCAAGCGTCTGCAAGGTGATCGTCGAGCCGTCGGTGACGGTCAGGCCGGAAACGGCGTTGGTTACGCTCAGCTGATAGACCGTGGCGCTACTCGCCGCCGGGCCGTCGCCGCCGAACAGCGCCGTCACGTCGACCAGGGCGCCGCTGCTGGTGCCGGAGGTGATCGCCCCGGTACCGCCGACGTCGGGATCCTCGCCCTTGACGATGGTTCCGGTGTCGATCGCAGCCGCCATGCTCAAGGCCTGTGTCTCGTCGAGTGAGACCACGGCGCCGGCGTCGGCGACCACCGTCACCGAAGGCCCATCGTCGTGGAACTGGATCGCGCCGCCGATCTGGGCGCCGCCGAATGCGCTGTCGCCATCGAAGTCGGTGACCGTCACCGAGGCTGTGATCTTGCCCGAGAGGGTCAGCACGTCGTCATGGGCGGCAGCGGTCGATCCATCGACGGTGTGCTCCAGCGGAGCGTATTGGGTGACCGTAAGCGTGCCGTTGCCGTTGATGACGATGGTAAAGGCGGTGTGGGTGCCGCCGTTCTGATAGGTGCCGGTGACCGTCGTCGCATTGGTCTGCAGCAGCGTGATCGCAAAATCGCCAACGGCCGTCTTCAGCCCCGAATCGAGCGATGCGGCATTGCCGGTCAGGCCCAACGCATAGGCGATGCCGCCGCCGGCGGCGGCGCCGTCGGCACCGAAATTGGATGCAATGGAAATAATCGGGTTGGTGCTCGTCACGGCGATCGGAAAGCCAGCCGGCGAACCGGCGTTGGTTTCATCGAGCACCGCGGAACTGGCTGCCGTGTTGCCCACAGTCAGGGCAGGGCTGTCGTCCTCGACGACCACGGTCATGTTGGCCGTTGCCGAGCCGCCGAACGGATCCTGCACGGTAACCGGGACGACGATGGAGAGGTCATCCTCGAAGCCGGCCAGCGGGTGGTCGAGGGGACCGAGCAGAGCGATCTGGAAGGTTCCCGCGCTCGCATCCGTGATGGTGACACTGATCACGACGTCCGATCCGACCCTGCCGACAAGATGCGTCGAATCGACCAGTTCCCAGACGACGTCGGTGCCGTGCGAGGTGAGCGTCGTGGCAGGCACGCCGAGGCCGTAGGTCAGCGGATCGCCATTGGGATCCGTAGCGCCGAAGCTGCCGTTGATGACCGAGAGATTCGATTCGTCGAAGGGTGAGCCGGGATCGCTGTCCGGGTTTGCGCCGGAAAGCCCTTCTTCCGACACGCGGACGGTGAGATCGCCAAATTCCGGGTTCGCATTGGGAAGGAACAGCTCCCGCCTCTCGGCCTGCCCGAACTGCAGATCGGTCGGCGGCAAGAGCGCCGAAAGATCAAATCCATCGCCGATGCCGCCGGGAGGAATTTCAAAATTTCCGCCGGCGCTCGAGGTCGAACCTCCAGGGCCAGCAGACATCGAACCATCGGCGCCGAAGGCGACATCCACATGGCTTGCCTCGAGCGCGGCGATCAAGGCGACGCGCGGCACCTCGACATCGCCAAGGACGAAGGTCGGCACGTTGAGCGCGCCGTCCTTGATCACGATGACCGAGCCATCGGCCTGTTCGAGCACGAGATTGTGGCCGTCGACCTTGATGTTGTCGATCGAGACGTTCGCCGGAAGCTTCACGACGTTGCTGGCGTCGGCGACGTATTCGTGCGGCGCTGCTGCCGCCGGAGCCTTAGCCTCCGCTGGTGCTTCCGCCGGCGCACCGCTGCCTACATCGACCGGCACTGGTTCGGCCGCTGCCGGCGCGGCCTGTTGCGTCGAAGCCGCTTGGGCGACCTGGAACTCTGCCGGCGAGGTCTGGTCGTGACGGTCACTGGCCATGGAATGCTCGTCCCACGAACCCGAAACGGCGTCCAATTCGTTATTGATGGTCATTGCTTGTACCCCTCCGGCATTTCCCGGAAAGAGACAGCGGCAACCATTACTTTGCAACAGTTCCTCAATCTGCTTTATATACTATTATATGCGTACAAAGGCATTTTTTACGCGTGGTAAACTGGGAGCATATATTCTGTTATATAAGTCGAATATCCGTCGGTGCGGATGAGGGCTCGCCTCCTGTCGCATGGTAAATAGAAGTATAAATTATAATAAAATTTTACGAAAAATGGGACAAGTAAGTTTTGTCGCCATTATCTACCTTCGTTGTCAATAATTTGAGACAAGATTGGTACCGTCCACAGTCAAAAGGTGGGCGTTATGAAAAAAGAAAAAACCACGCCGGGAACAGCCGGCCTCAAGCTACTCTTGCTGACGATCAGCCTTGCGGGCCTGCCGCAGCCATCGCTCGCGAGCGTCCATTTAGAGGACACCGTTTCGGTCGGCGGGCTTGTTGAGGACGTGCGGATGCCGTTCAGCCTGGGCGGCGTTTCCCTGGAAAGATCCCATCCTTGGCGACCGGCGGCAGGATACCAGCCCGGCGTGGTTTCCATGAGTTACACGATCGATGATGCCCAAGCCGGCGTTGCGCCGGGGCCTGCCGATGTCGGAATCGATCCCATCAAAACGGCGGCAATCATTCCCGGCGTGTTCGGCTCGGTCGCATTGTCCATGCACAACTTTCCCGTCGCCGCTCGGTGGGCGCCGGTCTACCAGGCAATTGTCGGCTGCTCGGCGGGCAGTGCTTGCGAACAGAAGAGCGCGACATTTGCCAGGCTGATCTCGTCGGCACAGGGCAAAGGATTCAGCGAGAAACTGTCGTTCGTCAACAGCGGCATCAATCACCTGATCGCCTACAGGAAGGACGGTGTCATCTATGGCAAGCTCGATTACTGGGCAAAGCCCGCCGAGGTGCTTGATAAGCGCGCCGGCGACTGCGAGGATTTCGTCATACTGAAGATGACGGCGCTGCTGAGGGCCGGCATCCCCGCGCAAAGCATGGCGTTGGTTGTTCTCCAAGATCGCAGGCGGGGATTCTTCCATGCGGTCCTGTCGGTAAGCACGGCAAGTGGCGTGTTCATTCTCGACAGCCTCAACAACACCGTGCTGCGCGACAGCGATCTCCCCGACTATGTGCCGCTTTATTCCTTCAGCACGGACCGAGCCTGGATCCATGGTTCGAGATCGGGCAACGCGCAGGTCGCGGAGATTAAGGGCGGTTTCGCAGGCGTCGCGCCCGGCGAGGGATTGCAGTCCGACACGGCTTCTGGAGCGCTTGCCCGTCGGTGAGCAACGGCGGTTCGCCGTTTTTTATGGAACGCCGAACCGCTCTATCTCTTTGTTTTGCACAATTCCTGACGGAAAAGCGTTTCGCACCTGGAATTGCTTCTAGCCGCTGACGAATGCCATCAGCAGGTCCTGCCCGACCAGCGGTGCCCGCACGGCGTTCAATTGGCCTCGATAGCGGCGTTCGCCGGCGCCGATGACGAACCCGCTGGCGACCGGAATCTCGCCATTGGCATCCAGCCGCGCGAAGATGTCCGCGACGTTGAGATCGAGCGCCAGCCTCAGATCCTGACGGCCGTCATCGCTCGGCGCCGTCGGCAATTGGCGCTTTACCAATTGTTGGAACGGAGCGTTGAAGGTCAGGATCTTTTTCGACGATGAAAGGGCGAAGGCGGGCGAGGGGCAGGCGACCAATATCGCGGTGATCGTCCTGATTGATGCAAGCCTCTTCAACGTCAGGTTTTCCTCCGTCAAGTCCCGAATGCAGGCAACTCTGATCGCCGATGTCAGGTTGCCAGCGGGAGACTGGCTCTCGGCGATCTCATCGACAAGCATGCCGATCGTGCATTTGCGGCTTTCCGCCATCTGCTTGAGTGACGTCCAGAACGTCCGCTCCAGGCGGATGCCGCGGCGGATGCCGCGGCGCGCGACAACCCGGAACTCCATACCGAGGTCTTCCGTGGCCATCGGCACGAGCAACCGCTCGAGGACAGCGGGAGGCGTGGCGCTATCGTTCACTCATCGCCTCCTCTCGTGCCTTGTTGATGGGCTTCAGCAGGTAGGTCAGGATCGTCTTGCGGCCGGTCTTGATGTCGACGGAGCAGATCATGCCCGGGATGATCGAATAAGTCTTGCCGTCCCGCGTCAGCGTCGACCTGTCGGTCGCGACGCGCACCTGATAATAGGGCTCCCCTGTCTTCTGGTCGACGAGACTGTCGGCGGTGATGTTCGAGACCTTGCCTTCGATGCCGCCGAAGATCGAGAAATCATAGGCGGTGACCTTGATCAGCGCCTCCTGGTCCGGCCGGATGAAGGCAACGTCGCGGGGCGAAACCCGCGCTTCGACCAGCAAGGTCTCCGAAGTCGGAACGATGCCGGCGACGGCCGCGCCGGGCTGCACGAAGGCGCCAACCGTATTGATATCAAGCGTGTTGACGATACCGTCGACTGGAGAACGGATGTCGGTGCGGGCCACCTTGTCGGTCGCGCCGCGTATGGTTTCATCGACCACCGAGAGGTCAGCCAGCGCCTGCGTCAGGTCGCTCAGCGCTTCCTGTTGCAGCTGCAGACCGAGCTCATCGACCTGAAGCTGGGCCTCGGTGATGGCCGATTTGGCTTTCTTGGTGGTTTCTCCTGCAAGCGTCAGCTGCCCGTTGAGCTCTGTCTGCTCGCGTTCGACCCGGAGTTGCTCGGTTCGCGCCATCAGGCCTTTCTTGACCATCGCTTCGACCAGCTTTGCCTCCTGGTCGCTGACGATCAGATTCTTCGTAAGGCGATCGGAATTGGCGGTCGCCTCGTCCAATTCCTTCTCGCGCTGATCGAGGCGCGACTTGAGAACCGACAGCTTGACTTCGAAGTTGTCGCGGCGGGCGACGAGCAGCTTCTGCTCGTTGTCGCAGATTTCCGGGGCGACCTTCTGGATTTCGGCCGGACACGGAAATTCCCCTTGCAGATTGCCGCTCTGCTCGAACTTCAGCCGTGCAATGCGGGTCTGCAATGCCCGTGCCTTGGCCTGTTGCTCGCCAAGGCTGGAGGTGTTGAACGTATTGTCCAGGCGGATGATGAGGTCGTTCTTCTTCACGACCTGCCCGATCTTGACGGCAATTTCCTGGACGACACCCGGCTCGCTGGCCTGGATGATCTGCGTTTTGGAAGCAGGTATGACCTTACCGTCGCCGCGTGCGATTTCATCCACCTCGGCAAAGGACGCCCAAGCAACGGAAGACACGAAGAGTGCACCTATGATGAATATGGACGCCGACGCAAAGAGCGGCGGCCGGTCTTCCCTTGCAAGCATTTCCCACGGCCCCAACGCATTGAATACTTTGATAGTTTTCGTTCTTCAGGTGCTTTTTTTCTGCAGCGCCTGTATTACTTGGTCCTTTGGCCCATCGGCAACGATCCTGCCTTGCTCGATGACGATAAGCCGGTCGGCAAGTTCGAGCATGCTGAAGCGGTGCGTCGAGACGATCAGCGTCGTATTTCGATCGAAAGCCACTTTGAGCTGCTTGATCAGTTGCCGCTCGGAAGCCAGATCCATCGAGCCGGACGGCTCGTCCAGGAAGACGACTTTCGGTTTCGTCAGCAACAGCCGGGCGATCGCCATCGTCTGTCTCTGGCCGCCCGAGAGATTGGTGCCGCGTTCGCCGACATTCATGTCATAGCCACGCGGGTGGCGAGAGACGAAATCGTCGACGCCGGCGGCCTTGGCCGCTTCGACGATCTGCTCATCGGTCGCCTCTGGACAGGCCATCAAAAGATTTTCCTTGATGGTGCCTGAAAACAGATCGTTCGCCTGCGCGACGATGCCGACGGCGGCGCGAACCTCGGAGGGGTGGTATTGGCGGATGTCGATGCCATCCAGCAGCAGTTCGCCGGAACTCGGCAAGAAAAGTCTGCCGATCAATCGGCCCATCGTCGTCTTTCCCGATCCTATGCGGCCGATGATGCCGATCCGCTCGCCCGGCTTCACCGAGAAATTCAGGCCGGTCAGGACCTCGTTTTCGGAGCCGGGATAGGTAAAGCCGACGTTCCGGAACACCATGGCGCCGTTGCGGATGGGCCGGTTGACGAAGCCCACGGTGTCCGGGCGATCCTCCGGCTGGCCCATGATCGAATTCACCATCCGCAAAGAGAGCATGGCCTGGCGCAATCTGGACAGAGTGATGGCGATCTGACCGAGCGGGGCGACGGCCCGGCTGGCCAGCATGACGGTGCCGATGATGGCTCCGGTGGAGACATGTCCTTCGGAGAAGGCGTAGGCGCCGGCCACTACCAGCGCGACCGTGACCATCTGCTGGATGGCCTGCGTTATATTGCCGGCGGCGGCCGAAAGCTGCTTGATCTTCTCGGAGGTGTTGGAGGCGTTTTTGGAATGCTCTCCCCATTTTCGCAACAGGTAGGCCTCGGCGCGCAGCGACTTGATCGTTTCCAGCGTGGAGATGGATTCGACCAGCAGGGCCTGCCGTTGCGAGGCCTCGTTCATGGACGCCGCCACACGCTTGCCGATGCGCCGCTGCGTGACCAGTCCGACGATCACCGACGCGACGAAGGCCAGTGCCGGTATCATGACCAGCCAGCCGCCTATCGCATAGATGACGAGGAGAAAAACAAACACGAAAGCCGTGTCGATGAACACGCTGATGGTGTTGGATGTGAAGAATTCGCGCACGAATTCATATTGGGTCACGCGATTTGCGTATTCGCCCGTCGAGCCCGGCCGTGCCGCCAGAGACGAGTTCAGCACCTTCTCGAACAGCATATATGAAATGCGCAGATCCGCCTTGCGCCCGGCATAGTCGATGAGCGATGCCCTGGAGGTCTTCAGCAGCAGGTCGAACAGGATGACCGCGCTGATGCCGATGGCCAGCACCCAGAGCGTCGATATCGCCTTGTTCGGCAGGATCCTGTCGTACACGTTCATAGTGAAGATCGGCGAGGCGATGGCGAGCAGATTGATGAACACCGCCGACAGGATAACCTTCGAATAGGTGCGCCAGAACGGCCCCATCGTTCCCGTCAGCCAATGTCGTCGCTCGATCTTCGGCGCCGAGCCGACGCTCATCGCCTCCGTTGCGTTGGCGTAGGTGATCGAGAAGGACGCACCGCCGCTGATATAGCTGTTGGCCAGTTCCGACCGGCTGATCGTGGTGCGCCCGTCCTCCTGGGGAGCGGTGAAATATTCGCCGGCTTCACCATCAGCCAGCAGCGCGACCGGCAGCTGGCTGACGCGAAAGACGATCGCGGGGAGGTCGATGCGCCCCCGAACAAAGTCGCGATGGCTGAACTCTGTGATTTCAAGGCCGACGCGCTCGGCAAGATGCCGGATCGCGTCGATATCGATGCGCGTTTCGGCCAGCGGCACGCCGGCAAAGAGCACGGTTTCGGCGCTGGGGCGGCCGAGATACGCGGCTACGGCCGAAAAGCAGGCCTTGAAAGCCTCTTTCGGTGACAGGATGTTGGGTTGCTGGTTCACGATCCGCCCGCGGGGACTCTCGATCGATCCTTAGGCTCGCCTATTTTTTCCTGACCGGCGCCAGAATATCGAACGGCACGTCGTTCTTCTGTTCCGAAGGCGTGCGCGCATAGGTTTCGGTGTCGGCCGTTTCCGGCGCGGCGAACTCGGTCCGCGCGTATGCCGTAGCCTGTTTTGGCGGGTGGATGTCCATCGTTTTCAGCAACTGCCCGGTCGCCGCCAGAAGCCGATATTGCGCGAAAAGGGATGCGTAGGACGCGGTGTCGGCCAGAGTCGCGGTGTTGAACCGCGTGTTCTGCGCATCGAGCACGTCGAGCAACGAACGCTGACCGACCTTGAACTGTTCGCGATAGGACGCGACCAGCTTTTCGTTGGAGGCCGCTTGTAGCTTCAGGGTCTTGGCCAGATCGGCCTGCCGGAAGCGACGATCCCATGACGTGCGAACGGCTTCCTCGATCTCTCGGAGAACCTGGTGCATCGCGAGCCGCTGCTCGCTGGTGCGGCGGATCTGCTCCTGCTCATTGGCCTTGTCGATGCCGCCCCGATAGAGATTCCAGCGCAACACCAGACGTGCCTGCAGATCGGATGCGTCTCCATTGTCGCCGTCAATGTCGTAGCCCGCCCGGGCAGAGCCTTCGGCAATGATCGAAGGACCGTATTTCGCCCGCGCCGCGTCCACCAGCGAGGCCGCCGCGGCGATATCGCTGTTGGCCATGTGGACGCGCGGGTTGCTCTCGCGCGCAAGGCCCAGCGCATCGTCCAGCGACCTTGGCAGCGTGCCGGATACGTCGGCCGGCCTCGCTGCATTGGTCAGCGGCTTGCCGACAGTCTTGAAAAACCGTATCCGCGCGGCCTCCAGTTCCTCCGACGCTTCCTGCATGCGGGCCTTGGCCGCGAACAGCCGCTCCTCGGCCTGTTGCCGGTCGGCTTCGTTCAACCCACCGCCGGCAATGCCTTCCTGGATGTCGTGGAGGATTGCTTGATGGAAGCCCAGGTTCTTCTTTGCCTCGGCAACAATCGAAGCCTGGAGCATGTATTCGAGGTAGTCCTGGACAACAGAGAGGCCGATGAATTCCGACCGTTCCAGCACCCGAAACGACGCGCCATCGACGCGGGAGGCCTGGCGGTTCAATTCTGCGCGCCTTGCGCCGCTGTCATAGAGCGTCTGCGAAACGGTCAGGTCGGTTTCCGCCGGATAAAGCGCGTCGTCCTCTATCGAGAGTGCGCGCCGTGACGAATTGTCGAGACGGCGAGCGCCAGCCGACGCCTGCAGGTCGACGCTGGGCAAATAGAGGCCCTTTGCCTGACGCAATTCAAACTCGATCGCTTCGCGATTTTCTATCGCCTGGCCGATCTCTGGATTGGATTCGACCGCTACCGCCACGGCCTCTTTGAGCGTGAGGGCGTTCGCCCCGCCGCAAGTCAGCATCGTAGCCGCCATCAAAAGACCAAGGCGCTTGCCTATGGCCGACATGCCAGTTCTGTTCATTTAGCCCACCCGTTTCCCCAACGCCTTTCTCAAGGCGCTTAAGCGGGCCAACCCCAGGCCCACCATTGCCGAATTACCCGATATATTCAGAAAATACGTGAGCGAATATTAATTTAGATGACTCTAAATGGGTTTTCCCAGTCATGAGCAGTGACATGTAGCAAAAATAACACACAACAGCGGGGCCGATGGGGGTGGGAGAATGCCGATCGGATGCAACAGAAAATGCCTTGGCTGGAGCGGCGAGGGCACTTTTTTGAAAACCGCGCAATGGTTCCCAATAATTGGACGCGCTTGCCCGGGCCCGAGACGGTGGCGCTGTTGCCGAACGGGGAGCCGGACGCGGATTATAAAACGGATATAGCCTCCGATAAGTGCCGATGACGCGTCAATGGAGTGCTGCCCATCCAGTCACAAGAATAAGAGCAAGCGTAACCAGTGCTCCCGAAACGTACAGAACCGTCCTGACACTGCCTCCCTTTGCGGCGTTTCCGCCACGTAGGTAGATTCCCAGATGAACCAGGCGTATCGCCAGGTGCAGCCACACAAGCGTCGCCAAAGTGGTCGGCCCAACACCAACCATCATCGCCAGCACCGCGGGCACGACAAAGGGTGCCAGAGCCTCAACCGAGTTCATGTGGACGCGGTCGATCCTGTAGAGCGGGTTGTGGTCGTCCGCCGGGACTACCGGTCCTGAAAGTACCCCTGCAAATCCCTTGGACGAACCGGAATAGACCGCCAACACCACCGACAGCAAACAAAGCGTAAGCACGCCGAGGATGCTTAACCAATAGACTTCCATGTTGTCTCTGCTCCTGGAACGCAGTGGGCGATAAGGTGCTTGCGAGTCACACCCCATGACCACAACGCGGTTGTCAGGCTGCCCGATGGTTGAACAAGTCGTGGAACCGTTGCAGGTAGAGCGGCCAGCCCTGATCGCTATCAACTGCACCCCTGACGCCCTCCCAGCCTTCGCCATGGCGCTCGAGATGCCGGTGCTCGATCTCAACCCGGGTTCTGTTCTCGGTCTCGGCCGTGAACCGGACCTCCCATTCGCTCGTCTTGTTCGGGTCGGTCTCGATCTGCCACCGAGGGCTGATGTCCCAGCTCAGAATCAGCCGGGTGGGCGGATCGTAGGCCAACACGCGAGCCCAGCGGCACTCGCTGCCATCCACACCTCGGTCGTAGACGTGCCCTCCGACCCGGGGTTCGAAGATCGTTTCTGCGATTGGAACGGCAAGAAGATTGTGCTCTCGAGGTTTGAACCTCCCGAAATCCTCGGTGAAAACCTTGAAGGCACGCGCAATGGATGCCTCGACGACGACGAAATGCCTTACGGGCGCGAGTGCAGGATCCTTACTCATGCTTGGTCCTTTTTGGATGCTCGACGGCTAATTTGTAGCCCGCCAGGGTCTTGCTCCAGAACTGGTCGATTTCCGCGCGCAGGCCTGCCAGCCCATCCTGATCGATACGGTATATGCGTTCCTTGCCCGAGCGCGTGTCGGCCACAAGCCCGGCAGCCTTGAGTATCTTCAAGTGCTGAGAGACGGCCGGCCGGGTTACAGGCAGGGCACGAGCAAGGCCGCTGACCGAACACGGCTGTTCGACCAACAGTTCGAAGATCGTGCGCCTTGTCGGATCTCCAAGCGCTGTCCAGTAGTTCGCGTTAGTAACCACTAACGCGAACTTAGATCGATGGCCGCGACCTGTCAATATCGGGAGGTCAACGATTCGTCGTCCAAGCTTCCATCCGGCTCCGCGGGATTAAAGGAAACCAGTCAGCGACCTGCGCTCTCTCGTGGCGGCCGTCGCAGGGAGTGCCAGTTGCGCTTTGACGGTATCGGCATACCGAATTGCATTTTTTGAATTGGCCTTTGCCCACCTGCCTTGGCATTTATCGAAGCACGTCAGTTGATGCTGGGATCGAGGATGACCAAAGTGGCGCAAGTGTATTGCAATCGACGTTACATGCCCGAAGACGAGGCGCGCATCGGTCTCTTCGATCGGGGGTTCCTCTTTGCAGACGCAGTCTACGAGGTGACCGCCGTGATCGACGGCAGGCTGATAGACAATGATTTCCATCTCGATCGTCTTCAGCGGTCGCTTGCCGAAATATGTATTCCCATGCCCGTGACGCTGGCTGAGATAGAAGCCATTCAATTGGAACTGATCTCGCTCAACGGATTGGATGAAGGAACGGTCTATCTCCAGGTTTCGCGCGGTGAAGCCAAGCGCAATTTCCTGTTTCCCGATGATCTTGAGCCGACCATGGTCGCCTTCACAAGCGCCCGCAAACTCGTAGGAACCAAGGCTCAGGCCGAAGGCGTCGCCGTCGACCTGGCGCCTGATCCGCGCTGGGCACGGCGCGACATAAAGACCGTCATGCTGCTGGGGCAGGTTCTGGCAAAGCGTGCCGCAAGCGAGAAAGGCTTCGATGATGTCTGGTTTGTCGAAGGTGGACAGGTGACCGAGGGCGCGTCGGCGACGGCTTTCATCGTTACGCACGACGGCCGTGTCGTGACTCGCGCCAATTCTCAAGCCATCCTGCCCGGCTGCACGCGGCGAGCAGTGGCGCGTCTATGTGAAGACCAGGGCATTTTGTTTGAAGAGCGTGCGTTCTCGCCAGAGGAGGCCTTTTCGGCGGCGGAAGCGTTCCTGACCTCCGCCTCGAGCCTGGTCACTCCCGTCATCCGTATTGCCGGCCACAGGATCGGAAACGGCCAACCTGGTCCATTGACACGCCGCCTGCAGGAAATTTACGTCCAGACAGCTTTTGCAGAGATGAACGGGCATGCGGCCGGACGAACGGCCCTTGCTTGATGAGCGGGATGTGAGCATGGGTGCGGCACGGCGTTTAGGCCTTGGCATGGGGCGGCTGCCGCCCGGCCCGAACAATGCGATCACGGACGTGCCGGGTGTCCTGGTCGGCCATAAGACGATCATCGCCGACGGACTTGCGACAGGCGTTACCGCCGTCTTGCCCCATGGCGGCGACCTGTTCAGATCCAAGGTCAGGGCGGCGGTCGATATTATCAACGGTTTCGGCAAGTCTGTCGGGCTTATGCAATTGGCCGAACTGTGCACGATCGAAACGCCGATCCTTCTGACCAACACCTTTTCGGTCGCGCCATGTACAGAGGCGCTGATCAAGCGTGCCATTGCCGCCAACCCGGAGATCGGGCGCAAGACCAGCACGGTCAACCCCGTCGTTTGCGAATGCAATGACGGCGGCATTAATGATATTCAGGCAATGGCGGTCACCCGGCATGATGCCGAAGCGGCGCTGGATGCCGCGAGCGCCGGTCCGGTCGAACAGGGCAGCATCGGCGCCGGCACCGGAATGACGTCGTTTGGCTTCAAGGCGGGTATCGGCAGCGCATCCAGGTCGGTCGAGATCGGCTCTCTTGCCTTCACGCTCGGCGCTCTGGTGTTGTCCAACTTCGGCAGGGCAGGGGATCTTGTCCTCCCGGATGGCCGCAGAGCCGATCCCAAAGGGCTCGGCGAGCCTGAAAGCGGGTCGATCATCATCATTCTCGGCACCGATATTCCTCTTGACGACCGGCAATTGAACCGTGCCGCCGGCCGGGCCGGCGCCGGCATTGCCCGCCTCGGTTCTTATTGGGGACACGGCAGTGGCGATATCGCCATCGCCTTCACGACCGCCGATCCTCTGCCGCACGTCCCGCCTTCACCGTTCGGTTCGATTTCGCGTGTCGATGACAGATACATAGACCTCGTTTTCGAAGCGGTTGTGGAAACCACGGTCGAGGCCGTTCTGAACGCCCTGTGCGCCGCGCAAAGCGTGGTTGGACGAAATGGACGCAGGATTCCGGCTTTGACCGACTGGCTGAAGGAGCCCCTTTGAGCATGAAGATTTTCATTTCGGCCGATATCGAAGGCACTGCGGGCATTCAATCCTGGGACGAGGCGGAAAGAACGCATGCCGACCATAGGGAATTCCGCGAACTGATGACCGGGGAGGTCCTGGCCGCCTGCGAAGGAGCGCGAGCCGCTGGCGCAACTGAAATCATGATCAAGGATGCGCATGACAGCGGGCGCAACCTTATTCTCGAACGCATGCCGCCTTTTGCGCGCATCGTGAGGGGCTGGTCGGGACATCCGGACGCAATGATGTTCGGGATCGATGAAAGCTTCGATGCCGCGCTCTACACCGGCTACCATTCCAAGGCCGGCGTCGAGGACAACCCGCTCGCACACACATCGACATTGCGCATATCGCGGTTGATCCTGAATGGCGAAACAGCGTCCGAATTCACATTGAATGCGTTGTGCGCCGCGCGCTATGGCGTGCGCTCGGTATTTCTTTCCGGCGACGAAGGCATTTGCGCGGACGCCAGAGCCCTCGTCCCGGGGATAGCCACTGTCGAAACCCTCAAAGGCGTCGGCTCGGCCACCATCTCCCTGGCCCCTGCGGCAGCGCGCGGCGCAATACGCGAGGGCGTCGAACAGGCGTTGCGCGACGGGGCCCGGCAAGCTTTGCCGCCAATGCCGGAAAGGGTCGAGATCGTCATCGAATTCAGCAACCCCGTCGATGCCTATCGCGCCTCCTGGTATCCCGGGGTGCGCCGGCACGGGCCACGTGCCGTCGCCTTTGCATCGAACGACTATTTCGAGGTGCTGCGCGCCTTCCGCTTCATGAAGAGCTGAAGGTCGCTGTGCCCGCGGCTGGCGCGGCGGGCTTCAACGTTTGCGCCAGCGCCTTCGATGATTGCCAAAGAGCCTCCACCATGGTGCTTCGCGTCTTCTCCGAGCTGCGGTACAATCGTATTTCGAGATCGAGCGTCCATGTGCTGTCATTCGAACAGATGACAAGGGCGCCATTGGAGATGTCGTTCTCGACGAGGCTTTCTGGCAGCCAGCAGATGCCCGCGCCGGTCAGGGCAAGTTCCTTGAGCCCGGCGCTGATTGTGCTTTCATGCACGGTCTGACGCCGGAATGGCGAGTGCTTCGAGAAGAGTTTTCCGAGGGCGACGCCAAAGAAAGAGCTGTAACCGTAGCCGAGATAAGGCAGAGCGAGCTTCGCCGTTTCCGGACTGTCCAGAATGCCCGCCGCGGGCACGGTCGACTTGTCGAAGCGCAGTTCCGGCGCCGCGACCGGGATGAGCCGATCCGATCCGATAGCCAGATGAGAAAACTTGTCGCGATCCAGGTGAAACGGCACCTCGCGGTGCGCATAGGTCAGGAAGAAGTCGGTTTCGCCATCGGTCAGTGCGGCCAGGTTCGCCTCGATGCCGCCTCTGTCAGCCATGAAGGACGTGCCGAAGGTGCGAGTGTTCCGCTGCACCTCCCGCAGCCAAACCGGAAAGAACGTGATCGTCAATGTGTGAAGGGCCGCAAAACGTACAAGCCCCTGTTCCGCGGGCGGGCGCAGAGACTCGCGCACCGAATAGAACATCCTGATGGCGTCCTGCGCCATCGGAAGAAAATTGCGTCCGGCCGATGTCAGTTCGGCCGGCATGGTGGCACGACTGATGAGCGGTGCTCCGAGCCACGTCTCAAGTTGCTTGATGCGCCGACTGAAGGCCGATTGGGTGACATTGCGGATTTCGGCTGCCCGCGAAAAGCTCGATGTTTCTGCAAGCGTCACGAAATCTTCGAGCCATTTGATTTCCACGCGGCCTCTCCTCCACTGCGTTCGAGCATTGGTCGAACCGCAATGGGGAACATATTTCATTATAATTGCTGTGTTATGCAAATTTTGCATGCTTGATTGCGAAAACCGAATTGGCCTTGTGATCGCTGACGCCCCAACGTCTGCAAAACGAAAAGCTGGCAATTGGAGCCAGTGGCAGGGGGAACGTGAAGTCGAGCGCGGGAGGAGAATCTGACCGCGTGCGAAACGGAATGCCACTCAAAGTCAATCTATGTCGGCGACGTCCGTGAACGCCGGGGGAGAAGAAAAGGCAGCATGAATTCGCAGAACCAAGCCGATCTCGTTTTGCATGGCGGCAAGATTTGGACCGGTTACGGAAATCCGATCGCGGAGGCGATTGCGGTCTTGGGCAACCAGGTCGTGGCCAGCGGCTCCAACGCCGATATCAAGCCCCTGATCGGAAAGGGCACGAGGGTCGTGGATCTGGCCGGGCGCTTCGCAATGCCTGGTCTGAACGATGCGCACCTGCATCTGATCTCGACGGGGCTCCTGCGTGGCAAGGTCGATGTGACGCCCGATGCCGCGCCGACCCGCGGCGCGCTCATGGCGGCCTTGCAGGCACGTGCCGCCGAAACGCCGAAAGGCGCATGGGTGACCGCGCGCGGGTTTGACCAGACCCGCTATCCCGACGGTTTGATGCCCACCGCGAAGGAGCTGGATGCAGCCCTGCCCGATCACCCGGTTTCCGTCACGCGCGCCTGCGGCCATGTCACTGTCGCGAATTCGCGGGCGCTGGCGCTGGCGGGGATCGACATCGACACGCCCGATCCGGATGGCGGCCTCATCGGCCGCGAAGCCGGACAACTGACCGGATTGCTGGCGGAGAACGCCCAGAACCTCGTCTACGATGTCCAGCCCACGCCCTCGCTTCCCGAGATCATCGACGCCATCGAGGCGGGCGGCCGGCACTTGCTACAATTCGGCATAACCTCCTGCATGGACGCGGCTGTCGGCCAGATCGACGGAATGACCGAGATCGAAGCGTATTGGCAGGCCGAGCGCGGCGGCCGGCTGCCGGTCCGGGTCTGGGCGACGCTCCTGGGAGATCCCGGTTCGTCCATCGTCGAGCCCTGTCATGCCGAGGGCCTCGTCACCGGTGTCGGCAGCGACATGTTCCGCATCGGCGGCGTGAAGGTGTTCACGGACGGTTCGGCCGGCGGACGCACGGCCTGGATGCGCCAGCCATATATTGGCCAGCCCGACAATTTCGGTGTCCGGATGCTGCCGGACACCCGCTTGTTTGAACTGGTCGACCGCTATACGGCAATGGGCTACACCATGGTCTGTCATGGCATTGGCGACGCCGCCATCGACCAGCTCGTGCGCGCCTATGAACGTGTGCGCGCCGCCAACCCGGATCACAACCACCGGCACCGGATCGAGCATTGCGGCTATGTCGACGATGCCATCAACCAGCGGATGCTCAAGGCGGGCATCCTGCCCGCGCCTCAGCAGGCTTTCATCTACGATTTCGGCGACGCCTATGTGTCGGTTCTCGGGCCGGAGCGCGGCTTGCGCTCCTATCCGATCGGAACCTGGGATCGTCTGGGCATGAAGCCGTCCACCGGCAGCGACTCGCCGGTTTGTTCGCCCAATCCCTTCCCCGACCTCTATGCCATGCTGACGCGCAAGACGCACAAGGGCACGGTAATGGACGCTTCCGAGATACTGACGCCCGAACAGGCGTTGCGCGCCTATACCGAACATGGTGCCTACTCCCAGGGCGCGGAAACGGTGAAAGGCCGGCTGGAGCCTGGAATGCTCGCGGACATCGCCGTGTTCTCCAATGACCTCCTGACGGCCGCACCGGAGAAAATCCTGCGTGAAACGCGCTGTGAGATGACAATTCTGGACGGGCGCATCGTCTATGAAGGAAGTTGAGGCGGGATGCCGGTTGGGCCCGCCTCTGGCAGGAAATCAACAACGAACCACAGGGAGGAATTGAGGGATGTTGAACAGACTTGGCTTGATCGCGGCGCTTGCGCTTGGAACGGCGACCGCCGCGCTGGCGCAGGACGCCACACCGAAGGATGGGGGGAAATTGGTGTTTACCGCACCCTATGGCAACTCCATCACATCGCTGGACATCACGGCGACACCGCATACGCAAGACGAGATCGTGGCCAAAGCGATCAACCGCTCGCTCTACAAATGGAACCCGGAAAGCGGCAAGCCTGAGCTCGACCTCGCCGAAACGGTAGAGAAGTCGGCGGATGGCAAGACCTATACCTACAAGCTCCGGGAAGCGACCTTTCACAATGGCGACAAGCTCGACGCCGATGACGTGATCTGGTCCTACAACCGTCTGGCCGATCCCAAGAAGGCGCTGCCGGGCGCCGAGCAGATGCTGCAGATCGCCGGCGTCGCCGAATTTCAGGCAGGCAAGGCCGATCATATTTCCGGGTTGAAGAAGATCGACGACAGGACCATCGAAATCACCTTCATCAACCTGGCCGATCCGGGCTGGAACCTGATGTCGAACTATGCGCCGATCTACTCCAAAGACTATCCGGAGGATCAGCTCGCCTCCAAGCCGAACGGCCTTGGCCCGTTCAAGCTCGCCAACTACGTCGCGGGCTCGAAGGTCGAACTGGAGAAGTTCGACGGCTACTATGAGAAGGGCAAGCCGCATCTCGACAAGCTCGACATCATGCTGATGGGCGAAGCTTCGGCTCGCGACGTCGCCTTCCGCAACGCGGAGATCGATACCAACGTTCTCGGCCCTGTGCAGTATGAGGCCTACAGCCAGGATCCGGCGCTGAAGGATCACATCCTTGAGGTGGCCGAAGTCTACACCCGCAATATCGGCTTCAATCCGAAGGTCGAGGCATTCAAGGACAAGCGCGTCCGGCAGGCGATCAATTATGCGATCAACAAGGACCTGATTGTCGAGAAGCTCTTGAAGAACAAGGCTTATCCCGCGGTCTCCTGGCTGCCGATTTCATCGCCGGCCTTCGACAAGGACGCCAAGCCCTATGCCTATGATCCGGAAAAGGCCAAGGAACTGCTGAAGGAGGCAGGGTTCGAGACCGGCCTGAATTTCTCGGTCACCGCGACCTCGAACGAAAGCTGGGGCCTGCCGATCGTCGAGGCGATCATCCCGATGCTGGCCAAGGTGGGCGTCACCGTGACGACCGACCCGGTGGAAAGCTCGGTCCTGTCCGACAAGATCCTCTCCGACAATTTTGATGCCTTTATCTGGTCGAACTCGTCGGGCCCGGATCCGCTGAAATATCTGAACTGCTTCTATTCGAAGACGTCGCAAACTGCCTGCAACTACGTCAAGTTCAACAACGCCGACTTCGACAAGCTGATCGAGCAGGCAGGCAACGAAACCGATCCGGCCAAGCAGAACGATCTTCTGAGGCAAGCCAACAACCTGCTGCAGGACGAGGCTCCGGTCTGGTTCTTCAACTACAACAAGGCCGTCATGGCCTATCAGCCATGGGTTCACGGGCTGAAGCCGAACGGCGCGGAACTGGCGATCCAGGATTACGAGGACATCTGGATCGACGACAGCGCACCCGCGTCACGCAAGTAGCGCGATGGCATGGCTGGCGGGCGGGACCGGTTTGTACGGCCCCGCCCGCCGCATTGCGCCCACTTCCCGCCCGCCGCATGGCGCCCACTTGTTGAAAGGCAGGATTCGCGGATGTCGCGCTTCATCTTTCGTCGCACGCTGCAGATGATCCCGACCCTGCTGGCGGTCGTGCTGATCATTTTCGTGATATTCAGCGTCGTCCCCGGCAGCTTCATATCGAGCCTGATGTCGGAGGGGCGCAACGCCACGAATGCCGATGTGATGGCGCATCTGAACGAGCAGTTCGGGCTGGACAAGCCTCTGCCGGTCCGCCTGTGGGATTATCTGTGGGGGCTGGCGCATTTCGACCTTGGAATTTCCTACCGCACCCGCGAACCGGTGTGGAACGTGATCGAGCCGCGGCTCTGGCCTTCGATCAAATTGGCGCTGGCGGCGATGGGCTTTGCCGCAGCAGTCGGTATTCCCCTGGGATTTCTGGCCGCTTTGAAGCCCGGCAGCGTGTTGGACACCGGCACGATGATGCTGGCGGTTTCCGGCCTGTCGGTTCCCGAATTCTGGCTAGGCTTGCTGCTAATGTACGTCTTTGCGCTGCAGCTCGGCCTGCTGCCGAGCTTCGGCTACCAGCCCGGCGGCATCCGCTACATCATATTGCCTGCCATCGCCCTCGGCGTATCGCCGATGGCGCTCTTGGCGCGAACCACCCGCGCGGGCGTTCTGGACGTGATGAACGCGGATTTCGTGCGCACGGCGCGAGCCAAAGGGTTGACCGAACCGCGTCTGGTGCGCAGTCACGTTACCCGCAACGTGCTGGTGTTGATCCTGACCACGCTTGGCCTTCAGATCGGTTCGCTCATGGGGCAGGCGATCGTGATCGAGAAACTGTTTTCCTGGCCAGGGATCGGGTCGCTTCTGGTAGACAGCGTGTCGGCACGCGACATTCCCGTGGTTCAGGGTACGGTCATCGTGATCGTGTTGTGGTTCCTTGTCATCAACATGCTGGTCGATATCGCCTATGCCATGATCGACCCGCGCATTAAGGTGGCCTGATCCATGCGGTTGCGTTTCAATTTCGCCCTTGGGCTGGCGCTGGCGTTGCTCGTGGTCGCCGCAGCTGTCAGCGCCGGCTGGATTGCCCCGTACAACCCGATATTCGACGCCGACCTGATGAATTCTGAAATGCCACCGAGCTGGGACCATCTTTTGGGCACGGACGGGCAGGGTCGCGACGTCTTTTCCCGTATCCTCTACGGCGCCAGGGTATCGCTGACCGTCGGCCTCGTTTCACAGTTGATCAACTCGTGCATCGGTATGGCGCTTGGGGTATCGGCGGGTTATTTCGGAGGCTGGTGGGACGATCTGGTGAACGGGCTGACCAACGTCATGCTGGCGATCCCGTCCCTGGTATTCGCGCTCGCCATCATGGCGGTGTTGGGACCCGGCTTGCCAAGCCTCCTGATCGCTTTGGGCCTGACCAACTGGTCCTGGACCTGCCGCATCGCACGCAGCTCCACCTTGTCGCTCAAGAATCAGGGCTTCGTGCAGGCTGCCAGGGCGGCCGGCTTCAGCGACGCCAATATCATGCGCACGCAGATACTGCCGAATATCGTCGGTCCGGTGCTGGTCATCGCGACACTTGGCATCGGCGGCGCGGTTCTGGCGGAAGCTGCACTGTCTTTCCTCGGCGTCGGTATCCGGCCGCCGCAGCCGAGCTGGGGCAACATGCTGACCGATGCGCGCGAACTGATCCGCACCGCCCCCTGGGCCTCGCTGTTCCCCGGCCTCGCAATCTTCGCCACGGTCCTTGGCTTCAACCTGCTCGGTGACGGGCTGCGCGACATGCTGGATCCGCATATGAGGATCAGGCAGGCATGAGCGGCATCCTTCCCGACCCTGTTCTGTCCGTCCGCGACCTGCGCATCGGGGTCGGCAAGCGGAACGAAATCCTTCACGGCGTGTCTTTCGATATCCTGCCTGGGGAAACTTACGGACTTGTCGGCGAATCCGGTTCAGGCAAAAGCATCACCGGCCTTTCGGTGATGGGGTTGCTTAAGCGCCCGCTGGAGGTGACCGGCGGCTCGATCTTCTTCCGGAGCCAGGACGTCTTGAAGCTCGGCAGCCGCGGCAGGCGCCGTCTGCGCGGCGACCGTATGGCGATGGTGTTTCAAGAGCCCATGACGGCGCTCAATCCGCTGATGGCAATTGGCCGTCAGATCGCGGAAATGTTCGTCGTTCACAGGGGCTTCGGATGGTCGGATGCGCGCAGGAAAGCCGTCGAGGCGCTGGAAAGCGTTCGGGTGCCGGCGCCCGAGGAACGCGCCCTGTCCTACCCCCATCAACTGTCGGGAGGGATGCGTCAGCGCGTCATGGTTGCCATTGCACTGGCCTGCCGTCCCGACCTGCTGATTGCGGACGAGCCGACCACCGCACTTGATGTGACGGTCCAGGCAGGCGTCCTGGAATTGCTTGCCGAGCTTTGCACGGCTGAAGGAACGGCCGTGTTGCTGGTCAGTCACGATCTGGGCGTGATCGCCAATATGTGCCGGCGCGTCGGGGTCATGGACCGGGGGCGGCTCGTCGAGGAGCAGGACACCAAGGCTCTGTTCGAAAATCCGCTGCATCCCTATACCCGCGGCCTGCTCGCGGCGCGTCCACGCCTGGGGTCGCGAACGCTGGTGGGACGCGCCCGCCTGACCGAGCTTGACCAGATCGTGACCGGCGAGGAGCGTGGACGCGACGCACCGACGCTGACCACGCCGCGCGGCTTTGGCCTGGAGGCGACCGCATGAACCAGCCTCTTCTGGAAATCCGCGACCTCACTGTCCATTTCCCGCTGCCGCGTCGCTCATTGTTGGGGCCAAAACGGACGCTTCGTGCCGTTCAGGGCGTGAACCTGACGCTGAACGAGGGAGAGTGCCTGTCCATCGTCGGTGAATCCGGCTGCGGAAAATCCACCACCGCGCTGACCGTGATGGGCCTGCAGGAGCCGACTTCGGGAAAGATCCTGTTCCAGGGCAAGCCGTTGACAGGCCCTGGCGCCCCCGCCCGCAAGGAGCGCGCGCGCATCGCCCAGATGGTGTTTCAGGACCCGTATGCGTCGCTGAATCCGCGCCAGACCATCGGCCGCATGCTGTCCTCGCAGCTTTCTCTGCATGGAATCGCCAAGGGAAGCGAGGCTAGCCGCCGCGTTGCCGAGATGCTGATCCGCGTTGGCCTGACGCCCGATCACGCCGACCGTTATCCGCATGAATTCTCGGGTGGGCAGCGACAGCGGATCGGCATCGCGCGGGCGTTGATGCTTGACCCGAAGATCCTGGTGCTGGACGAGCCGGTGTCGGCGTTGGACGTGTCCATCCAGGCGCAGATCATCAACCTGCTGATGGACCTGCAGGAAACGCTGGGTTTGAGCTACATCATGATCTCCCACGATCTGAGCGTGGTCGAGCATGTCAGCGACCGGGTTGCCGTCATGTATTTCGGCCGCGTGGTGGAGGAGGGTGACTGGCATTCGATTTTCAGCCGCCCGACGCATCCCTACACGCGTCGCCTGATCGGTTCGGTCCCCGATCCCGACGCGATCCTGACCGGGGCACGTGCCTTGCCGGATGCTGCCTTCGTTCCAGGCGCCACCCGCTTTTCGCCCGACATTTCGCGCCGTCCGGATCCCGACGAAGAACCCGAGCAAAGCGAGCTTGTCGAGATCGGCCGCGGTCATCGCGTGCGCCTCGCGCAATAGGAATTGCCCATGACCTTCAATGTCCTTACCTGCGAATTCATGCATGAGAGCAATACGTTCTCGCGCTTCCGTACCGACTTGCCGCAGTTTCAGGTGGACACGCTTCTCCTTGGCGACGACGCGATCCGCGCCCGGCGCAACGCCAATACCGAACTTGCCGGATTCATGGATGTGGCGGAACCGGCGGGCTGGAATGTGATCCACGCGATTTCGGCACATGCCGTGCCCGGGGGGCGGGTGACGAAAGCCGCCTATGACCACATCGCCGGTATTATCCTGGAGGCGGCGCGTTCGAACAAGAGCCGCCTCGACGGAGTGCTGCTTGGACTTCATGGCTCGATGGTGCCCGAGTTTTGCCCCGACGGGGAAGGGTATCTGCTGGGCCTTCTGCGGGCCGAACTCGGAGCGGACACTCCTGTTGCGGCAACGCTCGATCTTCATGCGATGGTGTCGGAAGACATGGTTCGGGACGCGCAGATCCTTGTCTCCTACAAGACCTATCCGCATGTGGATATGCGCGAAATCGGCGCGCATGCCGCCCGTATCCTGGATCGCGCAATGAGAGGTGAAATCGCGCCCCGGACCGTCAGGGCGCATGTGCCGATGCTGGACGAAGCGAATTCTGGCCGCACCGATATTCCCGAGACTCTGGCCCTTTATGACCGCGCCCGCGAGGCCGAGGCCGAGGGCTTGCTCGCGGTTTCCGTCAACGCAGCCTTCACGGGGGCAGACGTGTCCTGCGTCGGTCCCACCGTGCTCGCAACCTATGACAGCCGTGATCCTGGCGCCAAGGCAGCCGCCATGCGTGTGACAGAGGAACTTGCCGACAAGATCTGGCAGGGTCGGACCAAGAAACGCAATGTTTTCATCGAGGTCGACCAGGCTGCTGCCGAGGCGCATGCCTGGCGCGGCGACAAGCCACTGGTCATTGCCGATTATGCCGACAATCCCGGCGCCGGTTCCTACGGCGACTCGACCGCGCTGTTGAAGGGCCTGCTTGATGCGGGAGTGAGGGGTGCGGTACTCGCGCCGATGATCGATCCTCAAGCGGCAAATGAATTGCACCGTCGCCGGCAAGGCGAAACCGTGACGGTGACGATTGGAGGCAAGGGCGACGCCAACTTCGGCGGTGGCCCGCTGACGGTGACGGGTGTGCTGACCAGGCTTTCGGACGGCACCTATGTCGGCGACGGACCGATTCAGGGCGGGCTCACCCATAGTTTCGGGCTCACCGCCGTAATCGATGTCGACGGGATCGAAGTCCTGGTCGTTTCAGAAGCGCAGCAGATGGTCGACCTTCAGCAATTGCGGGCTTTCGGGATAGAACCGACGGCTCGCCGCGTGTTGATCCTGAAGTCGATGCAGCATTTCCGGGCGGCATTTGAGCCGATAGCGGGCAAGGTCATCGTCTGCGATGCGGGCGCGCTCGCAACGCCGCGGGCTGAACGGCGCCCCTATATCCACGCGCCGCGCCCGCTCTGGCCGCTCGACAAGGATTTCGAGCGCTTTGTTCGTCCCGTCTCCTTGGCCGACACATTCTAACCACTTCTGCTCGAGATAGCGTGGTCGGGCCAGCAGTGCAGCAGCGCGCATCTCTGCATCCCTGTCCAACGACGACGGCGCGATCGGGTTCCTCGGCATGCGACCGTTGGGCCGCTCTTGTCGACGACGCTTCAACGCTGCGGCAGCGGATCCTGGCTGCGGCAGCGGATCCCGTAAGTCCTGGCATGGCTTGGGGTCTCTCCGGGGCGATCGAGGCGCCTGCGTTGGAGGGGAAGACTTTCCCTCCAAGGCAGGCGTTCGTTTGCCTGTTCGCGAAAGCGGTCGCCGCCAGGGCATTGGCCATCAGCCGGCCGAAGCTGCCCGATCCGCCAGTGATGGGAATGACGGCTTCATGATCCTGCTCCTCAGATGACCCCGCCATTCGCTCGGACGATCTGGCCGTTGATCCAGCCGCCGTCCGGCCCGACCAGCAGGGAGACGACGCGCGCGATGTCGTCGACCCCGCCCAGACGGCCGAGCGGGTTCATCTGTTTGATACGATCGAGCGTAGCCTGATCCTTGCCTTCGAGAAAAAGCTCGGTGGCCACCGGCCCCGGCGCAACCGCGTTGACCGTGATGGCGCGGGATCCCAACTCCTTCGCCAGGATGTGGGTGAGCGCTTCGACCGCGGCCTTGGTGGCCGCGTAAACGCTATAGGTCGGCTGATAGAGTCCGACGACGCTGGTCGAGAAGTTAACGATGCGGCCGCCGTCGCGCAGGCGCCTCGCCGCCTCGCGAAGGCCGTTGAACGTGCCCTTGAGGTTGATCGCGATGGTCTGATCGAAGGTCGCATCATCAAATTGGGCGACCGGCGCGAGCTTCATGATGCCGGCATTGTTCACCAGCACGTCGACGCCGCCATGGGCCGCTTCGGCGGAATCGAACATCCGTCTCACAGCTTGCGGGTCGCTGACATCGGCCTGGAAGGAGGTGGCTCGACCACCGGCTTTTTCGATCTCATCCACCAGCTTGGCGGCCGCGTTGGCACTGCCTGCATAGTTGACGACGACCGTGAGGCCGTCGCTCGCCAGCCGGCGGGCGATGGCCGCTCCAATGCCGCGAGACGCTCCCGTGACGATCGCAACCCTGTTCGTTGGGCTAGTCATTGTCGTTGTTCCTTTGCCGTGTTGCTGCCGACATCAATCCTTCGCTCGATATTCCTGCGGGATCACGAAGACCTCGTCGGCGCGGGCGTAACCGCCGTCCTTGACCTCCTCGATCAGGACCATGGTGTGCGGCCGAGCGGCCTCGGAGAAATATTCCACGAGCATCGCCGTGGCCCGATGGACGATCTCTTCTTTCTGGGCCCGGTTCAGCGCCGCCTCGGGGACCTTGAAATTGACGAAGGGCATGATCTTCACTCCTGTCGATCTGATGACTTGAATGGTGTGAAGATAGCTGTTTTTAAAACCAGCACTAGAAAGCCGATTTCAACATCACCATTTCAAAATCCATAACAATCGACTACGAGATGGTTATGGATCGCATCGACATCATGCGGCTCTTCGTTAGGATCGTCGAGCGCGGGAGCTTTGCTCAGGCCGCGCGGGACCTGCGGGTTCCGCGGCCCACCGCCACCCATGCGATCCAGCGCCTGGAAGCGGATCTCGGCGTTCGGCTCCTCGAACGGACAACCCGAACTGTGAGGCCGACGCTCGATGGCGCGCTCTACCACGAACGCTGCATCCGGCTCCTTGCGGACCTGGATGAGGTGGAGAGTGTCTTCAGGAATGCCGAACCCAAGGGTCCGCTTCGTGTGGATATGCAGGGGACCATCGCGCGGTTTTTCGTCATGCCGGTCTTGCCCGAGTTCATGACGCGCTATCCCGGCATCTCGCTCAGCCTCAGCGAAGGCGATCGGATGGTCGACCTCATCACTGAAGGCGTCGATTGCGTCGTGCGAGCCGGCGAACTGTCCGACTCGTCTCTGATCGGTCGCCGCATAACCGCCTTCGAGCAACTCACCTTGGCGAGCCCAGCCTATCTCGAACGTCACGGCGTCCCTTCGACACCGGATGATCTCGGCGGCCATCGAATGGTTGCCTATACCGCCTCCGCGACAGGGCAGCCATACCCGCTGGAATTCTATAAGGACGGCGCGGCAAGAGAGGTTCCACTACCCTACGATATCGTCGTCCGAGGCGCCGAAATCTACACGGCCTCCGGCGTTGCCGGGCTCGGGTTGATACAGGTCCCGCGCTATCGTGTAGAGCATCAGATCGCCGCCGGACAGTTGGTTCCGGTACTGGAAACCTTTCCACCCCCGGCGATACCCGTATCCGTGCTCTATCCCCAGAGCCGCCATCTGTCTTCGCGGATCAGGGTGTTCATCGATTGGCTGGCGGACGTCTTTCGCGCCCCTCGCGGCGCTGGCGGGAGTTCCTCTCAGAAGGGCTCGGTCGAGATATCAAGCTGAGGCAGTTCATCGTTGCACGGAAAGGCGGAACGGGTAGGCCACGCTTCGGCACGCCGTCTCATCGCCCGTCTCTATGCATGAATGTGAGATGCCGCCGGTGCATTCTCAGGCGAAGGCGTCTGGCGAGCAAAAGCGCCAGGCTAAGCACGAGCACGGCGCTGCCGGCCACCAGCGCCTGGGCCGCCAGAACCATGACTGTCTGCTCCGTCGTCGAGCCTGCCCGCATCTGGCGCACATCGGCTGCCGTGACACTGACTTCCGGGTCCCCGAAGCGCGCGGTCACATAGTTTGCAAGGGCCGCCACCTGGCCGTCGTCCAGCCAGCCGTCAAAGGCCGCCATCGATTTGCGGCCCGCGACGCCGCCTGCCTTGACGCCTTCAAGGATGGTCATGACGACATTCTCGGGCGAGGTTACGCCGAGAGTGCTGTTGTTGGTCAGTGATGGATAGGTGCCATCCGCCGATCCGCCTCCATTCAGGCCGTGGCATCCCGAGCAGAGCGACCGGTAGAGATCGTCGCCCACCGCGACCCCGCTACCCTGCACGCTGGTCTTCGTCCCGGCATCGCGGGCGGCTGCGGGCGGATTGGTCCACGCGAAGCGCGGCCGCTTCTCGTCTCCCGATCGGGCGGGCACGGTCCTGAGATAGGCGACGATGGCACGAATATCGTCGTCCGAAAGATATTGCAGACTGTTCATGACCGTTTCCGCCATCGGACCGCCCGCATACGCCTTTCCAGGCACGGCGCCGGTCTTGAGAAACCGAGACAGCTCCTCATCGCTCCAGCCGCCTATGCCCGCGATCTTGTCGCTGCTGATGTTGAACGCCTGCCAGATGCCGGCGCTGCCGCCGGCAAGCTTGCGGTCTTCATCCATGCCGAAGGTCGTATTCCTCGGCGTGTGGCAGGCGCCGCAGTGCCCAAGCACCTCCACCAGGTAGGCGCCCCTGTTCCACGCGGCGGTTCGGCTTGGATTTGGCCCGAAGCCACCAGCGTGGAGGTTGGCAAGTTTCCACAACCAGAGCGTCCAGCGCTGGTTAAATGGAAAAGGCAGGATGTTTGGCGGCCGCGGCTGAGAAATCGGCGCCTTCGTGAGCAGGTACGCTCGGATCGCGAGCACGTCCTCGCGGTTCATCCCGGCGAAGCTGTCGTATGGCATGGCGGGATAGAGATCGGCCCCGTCGCGTCTGACGCCTTTCTGCACGGCTCGCACGAATTCGTCGGCGGAATAGCGCCCGATGCCTGTGTCGGGGTCCGGTGTGATGTTGGTGGAATAGACATCGCCGAACGGCGTCGGTACCCGATAGCCTCCGGCGAAAGGCCGGCTCGGATTGGACGTGTGGCAGCCGACGCAATCGGCGGCTCGGGCAAGATATTCGCCTTTCTGGATCTCGTTCGCCCGCAGCGGCGTGCCAGGCGCCAGCGACGCCATGACGGCCGCGACTACGCGTAGGAGGACGGCGAGGAACGGAATCCCTGCGGCAGGCCGACGCGAACGCTGCCCCTGGCGGATGACCGCTCGTTGGCTCCGCTGCACAGTCACAGTTCGCACCCGCTGAAGATCAATCCGGCCGCCATTTGCGCCAGCATGACGAGCGTGAACAGGGCCCCGATGCCTACCGAAGTCTTGGCCAGAAACGCGCGCGTGCGCGCCTTCAGGGGCGGGCTCGTGCCGTGCCTTGGATCACGAACGGCGCGCCATGACGCCAGGGCGCCCAGCGCCGCGACGGCGGCGCCTGTCAGCGAGAACAGGGCGGTGGGCCGAAACCCGGCGCTGCATTGCCAGTATGCGATTGAATAATCGAGCTGCAGCGATACCGCCCATGCTGTTGGTCCGGTGACCAGGCCTGCCCAGGAAACGCCCGTGCGGATCGCCTGCATGTTACATCCTCGGGACCCAGTAGATTACGAGATAGAGCACGACCCATGAGACGACCACGAAGTCCCAGTAGAAGGCATTGTCCGACACGTCGCTGAAGTGACGTCCGGTGTTGCCTTTCTTGGTGAACATGAGAACGGCGAGCACGATCGTGTCCCCGACATCGGTGAGGAGGTGTGTCGTGTGCAGGCCGAGCAGGAACCAGACGATCGACCCGTAGGCGTTCTGGTCCCAGGAGATCCGGAGCGCGGGAAATTCCCAGATGCGCACGATCAGGGGAAGAATTCCGGCGATCGACATGACGAGGATGCCGATGCGCACCTTCACAAGGTCCTGCCGCCGCGCCCAAAGATCGATCAGACGGTTGGGAACGGCGCTGGCAAGCAGAATGACCAATATTGCCGTGCCCGGCAGGAGATCGGGTGCCGGCGCCCCGATCGGCCAATGCCGCGCCTGCACAGCCAGGTAGAAATAGGTGCCGATCGCCAGGGCAAAACCGGTCGCTTCAAGGGCGATGAAGGCCACCGTTCCCCACCAGATCGGGCTCGCCGATCCAAAATCATAGGTGGGCAGGTGGCTGACGTCGACGGTTGGCCGGTGTCTCATTCTTCGTCCTCCGGCTCGCCTTTCGGCCAGAACCAGCAGATGAAGCCGATCGAGACCGGTATCGCGCCCCAGACCACCGCCCATGGCGTGTATATCGAGCCCAGAAACGCGCCGCCCACGGCAATGGCCGAGAGCAGCGGCCAGATCGAATTGTCGGCCGATGGCACGCGCAGCTGCGGTACCGCATCGGCGACCGTGCCGGCAAGCACCTCGCGCGCGTCGACGCGCAGGCCCTCGACGACCGGGAGTATGTCTGCTTCGGCCCAGAGCGGCTCGCGATGGGTCACCACCGGCAGGCGCGAAAAATCGTAGGAAGGCGGCGGCGACGTCGTTGCCCATTCCAGTGTGCTCGCCCCCCAGGGATTGTCTCCCGCGATGCGGCCGTTGCGAAGGCTGAGCAGCACGTTCAGGACGAAAAGCGCGAAGCCGGCGAACACCACCAGCGACGAGATGCTGATGAACAGGTTCGTGCCGCCCCAGCCGCTCGCCGGCGGATAGGTGTAGACGCGCCGCGGCATGCCTTGCAGGCCAAGCATGTGCATCGGGAAGAAGGTGAGATTGAAGCCGATGAAGACAAGCCAGAAATTCCAGCGACCGAGCCGCTCGGACAGCATGCGGCCGGTGATCTTGGGAAACCAGTAGTAGACAGCGCCGAGCAGGGGGAAGACGGCGCCTCCGACCAGCACATAGTGGAAATGCGCGACCACGAAATAGGTGTCGTGCACCTGCAGGTCGAGCGGCACCGAGGCGACCATGACCCCGGTCAACCCGCCGATCACGAAGGTGAAGATGAAGCCGAGCACGAAAAGCAGTGGCGTTGCAAAGATCGGCCGGCCGCCCCAGATCGTCGCGATCCAGCAGAAGATCTGGATGCCGCTCGGAATGGCGATCATCATCGAGGAGGCGGTGAAAAAGCTCTCGCCGAGCTGCGGCAGGCCGGTGGCGAACATATGGTGCACCCACAGGCCGAAGGAAAGAAAGCCGATCGCAACCAGCGACAGCACGATCCCGAGATAGCCGAAGACCGGACGGCGCACGAAGGTCGGCAGGATAGCCGAGACGAAGCCGGTCGCGGGAATGAAGATGATATAGACCTCCGGGTGGCCGAAGAACCAGAACAGGTGCTGCCAGAGCATTGCGTCGCCCCCCGCCGCCGGGTCGAAGAACCTGGTGCCGACCAGGCGGTCGAGGATCAGCATCGTGCTCGACACCATCACGGCGGGCATGGCGAACAATATGACGAAAGCCGTG
This sequence comes from Mesorhizobium sp. B2-3-2, assembly GCF_006442295.1. Classification (NCBI taxonomy): domain Bacteria; kingdom Pseudomonadati; phylum Pseudomonadota; class Alphaproteobacteria; order Hyphomicrobiales; family Phyllobacteriaceae; genus Mesorhizobium; species Mesorhizobium sp. B2-3-2. The sequence continues at coordinate 84,163 of NZ_VFWA01000018.1, read as the reverse complement.
ACGAGGACCGACCAGACATAGAGCGGGATGCGATCGAGTGACATGCCCGGCGCGCGCTGCTTGAATACGGTCGCGATGATCTCGACGGCGACCGCGAGCGCGGATACTTCGGTGTAGGTCACCATCTGCGCCCAGAAATCGGGGCGCTTGCCGATCCCATATTCAGGTCCGGCGAGTGGCACGTAGGAAAACCAGCCGGCATCCGCGCCGGTGTCGAAAGCGAAGGCGATCCAGATCATCAACCCACCTGAAAGATAGACCCAGTAGCTGAAGGCATTGAGCCGTGGGAAGGCGACGTTTCGGGTGCCGATCATCAGCGGCACCAGGTAGATGGCGAACGCTTCCATGACCGGTACGGCGAACAGGAACATCATCGTCGTGCCATGCATGGTGAAGAGCTGGTTGTAGAGATCGGGGCCGATATGGCGTGCCTCCGGCGTGGCAAGCTGGAACCGCATGGCAAGTGCCGACAGGCCTGCAAGGGCGAGGAACAGGAAGGCCGTCACCATATAGCGCCGTCCGATCAGCTTGTGGTCGACCGTGACGAGCCAGCCATAGAGACCGTTCGGCGTCCGCCAGGCATGCGCCAGATAGTCGTGCAGTCTTGCCTCGTCGAGGCCGGTGTCGCGGATGCCTTTCAGGGCCGCTTCCTGTCTTTGCCCGGCCGTCTTCCCGGCAACGCCACTCATTCAAGGCTTCCAAGATAGGCGACGACCGCATGAAGATCGTCGGCGCTGAGAGCAATGCGCGGCATCTTCGCGCCGGGTTTTATGGATTGCGGATCGGCGATCCACGCGGCAAGTGAGCCGGGCGCCATGGCCAGCGTGTCGGCGGCCAATGCACGCCGGTTTGCGAGGTGGGTAAGGTCGGGCCCGACCGTCCCCTTGGCCGGCGTGCCCCTTATCGTGTGGCAGAGAGCGCAACCGGTAGAAAGAAAAGCCTGCTGGCCGCGGCGTTCCTCCTCGCTGGCGGGCGCGATGGCGGCTGCGTCTTGTCTGGATCGCCATGCCTCGAACGCTTCGCGGCTTTCCGCGACGACGGTGATGGCCATGTGGGCATGCTGGTAGCCGCAGAACTCGGCGCACTGGCCGCGATAGATACCGGGCCTGTCGGCAATGAGGGTGATCTCGCTCGGGCGGCCCGGAATGAGGTCCCTTTTGCCGGCGAGGCTTGGCACCCAGAAACTGTGAATGACATCGATCGAATCGAGCTCGACCTTGACCGGTTCGCCGACGGGAAGATGGATCTCGTTCGCCGTGACAATCGTCCGCGACCGATCATCGTTGGGATAGCGTATCTCCCACCACCATTGATGCCCTGTGATGCGGATGGCGAGCGTCTCCTTTCGGCCCAGCGAGGCAATGGATTTGCCGGCGAAGAAGCTTGTTATCGTCAGCGCGGCGAGAACCAGCACGGTCGCCGCGACGGCGCTGCCGATCGCGCGGCCAAACCGGCGTTCCTGATGGCTGTCTATGCGTAGCGGCGGCGGCGCTGCTTGTGCCCGGCGCTCATGGAAGAGCGCCATTGCCAGGACCAGCATGACGAGCAGCCAGGTGATCGTCGCCACCGCGCCAAAGGACCAGATGAGATCGAGAATCGCACGGGCATTCGCACCATGTGCATGGAGCGCGGATTGCCAGTCGCTGCACCCGCTCAGGACCGGCGTCGACACCAATGTAGACGCGGGGCCGATCCGTTTCAGGATGCCTGGGAAGACGATTGCCGGACGCGGTTCGGGCTGGACGTGTAAAGGCCGACGCAACCGATGATCGCCGCCGTTGCCGGGAGCGGATGACGGGCCCGTGCATCTTGCCATGTAAAATCCACCATCGATGAAGGCGATAACGCGGATCGCTGTAAAAGGATGCTTGGCAACGATGGCCGGCATTTCTTCGTCATGCGATTGGCGCCGGGCCGATGCTTGCGCGCCGCGAGCGCAACCAAATGGCGGATAGGCCCGTTTCTCCAGGCAAAGGTGCGGGACGCACATCGGATGGGTCCGCGCCGCGAAAGCTTAGGAACTAGCCATGAGCAACACAGACAAAACGGCCGGCGGAAATCGAAGCGTCGCAGGCAAGGACGATCGCGTCCAGGACGCGACGCGCAACGACCGCCGAGGCAGGGAAGAGACGCGGCAGGAACAGGCCGCGGACGACAGCCATCCGGAAGAGGATCCGGCGGAGGGTTCTCGCGAAACGGTCGAGCACGAGTTGGACAGGCTGGACCGGTCGGGGCGCAGCGCCTCGCAATCCGCGGGCGAGGGCCAGGTGGAACGCGCGCGGGAGGAGCTGCGGAAACAGGTCAGCGAACAGACGCAATTGCCCGGACGAGGCTCGGCCTGACAGTACCTGTAGATCGCCCCGTGCCGGGCTCGCCGCCTTACGCTTGGGCAGATCCAGAGAGAGCCGCCACGAGCAGCGCGGCCCCGCCATGGATCGGGCCGGCGGGAACCCACATCACCGGGCAAGTTGCTGGTCCTCCAGCGGGCTGAGACCCCGCAAGCTCGAGCCGACGCCATTTTCCGGATACCAGAGCCTTGTCGAGACCACCAGCAACGAGCAGGCCGGTATGCAGCGAGGTGCATGATCGCGCTGCGTTCTCCTCGTCGGCCCCGTGCATATCCATGTCGATCAAAGCCGATATGCTCCAGCGGCATCAAGGGCCAATGCGGCCGCTGCGTTCCATCAGGCTTCCACAGGAACAAAAAGCCTGACCGGGGGTTCGAGCCTCAATCTCAGCAACGGCATCCGGTCGGAACAATCGACATGATTTTCTCCTGTGTGGCCTCGTTGGACACGCATCTCCAATGAGTGGATCAGCTGACAATGCCGACCAAAGTGAGAGGCAGCGGAAAAACGGCGGCATCACCCGGGCGCTCGGGCTTGGACTGATCACCGGGGCGGCCGACGACGACTGCTCGGCCATTGGCACCTATGCGAGTGCCGGAGCCCGGTTCGGGCCCGACCTTTTGTGGACGGCTCCCGTCACTCTCCCGATGATGTACATCGTCGTCTATCTCTCGTCCAAACTTGGCCAAGTCTCGGGCCGCGGTCTTTTCAAGGTCATTTCCGATTTCTATCCGCGTTGGCTGCTGTGGTCCGTGCTGGTGGGCGTGCTGATCGGCAACACGATCGAGGCAGCCGCCGATCTTGGCGCGATGTCGGCTGCTGTCGTGCTGTTCGTTCCGCTGCCTTCAAACTTGGTCGTCATTGTCGTTGCGATGATCATTTTTGCCTTGCAGGTGTTCGGATCCTACAAGCTGATCCGCAACATATTCCGATGGTTGGCGCTGGCCCTGCTTGCCTATGTGGTCTCCGCCGTGCTCGCCAAGCCGGACGTGATCTCTGTGCTGCGCGGCACCTTGCTGCCGAAAATCGAGTTCAGCCGCGAATACCTGTCCATCATCGTCGCCATCATCGGCACGACGCTCTCGGCATATCTCTACACCTGGCAGTCCAACCAGGAGGTGGAGGAGGAGATCGCCAAGGGCAGGACGAGCCTCGAAGAGCGCAAGGGAGCCACCGAAGGTGAACTCCGCCGGTCCCGGCGCGATATCCTGATCGGCATGACTTTTTCCAATCTGATCATGTATTTCATCATCCTTTCGACCGGATCGACGCTGTACGAGGCAGGGCAGACCCAGATCGAAACGGCAGCGCAGGCGGCCGAAGCGCTGCGGCCGCTTGCCGGCGACGCGGCCGGAATTCTCTTTGCGGCCGGGGTGATCGGCGTCGGCTTCCTGGCGGTGCCGGTCATGACGGCCGGCGCCGCTTTCGATTTCGCCCAAGCCATGGGATGGAAGAATGGCTTGAACGCCAAGCCCCGGCACGCGCCCAAATTCTACATCGCGACGGGAGTGATCACCCTGGTGGCGGTGGGTCTCAATTTCCTTGGCTTCAACCCGATGAAAGCCTTGGTCTGGTCCGGCATCGTGCAGGGTTTTTCGACGCCACCTCTGCTGCTTCTCATGCTCATCATGACCAACAATCGCAAGATCATGGGCGACAAGGTCAACAGCAGGGCCACCAACATTCTGGGCGGCGTGACGACCATAGCGGTCTTTGCGGCGTCCGCGGGATTGGTGGCGACCTGGTTCATGTAGTCCGCCGGCGCGGAAAGGACGTTCAGGCGCAGTGGAACATCCACGGTCAACTCTCGTTGAAATGCGTGTGAGAGAAAGGGCTGTCCATGTCAAAGCTCCAAGCCGCCACTCAAGAGCATTTAGAGCAACTGAGACTCGAGGCTTCGGCTCGTTTCGCCCCGATGATGCTGCATGAGGCATTGTTGCGTCTTTCCCGGGCCTGCGGGGATGATAGCCTTGCCCGGTTCGAGAAAGCTATGGTCGATCAGATCGAGGCGACCAAGGACGATCGGGCTGATTTCGAGGCGATCAAGGAATTCGCGATCGAACAGCTTTATGGCTGGATCAGGGACGCGAACGAGTCGCCAAAGAAGAAACAACCGCTGGAAAAGATAGGCGATCGCAGAACGTCCGGCCGCTCTGAAGAGTCGCAAACCCTGGAGGATCAGCTGCAGGCGGGTCTGGAAGATTCCTTTCCGGCAAGCGACCCGCCCGCGGTGGTGTCCACCGCCATTCCGGGCGGAGCCAAGAAGCTGGTCGGAACCGACGAGGTGCTGAGAAAGCAGCGGGAAAAGGCCAAGGAGCAAGACCGCCCATAGCCTTCCTCCGGCTGGAATCCGGACCGCCGCTCACGGACAGGGGAATCCGCGCGGCGCCGATCGTCACAGCTTGACGGCCGCTTCCCGGGCCCACAGCCGCAGCTTGCGGCAAGCCTGCACGAATGCCTTGGCGGAGGCTGCGGAGTCCAGGCGCGTCAATCCCTCATCGGCATCGGCAGCGACGCCTGCCTTGGCCAGCAGCGGCTCGGCTCCCGGTGTGAAGCCGATGAACTTGCAATGTGCGAAGGCATCCGACACGAAGTCCTTCGCGGCTGCCTCCTTCACCAGCAACTCGGCGCCCGGCTCGGACAGGAGCAGTACCACCGCGTCGAACAGGACCGATGGACCGCCGTCGATCATGTGCCTGGCTTCGATGTGGGTGCCGTCGGCGGCCTCGACGCCGCCCACCTTGGGTGCGATCACCTCCATGACCGCGCCTTCCGTTTCGATGGCCGAGCGGAGTTGTTCGAAAAGGGCCGCGTCGACCCCGTCGCTCAGCAACACGCCGACCTTGCGGCCTTTGAAACTGTCGGGGCCGTTCTCGATGATGCTGAGAGCCGGAGACGGCGGCAGGTCGTCGCGCGGCGGGACGGCGGCCTCGGCGGGGTCGGGCATGTTTCGAATACCTAGCCTGTCGGCGACTTGAGTCGCCAGCGTTTCGTCTATGTTCAGCAGATGCGCCACCATGCGTTCGCGGATCGTCGGTGCCTGCACCTTGCTCAATTCGAACGTCAGCGCCATGGCGATATGGCGTTGCTCCGGCGGTGTCTGGCTGTTGAAGAATTGCCGCGCCTGGCTGTAGTGGTCCGCGAAGCTCTCAGCCCGCAGACGCACCTTCTGACCTTCTTCTCCGTCGGCGAAAGAGCGGAAGCCGCGTTGCGGATCCTCGCGAGGCCCCGATCCCCACGAATTCGGCTCATAGTTGGCGCGGCCGACCGGATTGTGCATGGCCATGTGCCCGTCCTGCTGAAAATGCGCGAAGGGGCACTTCGGAGCGTTGATCGGGATATGGGTGAAGTTCGGGCTGCCCAGCCGCTTCAACTGGGTGTCGAGATAGGAGAAGTTGCGGCCCTGCAGAAGCGGGTCGTTGGAGAAGTCGATCCCGGGCGGCACGTTCTGGGTCATGAATGCGACCTGCTCGGTCTCGGCGAAGAAATTGTCCGGCATGCGGTCGAGCACCAGCCGCCCGACCGGGATTGGCTCGATGATCTCTTCAGGGATGATCTTCGTGGCGTCCAAGATGTCGAAGTCGAAGCTGTCGGCAAAATCCTGGTCGAACAATTGCACCGTCAGCTCCCATTCCGGGAAGTTTCCTGATTGGATTGCTTCCCACAGGTCGCGGCGGTGGAAGTCGGGATCGGCACCATTGATCTTGACCGCTTCGTTCCAGATCACCGACTGCATGCCGAGTTTCGGCTTCCAGATGAACTTGACGAATGTGGATTCATCGTCGGCATTGACGAGGCGGAACGTATGGACGCCAAAGCCTTGCATGAAACGGAAGGAGCGCGGTATCGCTCGATCCGACATGATCCACATGACCATGTGCATCGATTCCGGCATCAGGCTGATGAAATCCCAGAAATTGTCATGTGCGGTCTGGGCCTGCGGGAAAGCCCGGTCGGGCTCCTGCTTGGCGGCATGGACGAGGTCCGGAAATTTGATGGCGTCCTGGATGAAGAAGACGGGAATGTTGTTGCCGACGAGGTCCCAATTGCCTTCCTTGGTGTAGAGCTTGACGGCAAAGCCGCGTACGTCTCGGGCGAGATCGAACGAGCCCTTGTTGCCGGCAACGGTCGAGAACCGCACGAAGGCTGGCGTCTTTTCGCCGGCGCGCTGGAAAATGTCTGCGCGCGTGTATTTGGCCAGCGATTCATAGGTCTCGAAATAGCCGTGAGCGCCGTAACCGCGGGCATGCACCACCCTTTCCGGGATGCGTTCGTGATCGAAGTGGAAGATCTTGTCGCGAAAGTGGGAGTCCTCGATCAAAGACGGTCCGCGCTCGCCGATCCGCAATGTGTTCTGGTCGTCGGAGACAGGAGTTCCCAGGGAGGTCGTAAGAGCCGGCGTTTCGGCTCCCGCGATCTGGTGCAATTCGCCGCCATTTCCTCGCGCGGCATTCTGATCGTGCACGCTCGCCGATTTGGGAGCTGAACGGTGTGCGGATTTGGCCATGAATTTTTCCTCGATTGACGCCCGCGGGCTGACTTGGCTCAAGGCGCCGAACTGCTGGCGCATGGCTTTGTTCCCGCACAAACGGCGCGCCGCCTCTACCCGAAGCCAGCGCGGACACGCCGGTGCACGCGCGCCAGGGGGGCGCAGGCGCGGCAGGATCGTTCGGCCGGTATCCTGGCAGTGCAGAATTTTCTGGAGAGTTGTCTTCAACGCCCGGAACGATACAAACGTCCATGCATTTAGCTGGGGTCTGCATTCATACTTCTTTCTGGGAGCTGGACCATTGTCAGGCGAAGGCTATGTTTTGGCCGACCAGGAAACCCATGAAGTTTCCATCGTTGACCTGATACCCGCGCTGCGGGCTTTCGCGCGCACCTTCTGCCGCATCCCCGACGATGCCGACGATCTGGTGCAGGAGACGCTGACGAAGGGGCTCGCCAACATCGACAAGTTCGAACCCGGCACGCGCATGAAGTCGTGGCTCTTCACCATCATGCGCAACACCTACTACACTCGCATCAAGGTCGCTGCCAGGGAAGCGCCTGGCCTGCTCGACTGCGCGTCCTCAAGGCCGATTTCGGAAGCCACCCAGGAATGGACAGTTCAGAGCAAGGAAGTTCACGGCGCCATCCAGAGGCTCCCTGAGCACCAACGCGAGGTGCTGATGCTGATCGGCGTTCTTGGTGTCAGCTATGAGGAAACGGCCGAGATATGTGGCTGTGCGGTGGGGACGGTCAAAAGCCGGCTCAATCGTGCCCGCGCCGCCGTCCTTGAGTTCCTGGGGGAGAGTTCGCTGCAGACGCTGGTGGAAAGACGAAATCATCTGTCGAACGGACAGTTCGATATCGATGCCGACAGCCGCAGATAGTCAGTTCTTTACGTCGCGCCGGCGTTTCGCGACGAGCGCGTTTTGCAGTTCGATCGCCAGTCTGGTCAGGCGATCGGGAACCTTTTCCTGTTCGATGGCGATCAGCAGAGAGGCAATCTCCTGATCCATCGCCATGCCTGCGCGCGGGTCCATGGTATCATCGCTCGAACGGGACATCGTATTCTCTGGATGGATGGCAGTCCTTCATCCTACTGTGATGACAAGCGCCGGGCATTACAAGCAGATGGCCGGCGCAGAGACCGTTGCCAGGTAGCCCTTGCACAGTTTTTTTCTTCTATTCTCGATTGCCGAGAGTCGCGGATGCAGCGCGGCGCCTTTCAGTCCTTCGGCAATCGATTTGCGGCGTGATCCTGATATTGATCGGACTTGATCTGATTGCCATCCAGGCCGCGTTCCTCGCTGTGCTGCTTCTTGTCTCTGTTCGACAAAACCGCGTTTTCTTCGATCTTGTCCTTGGCCAGTTCGGTCATTGCTCCGGAGCCGGCACCTTTGCCGTGGCTGCCGCTGCCGACATGTTTCTTGCTGCCGGATGCCATGCTGTCCTCCATTGAATTGGCGGCGCTCTTCAGCGTCTCTGTGTTCGAGCCCCGAACTGGCATTGGCTGGTAATGTTCCGTCACGCCGGCAAGCAGGAAGGCGTCGCCGTCCCACAGCCGAAACGGCTTTTCGCCATCGACGGCGATCCGCAATCCGTGACGTTGCGCCAGGCGATGGATATCGGCGCGGTCCAAAAACAGTGATTCGCGATATGAGTAATTCAGCAAGGCAAGCCTGCCCGGTCTTTTGAGGACGCGCGCGATTTCGCCGAAATGCCGCTCCGCCACGCCCGCCAGCACCAGATAGGGGAAACTGTCGACCGCCAGAACGCAGTCGAAACTCGCGTCGCCGAACTCCGCCAGATCGAGGCCCGAGGTCCGCCGCAACTCTACATTGCCAAGTCCTGCGCATTGCTCACGGGCGATGGAGATCATCCTCGACGATATGTCTATGCCGACGACCCGGCCAGAGGATGCCGACAGGGCGCGCTCGAAACGCCCGATGCCGCAACCGATGTCCAGAATCTTTCGTCCAGCTCCGGTAAAGTCATGCGCTTCCAGCCATGCGACGATTTCATCGGTCGTGGCTGCCAGCCTCTCCTCATCGCCGAGAGAAGCCAGTTGGACACTCGCCACCCGGGAAATTGCTGCGGCGGCGTCGAAGCCCGAGGCCAGCCGCGTGACGACGTCGGCATCCGTCTCGTCGTCGTCGCGTTCGTGACGAACGGCAGAACCTGTTTTCTGCAACGTGGCAAAGACCTCCGATCCGCGGCGAAGCAGCCCGGCTATCTGCCGCAGCCTTTCCCTGTCTCGGGAATCGGCCGGATCGATCTCCGCCACGATCTCCGCCAATTCGGCTGCCCCGATGCCTGCGTGCAGATGCAGCGCCAGCCTGGCGATCACGGCCTCGGCACTGACAGCGTCCGCCATGCAGTCCTCGACCGCCAGCCTGACCGCTATCCGGCGGCGTACGGATGTCGGTCCTATCGAACCCATCGTGTCATTTCCGCGTCCAAATCCTTCGCATCGTCCACCTGTCGCCGGCGCCCCAGCCATATTTGTAAGGCTCCTGGCCGCGCAGGAAGTCGAATTCGCGCGCACCTTCGCGGATCGATTCGGCGATAGCGTGGCCGACCAGGATCGCGCCTGGGCTCTCCTCGGCATAGGCAGGATGGAAGCCGCCAAGATAGGCATAGGCACGGCCGCGATGGTGAAATCCGTAATAGGCGCCGATTGGCTTGCCGTCGATGGCGAGCAACCAGCACCGGGTCAGATCGCGGGCGTCGAGCAGGGGAAGTGAGCGCCTGTGGAATCGCTCCACCGCCGGGTCGGCCAGCACGCCGCCTCCGTTTCCAGCCCAGCGCGCGCCGTGCAGGCCTATCAGGTGATCGAGGAACAGCTGAGGATCATCCCTTGCCGACGACAACTCGACCCGGCCGCGTCTAAATGCGGCGCGCCGCGCCCGGCGCAACTGGCGTCTGCGCCGGGCGGGGACGCAGCCCGCCAGCGTTTCATCGCCGTCAGTGGTGAGCACGGGACAAACGGCGTGGCCGACAGGTCCATCGGCCGTCAAGTTGGGATGTTCGATCGCTAGGCCGGCACTGCCCTGCGGCAGGTCCGGCAGAATCCACTGCGACCACTCGATCGAAAGTATCTTCTCGGCAAGGGCAGCGCCGACCTTGGCCTCCCTGCCGGGAACACACAGCACATCCAGATAGTCGCTGAGCGAAATGCCGATCGGAAGCAGTTTCGAACCTGCCGTCCCATGTTCGAGGTAGAGCGGCGCCAGGCCCACCAGATCGTCGCCGCTCCAGATGGCGACCGTCGCCAGTTCCCCGGGGGCGAATGTGCGCCACCACGGCACCAGCCAGGCTGGAGATTGAAAGGGTGTCGCCGACGAACTTTGCTCCCACAGCTTCCACCAGTGCGGCGCCAGCGCATGCAATCGCTCTGGATCGCCGATGATCTCGCTGCGTAGCATCGGCTCGTTCACTGCGCCGCGGCGAGGCGCCTGCGGTCGGCGCCGAGCCGGGCCAGCGCCAGATAGACGCTCATGTAGGAGGAGACCATGCGCTCAAGCGAAAACCGCCGGCGCGCCTCGCTCCGGCACGTCTCGGCATCGAGGCTGGGTGCCGCGGCAATTGCTTGCGCCATCTCGTCGACATTGTTGACGACAAAGCCGGTCTTGCCGTGCTCGACCACATCCGGAAGCGCACCGTTTGGAAAGGCGATCACCGGCGTGCCGCAGGCGAGTGCTTCCATCGCGACCAGAGAGCTGGTCTCGGCGGCAAGGCTCGGAACGACCAGGCAGCGTGCTGCATTGAGCACGCGCCGCTTGGCGCTAAAGCCGAGCGGACCGAGGAAGCGGCGCCGGCCGTCCAGGCGAGGTTCGACTTCATCGCGAAAGTATTGGATATGCGTCTCGTACGGATAGACCCGCCCGCCAATGACCAGCGGCGCATCAGCCCGCTTGGCGGCATCCAATGCCAGGTGTATGCCCTTTTCCGGGCAGATGCGGCTGAGCACGAGGGCGAAGTCGCGCCTGGTCCGCGGCTGGGTGAGCGCGTCGATGTCGACGCCGTTCGCGATCGGGGCAATCAAGCTTGCGTCCGGCGGCGCGGTTCGCTGCTGGGCCGACGACACCGCGTGAAGCCAGAGGTCGTCGCGCACCGGGCGCAGCACCCCGGCCGGGTACCAGTCGAGCGGCAGGTGAAGGGTCACCAGGGTCGGGCCGTCGGCAGGCAGGTAGGCGTCGAAGTCGATGCCATGCAGGTGAACCACGTCGATTGCCCATTGGGCGCGGGCGGCGGCGATCGCGGCGCGATGCGACTGCTGCGCCCGGTCCTTTGCCGCCTGGTCGAGCACGCCGGCTTCGACGGGCGTTTCCACCAGAATGCCGCTCGCACTGGAGCCCTGGCAGCCAATGACGATGGATCGATGGCCGGCGTGGGTCAGGGCCTGATCGAGCATTGACAGCACTTGCTCGGCGCCGCCAACGGCGTTCGGTCCCACCTGCGCGAGAGGATAGGCAACATTGAGCACTGTGAGCGTCATGGCTGGTCGAGCCGGAGCGCCTCGTGAGCACGGGCGCTTGCATGCAGCCAGGTGCCGGGCTCGAAACCCAGCGGCAGCGATTCGTAGTAGAGCCTGCCCTCGTTGGGCAGCCTCAGGAAATCATAGGTCGGCGCCAGCCGGAAACGCTCGGTCCGGGTCGAGAACGGCGCCAGCGTTCGCTGCTGCGTCAAATGGCTGGCCAGCATGCGCTGCTTTTGCTGGAAGGCTGCTTCGGTCAGGCAGACCTCTATGCAATCACTGCCGGTGCCGCTGGCGAAATCCTGAAATACCGGGCCGTCCGGGCCAGCCGAATAAAAGGCCATTTCGATGATGGTGGGCACGGGCCGGCGGTCACGGCGCAGAAGATGGCAGGCCGCGTGAACGGCGAAAGCGGTCGCGTCGTGGTCGGGATGGCCTCCCTCGAAAGGATGTGTGCAGACGAAGCGGATGCCGGGTTCGCAAACAAGGCAGGCGAGTTCCTGCGCGAGCGCCACCAGATTCGCCGCAGCCTCCTTGTCGGGATAGCCAAGGGCGGTCAGGCCCGATGGCGATAGCCCGGCCGCGGCCAAGGCTCCCGTCAGTTCCGCACGGCGGGCATCGGCATAGTCCTGCCAGGTCTCGAAACCATGCGCCTGCGCGTCGGCAAGATCGCGTGGTGCTCCGTCCGTGACATGGACGATGCGGCATGACCGCAGTCCGGCAAGATGTCCGCCGATGCCGATCGTCTCGTCGTCCGGATGTGCGACGACGACCATGATGGCGGAGCCGTGTGCCGTATCACTGCCCGTCAACAGGGCCGCGAATTCGCCCAGGGTTGCCGACTGTTGATGCATGGGAGCCTCACGCTGCCGAGGCCCGCCGCGTCGACGGGGAAGCCACGGCGGGCGCGTAGCGGCGGATCATGGCTGCACAGAATTCGGCGAATTCCTCCGGTACCAGCGGCGGGCTGGTATGGTGAGGCATCATCCCGCGATGCTCCGGCGTGAAGCAGAAGGTGACGGTCACGTCGAAATCGGCGAGCGCTTCCATCTGCCGGTCGAACCAGTCCAATGCATTCGGCCTGAAGCTGTCGGCCCAGGAAAGTCCGGTCCGCATATTGGTGACCCCGAGCCGCTTCATCCAGGCGACGGCGTCATCCAGCCGCGGATCCTCGAAATGAAACCACTGCACCAGCCCCATCTCGGGCGTATGGCGCAGGAATTCCTCCAGTGCCGGTTTTGGCGTGCCGTCCTGGCGCAGCAGCCCCATATGGAAATGACGATAGTAGGAGGAGCCTTCCGCTTCGCGATGGCGCGTCGTTGCTTCCCATTCGCGCGGGAGATCATAAAGGCTGTACCACTGGATGCGCGGAGCGTTGCCGAGCAGCAGCTCAGCGGTGCGCCTGAGGCCCCAGACCTGGATCTCGTCAGCGCCGAAGGTCGATACGCCCACCTCGCTGACCCAGATCGGGAGATCGGTGACGGCCGCGATCTCACCGATCTTCTGCGGCCATTCCTGGATCTGCCACAGGTTCCAGTCGAGCGGGAAGCCATGCACCGCGACGGCGTCGACATGGTCCAGCAATCCGAATTCTTTCATGCGCGTTATGAAACCGGGGTCGATCGGCGAGATGCCGCCGAGTACCTTGGTCAAGGCCGGGTTCTCGGACGCGATCGCATCTGCCGACAACATTGCCATGGCGGCGAAGCGGCTCCAATCGGGGTCGAGCTCGGGGTCCCAGTGCGATTTGTTGTTGGGCTCGTTCCAGATCATCGCGGCTTCAATCATGGAGCTGTCCTTTCGATGGGTAGACGGCGCCGCCGCCGGCCGGATCGCCGGCGGGACGGCAGAAATAGACCTCCTGCTCGGGATGAAGAAAGATCTCGAAACCGGCGCTGCGCAGCATCGCTTCAGTGCAGGCGCGGTTGGGGATCCACCAATTGGTCGGATCGTCGGCGTAGCGATGTTCGATGAAATGAAGTTTCGGAAAATCCGGCTCGTCGAACAGGTCGTGCGTCCAGAAGTGATAGTCCTGCTCCAGCGTGGGCAGATCCTTGCTGCCGCGCTGCATCGATTGAAAAATCATCAGCTCACCCGCGACATGCTCGCGGATCAGGTCGAGCGCGAGCAGGGGGTGGCGCAGGTGGTAGAGCACACCCATGAAAAGCACGATGTCGAACGTCTCGCGCAGGGCACCGACGTCGTAGACTGAAAGCTTCTGGAACTCGATGTCGCAGTCCGCGATCTCGGCGGCAAAGCGCGCCTGCGCCAGGTAGGCCTCGTCGAAATCGATGCCGAGGACACGACCGGCGCCGCGCCGTTTCATTTCGATGGAGTAGAAACCGGCATTGCAGCCGATATCGAGCACGGACTTGCCGGCCAGGTCGGCTGGAATGGCATCGGCGAACTTGCGCCACTTGACCAGCGGGTAATTGCCGAGAAAGTGGTCGGGGGCCGTTTCGACGCCGGCCAGTTCCATGTTGTGGAACCATGGGCCGAGGGCATCGATACGGCGTCGGATTTCAGCATGGGAATGCAGCATGGCTAGGCTCCTTCGCCCGGAACGGCAGGCACATGCGAATGTGCCTTGGACGCAATCATGGTGGGCCGGCGCATTTTGGACGCAGCATCTTCGTCGAGCAGCCGAAGGGCCGCGCGATAACCGTTGAAGGTACCGACGTCGACATAGGCGGCCCCTGCCTTGACACCATAGGCCTGACCGCCCGCTGCCAGATGGGCGTTGATCAACGTGCCGATATATTCGTCATGGCAATCCCGCTCGCGCCAGAGTGCCGCTAGCCGGTGCAGGACATGGCCCGGCATCTTGAAGGCGCCCCATATCCAGTTCGTGGCGGCGTCCTCTCGCTTGACCTGGATTTCCCGCACCCGGCCTCCCTCTTCGAGAACCACGGCATCGAAGAATTCCGGCCGCTCCACCGGGAAGAGCAGGAATGACAGCTGGTCGTCCGGCAGACGGCAGAAGCCGTCCTCGGGAAACCAGATCGTGTCGGGAAGGCCGATCAACACCGTCTCGTCCGGTGCGACGAGGGGTGCCGCCCGGAAGATCGCGTCGCAAAGGCCGACAGGGGTGGGCTGTACCACGAACAGAGCGGTCGCCGCGCCGTAGCCCGCGGCATAATATTCGAGGATATCGGATTTGCCCGATCCGATGATGAAACAGATCTTGTCGACGCCGGCGCGCACCATCCGCCGCACCAGATATTCGCTTACGGCGCAGGGGCGCTCGGTCTGTCCATCGATCCGGCTCCCGACCGGCAGCAGTTCCTTCGAGAAGCCGAGCGGTTGAATGCGGCTGCCGCGTCCGGCAGCGGGCACGATGCCCAACATCAGACTGCTTCCTTCATCGGTTCGCCGGCCGACCTTTGCAAGGCTTCGTTCAGGATGCGATCCAGCTCCGCCGCGCGCCGTGCGGATGTGTGTTCATCCAGTACCCGTTCACGCGCACGGCTTCGGATGGCATCGAGCTCGTGCGCTGGCAGTTTGAGCGCTGCGACCACGTCGTCCGTGTCGTGCGCCAGCAGAATCTCGCTGCCGGGGTCGAAGAAGCTGCTGAGGCCGGGCCAGGTGTCGGTGATGATCGGTACGCCGCATGCCGCCGCTTCGAACAGCCGGCCCGAAGGGCACCAACCCTTCTGCGCCATCGCCTCGCGCGTCACATTCAGCGTCAGGCGGGCCGATGAGAAGAAGGCCGGATGGTCGGCCGGCGGAAGATGCCTGACGAAGAAGATGTTGTCGCTCCACGGGAATTCCTGCGGATATTGCGCGCCGCCGATGATGAAGCGGTGGTCAGGCAGGCGCGCGGCCGGACGCACCAACAGTTTTTCGACGCCGGCCTGGCGATCCGCCGCGTAGGTGCCGAGATAGGACAGATCGCCGGCAAATTCGGCCCTTGGTACTGCCGGCCGGTGCTGGTCGGGATCGACATGGCCATAGAGCGGCACCACGTGGCGTGCACCGAGGACCGTCTTGAGCGCGTCGATCGCCGAGCCGCCCGTGTAACTCAGGACGAGATCGAAATCGGCAAGTCCCTCGGGCCCGAAATAGGGTGGGCGTTCACCTTGATCGACGCGCGCCAGCGTGACCGGAGTGTCCAAGTCGTAAAAAACGCGCAGCCCGCGGCATGCCTGCTGCGCCAGGCGCGAAGCGTCCACGGCGTCGGGGCAGTAGGAGGTAATGATGACGACGTCCGATTGCTTGATCGTCTGCTCCGCGACCCTTCGGATATCTTCCCAGTCCGGGTAGAGCACGATGTTGCCGCCGTCCAACTGATCGAGGTCCCTCGTACCGGCATAGTAAGGGGTGTCGCGCTCGAAAAAGGTGATGGACCAGCCGTGCCGGGCCAGCGCACGGATCAGCCCGCGCCACAAGGTGGCGTGGCCGTTTCCCCATGAGGACGTGACGGTGAGACCGAAAATGACCATCTGCATCCGGCATGTCCTCGTCAGGCAAGTTCGTTCAGGCGGATGAGCTTTGCTCCCCAGTCTCCAGACACGATCGTCGTGATGGAGGCGGGGTCGATATCGAAGCGAAAGCTGTTGCCGACGGGCAGGCCGAGCACATTGCAGATGGCTGCCTTGATCACGTCGGCATGGCTGATCAGCGCGACGCATTGGTTCTGATGCCGCTCTCGAGCCTTGTCCATGAGCGAGACGATACGCTGTTGAACGTCCAGCATGGTTTCGCCGCTTGGGGTGCTTGCTTCCTGCCGCCGACTGTTCCACGCCTGCCAGCCGGCATCGCCGTTCAACTCCTCGAACGTCTTTCCCGACCAGATGCCGAAGTCGATCTCGTCGAGTTCGGCGCAGATCGCGATTTCGCCGACATTACAGGCAGTCGCGATCGGCTTGGCGGTTTCCTGCGTGCGCTCGCGTGGGCTGCACCAGATAGCGGCAATCGGCTCGCGGCCCATGCGGCGGCCAAGATGCGCCGCCTGAGCCCTGCCGGATTCGCCAAGGCGAACTCCGCCCATCCGCCCGGCCAGATAGGAGCCGACATTGTCGTGTGCCGCGTGCCGGATCAGGAAGAAGGTCGTCGTCATTCCGCGGCATCGAGCATGGGCTCGTCCCTGCCGGTGATGAACGCGAGCGTGCGCTGCCGAGCTTCGGCATCGGTGAACTGCTCAGGCGGAGACTTCATGAAATAGCTGCACGGACCGGTCAGCGCGCCGGCGATGCCGCGGTCAAGCGCCAGCTTGGCGCAGCGCACGGCGTCGATGACCACGCCGGCCGAGTTGGGCGAATCCCAGACTTCCAGCTTGAGTTCAGCGTTGAGCGGCACTCCACCGAAGGTCGTGCCTTCAACCCGGATGTAGGCCCATTTGCGATCGGTGAGCCATGGCACATGGTCACTGGGGCCGACATGAATGTTGCCCGGCTCCAGGGGAACATCGAACTGGCTGGTCACGGATTGCGTCTTCGAGATCTTCTTCGATTCCAGCCGCTCGCGTTCCAGCATGTTGAGGAAATCGGTGTTGCCGCCGAAGTTCAACTGATAAGTGCGGTCGATGCGGACGCCGCGCTCGCGGAAGAGATTGGCCAGCAACCGATGCACGATGGTCGCGCCGACCTGGCTCTTGATGTCGTCGCCGACCAGCGGCAGCCCGCGTTCCTCGAAACGCAGGCGCCATTCGGGCCGTGATGCGATGAAAACCGGTATGCAGTTGACGAAGGCGCAGCCGGCCTCGAGGGCGCATTCGGCATAGAAGCGCGTCGCTTCCTCCGACCCCACCGGCAGGTACGAGACCAGCACATCGGCGCCGCTGTCCCGCAGGATTTCGCTGACATTGGCAACCGGCTCCGGCGCTTCCTCGATTTCCGTGCGCAGATATTTGCCGATGCCGTCCAACGTGGGGCCACGCTCGACGCGAACCCCGGTTGCAACCGCATCGGCAAAACGGAACGTGTTGTTCGGGGCGCTGTAGATCGCTTCGGCCACGTCGCGCCCGACCTTGCCCTTGGCGACGTCGAACGCACAGACGACCTCGACATCCTCGACGTGGTAGCCGCCGAGATCGGCATGCATCAGCCCGGGGATCGGCTCGTTGCCTTTTGCGTCTCGGTAATAGGAAAGGCCTTGCACCAGGGAGGATGCGCAATTGCCTACGCCGACGATACCGACACGAACTTTCTTCGATCCCACGAAACTGCCGTCCTGTGCTGTCCAAGGTAAGTTCCTGGGGCCGAACCGCCAGTTTGCCGGAATGTTCCTTGGCATGTGGAAAAATTGCGCGCGGCAGGATGGATCGAAGCCGCGTATGCCGCGTTGGCGCACGGCAAGCTTGGAATCGATCGATGATCGTCTACGGCGACCACAAACGAACGGAAGACGCGCGGCAGCTTCGCGAGGCTGCAATCGAAATGGCCGGAAGCCTCGCTTGCAGGCCCTGTGGCATCCAACGCCACGCTGCCTTGGTAGGGCTGTTCGTCAAGGTCTCGGAACTGGTCCAGGCGCTGGCCGATATCGAGTTCGAGGCCTGCGGCGGGGACACCCCTTCGCCGCGGCAACGGCAAGGCGCCAAGCTGCTGGTCGGCCTTGCGGCGGAAGTGGCGAGGTCCTGGCAAAGCGGCTTCGCGGTAAGCGGCGCCGTCGATCCCGTGCTGAGGCAAATGCTGGCAGCGCTCGACTGCCGGGGCAAGGTTCTTACCGGCACGGCCGAGGGATACGCCCATTATGCGCTTTATCCGGAAAGCTATCTCGGCGCGGCGCGGGCATCAGGCCTCGAGGGGAACACATGCGTCATCGGCATCCGCAGCATCGGCCTCGGGCTTGCCGCCCTGGTCGCCGCGGCGATCGACGCGCCGGCACCCATCAGCGTGCGCCCGATCGGCCATCCTTTCCGCAGGCATGTCAACGCCGATCCGGAACTGATCGGCGCCTGGAGGGACAAGCCGTCGGCTTGCTTCGCTGTTGTCGACGAGGGCCCCGGCCTGTCGGGCAGTTCGATGCACGCCGTCGTCGCATGGTTGCGGCGGCTGGGCATCGATAGGAACCGCATCCACCTGTTCCCCAGCCATTCCGGCGGGCCGGGTGCCGAAGCCTCTGAGGAGGTTCGTGAGACATGGTCGGGTTGCCGCAAACATGTGGCGATAGCCTTCGAAAGCACCTTCCCGAGCGGCGCGCAAATCCCGACGCTGCGCGATTGGGTGGCGGAGGCGGCCGGCAGCCCGCAATTGGCCTTGACCGAAATATCCGCTGGAGGGTGGCGACATCTCCACTACACCGAGGAGAGGCTCTGGCCGCCTAGTCAACCCGGCTTCGAGCGGCGAAAGTTCCTGGCGTTTGCGGGCCGCGATCGATGGCTCGTCAAATTCGCCGGCCTCGGTGAAGCAGGGCAGCGCAAGATGCGAGCCGCCAAGATGCTGCACGAAGCCGGTTTCGCACCGCAAGTTGCCGGGCTTTGCCACGGCTTTCTGGTTGAACGGTGGGTCGACGGCAAGACAATGGATCAGGCAAGCCTATCGAAAGACAGACTTGTCGCGGGGCTCGCACGCTATCTCGCCTGGCGTGCGGCCAATCTGGGAACTCCGGAGCCCGGTGCTCCATTGCCGGAACTCGTTGACATGGCCGTCCACAATGGCGCCGAAGCCCTTGGCGAGCAGTGCGCGGCGGAACTGCGGAACTGGTTCTCGAAGCAAGGCCCTGCGCAAGCGCTGCCACGGGTCGAGATCGACGGAAGGCTTCACCCGTGGGAGTTTCTCGTTTGTGCCGACGGGACGTTGATCAAGACGGATGCCGTCGATCACTGCCGGGGACATGATTTGATCGGCTGCCAGCCCATAGAATGGGACATTGCGGGCGCTCGCGTCGAGTATGGATTTTCCGACAGCGCGCTAGCGACGTTGGTCCACCGCATGGAAGCCGGGGAGCGGCTCAATATCGATACCGGCCTCATTGACTATCTCGAACCTTGCTACCTGGCGTTTCAACTGGGCCTTTGGAACGTTGCTGCCCGATCCGAGCATGGCCCGGAGAAGCCAAGGCTGGTAGCTGCGGCAACGCGGTACAAGAATGGGCTGCTACGCTTCCTGGAGAGGTCCGGGCCGTGACGATCAGTCCAGTCTCCGCAGCATGTCCGCTTCGCGTTCGAGAATGGTGGCCACTTCCTCGCGCTGCAGATGCGTCATCATCAGACTGACGCAGCACTCGAGATAGGTGATGGAGGCCCGTCGCAGAAAGGCAGCCGTCTCTCTTTCCGCAATCTGCTCGATATCCTTTGCGGATCGTTTGGGTTGCACAGGTCCATACTCCATAGCGGGGTCTCATCGTCAAACCCCGAGCTTGCCAGGATGTTCCGGGCAATCCGCAAAAGTGCGGCAGGAGGCATGACCGTGCTTGAGCGGTCATGCCGGGAGCACGTGGCTGCGGCCTGGCTTCAGGCCGGAAGGTTTTGCAACCTGCCCGATCTTGCGTTTGTCGCAATAGCTGTCATCCGGCCGTCGATCCCGCTGGTTTCGAGATTGGAGAAGTATCCGATCGTCTGCATCAGCCCTTGCCTGAGCGGCACTTTCGGCGTCCAGCCGAGCAGCGCCTTTGCACGCGAGATGTCGGGCTGCCTGCGGCGCGGATCGTCTTGCGGCAAGGGCAGGAATTTCAGATCCGACTTGGTTCCGGTCATGTCCCTCACCATGGATGCCAACCGCATGATGGTGAATTCTCCGGGATTGCCCAGGTTGACGGGTTTTCCGGGATTGGGATCGAGATCCATCAGGCGCATCATACCGTCGATCAGGTCGGAGACGTAGCAGAAGGACCTTGTCTGCAACCCATCGCCGAATATCGTCATCGAGCGCTTCTCAAGCGCCTGGATGATCAGGTTCGAGACGATGCGGCCGTCGGCAGGATCCATCCTGGGACCGTAGGTATTGAAGATGCGGGCCACGCGAATATCGGCTTTTGCCGCTCTCAGATAATCGAAGCAAAGCGTTTCGGCGGTGCGCTTGCCTTCATCGTAGCAGGCGCGCGGGCCAGTGAAATTCACATGGCCGACATAGTCTTCCCGTTGCGGATGTTCTTCGGGGTCGCCGTAAACTTCACTCGTCGACGCCTGCAGGAATCGCGCATTGTTGCGGGCGGCGAGTTCGAGCAGGTTGAGCGTTCCGACGACGCAGGTGCGCGTGGTGTGTATCGGATCGGCCTGGTAGCGCGGCGGCGAAGCAGCGCATGCCAGGTTGAAAATGCGATCGACCGGCTCGCCGAGGTTCAGTGGTCGGCAGATATCCTGCTCGATCAGCCGGAAGCGCGGCTGGTCCATGATCGAGACGATGTTGTCCATGCGGCCGGTAAGGAAATTGTCGACGCAGATCACACGCCAGCCGTTGCGGAACAACGTTTCGCAAAGATGCGAGCCGAGGAAACCCGCGCCGCCGGCGACAAGCACTGTCTTCGCCCTTCGCGCTTTTCTTGTTTGCCGCATCGCTGTTTTCTCCTGTCTTTCAGTCATGCTGCGGTTCCGATATCGAGATCGACCATCGCTGCTCTCGATGCTGTCAGCAGCGACACGAATTCGCGGGCCCTGGCCGCGCCGGTATGTGCTCCCAGGACGAGTTCGCGCGCCCGGTCGGCCATGGCGAGCCGGGCGCGCTCGGATTCCCTGAGCAGGATATCGACGATGTCATCCCCCTTGTCGGCCGTGTGGATCGTCGAAGAAGGAAAGAAGCTGTCGAGACCTGGCCAACGATCGCTGATAATCGGCGTACCGCAAGCGGCCGCTTCGAAAAGGCGCACGCTGGGGGACCATCCGGCGGCGATCATCGATCTGCGCGTGACGTTGAGCGTGTAGCGCTGGCGGCTATAGAAAGCGGCATGATCGGCCGGCGGCAAATGTTCGATGCGTTCGACATTTTCGGGCCAGACAATGTCGGGCGGATATTGCGAGCCGGCGACGACAAAACGGCGGTCCGGCATGCGCCGTGCGGGCTCGAGCAACAGCGCGTTCAGCGCTGTCTGCCGGTCCGTGCTATAAGTGCCGATATAACCGAGATCCCAGCCGACCGGGTCGGCGGTTCGATGATGCCGTTCCGGGTCGACCGCACAGTAGAGTGGCTCGGCGCGGCGCGCGCCGAAATCCTCCGCCAGTCGGCCAAGCGTCGGCCCGCCGGTGAAGGAGAAATAGACATCGAAATACGGAATCTGGCGCCGACAAAGATAGTCGCATTCATCCGTCGAAAGTTTTGCCAGGGTGACCGGCGTGTCGATGTCATAAAAGCAGAGCGCCCCCTTGCAGAGCGCCGCGACAATGTCGATGACCGCGCGCCCCTCCGGAACGAAGGACCCAACGACCACGACATCGGCCTGTTGCAGGCATCGCGCGCAGTCCTGTTGCAACTCTCGGGTGGTTTCGTAATAGCGCAGGGCGCAGAAATCGGGATCGCGCAAATCGCGATGATTGGCGTACCACGGCACGTTACGCTCAAGGAATGTCACGCGATGGCCGAGTTCGTGCAGGCCTTTCAGCAGTCCTCTAAAGGTCGTGGCGTGGCCGTTGCCCCAGGACGAGGAGAGGGACAGGCCGAGAAAGACGATATTGAGCCGCTTGGTCATCACGCCGCCTCCTCGGTCCCGCGTTCGAAGTGCCGCCTCAGGACCGCGTCGGTGACGGCCGCTCTCATAGCGTAGGTATGTTCACCGCGGACGCGGCGCAGTGCGGACGCGCCGATCGCCTTTGCCCGGTTGGGGGTCAAGGCGCGCATGATTTCGGCGACATCGCCGCCGTCGCGCGCGATCAGGATCTCCTCGCCGGGTTTCAGGAACAGTTCGACCCCCAGCCACGCATCCGTGATGAGGCAGGCACCGGCGCCCGCCGCCTCGAAAACGCGGGTGGCGGGCGAAAAGCCGTTTGCGGCCATGCTGTCGCGGCTGATGTTCAACACCGCCTTGGGCGTGACATTGAAGGCGTTGTGGTCGCGGGTGCCAACGTGGCCGAGCCAACTGACATTGGCGGGAAGCGGCTTGTCGCCCCAGCCCGATCCGCCAAGCAGGAAACGCTGCTGCTGCAAGCGGCTGGCGGGATCGAGGAAAAACGCCTCGACGCGCGCCTCACGGTCCGGCAGCCGGTTTCCGAGGAAAGCGAGATCGCAAGCAAAACGCGCCTGACTGGCGACTGGATGATGCGTTTCAGGATCGAGCCCATTGTAGATCGGCACGCATTCCTTCGCTCCCATGGCACGATAGGCCCAGACCACGGGGTCGCCGCCGCCATAGGTCAACACAAGATCGATTTGCCGCAGCGCGGCATGCAGCGGATGGTCCGGTTCGTCGCGCAATTGGCCGAGCGTCGCTGGAGCATCCACGTCCCAGAACACGACGAGCGCGTCAGGACGCGCGTGATCGAGCACGGCGCGCAGCAGCGCCTCATCCTCGAAACCGACGCCGCTCGCCTTGACGACGATATCCGCCTCGGCGGCGCACGCCGCCACCTGCATCAGCGCGTGCCGGGTCGCCTCGTACACGACGACGGCGCACCAGTCCGGCGCCTCGATGTCGCGATTATTCCGGCGGTCATAGACGTCAGGTTCATAGAAGGTGATTTCGTAGCCGAGTTGGGAAAGCGCCTTGAGCAACCCACGGTAATAAGTCGCGGCGCCGTTCCAGTAGGACGACAACAGGCTCGATCCATAAAAAGCGATCTTCATTCAGCAGCTTCCTTTGCGGCGGTCGGATTGGTGATGTGTTGAGGTCCGCATTCGGCGAGCACGCCGAACAACTCGTCCACGCGGTGCCGACATGTGTGCCGCAGGCGGATGGTCTCGAGACCAGACGCCGCCAAGGAGCCAGCGAAATCCGCGTCGCCGAGTACAGCCCGGAGGTGTCGCCGCATCTGGGAGCCATTGTCCGCAAACAGGAAATCGACGCCTGGTCTGAACAGTTGCTCGGTGTCGGACCACGGCGCCGAAATCAGCGGAATGCCGCAGGCGAGTGCCTCGAACACGCGGATGGTCGGAATGCCGGGCAGGCCTTCCCGATAGGGGCGGCGCGGAACATGCACCGTGACACGATGCGCTGCGAACGCCTTCGGCACGTCGGCATTGGCGATCCAACCTTCATGGCGCAGGCCGGCGGCTGCGAGATCGGCGAGCGCCTGCCTGGGGTAGCGCACGCCATGGACGGTGGCCTCGAGGCGGAGTTCGTGCACCGGCTCGATCAGAAATTCCTTGAGTTCTGCGGTACGCTCGTCGTCGCCCCAGTTTCCAATCCAGATCAGGTCTGACGCAGGGCGAATCTCCGGGTGCGGTCTGAACAGGCGGTCGTCAGCCGCCTCGTGCCAGGTGAAGACGCGTTTGCCCCACCCGGCGCGCAGGTAGCTCTCGCGCAGGGCTTCGCCAAAGGCGAGGACGCCGTCGTAATGCTCCAACTGGAGCGCCGAGATCGCCTCGGTCGCCGACACGGCGCGGTGGTGGGTGTCGTGAAACAGGAGAATGAAGTTGCCGCCGCTCGCCCTGGCGCGGCCAATGCGCGCGATGAGATCCGGATCAGTCCATTCATGGACGACCACCACGTCCGCATCGGCGATCCAGGCCTCGTGGTCAAAGCCGGCATCGTAAGTCACCGGCATCAGCTCGGGGAAATCGTTCCTGAAGCGCTCTATGGCGAAGGAGCCCTTCTCGGCCAGTAGATTCGAGCGGCTCCAGCCGTCCGCCGGCTCGAGCGCGATCGCCTGATGCTGGCGCGCGACCAGCTCCCGCATGATGCCGCGCAGGAAATGTGCGTTGCCATGGTTCCAGTCGGAAACGACCGAATGGGTATAGAACAGAAAGCGCATGATCAGCGCTCCGCCATCGCTAAGGCCGCTTTGTCGTAGACGTCGCGCATGGCCGCTGCCTGCCTCGCCAACGAAAACCTGCGGCTCCGGCGCAGGGCTGCCCGGCCGAGCTCCCGTCTGTGCTGCGCATCGGCGGAGAGACGGTTTATGCAGGCGGCGAGATCATCCGGGTCGCGCGGGTCGTAGAATAACGCGGCCCCGCCCCATAACTCGCGGTGGGTGGCTATGTCGGATAGAACGAGCGGCGTCGCCGACATGGCCGCTTCGAGCGCCGCCAGGCCGAACGGCTCGTAAAGCGATGACGACACGAAGATGCCGGCGCGCGCCATCAGGGCGCGCATCTCATCATGCGGTAGCGCTCCCAGAGCGACGGCATGGCTGAAGCCGGCGCGCTGGCCGTCCGGACCTTGCGTGGAACCGGCTGCAAAGACGGGCCATTGCGTCATCGACGCGGCCTGGTCGATCACCGTGGCATTCTTGGCTTCATCCCACCAGCGGGCGGCGGCGAAGACGAGCGGTTGACGCTTTTCGGGTTTCGCTATCGGGCGGGCGCCGTTGGCGACGACGTTGAGACGCGCGATCGGCCCATAGCAGGTTTCGAGCATGCCGGCGTGGCTGTGGCTCGGCGCGATGACGGCGTCGGCCCTTTCGAAGCCGCGCCTGTTGCGCTGCTTCTGCCAGTCCCATGCGCTGTCCACCGCCTGTCCCTTGACGGCATGGAACCATGTGACCACGCAGGAGTGGGAGACCACCACGACGGGGCAGGGCGCATCGAGCCCCACTGCCTGCGTCGGCGCATTGAGATGAACAAGGTCGACGGCGTGGTCACGAATGGGCCCATGCAACTCCCCCGGCAACGCATCAAGGTCGCTGGCATTGCGGGTCATCCAATCCGGTGGCGTGGTCAGCCAGGTCAGCGTCGCGAAAGACTGTGCTTCTT
Organism: Mesorhizobium sp. B2-3-2; assembly: GCF_006442295.1. Classification (NCBI taxonomy): domain Bacteria; kingdom Pseudomonadati; phylum Pseudomonadota; class Alphaproteobacteria; order Hyphomicrobiales; family Phyllobacteriaceae; genus Mesorhizobium; species Mesorhizobium sp. B2-3-2. The sequence continues at coordinate 59,132 of NZ_VFWA01000018.1, read as the reverse complement.
CGGCCTGTTGCCTGGACGGCTCCGGACCAAGACCGGCGAGCAAAACGCTGCCTCCGCCATCGACGAATTCCCGGGCCAGATCAAGCGTGTACCGCCACACGCCGCCCACGGCATCGACCGTCATCAAGATGCGCCGCGAACGCGGGGTCAGTGTCCGCAACATGTCGCCTCCAGCTCCGCCAGCGGACGCGGGCGCTTCTCCTGAATGTCGCTGAATTTTTGGAACGATGCGAGATAGTGCTCATGCGCGCGCTCCCAGGCGATGTCGTCGGGCTCGCCCCAAAGCTCGCGATAGCTGGGCGAACTCGGATAGGGATAGAGCGGTACCGGCTCATTAGCCCATACGCCGTTGTCTATCAGGTGGTTTCGCCAGTGGTCGACCAGGGCAGGGTCGTCTTCGATCACGCCGATCAGGTTGGCCTGGACGAAGGGAACATGGCGTCTCGCGTCGACGAGCAGCGCGGCGAGTTCCTCCGTGCCCAGCCGGCAGCGCTTGGCCAGCATGGCCCGGCCCTCTACCGTCAGGCTTTCGAGGCCCGCTTCGATGGACACGCAGCCTGCCGCGCCAAGCAATTCCAGCAGCTCGGGCTTCCACAGGTCGATGCGGGTCTGTACGCCGAACTTCACCTCGCGGTCGATCAGTGCCTCCAGCAAGGCTTTCTGCGGCAGGAAGATCTCGTCGATGAAGTAGATGTAGCCGACACCTTGGGCGATCAGCCGGTCTATTTCCGTCACGACCGCCTCGTGATGTCGGCGGCGATAAGCATCGCGGAAATCCATCTTGGCGCAGAAGCTGCAATTGTAAGGGCAGCCGCGCGACGCCTCGACCTCCGCGCCGAACCCCACCTGCTGGTCGTCGAACCTGTGATGATGGTGCGCGTGCGCGGCTATCCAGTCCGATGGCCATTCGAGCGGCGGATGGTCGATGAACGAACTGGCGTGGACGCCGCCGTTAGAGACCAGCCTTGCTCCGCTGATGTGGGCCGTGGACGGCACCACGCTCCAATCGTCGCACCGTGCAAGGTCGGCGACAACCTCCTCGCATTCGCCGCGCACGACGATGTCAACGCGGAGCTTGCGCAGAGTTGGCGCCGGTGTCGCCGAGCCATGCGGCCCGACCGCTACGGTGCGCCCACCTCGCCCGGCAAGGCGGTTGAGAAAGTCGGCCGGCACGCGCAGCTCCGGCGGCGCGCAACGCCAGAACAGATAGGTCGGCGCGGTGCTGACGACCGTCATTGCCGGGGCGAACTCGGCAACCCGTTCGGAAAGGCTGGAATTGTCAAGCTTCTGAAGCTGTCCGTCCAGCATCAGCACCTCATGTCCGGCCCGTTCGAGCAAGGCTTTCGAGTAGCCGAACTCCAGGGGCAGATGCGGTTGGCGGCAGCCGAAATAGATGCTGTCGTCATAGGTCCAGAACGGGTTGACCAATGCGATTTTCATGCGACGTACCTCACGGCTTCGGCTTGGGGTTCGAGCCGGTGACGGTGCAACCAATCGGCGAGGTCGCGGACGCCTTCGCGCCATGAAACACGCGCCGTCCAGCCAAGCGTGGTTTTCATCTTCCTGGTATCGGCGACGAAGAAGGGCTGGTCGCCCGTCCGCTCGGCCTCATAGCGGACCGACAGTGCTCGTTCCGTCAGGCTGCCGATCTCATCCAACAGCATGCGCAGGCTGAGCGCATTTTCCGGTCCGCCGCCGAGATTGAACGCCTGGCCCGCGATCGTCTCGATCCGGTCGAGCACGGCCCTGTAGGCCGCAACCGCATCGGAGACGTGCAGGATGTCGCGCACCTGCCTGCCGTTGCCGTAAATGGTTATCGGCCGCCCCGAAAGCGCGCAGATCAGGAAATGCGCAACCCAGCCCTGGTCCTCCGTTCCAAACTGGCGCGGGCCATAGATACAGCTCATCCGCAGGACCGCAGTCGGCAAGCCATAGGACTTGGCGTAATCGAGCACGTACTGGTCCGCCGCGCCTTTGGAGCAGCCATAGGGCGTGCAGAAGTCCAGGCTGCGGCCCTCGCCGATGCCCTCAGCACGGATTGCAGGGTCGCAAGGCACGCACCGCTCGCCTTCCTGGCGAACCGCGATGTCGGGAAGGCTGCCGTAGACCTTGTTGGTGCTGGCGAAGATCACGGGGACGCACTCGCCGCTTTGTCGCGCCGCCTCCAGGACGTTGAAAGTTCCCCGAAGGTTGATGTCGAAATCCTCGCCCGGCCGAACCAGGCTGGTGGTGACGGCGGTCTGCGCGGCCAGATGGAATATCGCTTTCGACCCCCTCAGGGCTGAAGCCAAGGCGTTGGCGTCGCGCACATCGATGGTTTCCACCTTGAGGCGGCTTCCGTGCTTGTGCGACAACCATTCGAGGTTCTGTTCGACACCCGCACGACTGAGATTGTCGATCACCAGCACCGGCTCGCCATCTGATAAAAGGCTGTCGGCGAGATTGGACCCGATGAAGCCGCTGCCGCCGATGACGGCGACAGGTGCCTCGCGACGGTTGCGCCTACCCGGCTTCATGACACCAGCCCGCGTTCTTCGAGCTCGCGTTTCATGTCGGCGCCGCGATCGATGGCAATCGTGTTGCGCACCCAGGAAACGAAGTCGCCGAGCGAATTCTCCAATTGCCGCCCCGGCTCGAAGCCGAGCAGTTCACGCGCCTTGGAAATGTCGGCGAAGCAGTTGCGAATATCGCCGGAACGCGCTTTGCCGAGCAGCTCGGGCGAGCGGTCCGGCGTTCCCATGGCCTTGGCCAAAAGGCGCGCGACATCGCGGATAGCATAGGCCCGGCCGCTTCCGATGTTGATGACGTGACCTTTCGCCTGGCGTTGCTCCAGCGCCAGGCGAAAGGCGCGGGCGACGTCACGCACATGAACGAAGTCGCGCTTCTGCTGGCCATCCTCGAAGATCATCGGCCGCTTGCCGTTGGCGAGACGCGAGGCGAAGTTGGCCAACACGCCGGTATAGGGATTTGAAAGCGCCTGCCCGGCGCCGAAGACGTTGAACAGGCGCAGTGCCACAGCGTCGACACCATAGGCCTCGCCGAAGATCAGCACGGCGCGTTCCTGGGCATATTTCGTCAATGCATAGATGGAGGCGAGATCGACCGGCTTTTCTTCGTCTGTCGGCAACGGCGAGAGAGGTTCACCGTCCGCAGACATGGGATTCCACTGTCCGCTTTTGAGATCGTTTGCCTTGCGCCGGGCGTTGCCGATGCGCCGGCCGTCGGGCGTGGCGTAAAGACCTTCGCCGTAGACGCTCATCGAGGAGGCGACGACGATCCGCTCGACCGGGTGCTTGATCAACGCTTCCAGCAGCGTGGCGGTGCCGAGATCGTTGGCGCCGACATAGCGGGCGATCTCGTACATGGATTGGCCGACGCCGACTTCCGCGGCCAGGTGAACCACCCCGTCGATGCCGTCCAGTGCCTTGGTGACGGCCTCGCGATCGCGCACATCGGCCTTGATCAGTTCGGCTCCCGCGGGAAGGTTGACCGCTTCACCCGCATGGACCTGATCCAGCAGTGCATCGAGGATGCAAACCGAATAACCGTGCTCGGCGAATTCTTTTGCGACGTGGCGACCAATGAAACCACAGCCCCCTGTGACCAGTATACGTTTCACGACAACTCCTCGGACTGGTGACCTCGGCGTCCCGAACTTCTCCGCAAAAGCTTTGTTCCCTGCGCATCAACAAAGTTCTCCTGGCCGGCACACAGCAGCCGCATCGCACCGGCACCACCGGTGCTGGAACATTGCCTGCCGTGTGCTGTTAGGACGCTCAACAATTGCCGCGGTGCGTGCGCGGCGAGAGAGCAGGCCGAAAGGAGATTTCGATGTCGCAATCGCAGACGACCACCAATCACGAGGAGATTCGCAAATGGGCCGAGGAGCGGAACGGCCGGCCGGTAGTGGTGCGAACCAAGGGCGAGGGCGGCATCCTGCGGATCGATTTCGGCGAGCCCGAGGAGGCATTCGAACCAGTCGAATGGGATGAGTTCTTTCGGATATTTGATGAGAACCATCTGGCTTTTCTTTACCAGGCCAACACCGGCGGCGGGCAAACCAGCCGTTTCAACAAGTTCGTCGAGCGTGACCAAAAGGGCTGACCGAGGGCCCGGCCGGCGATCAATCGGAAAACCTGGTTCGTCGGCTCAGTTCAGAAGCCTTGCGCCGCTGGACCTTGCCAAATCGCGCATGATGGCGTTAAGCCAGTCTTCGGTGGACTGGCCGATCCGCCTTTGGTCGATGTCACGGATCGCCCGCTCGAGCGTCCTTTCGACAAGCCGGTCGGAGGCTTCCACATCCCCCAGCAACAGACGTGCCGCAAGCCTGAGTTTGGGCAGGAGCGAAAACACGTCGTCCGGCGAACTTGGCACAAAGCCGCTCGCCGCAGCCGGGTTTTGCGGCGGGAAAAGAGCATTGAATACAGCCCCGCTGCCCGAGGATTTTCGCAGGTTGCTGGCATGCCGGAGATGTTCGGGAATGGCGATATCGCTGTCGCCGCTGAAAAACACGAACGGCACGCCGCGGCGCATCAGTTCGTCCGCGATCGGAAAGACCCTTCGCCCGTTGAGATTGACGTCGAGGATGGCAGCCTCGGCCGATTCAGTGTGCAATGATGCTTGTTCGACCGTCGCTGCCGGTCCCAGAATGATCGCACCCATATTGCTGAAATAACGGGCGAGATCTCCGGCTACCATCCATTCGTCTTCGACGATCAGAAGATGCACCCCTTGCAGATCGCGCACCTCGTCATCCTTTCTCGACCAGTACCTGGTGGAAACAGTCTCCTTCGCCGAGCCTGCTGGCGTTTCGGCACGAGCCCGGCCGAAATCGTCAAGCAATTCCACGCCGCTGACTCCATGTGCGTCGGGAGCTTTGTTTCAGATGGACGTTTGGTCATTGAACACGTGAACTGCAAATTCAACGCCATCCGTCGCGACTTGTTCCGTATCTCCGCCGCGCCTATGCTTACCTGCTGTCCAGCCTGCTTCATAAGTGATTTCGCACACAGGTGCCGAAAGGGGAACTTCCAGTGACAGCCCAGTCGAAAAGATTTCCCATCGTTGGCGTCGGCGCGTCCGCCGGCGGAATTCCGGCGATGGAAGGGCTGTTCAAGGGTATGGCCGATCAGCCCGGCATGGCGTTCGTCGTCATCACTCATCTCAGCCCTAAGCGAGAGAGCCTGTTGCATGAGGTCGTCGGCCGCTACACCGAAATGCCGGTCGAAGTCGCGGCGGATGGCATGATCGTTCAACCGAACCACGTCTATGTCATGCCGCAGAACGTGACCCTGACCATCGACAAGGGAATGCTGCGCCTGCGCCGGCCCAACGGGTTCAGCCAGGAACGCAAACCCATAGACATCTTCTTCAGCGCATTAGCCGAAGACCAGGGCGAACATGCCGTCGGCGTCATCCTGTCGGGCGGAGATTCCGATGGAACCTTGGGCGCCAAGGCGATCAAGGAGCGTGGGGGGCTCACCGTCGCGCAGATCTCCGACGGCTACGGCCCGCGCAACCCCGATATGCCGCAGAGCGCCATCACCAGCGGACTTATCGATATAGCCGCGCCCGCCGAGGAGATCGGCACGAAGCTGGAAGCCTTCGCCCGCGGCTTCGACGCGTTAAATGGGTTGGCGGAGGAGGATAGCGTCCGAACGGCAGGTATGGAAAAGGTTCTGTCCCAGATCTACGGCATCCTGCGCAGCCACTCAGGCCATGATTTCTCGGGCTACAAGACCAAGACGTTCCTGCGACGCATCAAGCGGCGCATGCAGATCGCACAGATGCAATCCATTGGCGCATACGTCGAATGGCTGCAAAAGGACCCTCGCGAGGTGATGAACCTTTTTCGCGACCTGCTGATCAACGTCACCAACTTCTTTCGCGATCCCGAGGCTTTCGAACTGCTCGAGCGAAAGATCGTACCGCAACTCTTCGAAGGCAAGACCGCCAACGACATCGTCAGGGTGTGGATTCCCGGCTGCGCCACAGGCGAGGAAGTGTTCTCCATCGGTATCCTGCTGCGCGAGCATGCGGATAAGCTCCCTGTCGTTCCGCGAATCCAGATATTCGCGACCGACATCGACGAACCGGCGCTGGCGGTGGCGCGGGCAGGGCGCTATCCCGAAGCCTTGCTGCAAGGGCTTTCCCCCGAACGCCGCCAGCGGTTTTTCAATGGCGACGGCGACACCTATGTCATCAGCAACGAAATACGGGAGCTGTGCATCTTTTCGCCGCACAGCGTAGTTCGCGACCCGCCTTTCTCACGCATGGACCTGGTGTCGTGCCGTAACCTGCTGATCTATTTCGGCCCTGCCATTCAGAACCGGGTCATCCCTATTTTCCATTACGCCCTGAAGCCCGGCGGTTACCTTTTTCTCGGCACCTCGGAGAGCGTCGGACAGAACGACAATCTGTTTGCCACCGTCGACAAGAAACATCGTATCTTCCAGGCGCGGGAGCATGCCTCGCCGCATGTCAGGCTGCCCGCCCTGATCGGCGATAGCCATTCGGGCGCATTCCCGTCCGAGAGCACCGGCTTGAGGAAGGGAGCCGCCGGTTATCCGCTGCGCCAGGCGGTCGAGGCGCAGGTGCTGGAGCGCTTCGCCCCCCCGCATGTGCTGGTCAACGCCGAAGGCGATGTCGTCTACTACTCAGCTCGCACCGGAAAATATCTCGAGGCGCCGCAAGGCATTCCCAGCCGGCAATTGTTGACAATGGCACGCCGCGGGCTGCGGCTCGACCTGCGCGCCGCACTGCGGGAGGCGACGTCGACGCGCCGGACCGTCGTGCGGGAAAATCTCACGGTCGAGGAGGATGATGAGCGGATCCAGCCGATCAAGCTCACCATCGAGCCGCTGGCGGAACGCGACAATGGCGAGCCGCTCTATCTCGTCCTGTTCGAACCGTCGGGACCTACGCAGATCCGCACAGACGAAGGCGGCAGCCATGACACCGACAGCACCGCCGATCTCGAGCGGGAACTGCGCGATACGAGGGAGCGTCTGCAATCGACGATCGAGGAATATGAGACCGCACTGGAAGAGGTGAAGTCCTCCAATGAGGAACTCGTCTCCGTCAACGAGGAAGCGCAATCGACCAATGAAGAACTTGAGGCCTCGAAGGAGGAAATGCAGTCGCTCAATGAGGAACTGAACACCATCAATGCCGAGTTGACGAACAAGATCGAGGAACTCGATCACGCCAACAGCGATCTGCGCAACCTGTTCGAAAGCACCGAAATCGCGACCATTTTCCTCGATCGCAATCTGGTGGTGCGGACCTTCACGCCTGCGGCTTCGTCCTTCTTCAGTCTGCGTCCCTCCGACGTCGGCCGGCCGCTGACGGACCTGTCGAGCCAGCTCGACTATCCCGAGTTGAAGCAGCATATCGCCGAGGTGTTCGAGACCGGCGAGACCCTGAACCACCACCTCGCGCGCGACAGCGCCGGGCGGTTTCACATGGTCCATATCAATCCCTACCGGGACAAGAGCAACCGGGTTCAGGGTGTAGTCGTGACACTGGTCGACGTCACCATCCTGGCTCAGGCGGAAGAGCATCAGCAGGTTCTCATCTCTGAGCTCAACCACCGGGTCAAGAACATGCTGGCGGTGATCGTCAGCATTGCGAGCCGCACGCGGGAGAAATCCGTGTCGAAGGATGAATTCGCGGAGGCCTTGATCGGACGCTTGCATGCGATGTCGCGGGCGTATGGATTGTTGAGCCGGAAAAGCTGGAAGGAAGCTTCGGTCAGCGAACTGCTTCACCAGGAACTCGAACCGTTTGGCATTGAACGGTTCGAACTGAACGGCCAGGAGATAGAACTTGGACCGCAACAGGGTCTTTCCCTCAGCATGGCCGTCCACGAACTGGCCACCAACGCGGCCAAATATGGCGCTCTTTCCAAACCTCGTGGCAAGGTGGTGGTGATGTGGTCGATCGCTGACGACATGTTCACGTTTGCCTGGCGCGAGAAGGATGGTCCCCCTGTCAAGGAACCCGTCGGCAGCGGCTTCGGCCTCACGCTGCTGCAGGGAGAGATCGGCTACAGGCTTGGCGGCCATGTTGAAACCGCTTTTCGCAAGGAAGGCCTCAACGTTCAGATCGCATTTCCCGTTAACGGGAAGGAGGAGTCGTGAACGACGGACCGCGCGTCCTGGTCGTCGAGGACGAATGGCTGATCGCGGAAGACACCGCGTTAGTCCTGCGTAGCGCCGGTTACCAGGTGGTCGGTCCCGCGCCTTCGGTCGCCGCGGCGCTTCGTCTCGTCGGCTCGGACAAGATCGACATGGCGTTGCTGGACATCCAGTTGAACGGTGAAACGAGCCTGCCCCTCGCGGAGATATTGCAGGCGCAGGGTGTTCCCTTCGCCCTCATGACGGGATTTGGCGCGCGCGACTTACCGGCATCCTTTCGCGACTGCAAATTCGTGCCCAAGCCGGCGACTGAAGCAACCATCCTGGCTGCGCTGGCCGATCTGGGGTCGCTGCCCGACGTTTCGCGTTGACGGTTACTCCAATGGCGCCGCAGGATCAGTCCAAGGGCTTGTCCGTCGGTCGCGGAGTCGTGCTGGCCTGGCGGGGGCGACCGGAATTTCGATTGGCTGCGGGATTGTCCAGGGGAGGAGCTGAAGGGCGAGATCCTCCGGCAGTCTTCGGCGTCGGCGATTTCGCCCCTGCGTCCGTATCACCGGCGTCTCGCCTCGGGTGTGGCAAACCATCGGTGTTCGGAGACCGAATAACGGGTTTCGAGCGAGAATTCTCGTTAGCCATGGTGGCGCCCTTCTTCTGAATCGACCTCAGCGGGTCAATCGCCGACACAGCAGAAGGTTCCGAACTGCCAATGTCGATCGGGCGGGCGTCCAACGGATGCCGGGAATGAGATAGCTCTTGCCTCTGGAACCGCGACATCTCAACTATGCGGCCGCATAACCACCTTGATGCAACCATCCTGCTTGTCGCGGAAGGTCTTGTAGAGGTCCGGCCCGGCTTCGAGCTCGGCTCTGTGGGTGATGACGAAGGACGGGTCGATCTCGCCATTCTGGACCTTGGCCAGAAGTGGTTCGAGATAGCGCTGGGTATGGGTTTGGCCCATTCGAAAGGTCAGCCCCTTGTTCATCGCGGCGCCGAACGGGATGTGATCGACCAGGCCGATGTAGACGCCGGGAACCGAGATGGTGCCGCCCTTGCGGCAGCAATAGATCGCCTCTCGCAGCACATGCGGCCGATCGGTGCCGAGATAGACGGCGGCCTTCACCTTGTCGAGCATGGCGTCGGCGCTCGCGCCGGGGTCGGATTCAGTGCCGACGCAGTCGATGCAGCGATCCGGGCCGCGGCCGTCGGTCATCGCCATCAGTGCGTCGTAGATATTGGAATTGCTGAAGTCGAGCGTCTCGGCTTTGCCGTGTTCACGCGCCATGGCCAGCCGCTCCGGCACCTTGTCGATGGCGATGACACGGCCGGCGCCGAGCATCCACGCGCTCTGGATGGCGAATTGGCCAACCGGGCCGCAACCCCATATCGCGACCGTATCGCCCGGCTCGATGCCGGCGTTCTCTGCCGCCATGTAGCCGGTCGGGAAGATGTCGGAGAGAAACAGCACCTGTTCATCTTCCATTCCCTCCGGCACCTTGATCGGACCGACATCGGCGAACGGAACCCGCAGATATTCCGCTTGTCCGCCCCAATAGCCGCCGACAAGATGCGAATATCCGAAAAGGCCGGCCGGCGATTGCCCCATCGCTTCGGCGGCCTGTTTTGCGTTGGGATTCGAGCGGTCGCAAAGCGAAAACAGCCCGTTCTGGCAAAACCAGCACTCGCCGCAGGAAATGTTGAACGGCACCACCACCCGGTCACCCTTCTTGAACTTCGAATGGCCCTGACCAACCTCCACCACTTCGCCCATCGTCTCGTGGCCAAGCACGTCGCCCGATTTCATCGTCGGCATGTAACCGTTCATCAGGTGGAGGTCGGAGCCGCATATGGCGCAGCAGGTAACCTTGATGATCACGTCGCGGTCATCCTCGATGACGGGATCGGCCACTTGGTCGCAGCGTATGTCGCCTTTGCCGTGCCATGTAAGGGCTTTCACGATGTTGCTCCTGAGTTTGGAGGGCGCGTTTCATCGGTGAAACGCGCGTTTCTCGTGCGTGGCGCCGAAGATGCCGCCGATCAGTCCTGGGACGCCGAGCCCGGCGCCGCCATCTCGCGGTGCTGTTCGGCCAGCGTACCTGCTGGCGTGACATGCGCAGCGGCGACCTGCAGCTTGTTCTTCCAGCCGCTGACCACCTGTTCTTCGCCAGTCATCATTGCTTCGTAGCCGGCCTTGGCAACGTCGGCCGGATTGTCCTTCTCGTCGGTGCCGACCTTGGTGTCCATCATCTCGGCGCGTTCGAAGAAGCGTGTCTGCGTGGCGCCGGGCATCAACACGGTCACCGTGACGCCGGTGTCCTGCAATTCGTGACGCAAGGCGATCGCGAAGGAATCGATGAATGCCTTGGTGCCGTTGTAGACGGCTTGGAAAGTCCCGGGCATGAAACCGGCGATCGACCCGGTGAAAAGAATGCGCCCGCGCCCGCGGCGAGCCATCTTGGCGCCGAGTTCATGCGCCAGATACACCGTTCCGGTGATATTGGTGTCGATGATGCGCCGGATCTTCCTCCAGTCCTGGTCGACGAAGCCATTGCCGAGCCCGCGTCCAGCGTTGAGAAACAGCAGGTCGATGTCACGCTCGCCAATTCGGGAGATCAGCCGATCCACGCCTTCGACGGTCGCGAGATCGGCCTCGACGGCTTCGACTCCGATATTATGTGAGCCGAGTGCCTCGGCGGCCTGCTGGATTGCCGGTTCATCAGCCGCAACGACGAGATCGTAGCCGTCCTTCGCGCAGAGTTTCGCAAGTTCCTTGCCTATGCCGCTCGAGGCGCCGGTGACCACTGCGAGTTTTGCGTCCGCCATGATTTCCTCCGTCGTGCCGGCCGAACCAGCAGAGGAGATGATTGTTCCGTGGATCGGTATCGTCCGGTCGGCGCCTGCCGGGAGTCTGACTTCTGCTCCTGGCCGGGCGATGGATTTTCGGAATTCGGGCGGGAACAACCGGTTGGTCCCGCAGTTCGGCGCGTGCAGGAGGAACATGATGCAACATGCTGATAAGATCGCGCTCCGGCGTGTGAAAATGCTGGTCGAGCAATATGTGCTGACCAGGAGCAGGCGATATGATTTCGTGTCGACGGAGCTGGCTTGCAGGGCCATTCGTGAGGTGATGCGCAGCCCGATCGAAGATGCCGAACTGGATCGCATGTTGGCCAGAAGCGCGGCCAGGCAGGGGCTTTCGGTGCGATTCGACCGGATGGAAGCTTGGCAGGCTGCTTCGCCATCTCCCACCGAAGGAGTATCGATATGAGAGCCGTGTTGCTGATGCTGGCACTGGTCTGTCTGGCCGGGTGCAACAATCCCGATCCCGACAAATCCAAAGCGGATACGAACAGTCAGCCGGTCGACAAAAACCCCACAACCGACACGAACCCCACCCCACAAACCACCACCGGCGGAGATCAGCAAGGCACCCAACCGGCCCAGCCGGCATCCCCTAAGCCGGCTGGCGGCTAGCTACCGGCCTGGCCCACCAGACTGGGACCGCCATAGAGCAGTTCATCGTCTGCGGAAACGGCTAACCACTCTATGTTGTTGTTTTTGCGCAATTCCTAGGGGAAAGCGCACCGCGCTTTTCCCGGGAAAGCCGTACACACTTTTCCTGGGTTGCTTTAGTGGCGCGCCGAGCTTCTCGTTTTGGGTTCCCTGGCAACAATTCTGACGGGAACCGACTTTACGGCGGGGACGTGAGCCTTCTTGGCCCGGTGCCACAGAGGAACCAGGGGATTGAGTTCCGGATAATAACCGGCGCAGTTGCCTTCGGGCACGGAGTAGGGGGTGATGCGCAAACCTCGAACCCGCCGCTCCACGCCGTCATCGGCATGGGCCTCCAGATCAACTTCCTGCCCGGCGCTCAACCCGAAGCGCTGGATATCGGCCTCGTTCATCAACAGGACCATGCGTGTGCCGTGTATGCCGCGCAGTCTGTCATTGTACCCATAGACGGTGGTATTGAACTGGTCGTTGGAGCGCACCGTTATCAGCGTCAGCACATTGTGACCCGAAACATCGATGTCCGGGTCTGTTTCAAGCGTTGTCGGCAGCTTGAAATTGGCTTTCTTGTTCGGCGTCTCCCAGACCCGTTTCGACGCCTTGATATCGCGGTGAAAGCCTCCCGGCGTCAGGAACCGCTTGTTGAACTCACGAAAATGCTGCGGGTAGCAACGCTCGATCTCATCGCGGATAAGGGAATAATCGGCGACCCATTTATCCCACGGGATCGAACTCACCCCCGATACGGTGGCCTTGGCCAGTTCCGCCACGATCTTCGGTTCGGAAAGCAGATGCGGTGAAGCCGGGGGACGCGAACCGAAGGAGCCGTGGATACAGGCGGTGGAGTCCTCCATCGAAACGGTCTGGTCGCCGCTCGCCTGTTGGTCCCTTTCCAGCCGCGACAGGCAGGGCAGCAGATAGGTCACCGCCCCTGGCAGGAGATGGCTGCGGTTGAGCTTGGTGGCGACTTCGACATGCAGCCCAAGCCGACGCCATGCTTTCTCGATCAGGCCGGTTTCGGGAACGGCGCGAACGAAATTGCCGCCGAGTCCGATGAAGCCTTTCACCGAGCCTGCGATGACGCCCTCACAGGCCTCGACCGTGTCGAGACCCTTCTCGCGTGGCGGCTCGAAATCATAGAACCGGGCGAACTTGTCGAGCGGGACGAGCTCGGGTTTTTCGGATATGCCGACAGTGCGCTGGCCCTGGACATTGGAATGGCCGCGCAGCGGTGAAATGCCGGCGCCGGGCTTTCCCATGTTGCCGCGCATCAGCAGCAGATTGCATAGCATCTGGACGTTCTCGGTACCGTGCCGGTGCTGTGTCAAACCCATGCCGTAATTGCCTATCACCGCGTTGGAGCGGCTGTAGACCTCGGCAACATGTTCGAGATCCGCCTGCGCAATTCCCGAGCGCCTGACGATGTCCTCCCACCTGGCGGCCCGCAGGTAAGCTTCGAATTCGGCAAAACTATCCGTGTGCTCGGCAATGAAATCGACGTCGAGGACACGCGGATCCCCGTGTTCCCGTGCCGCGTCGTCTAGCGCCAGCACCGCCTTGGCGATGCCGGTCATAGCGGCGATATCGCCACCGCTGCGGACCTGGAAGAAGTCGCTGGACATCTTCGTGCCGGGGCCCGGCGACAGCATTTCAAGGGGATCTTGCGGATTCTTGAAGCGCTTCAGCCCCCTTTCCGGCAAGGGATTGAAGGTGAATACCGGCACCCCACGCTGGCGAGCCTCTTGCAGCGGATGCAGGAGCCGCGGCGCCGTCACCCCGGTGTTGTGGCCGAAGAAGAACATCATGTCGCACTGGGAGAAGTCTTCGAGCTGCACGGTTCCAACCGGCGAGCCGATCGATTCGGGCAGCCCGACCGAGGTCGATTCGTGGCACATGTTGGAAGAATCGGGCAGGTTCGATGAGCCGTAGATACGCGCAAAGAGCTGATACATGAACGAAGCCTCCAGCGAGGCCCGACCGGATGTGTAGAAGACGACCGATTTCGGATCGAGCCGCCGAAGCTCCATGCCGATCTCAAGGAATGCGTCATCCCAGGAAACCGGTTCATAGCGGTCGGTGACGGCATTGTAGCGCAGGGGATCCGTAAGCCTGCCCTGTTTTTCGAGGTCACGATCCGGCCAGTCGAGCAGTTCGGTGACCGAATGTCGTGCGAAGAAATCCGGCCCGCAACGCAGCTTCGTCTGATCCCACATGGTCGCCTTGGCGCCATTTTCGCAGAACTCGAAGGGCCGCGGATCGGCCGGCTTGGCCCATGAACAGGAAATGCACATGTAGCCATCGGCCTTGTTCTGCTTGAGCAGCGTGCTCCATATGCCCGACATCAGCAGGCCTTCGCCGTATGCCTTGCGGACCAATGACCTCAGGGATCCCCATCCGCCCGTGGGATGATTGTATTTTTTTGTCTCGATACGGTCGGTTACGGCAGGTTTCATCGAGATCGTCCTTGAAGAACCAATACCGAACCTCGCCCGTCACCGATTGTTCCCGCGGCTCCGTGCAGTGTTGGCGTCGAATCTTGCGTGTCGAAGCCGACGCGACCGAGGTGCGATCGCGGCTGGTTTTGGGAACTATTTTCGTGATCGGCTGTTCGGCTTGGGAAGGGAGCCTGGCAATGGTGCGACGCAATGCAGTGCTTTCGCTCGTGATAGCCGCCATCATCATCATTGGCTTTCTCATAGGCTTTCTCTACGCCGATATGGGCTGGAATACTTCGCCTCTGAAGCGGGCGCCTGAACAGAACCAGGGCGGTAACGCGCCGACGGATACTTCCCCAGCCGCGGGCGTCCGGAAAAATCCCCAGGAAAACACCGAAATGCCGGGGCAGCAATAGCCACCTCGAACGGGGCCACTCGTGAAAGGATGTCATGCTGTCAGACCCCACCGTGCTGATTTTGATGTATTTCCTGCTGCCAGTCTGGTTGGCCGCCGGATTTGCCGATTGGCTCTGCCATCGCGCCTCTCACATCGAATCGACGACAGGCGCCAAGGAATCCTTGATCCACCTTCTGATGTTCGCCGAGGTCGGAATACCTTTGCTGGCCGCCATGTTTCTTGACGTTAATGCCCTGATCATCCTCATCATGATCGTCACTTTCCTCATCCACGAGGCGACGGCGATGTGGGACGTCAGCTACGCCACCACGGCCCGCACCGTCACGCCGATCGAGCAGCACGTTCACAGCTTCCTGGAGATGATCCCGCTGATGGGGGTGGTCAGCGTCATTTCCCTCCACTGGGAACAGTTCCTTGCTCTGTTCGGGGCGGGAACGGAAACCGCGCGCTTCGAACTTGTCTGGAAATCGCAGCAACTGCCGGTGACCTACATTGTCTGCGTGATGGCCGTGATCCTGCTTTTCGAATTGCTTCCCTATCTGGAGGAATTCGTCAGGGGATTGCGGGCCAATGCCGGCAGGCTGATCCCGTCCAAAGCCAGGCGAGGGGATCCGGGACAGACGACATTGCGTTGACGCGATCGCCGGCAACCCCCTTCCCGCCGGCATCGGATATCCGGCCGCTCCGTAACGCCAGCGTCCTGTGCGGAACATTTCTGCCGGGCCGGCCATTGAGCATGAGGAAGCGGGCAGCAGCTATGGGGAGTGCGACGATGGGATTTCTATCCGACCTCGACAAGAAATTGACGGACAATGTCTACGAACATGGCAGCCAGCTTACCGATTCCGCCGCGGATCTCCCGCAGACGGTCGGCGAACTTGTCGAACGGCTGATGCCTTTCGTCCAACCTGAGGCGCGCGAGACGGTCAAGGCTCAGATCCTAGGCCTGATTCACGAGTACAGGGTCGAGCGGAGCGGGGCCGAGCAGGATCATCCAGACTGAACTACCCGTTCTGGTCTATCGCGTGAGGCGCGGGTTGGCTGCCGCCCCCGCTGCCCGATGTATCGTGCCCGAACCATATCCAAGCCGCGACAAGCACAATCACCACGATGGCTATCCAGGCAATGAGACGGGGCATTGAGGGGTCCTTTCCCTGCCAGTTGACCATTCTCGCGGCACGACGATCAGGGCGGAAGTCGAACTGCCCAGCCGTCTCCTCGTTAATCCGGCTATCGAGGCTTTGTTCCGCTGGAGCCGGTTCCTGCCGCGGCCGCTTGGCATCTGTCAGGGCCGACATGGCTTGCACTCCGTTGCTCGTTCGGTGGCCTCGGTTGACGGGCCGGGCGGGCGCGCTAGATCAAACTACGCCGAACATGGTTTCGTCGGTGGGGGAGGTCATTCGTGTGGCGGATCCAACGCCGGCTCTAATCCTTAGCGGCTATCGCCTTGGCCGCGACAGCGCGTGCCTGCTGTTGCTGATGGCCATGTCGACCGCATGCTCGTCGTCCGACCAGATCGAGCAGCAATCACGAACTGCCGCCTCCACGGCGCGGACCGTATCGATGACGCTTGATGCCTGGTCTGCGGGAGCGGCCCCCACCGCATACGTTTCTGGCACGCTGCAATCGGCCGGCACCACGCTGGCCGACATCGACGCCAAGATCAGATCGACCACATCGGCTGAGCCTGCCGAGCAAGCTGCGTTGGCGGCTGCGGTCAAGGATTTGTCGATCGCGGTTGACCGCGCCCGTGCGGGACTGCAAGCGGATCGCCGCCCGCAGGTGCAGGAGGCTCAAGAGGATATTCGGACGGCCACGCGGGTTCTGGCCGACGCGTACGCCCGATATTTCGCGCCGAAGGCATGAAGAAGCTCTTGGAAATATCGCTGGGCATCGTCACCAGTGTTGGCGGCTTCCTGGAAGTCGGATCAATGGCGACGGCGGCCCAGGCAGGTGCGGCCTTCGGGTTTCAGCTGATCTGGGCGGTCGTTCTCGGCACCATCTGCATCATCTTTCTGGTCGAGATGGCCGGCCGGTTTGCCGCCGTGAGCCATCACACGATCTCCGACGGGATCCGGGAAAGATTTGGCTTCAACGTTTCGCTGTGGCCTTTGCTTGCCGCCCTGTTGGTCAATTTCATGGTGCTGTCCGCCGAGATCGGTGGTGTTGCCATCGCGCTCGAGCTCGCCACCGGAATCGGCTTTCAATGGTGGGCTTTACCGGTGGCTTTGATGGCATGGTTGTTGCTGTGGAAAGGCACGTTCGGACTGATCGAGAAAGGCGTGTCGATGCTCGGCCTTGTGACGCTGTGCTTCGTGGTCGCAGCGGTGATGCTGAAGCCCGATTGGACAGCTGTCGCGTCCGGTGCGGTGCCCACGCTGCCGGCCCACGACGCGGCGAACTACTGGTTCATGGCGGTGAGCATTCTCGGCGCTTCGATATCGCCTTACCTGTTCATGTTCTATTCCTCGGGGGCGATCGAGGACCAGTGGGACAGAAGCTATCTCGGAACCAATCGGGCCATCGCCGGACTGGGCATGACCTTCGGCGGCGCCATTTCGATCGGCGTGTTGATAGTGGCCGCGCTCGTGCTTGCAACGCACGGCATCGATCAGGTCGACGACTATCATCAATTGCCGTTGATGTTGATTCCGATATTCGGCTTCTGGGGGTTCGTCCTGTTCGTTGCCTCACTCGGCATTGCCTGCTTCGGTGCCGCTCTCGAGGTTGGGCTGCAACAGGCTTATCTGGTGGCGCAAGTTTTCGGATGGAATTGGGGTGAAGACCTCAAGCCGCGCGACGATCCCGGCTTCAGCGCCGTCTACACGGTGTCACTGTTTCTGGCCGCCATCCCTATCATGCTTGGCCTCGATCCGCTGAAGCTCACTATTTTTTCCATGGCGCTGACCGCGGCCAGCCTGCCGTTGACGGTCGTTCCTTTCCTTTTTCTGCTGAACGACAAACGCTATGTCGGCGAGCACCGCAACGGTATCGTCTCGAATGCCGCGGTGATCTTTATCATCGCGCTCGGTTTCGTGCTCGCCGTGGTGACCATTCCCCTGCAGATATTCGGAGGCACGTGATGGATTTGCTGCGCGACATCCTGGACAAGCAGATCGTCGACCGCGAGCAGGTCAAGATCGGCAAGATCGACGGGCTGGTGGCCGAGTTGCGGCGGGGCAACCCGCCGAGGATCGTCGCGGTCGAGCTCGGCTCCGTCACCCTTGCGCGCCGCCTCGGGGAGCGGCCCGGGCGTTGGATGACGCGGCTTGCGGCAGCGTGGGGCGGTAAACGCCGTGGCAAGCCGCACCGGATCGCCTGGACCAAGGTTCAGGACATAGGCGTCGACATCCAGTTCGATATCGATGTGCGCGAGACGTCGATCTTCGCCTGGCAGGACTGGCTGCGCGACCATATCATCGGGCGCATTCCGGGAGCTTGATGATGTCCACCGTCAACCTCGAACATCTGGCCGGCCGACGCGTTCTCTCGCAGCAGGGCAAAAGTATCGGCTATATCGAGGAGATACGTGCCGAACCGGCCGGCGACGACTTCGTCGTTACCGAATTCCATGTCGGTATCTACGCCGCTTTCGAGCGTCTCTCGGCCTCGACCATCGGTGCGGCAGTGCTGGACCTCTTCCAGCTGCGCCGTCGCGACGGCTTGTACCGTATTCCTTGGGACAAGCTCGACATCTCCGATCCCGCACGGCCGCGGCTGCTATGTTCGACAACCGAGCTTTCCGGCATGAGGGGCGCACCCGAACCTCATCGGCGCGGAAAGCAGGATCGATGATGTCCCGGCCGAGGGCCACGCGAAAAGTGCTCGATCTCAGCCAAGGGTTGTCCGACGCTGTCTGCACTCAGGGTGATGCGCCTTACCGCAGCAGGCTGGCTGCCAGGAACACCGCGGCCGCTATCAGCACGACGGCCGCAATCACCATTAGCGGCCATTTGCTGCGGGGCTGCAACTCGGGCTCGTTCTCCACCGGCCGCATCGCGTTGGCGAAGCTGGCATCGTTTTCGAATTTTGGCCGGGAAGAACGTTGCGGACCTGCCTCAGTGACCGGGTTCTGCGTGTCCGCCGCCTCGGCGTCGGTCTCGAATGGGGCAATGGCTGGATCGAATCCGGGCGTTTTGTCCCGCGTGGCTCCGGCCTGAACTTCACCCCTGGCTGCGGCAGGCGTGGAATTTGAAATCTTGGCCATGATCTCTCTCCTCGAAATCAAATCCGGCAGGCTCGCTGTTGTTCCGCGCCGCGGGTGCTGATGTTGAAAGTTTTGTTGGTCCGGGTGCCTGTGGGGGCCTTCGCTCGGGGTGGCAGCGCATCGCCCGGCGCCGGAACAAAGCACATCTTGGCTTGTTAGGACGCATCGTAATATCGCGCATCGACAAGGACAAAGCCTATGAAACCGCGACACCTTCTTGCCTCGCTCGCCGCTGCTTCCATGCTTATCGCAATGCCTGCTTTGGCTGCCGACAGCGCCCAGGATTTCGTCGACAAGGCCGCTATTGGCGGCAAGTTCGAAGTCGATTCGAGCAAGATCGCCCAGGACAAGGCCCAGGACCAAAGCATCAAGAACTTCGCGCAGACAATAATCCGGGACCACGGCGCGGCCAACGCCAAGCTGGAAACCATTGCCGGCGACCAGAAGTTGAAAGTGCCGACGGCGCTCGATGCGCCGCATCAAGGTGACCTGGACAAGCTCCAGAACGCACAGCCGCCAATCGACCCGGCCTATGTGGACATGCAGCGCAAAGCGCACGCCGATGCCGTGAAGCTGTTTGAAAGCTACGCGCGCGACGGCGACAACGCGGCCCTCAAGACCTTCGCCCAGCAAACGGTCGGTACCTTGAAGATGCATCAGCAGATGATTGAGAAGATCGCCGCCGCCCAGGACTCCATCACGGGGGCGACCACACCCGCGGTGAAAACCACCAATGCACCCAATGCCGCCGGCCTCGTGCCCGGCGCAAACAGTTTCACCGAGACCCAGGCAAAGAGCCGCATCGAGGATGCCGGCTATTCCAATGTGTCGAAGCTTGCCAAGGACGACCAAGGCATCTGGCGCGGCCAGGCGACCAAGTCGGGCCAAAGTGTCGCCGTCGGGCTCGACTACCAGGGCAACGTCGTCGCCGACAGCAAGTGAGCACGATCAGGAGATATCAAAATGAAAACCGTAACTGCACTGTTCGACAACTATGATGACGCAGCCGACGCGGTCGGCGAACTGGAAGCGACGGGAGTGCCACGTTCCAATATCAGCATCATGGCCAACAACTCGGATGGCTGGTACGAGCAAAATCCTTCCGAAGCCGCTGAAGACGCCGCGAGCGGCGCAGGTATAGGAGCCGTGGTCGGCGGCGCCGGCGGTTTGCTGACAGGGTTGGGCGTCATGGCCGTTCCGGGCGTTGGACCAGTGGTCGCGGCCGGATGGCTTGCCGCTACCGCCGCCGGCGCGGTTGCCGGCGCAGTAGCAGGTGGCGCGGCCGGCGGCATAATTGGCGGTCTGACGGACTCGGGCGTTTCCGAAAACGATGCAAATGTCTATGCAGAGGGCGTACGTCGCGGCGGTACGCTGGTGACGGCCAAGGTGGATGATGAGCTTGTTCCGGAAGCCGAGGACATTCTGGGTCAGTCAAGCGCCGTCGACCTGATGGAACGCCGCAGAGCCTATGAGGCAGATGGCTGGACCGGTTTTGACGTCACCGCGGGTGAATACGTCCCTGAACACGATGGCGGCAGGGCAATAAACCGGCCCTGAAGGACAAACCCGCCAGGGCAGCGGGGCACTTGCCGTCCTATCTGGCTTCGGGTGGCTTGCCCGAAATCTCCGTGACATGTGCAAGGGTATTCGGTCTGCTGGTCGAGTTTTGCTTCGGGCCATGGTAGCCGCGGTCAGTCCTTGTCCTGACGATAAAGCCGATCGGTGGCGCGGTCGCTTTCTCTGCGTTCTGCGGGGCCACGGCGACGGCGAGTGACGACGACATACGCTAGCAATGCGACCAATAACAATGGCCCGCCGGCGACGACGATCAGCCACATGACACTCTCAAACATGGGACGTCTCCTTTCCCCTCACAAACCGGTGGAGAGAAGAACCGTTCCGCTTGTCGACTACGGTACCTGGACCAGTCTGCCTTCAATCACCGGGCGCGTTCGTAGGTTCCGACGAGCTCTGCCTGCTCGATCAAGTGTTTCTGCGCCTCCTGCCAGATACGCTCCACGCCCGTGCTCGCGGGGATGGCAAGGTTCGGCGTGTCGAGCGCGGCCAGCCGGAAGTGGTAGTGATGGATACCGTGTCCGACAGGCGGGTCCGGGCCGTCGTAATAGGCGTTGCCGAAATCATTCCGCGCTTGCCTGAGGGCCTGTGGACCCGGTCTGCCGCTTTCCGCCTCGGGCAACTCCAGAACCTCCGGCGAAATGTTGAACACCGCCCAATGGCTGAACGTTCCGTTCGGCGCATCGGGATCCTGGACGACAAGGACGAGGCTCTTTGTGCCGTCCGGTACCCCGGACCACTTTAGCGGCGGAGATACGTTCTTGCCGCCACGAGTGTAGCTTTCGGGGATCTCTCCGCCTTCGGCAAAGGCGGGACTGCTGAGCGTCAGGGGCATGGTTCGCACTCCTTCGGGGAAGCATCGATCGCATCACGGCCGCGTCGCGACGCCCCAGGCGATGAGCTTTCCGGTACCGCGTTGCTCTTTCTCGCGAGACAGGTCTTCCGGCATTGCGCGGATCGAGGTTCCCGGCAGCCAAATCCAGAGCGAGACGCGCAATTCAACTCGAACGCATCCCGCTCTGGACAGGAAGGCTGCCAGGCGCCTAGCGCCGGGCTGCCCGGCGGTTAAGCGGCTTTCTCAAGGGCGCGCTCATTGACCCCGCCTTCGCCCAAGCCTGTAAGCGCTTCATCGGTTGCCATTTCCTCTTTGAGCGTCTCGTTGAGGAGTTTGACCGCATCGCTCTTGCCAAGCTGTTCAGCCCACGCGATCAACGTGCCGTAGCGCGCGATTTCATAGTGCTCGACCGCCTGTGCCGCTCCGACCAGTCCTGCATCCAATGCTGGGTCGCCCTTATAGTCGTCGAGAATCTCCGACCCCTCTTCGAGAATGCCGTCGATCGCCGGACAGGTCTTGCCACGGGCCGGCTTGTCCATCAGCTCGAACACCTGTTCGAGGCGGTCGACCTGGCCTTCGGTTTCCACGCGATGTTTCTCGAAAGCCGCCGCGACCTCCTCGGACTCGGCGCCCTTGGCCATTTTGGGCAGCGCCTTGAGTATTTTCTTTTCGGCGTAATAGATGTCCTTCAGCCCGTCGAGGAACAGGGCTTCCAGCCCTTTCGTCGCCGCCTTCTTCGCAGTCGCCATGTTTTCGTCTCCCTAAGGTTGTCGTGAAAGCTCCACCACCGGTGCAGCTTTTCCATAACCTTGAACACGGGCCGTTGTTCCCGCCGGATCGAGACAAAGACAAGGACGGCCGTATCTCACACGATCGCATTGTGCCAGCCGCCATAGTGGGCATCGATTGAAGCTGGCTGCGGTCCAACTACCTGTCACCAGCCGGCTGGAGAGAGTGCGTGGCGGGTCTTCGACCTTCTAGCTTCGGCCGGCACGCGTGCTGGCGGCCTTCTGCGCTGCTTTCCTTCTTCCGGCAGCACCCTTGGTGCGGACCGCTTTGCGTGCGGCGGCGGACCGGCCGGCAGCGCCCTTCGTCTCCGAGGCCTTGTTGGCTGCGGCCGAGCGCTCCTCGGCCGTCCGGCGCGACGCCGCCTGTTTGGTCTGTCTCGAGAGCGCCTCATGGGATGCCGTGCTCTTGGGTTCGCGTTCGAGAACCTCGGAAACGGCCTTCGAGACCTTGGGGCGGCGTTTTGGCTTACGTTCGCCCTGGCCAACTTCATAGGCGTATTCGGCGCTCTTGCGGGTACTCTCCTTGACGCTTCGTTTCTTGGGTGGAGGCAGGTCGACGCCGGCGCGGCGCGCCTCCGAAAGGCCTATGGCGATCGCCTGCTTGGTCGAGCGCGCGCCATGCTTGCCGCGACGGATCTTCTCGATTTCGTCATGCACGAACTCGCCGGCCTGCGTGGTGGGCGACTTACCTTCGCGCTTGTCTTTTTGCGCCTTCTCGATGGTTTTCTTATCCGGCATCGCTTTCTCCTTGTTGGCTACAGCGGGACTGGTGGCCGTGCGACGTCGGGACCAGACAACCTAACGCGTCGATGGCGCAAATGATCCGGAGGAAAAGAGACTTGCTCCGGCGAAGATCTACGGACCGGCCGGACGCCACGAGAGCGCCGACATCGTCGTGAGACAGAGCGCTGCGAATACAATCGCGGTGTTTGCCGCATGAGAATATTCCCATTGCCGCCTGAGCGCTTCCCAGTTTGCAGGAACTGTCGTCCAGTTCCGCGTCGCCTGGTTGGCAGGAAGCGTCCAGACACCGAAGATCGCAAGCATGATCGCGAAACAGAGCGCCGCGAGCAGCGCGAGCCAAAACGGCCAAGCCTGTGAGCGCACGGAGATCGCCAGCAATGCGTTCACGATCAGCGCGGAAGGCCAGAGCAACCCGAGGACCGCCCATCCGTAATAGATGCCTTGGACGGTGAAATATTCCGGTTGCGGCAGAGATATCTTGTTGGGAAGAGCGGCGAGATGAGCCCCTGCCGGGATGAGAGCGAGGGCCGAAATGACAATGGCGAGAAATTGCAGAACCCTGACCGTCATGGAACCTTCTCCGCGGAATGATTTTAACGCGCCGACGCCCCAATCGATCTGGCTCTCTGATGAGGCGATGGCGTTGGCGCCGGCGTCACGCGGGCAGTTGGCGCAGGAACCATTGGATCGCGAGGTCCGCGACTTCTTCCAGCGCGCCGGGCTCCTCGAACAGATGCGTCGCAGCCGGAACGATGGCCAGCTCCTTTTCACACCGCAGCGCCGCGAACGCGGAACGGTTGAGCGCGATCACCTGCGTGTCTGCGCCACCGACCACGAGCAGCGTTGGTGCCCGGACGCGGGGCAGGGCAGGTGCCGCAAGATCCGGACGCCCGCCGCGCGAGACGACGGCGGCCGCTCGATTCGGGCGCTCTGCCGCGGCCATCAGGGCAGCGGCAGCCCCTGTGCTCGCGCCGAAATAACCGACGCTTAGCGCCGACGTTTCGTTGGACATGTGCAGCCAGTCGGTAACCTGAACCAGTCGATCGGCGAGCAAGCGGATGTCGAACCGCAACTCGGCGGTAATCTGGTCGATACGCTCCTCTTCGGTCGTCAACAGGTCGACGAGCAACGTGGCGAGTTCCGCCTCGTTCAACCGTCCGGCCACATAGCGGTTGCGCGGGCTGTGCCGGCTGCTGCCGCTGCCGTGAGCGAAGAGGACGAGCCCACGGGCTTCCCGCGGCAGCGACAGGTTGCCTGCGAGCATTGCGCCGCCGGCGGGGACCTGCACGGCCTTCTCGTTTGTCTTCAGGACTGAGACCATGGCGATCTCCAACTCGATTGGATCGGTCCCTAAACCCCGAACGGATAGGTCTCCGCGAGCTCGCCGGCGTCCCATTGGGAGCTGCGCTCCAGCGGCTCGACCGCCCGGGTCTCGTCGAAATGCAGCAGCATGTCGAATTGCGCGGCAAGGTCGGCATGGAAGTAGTGGCTGGCCCGTTCGGTCTCAGGCCGGTAGATGACGCCGATCGCGCGCTCCAGGAGCCGTCGCGGCAGGGCTTCGCCGTCGCCGCGCAGATCGAGCTGGAAGCGATCAGCCGGGACTGCATGCAGCAGCGCCTCATAGCTGCGCGCCAAGGCAGGCCGGACAGCCTTGCGCTCCGCCGGGCCGTCCCAGTTCGATGCCGCCGTCACCGTTCCTTGATACGTGGTGAAGCCGACGAGGAAGGCCTCGCGCTGATGCTTTTCGCGAATGAGCTGTCCTAGGTTGATTTCGCCATGCAGGCTCCTGTCCGTTGCCCTGGCGTCGCCGAGATGGGAGTTATGCGCCCAAACCACGATCTTTGGCGATCGCCCGAGCCGGCCGAGATAAGCGGTGAGGGCTTCGAACGTCTCGGCCATGTGCCGGTCGCGCAGGTTCCAGGTCGATTCGGGCGCCAGGAACATGGCGCGATAATAGGCCTCCGCATTCTTCACCAGGCGGGCGTTTTGCTGCGCCGCGAAGAGTTCGTCCGCGATGGCGCCTTCGCGCGGCTCGGCTTTCGCCGGGCGCTGCTTCAGCATCTCGGCCAACTGTGCGACCACAGCCTCCTGGCAAGATTTGTCGACGTCATTGCCGGCTATGAAGCCATAAGCCTGCGGGTCAGGGCCGAAATGGTCGAAACAGGCATAGCGGCGACGCGCGATCTCCGCCGCGGCCGGGTCGGCCTTTTCGAGATAGCGCAGCACCGCCTTCATCGCACCGTGCAGGGCATAGAGGTCGAGCCCGTAGAACCCGGCTTTCGGCTTGCCCTTGCCGGGCGCTTCATTGTGCCGGCGCAGCCATTCGACAAAATCGACGACGACCCTGTTCCGCCACATCCAGGTCGGGAAGCGCCGGAAATCTGCGAGCGCCTCTCCGGCGTCGATATCCTCGCCTGTTCCTTGAACATAGCGGTTGACCCGGTATGTATCGGGCCAGTCGGCTTCGACAGCAACGGCAGCAAAACCCTTCTCCTCGATCAACTGCCGGGTGATCCGCGCGCGCTCCTCGTAGAATTCGTGCGTGCCATGCGAAGCTTCACCGAGCAACACAAAGCGCGCCTCGCCGATCGCCGCCAAAAGCTCGTCGTAGTCTCCCGCGTCTCCAGAGAGCCGAACGACGTGCTTGTGCAATCGGCTGGCCGTATCCTGCGGCGCATCTCGTCCGGACGATGCGGTTGGTCGCCCCGCCTTGGCGAGAAGAGCGCGGACCTCGTCGTCGCTCGTTTGGGAGAAGTCTTCATACCAGCGCCCGACGCCGATGAGCGGCTGCGGCGTCGTCGCACAGACGACCTCGTCGGCCTCGCTCTCCATCGCCTCGCAGGTGTCGGGACTGCCGACCGGAACGGCCGCAACGATACGGGCAGGCCGCTTTTCCCGCAGCGCCCTGACCGCCGCGCGCATGGTCGACCCAGTGGCGAGCCCATCGTCCACGAGAATGGCGATTCGATCCTCAACAAGGAGCGGCACCCGCTCGCCGCGATAGAGGTGCTCGCGGCGTAAAAGCTCCCTCTCCTCGCTGGCAGTGACCGCGTCGATGACGTGGGCCGGCACAGCGAGGCCTTCCACGATCTCGTCGTTCAGGACGCGTACACCGGAGGTCGCGATTGCGCCCATGGCCAACTCTTCGTAACCGGGAACGCCGAGCTTGCGCACGACGAAAACGTCGAGCGGTGCCTTCAATGCCTGTGCGACTTCGTAGGCGACAGGCACGCCGCCGCGTGGCAGCGCCAGCACGGTGACATCGTCGCGCGCTGCGAAGTGGCCGAGCTTACCAGCAAGAACGCGTCCGGCCTCGCGACGATCCGCAAAGACAATAGCCATGATCTCAAGCCCATATTTGCGCCGCTTCCGCCTTTTGGGGTCCCGCTGCACGGCTTTGATTGGCCGAGGCCACACAGGCGGCAATGCGTGGCGCAGGCACATCATTGGCGTGTTCGTCGCCAAGAGTTCGGCGGCGGGCATTTCCAAGTCATCCACCACCGCGCCGATGCTCGGAAACGACCTAATCCCCCAAGGGTTCCGTGTCGCTCCGGGGCGGCTGGTCCGGATCGCTCCAAGGCATTGCCTTGTTCCCGGAGGGAACAAAGCGGTCTGCCGGAGATTGGGGCACGCAGGAGGAGTTTCCAATGGACAAGGAAGAACTCATAAAGCGACGAGCCTACGAGATCTGGGAGCGCGAAGGTCGCCCGCAGGGCCGAGAGCAGGAGCATTGGGATCAGGCCGTGCAGGAAATAGAGGCGGAAGGATCGGAAGCCGAGCGCGGTCCGGTAGTGCCCGATCCGACCATCGGCAGCGGGTCGGAGCCTCGAAGCTCCTGAAGCGACGTCAATTGCCGCCAAGGAGGAAAAATGCGTCGACCGACTGTTCATTCCGTCGACGCATTCGAGATAGCGTCTCGGTCAACGTCCGAGCAGCGCCCTGAGCCTGGCGAATATATTGAAACCTTCGCCCATGGCGGCGCGCACGCGAACGGCGACCCACCCGGCTTTCATGGTCGCACCGACGTGGCAATCACAGACGATGTTGTGCAACTGCCAGTTGGACAGTTCGAAAAAGCGCTTTGCCTCGCCATAGGTGTCGCCTTCCAGCCCCTGCGCCCGCAGTATCGGATCTTCGAACGCGACGCTGATGGGGGATTGCACGCAGTAGGCGTTTTCGCGCATGTCGGGGCTCATATATTCGGTGCCCGGAAGCGCTCCGAGGCGCCGTTCAGGATGACGCTCAAGAAGACTTGCCCAGCGCTCCAGGCGTTGGTTCCGCGTCATTGTCGGGCACACCGTATCAACTTCCGCGATTGCGTGTAGTTGTTCGAGTGTATGGGACTTCATGGTCAGCTCCTGTTGATCCAGGTTCCTCCCGCTTCAAGGTGAGTCGCGAGATCACGACAGCGCGCTCGCCGTCGCCGCGCTCCGAACTCTTTGTTGTCGCTGAAGTTCCATCATTTTGAGAATTTGAAGCCCGATGCGGCGGCAGCTCGGCAACCCGGGGCCGTTGCGTCACCTCGGTCGGTGTTGGGTCAGCCCTTCCAACTCCGCGCTCCTGGCCCCGGCCGCCTTCCGGCGCAGGAGTGCCGGTGTTCAATGCTGGAAATCGTCTGGCGGCTCCTCCAGGCTCGTGCTGGGGTGAATTTCGTTCGAGAGGGGGATATCCATCGTGCAGATCACCTCGGCATCGGTGAAGCGCAGCGAGCCAGCTCCGCCGATCTCGTAGGGCACCACCTTTTCGATCAGCTCGGATCCGAAGCCGCGTCGAGCAGGTATTGCTGCCGGACCATGCAGGTCCTCGATCCAGCGGATCTTCAGCTCCTGTCTGGCGGGCGTGCCATCCACTTTCCAGCTTACGCTGATTGATTTGTCGGCTGCCGACAGCGCGCCATATTTCATCGAGTTGGTAGCGAGTTCGTGGAACGCCAGGCCCAAGGTCTCCGCCGCCTTTCCGGACAAGGAAATATCCGGGCCATCTATGGTGAACTGATCTTCCGTCCGGCCGCCTTGGGACGCAAGCTCGTCAAGGACGAGCATGTCAAGCTGCACGGTGGCCGAGGCCGATCGCATCAGCACATTGTGCGTGCGTGCAAGCGCATTGATGCGGCCCTCGAGGTGAAAGGCATAGTCCTCGACATCGTCGCTGTTTTCAACCGACCGGCGGGCGATCGAACGGACGATGCTCAACGTGTTGCGAACGCGGTGCTGCAATTCGGCGGCTAACGCCTTCGTCTTCTGGAGGTCGTCGCGGGCGATCTTGAGTTCGGCTTCGAGCCGGGCGATATGATCGTCACGTTCGTCCACCTGTTCATCGACATGGCTGAGCCGCATCGACGTGGAAGCATCGCGTTCTTCGGCCGACAGGCCTTGCGGACGGGAGAAAGTACCCGTGACGTCTTTCTTGCGAGGTCTTTTTCCAGCCACCTGTCAATCTTTCAACCGTTCCTCGATGATGCACGATGCCAGGCGCATCGTCTCGTCGGCCTTTGGCTCGCGCTCACGCGCCCAGGATTGGCTTTCGTGCCGTCGCGCGCGGTTTTCAGCCGGCGGGAATGATACCATCGAACCGGTAGCAGCATTAATATCGCCGCGTCGGCGGAAATATGGAGGACGATCGCAGCGGCCAACTCCCCAGCGATGTCATCGAGGATCGCCCCCAGCGGATCGATCGTACCTACCGAACCGCCGATCAAATCGCGCTTGGCCATCGCTCACTACCGCTTCCGGTCACGCCGAACCGGCAGAAGCCGGCCAGGTTCCCTATGATGCTTCATTTTGCGCTCCACTCGATGAGCCCGTGCCTGGTCATGCAAAAGGCTCCGTGACGTCTAAAAGATGAAGGTAATCGGGACTGAAAAAAGCCGCCGCCTCCAGTTTCACCAGGTTCTTGATCGTTACGGTGCCGTTGTTGAACGAAATGAGGCCGTCGCGCCTGAGATCCTGAAGCGTACGGTTGATGTGCACGTTCGAAAGACCGAGCGTATCGCCCAGGGTCGCCTGGGTCACCGGTAGGGGATAGCTCTTGCCGGCCGTTTCACCAATTGCGTGAAGCCTGTGGAACAGCTCGCAAAAAAGGTGAGCCATCCGCTCATAAGCAGTCCGCTGGCCGATGTTGACGACCCATTCGCGGGTGATCGCCTCGTCGAGCAGCGTGGTCCACCAGAGCGCACGCGTAAGATTGGGATAGCTGTTGGTGAAGCCGAGGATGGCGCTCTGCGGGATCGCCGCAACCTTGGAGCGGCTGAGAGCACCGATCGAGTGGTCCATGCGCCGCAGCAGGAACACGTGAAGATCGCAAAGGTCGCCCGGCACCAAATAGGCAAGGATCTGTCGTCGACCGTCCTCGAGAATCTTGTAGCGGCAGGCAAATCCTTCGAGCAGCAGGTTGACCCCGCCTGTCCTGTCACCCCTTTGGATGACGTCATCGCCGGCGGCGAATTCAGCGATCTTTGTCGTCGCGCTCTCGATGGCGTCGCATTCTTCCACGGACAGGACCGTGAAATTGGACAGTTTGCGGATAAGCGGGTGCCGTAAGGTCTTCGCTCTCAGGCCAACCGCCGGCTCGCTTCTCTCGTTCATCGCGTATCGTGTGCTGTCGCGGCAACGAACTCGACAATGCTACCGAATTCGAGGGGCTTTTCAAATCGCCTGATACCGCCGAGCTCTGCTGGAATGGCCGTCTGATCATAGCCGGTGGCGAAGGCGGTCGGAACGCCTTTCGCCAACGATTCTCGGGCAATCTCGAATGTCTGCTCGCCGCGCAAGTTGATATCGAGAATCGCAAAGTCGCATTGACCGCTGTTCAGCAATTTGATTGCGGGCTCGGCCGTGGCGACCGGGCCGAGCACTATCGCCCCTTGTGTGACGAGAGCCTTACGCAGGTCATCGGCGAGAAAATATTCGTCTTCCACGATCAAAACGCGAATCCCGCCCAGAAAGGCTGATTTCGCCGCTTCCCCGTCCATGGTGCAAGCACTCTCCCTTTGCAGCGGCCGTCACTTGGGACACTACACCGCAACCCGCTGCACTCCCAGTTCTATTTCCACCGATGCAACCGGAGGCGCACCCCGGGCCACCGCCTGCCGTCAATTATTTTTTCGGAGTCGACAGCTTTTCGCCCGCCATCTTAACAATTGTGATGGCGGCCTTCGGCGTCCGTTAACACAGTGAGAAAACCGGGGAAAAAAACGAGGAGGAGGAACCGATGCCTGTGATCGATATGACCTCGAAGGAACTGATCCGGGCTGTCGATCACTACATCAATTCCCGCAGAAATCTCGAATGGCCGATTTCCACGGCGCAGGCGGTGTCAGCCATCCGTTACGAACTGCCAGAATGCACTCTCTCCGACAAAGAACTGGCGGACATTGTTGCCAGCTCAGCAATTCAAAAGCACCGCAACATCGCATTTGACCTGTTGTCGTAGCCATGCCCATACATGTCGTCCAAAACGCCTTGGTTTTGGAACATAGACATGCATGAAAAACAGAGCATGAAAACAGAATCCTGACGCACGTCGCCCGCCTCGACGCATGCCGGGGCGGGCGCTTTGGAAGATGCGGTCATTGAAGGACCTGAACGATTTTCCGGGTTTCCGGGTCGACCAGAACTGTTCGATTGTCGACCACGACGTAGCGGTATTTCACATCCGGAACCTCATGAAGTTCGACCGTGTCGGGCACGGTGGATCCGATATTGAGCTCCACGCCGGGCAGCTTGACCGAGGCCAGCGGCTGCTTCTTCACATATTCCTTGATAACGGTTTCTTGCTCCGGCTGGATAACCACATCTTGCGCCGCGGCCACTCCGGCCCCCGCAAGAAACAGGATGCCCACTGCCGTTCCCAGTAGATATTTTTCCACTTCTGTCTCCATCAGATGTTGCGCAGGGCGCCGAGCCGACGACGCCACCGGCATTTCGGCAGGTACGCCCCATGCGCCGAACTTCGCAAAATGCCGGCAGTTCCATCCGCTCCGGAATATATTAGCCTTCGGTGGAACAATCGCGGGGTGGCAAAGTTTTGCCGCGAAGGGACTGCCATCCTAGGAGACCTCCCATGAGAACCACTTTGATCACCAGCATGTTAGCGCTTACCCTCGGATGTGGGGCGGCAATCGCGCAGACCCAGCAGCAGTCGGGCGAAGCGACCCAATCGCGTGGGGCAGACACTTGCGCAGCCGGCTCGGCCGATTGCCAGAAGGGCGGCAGCACCGAGCAGCAGACGCAAGGCAAGGCCGGCATGAAGACCGACGAGCAGGCACAAGGCAAAGCCGGAGTGAAGACCGATGAGCAGGCGCAAGGCAAGGCGGGTGTGAAGACCGACGAGCAGGCGCAAGGCAAAGCCGGAGCGAAGACCGATGAGCAGGCGCAAGGCAAGGCGGGCGTGAAGACCGATCAGCAAGCCCAGGGCAAGGCGGGTGTGAAGACCGATGAGCAGGCGCAAGGCAAGCCCGGTATGAAGACCGACGAGCAGGCGCAGGGCAAAACCGGCGCGACTACCGATCAGCAAGCCCAAGGCAAGGCCGGTACGACTACTGATCAGCAAGCGCAGGGCAAGGCTGGCGCGACGACCGACCAGCAGGCGCAAGGCAAGGCCGGTACGACGACCGACCAGAGTTCAACCGCTTCAATCAACAATATATCCGTCGAGCAGAAGACCGAAATCACCAACGTCATCCGGGAGACGAAGGTGGAACCGGTCTCGAACCTCGACGTGGACATTTCGGTCGGCGTGAAAGTGCCGAAGCAGAAGGTGCGGCTGCATCGACTTCCGCACCGGATCGTCGAAATCGTTCCTGCCTATGAGAGCTATGAATATTTCCTCCTGGCCGATGGCAGGATTGTTATTGTCGATCCGAACTCATATGAGATCGTCGCTATCCTGAGCTAGGAGCTGAAGCCGACTAACAAAAGCCCGCTCTCGATCGAAAGCGGGCTTTTGCGGCGCCTTCGGGCGCGAAAATGTCAGTCGTGCGTCCCCTACTCACTCCGCTGCCATGTCGGGTGCCCGGGTTCGTACCGGACCTAGCGCGTCGGCGTTCTGCACCAGTGCGCGCATGTAGCCCAATGCGAAGGCCTTGCCGGCGTGCCATGGAGCGTCGCAGGCCATCTCAGGCGTGTGGTCGGGTATCATGACGCCTTGATAGTTCTCGTCGCGCAGAATGCGCACGATCTCGGCCATGTCGATGTCTCCGTCGTCGACGAAGGTCTCGTGATATTTCGGCACTTTGCCCCGCACATTGCGGAAATGGATATAGCCGATGCGGCCACGCCGCGCGAAACGGCGCACATGGCTGTAGATCTCCTCGATCTGCGGCATCTCCTGCAGCGAGCCGAGGCAGAGCTCCAGCCCGTTGGCGGGCGAGTCGACGATATCCATCAGCCGATCATATTTCTGCGGCCGGTTGACGAGGCGCGCCGTGCCGCGCAGCGCCTCGGCGGGTGGATCGTCCGGATGCGCAGCCATCACGACGCCGGCCTCTTCGGCCACCGGTACGATTTCGCGCAGGAAGACGCCAAGCCGTTCCCACAGTTCTTCTTGCGAGACCCTGACGGGCGCGGCGCCGGCCCGGCCCGGCCGGTAGCGCATATTCCAGACCACGCCGTCGGGCAGCGGCAGGTCGGGATCGATGTTGGACAAATCGAGCCCCACGGACATGGCGTCGCCGCGCGCGAATGGCCCGCGCTGCCAGCCCCACACGCCCGCGATCGAGAAGTTGTAGCCGATGCAGGGAATGCCGGCCCGGCCCGCGTCACGCACCAGGCGCTTGAGGCCTTCGAGCTGCTTCGTCCTGTCGGGGCCGCCGAGCAGTACGTCGGACCAGAAGCGCGGCGACAGGTTTTCAATGCCGGCGATCTCCAGGCCATTGTCGCGTACGGTCTTCACCAGCCCGGTGAAATCCTCGTAGCTCCACAATCGATCCGTCGAACAATCGCCCCAGCCATCCGTTTCGGTGCCGGCCGACAGCGAGGGATCGCGGCCGCGAAAATAGTTGGTCAGATGCGCAACGACATGCGTCGCGCCGGCCTGCCGGGCGAAGCGGAAGTTTTCCGGCGTCAGCGAATCGCGATAGAGGCCAAGTCCGATCTTCATCCTACTTGACGCCGATGCCGGCGGTGAGGCCGCCATCGATCTTGTAGTCAGCGCCGGTGCAGAAGCCGGCTTTCGATGAACACAGGAAAGCAATGAGCTCCGCCACTTCCTCCGGCTCGCCGATACGGCCGAGTGGATGGGCGGCGCCGAAGCGCCTGTAGGCTTCTTCGACATCGGCGTCGCTGCCATTGTCGCCACGCGCCGCCTTCTCGAGGATTGGCGTGCGGATCGAGCCCGGGCTGACCGAATTCACCCGGATACCGGCCGCGGCGTAGTCGAGCGCCAGCGAGCGCGTCAGCGTGTGGATGGCGCCCTTGGTCGTGGCATAGGCGGCGACGTTCTGCTGGCAGGCGAACCCCTGCACCGAGGCGACATTGACGATGGCACCGCCGCCTCGGCGGATCATTTCGGGAATGCCGAAATGCGCGGTTAGGTAGATCGACCCGACATTGACTGTCATCGTCCGGTTCCAGGTTTCCCAGTCGGTCGTGGTCGCCGTGCCGTAGGGGTGGACCGCTGCCGAATTGACGATGATGTCGATGCCGCCGAACCTCGCGACGCCCGCCGCGACCGCGTCGCGCACTTGGTCGGAAACGGAGACGTCCACCGTTTGCACCAGCGCATTCGCTCCAGCCTTGGCGAGGCTTTCCTGCATGGCGGCATTGGCCGCCCGGTCGATGCCGCAGGCGATGATCGCAGCGCCGCCTTGCGCCAGCCGGCGCGCAGTGGCGAGCGCGATGCCGGTCGTGCCGGTGATCAGCGCCACCTTGTTCTCAAAATCAGACATGATGCAGATCCTTGGAAGATGTCGGACCCGGCTGCACCGGGTTTGCCGCCGAGATACGGGCGTGTTCGAGGTCGTCGGGAACGAAGCGCAAGCCGAAATCGAGATGCCGGCTCATGAGATAGCAATAGGCAATGCGGTCGCGCGCGCGCAGCGCCGCGATGATCTCGCCATGTGCGTGGCGTGTTTCGCTCAGCACCGGCCGGATGGATTTGCCGACGGTCATGATGTGCAGGATGACAGGCGACAGGAACTGATAGGTCTGCACCAACATGCGGTTGCCGGCGAGCTTCATCAGCGCCAGATGGAAATCGAAATCGCGTTGCGCGGCTTCCTGGACATCCTTGCTGGTCTCGATCAGGCCATTGACCTCGTCCAGGGCTTCAAGTTCGGCGGCACTGGCATTGAGGATGATGTGATCGCCGACGCTCACTTCGATGATGCGGCGAAATCCTTGTATGTCGTGAAAGGACGTTTTCGATATGTCCATCTGCGCGGCGAAAAAATTCTGGATCGCGACGTTCTGGCGATCGGCGAGCACCGCGCCGACGCGTGGCTTGGGATCGATCAGCCCATAGGTGCGGATGGTGCGCAGCGCCTCGCGTATCGTGTTGCGGCTGGCGCCGAACAGTTCGCCAAGCTCCCGTTCGGTGGGCAGCACGTCGCCGACGGATAGGGCGCGATTGCGAATGAGGTCGAGAATCTGCCGAACGGTATGGTCGACGGCGGAACTGCTGATCCCGGCTTCGTCCGCCGCCTCCATCAAATCGTGGCTTGCCTGCTCCACAGCAGAACTCCTTGCTATTTGTTGGACCAGACTAGGGCTCGATCGGCAGGAAATCAACTGCAAGGCTGTGGAAAGGCTCCGTTGACAGCTATGTGGTCCGACAATATGGTCACCGCCAAACCTTGAGGAGGCTTCATGGAACAGTGCTGGCGCTGGTATGGTCCCGATGATCCGGTGACGCTTGAACATGTCAGGCAGGCCGGCGCCACCGGCGTGGTTTCAGCACTGCATCAGATCTATGACGGCCGCGCCTGGCCCGAGGCCGATGTGCTCGAGCGCAAGCGGATCATCGAAGCGGCCGGCCTGAAATGGTCGGTCGTCGAAAGCATTCCGGTGCACAATTCCTTCAAGATCGGCGCGCCCGAGCGTGAGCGCTATGCCGGCTACTACCGCGACAGCATCCGGGTGCTCGCCAAGGCGGGCATCGAGACGATCTGTTATAATTTCATGCCGGTGGTGGACTGGACCCGCACCGACCTGATGTATCGCCTGCCGACAACCGGCTATGCGTTGCGCTTCGATGCTATCGATTTCGCGGCCTACGATCTTTTCGTGCTGCAGCGCAAGAATGGTGCCGCTAGCTACACGCCGGCGCGTATCGCCGAGGCCGAGAAGCGGCTGAAGACGCTGACGCCGGAGCAGATCGACCGGATCGAGCGCAATCTCATCGCCGGCCTGCCGGCGACCGAACGCAGCTATAACAGGGACAGTTTTCGCGAAGCCCTGGCGGAATACGATTCGATCGGGCCCAACGAACTGCGCGACAACCTTGCCTGGTTCCTGCGCGAAATCGTTCCGGCGGCCGAAGAGGAGGGGGTGCGCATGTGCATCCATCCCGACGACCCGCCATTCTCGCTCTACGGCCTGCCGCGCGTGGTTTCGACGGCGCAGGATGCGCGTTTTATCCTCAACGCCGTCGACAGTCCCGCCAATGGACTGACCTTCTGTACCGGCTCCTATGGCACGCGTGCCGACAACGACATCGTCGCCATGGTCAAGGAATTCGCTGACCGCATCCACTTCGTCCACCTGCGCAACATCACCATCGAGGAGGACGGCTCGTTCTATGAAGCCGAGCATCTCGAAGGCGGCACTGACATGGCGCACGTTATCCTAGCTCTGATGCAGGAAGAAAAGCGCCGTCGCGAGCAAGGCCGGGCCGACTGGCAAATCCCGATGCGGCCGGACCATGGGCATCTGCTTGCCGACGACATCGGCAAGAAAAAGATCAACCCCGGCTATTCGCTTATCGGACGGCTCAAGGGTTTGGCTGAACTGCGCGGCATCATGCGCGCCGTGGAGCGTTTCGATCTGGCCTGAAGCATGCACCGGCCAGCCGGGAGGATGTATGCGCTTTTTGCGCAAATGAAAACAAGTTGCGCATATGAAAAATAGTGCTAGTGTCGATGGCGAGCCGGCCGTTGCCGGCGCCGGGAGGTTTTTAGTGGCATGACGAAGCTGCGCGGATTGGCGTGGGATCATAGACGATGCTGGGGTCCGCTGGACGGCAGCATCGAGTCCTATTGCGCCGCGCATCCCGGCCTGGAAATCCAATGGGATCGCCGCAGCCTCTATGAATTCGGTGAGGGCGCCCTCGGCCCGGTGCTCGGCACATACGATCTGGTCGTGTTCGACCATCCCTTCATCGGTGACATCGCGCAGGATGAACTGATGGTTCCGTTCGACGCTTATCTGTCGGCCGAACAGATCCATTTCTTCGAGCGTGATTCAGTCGGTGCGTCCTGGCGCTCCTACCAGAAGAACGGCCGCCAGTGGGCGCTGCCGATCGATGCCGCCTGCCAGGTAGCCTCCTATCGGCCGGATTTGCTGGAGCGCTACGGTCCGGTGCCCGGCACGCACGAAGACGTGCTGGAGCTTGGCCGGCGCGCGCGCAGCGACGGCAAGTGGCTCGGCCTGCCCTTTGTGCCGACCGACGCCATGTGCCTGCTTCTGACGCTCGGCCGCCCCCAGGAAGACGGCGAGCAATTCATGGCGAAGGAAATGGTCGAGCAGGCGATTGCGCAATTGCGCGAGCTTGCGGCGCTTTCGCACCCGGACTCGTCGAAGTGGAATCCGATCCGCTGCTACGACCACATGATCACGCATGACGACGTGGTCTACGTGCCGTTCGCCTTCGGTTATGTGAATTACGCCTCGAAACCCGACAGGCCCCATCTGCGCTTCGCCGACGTGCCCACCCCGCAAGCCGCCGGCGCCTTGCTCGGCGGTGCCGGCATCGGCGTCAGCGCCCAATCGAAGCACAAGCAGGCTGCGATCGACTACGCATTGTTCCTGTGCTCGCCCGAATACCAGCGCGGCGACTATGTGAAATCGGGCGGACAACCGGGTTCTCTGGCGGCCTGGAAGGATGCTGGGGTCAATCGTCTTGCCGGCGATTTCTTCGGCTCGACGTTGCGGACGATCGCCTCGTCCTATCTGCGTCCGACCCATCCGGGCTTCATCGCCTTCTTCCGCGAATGCGCGCCGCATGCCGCCGCCGCCATAGCCGGTGATATGTCGGCGACCGAACTCGCAGGCCACGTCAACAGCCTCTACCGCGAAACCAGGCAAGTCCAGCCGGAACGGAGCGTCGCCTGATGGCCGCCAGCGTTGCCCAGACGCTGGACGAGGGCGAAAGCGGCCGCAACGGCTATCGCGTGCCAGCGGTGGAAAAGGCGCTCGACGTTCTGGAGTTCATGGCCTCCAGCGCCGAAACCCTGACCCAGACGGAGATCGCGACCGGCCTCGGCCGCTCAATACACGAGATCTACCGCATCCTGCTTCTGCTGGAGAAGCGGGGCTATATCTTCCGCACGCAATCGGACCGCTTCCGGCTCTCGCTGAAGCTGTTCGAACTGGCGCACATGCATCCGCCGGTAAACCGGCTGGTGGAATGCGCTCTGCCGGTGATGCGCGAATTGACCGCTAATGCCGACCAGAGCTGCCATCTCGTGGTCCGCGAAGGCCAGAACGCACTGGTGGTTTTGCAGATCGATTCGCCGCTGCCGATGCGCTACTCGGTAGCACTTGGGTCGCATTTCCCGATCCTCGAAACGAGTTCGGGTGCCGTGCTGCTCGCCCATTCGAACCGCGCCGAGCGCGACCGCATCGTCGAGCGCATCGTGGCCGCCGGCGAGGGCCAGGGCACGCGGGCCGAAATCGAGGCTCGGCTGAACGAGGTCGCCAGGCTCGGTTATGAGATGCGCGCTTCCTTGGCCGTTGCTGCCTGCACCAATATCTCCATGCCTGTGCGCGATCACACCGGTGCCGTCATCGCCGCGCTAACCGTGCCGCTGCTGCCGCAGAAGGCGGCGCGGTTCGACAGCGAAACCGTCTTCGAACGCACCCGCGCCGCCGCCGAGAAGATCTCGGCGGCACTCGGCTGGGGCGAAGCCACCAACTCCTTACGTGCCGACCCGGAACGGCGGGACTATCCGTTCAGCGACTAACAAAAGCGATAAATCTGGGAGAAGAAAATGCTCTGGTCCAAGTCAATCCTGTTTGCGTCCGCCGCCGTGTTGGCGCTCGGCGCCGCCGCCGCGCATGCCGAGAACATGCCCAAGCGCATCGGCTACGTCACCAACTACGCCACCCATGAGTGGTATCAGAACGTCATCAAGGGCATGAAGGCTCACGGCAAGGAACTCGGCATCGAGGTCGAGGTGCAGGATGCCAATCTCGACATAGCCAAGCAGGTCGCCGCGGCCGAAGACTTCATCGCTAAGGGCGTCGACGTGCTTATCATCACCCCAGTGAATGAAGAGGGCGTGGTGCCGCTTCTGCGCCAGGCAAAGGCCGCCAATGTCCCGGTCGTGCTGGAAGGCAATCCGGTCAAGGGCATGACGACCATGGTCGCCATCTGCGACTACGACACCGGCTATTTCTCCGGCGTCGAGGCCGGCAAATACGCCAAGGAAAAGCTTGGCGGCGTTGCCAAGGTGATGAATGTCGGCCTGCCGCTGCTTTCCGCCACCGTGCTGCGCTCGCACGGCTTCATGGACGGGCTGAAGACCATCATCCCCGATGCAGTCATGGTCCACGATCTCGACGGCGGCGGCAATCCGGACCGCGCTCTCGAAGTGTCCTCCGCGGCACTGGCCAAGAACGCCGATATCAACATCATCTACGGCATCAACGATTCTTCTTCGTTGGGTGGCCTGCAGGCCTGGAAAGCGGCGGGCAAGTCGCAGGATGGCCTGTTGACGGTCGGCACGGGCGGCGAGGGACTTGCCTTCATCAACGCGATGCAGAACGAGCCTTCCTATCGCATCGAAGCCGCGATGTTCCCCGAGAAGGAAGGCTTTACCGCCATTGATGCCGCGGTGAAGCTTTTCAACAATGAGGAAGTGCCGGAGCACATCGTCAGCCCGACCGCGCCGATGAACGGCGACGACTGGAAGAAGTTCTATGACTATGACGGCACCACCCGCACCATCAAATGGGATGCCGTCAACGCGCTGCAGCCGCCGGCAAAGTGCATGAAGACCTCCGCCGACCTGAAGAAATAAGGCCGGCCGACATCGCCCTTCCCGCGTCGCGGGAAGGGCAGGCGGTCAGGATCTTTCGGTGGCCAAGACAAATGCCGGGTTCGACACGACAGGTTCCAGAGGGACCAGGCAAACGGCCGGGAATGGACTGAAATGAGCGAGCTTACACAGGTCTCCGCGTCGAAGCGTTTCATCGGCGGCAACCTTCTGGGCAGCAGCCAGCTCGTGCTGGGCGCAATCCTGGCCGTGCTGTGCATCGCCATCTCGATAGCGGCGCCGCAATTCTATTCGGAGGCCAACATCATCGCCATCCTGCGCCAATGCGCTCTGGTGCTGATCGTCGCCTCGGGCATGACCATGCTCATCATCACCGCCGAGGTCGACCTGTCGGTCGGCGCGTCGCTCGCCTTCGTCGGCTGCATCGGCATGGCGGTGCTCAATGCAACCCATAGCCTTGCGCTCGGCATGCTGGCGGCGCTCGCCTTTGCCGGCGGGGTCGGCCTGTTCAACGGGCTGGTCGTCACCAGGCTCAGGGTGAATTCGCTGATCGCCACCATCGGCACGATGATGATGCTGCAGGGCGGCGTCTATTTGTTCACGCGCGAGGCGGTGCAGAACCACAATCAATTGGCAAGCTTCACCGATCTCGGCGCCGGTTATGTCGGCCCCGTGCCGGTCCCCGTCATCCTGGCGGCCCTGATCTTCGTGGTTGCCTATGTGACGCTGCGCTTCACCACGCTCGGCCGCTATCTCTACGCGGTCGGCGCCAAT
This sequence comes from Mesorhizobium sp. B2-3-2, assembly GCF_006442295.1. Classification (NCBI taxonomy): domain Bacteria; kingdom Pseudomonadati; phylum Pseudomonadota; class Alphaproteobacteria; order Hyphomicrobiales; family Phyllobacteriaceae; genus Mesorhizobium; species Mesorhizobium sp. B2-3-2. Next base: position 19,558 of record NZ_VFWA01000018.1, on the reverse strand, counting down.
GAAAAGGCGGTGCGCCTGTCAGGCATTCGCTCGGAACGGCTCAAGCTGTTGGCCTTCGTCGTTACCGGCCTGTGCGTCGGTGTTGCCGGCATGATCCTGTCGTCGCTGATGAACGCCGGCCAGCCGACTGCCGGCCGTGGCTTCGAGCTGACGGTGATTGCCGCCGTCATCCTCGGCGGCACCAGCCTGCTTGGTGGCCGCGGTTCGCTGTTCGGTACCTTGCTTGGCGTTCTGGTGCTGAAGGTGATCGACAACGGCATCATCATCCTCGGCTGGAACCAGGATTTGCAAATGGTGGTGCCGGGCATCGTCATCATCCTGGCAACCTATCTCGACATCATCCGGAACAGAGCCAATGTCCGTTGATTTCCTGCATCCCGGCGAAGGCGCGGCCATCGACACCGATGTACCGGCGCTGGAACTGCGCGGCATCGGCAAGCGCTTTCCCGGCGTCGTGGCGCTCGACAATGTCGACTTCACCCTCGAGCCCGGCAAGATCCATGCGCTGATGGGCGAGAACGGCGCCGGCAAGTCGACGCTGATCAAGATCATGGCCGGCGTCTACGGCAAGGATGCCGGCTCCATCCGCATGCGCGGACGCGAGGTAGACATCAAGTCGCCGCGCGACAGCTTGAAAGAAGGCATCAAGGTCGTGTTCCAGGAGATCGCGCTGATCTCCGAATTCACCGTTGCCGAGAACATCTTCCTGGAAGGCTATCCGGCCGGCAGGACGGGCTCCATCGACTGGAAGAAGATCCGCGCCGATTCAGCCGCGCTCTTCGACCGCATCGGCTTCAATGTCGATCCGGCGGCGCGCACCGGCTCGCTGCCGGTCAGCCAGCAGCAGATGGTCGAGATCGCCCGCGCGCTCGCCCATGAGGCCCGCGTGGTGGTGATGGACGAGCCGACATCCTCGCTGACGCCGAACGAAGTTTCGCTGCTGTTCACAGTCATCCGCCGGCTGGCCAGCCTCGGCATCGCGGTGGTCTATGTCAGCCACAAGCTCGACGAAGTGTTCGAGATCGCCGACACGGTGACGGTGCTGCGCGACGGGCGCCACATCTCGACCAAGCCGATCGGCGAACACACCAACGACACGCTGATTCAGGACATGATCGGCCGGCGCATCGAAAATCTGTTTCCCCGCAAGCGCGGCGCGCCAGCTAGCAAGATAGCCCTGTCCGTGGACAAGCTCGGCACGGCGAAGAAGCTCAACGATGTGTCGTTCGAGGCGCGCGCCGGCGAGGTGCTCGGCTTCTTCGGGCTGATGGGCGCCGGCCGCACCGAACTCGCCAAGGCGATCGTCGGTTACGATCCGATCACTTCGGGCACGATCACCGTCGACGGTCAACGCCTCTCGCCGCACGATACGCGCACCGGCGTCAGGTTAGGCATCGGCCTGCTCACCGAGGATCGCAAGAGCGAAGGGCTGATGGGCGAGCTGCCTGTCTACCAGAATGCCAGCCTCGCCTCGCTCGGCGCCTTCGCCCGCATGGGTTTCGTCGACAAGACCAGGGAACACAAAGCGGTGCAGGATTATGTCGACCGCTTCCGCATCAAGACGCCCAGCCTGTTCCAAGAGGTGAAGAACCTGTCGGGCGGAAACCAGCAGAAGGTGCTGATCTCACGCTGGCTGATGCGCGGCCTGAAAGTGATCGTCGTCGACGAGCCGACCCGCGGCATCGATGTCGGCGCCAAGTCGGAGATATTCGCCCTGATCGACCGGCTCGCCGGCGAAGGCCTGGCTGTCGTCATGATGACGTCGGAGATGCCGGAGCTGCTCGGTCTTGCCGACCGGGTCGCGGTGATGTGCGAAGGCCGCCTGACCGCGATCATGCCGCGTGACGAAGCCACGCAGGAGAAGATCCTCAATGCGGCGATCGGATAAACCATGAGCCTTGCAAATACAGTCTCCGCGAAAGCCCAGCCGTCCGTGCTGGCGCGGTTCTTTGCCCGGCAGGAACTGGCGCTGCTGATATGTCTCGTGCTGGTGCTGGCTTTCTTCTCCATCACCGTCGAGAATTTCTTCTCCGTGCGCAACATGACCAATGTGCTTGGTCAGGCCTCGCTCGCGCTCACCGCCGGCATTGGCTGCGCCATCGTCTTCATTTCCGGCGAGGTCGATATTTCGATCGGCTCGCTGCTGGCGACCATTGCGCTGCCGTTGATCATCATCATGAACGACACCAATTCGCTGCTGCTCGGCGTCGGCGGCGCGCTGTTGTTCGGGCTGATCATCGGTGTCGTCAACGGCTATCTCACCGCCTATGCCGGCATCAACTCGCTGATCGTGACGTTGGGCACGATGTTCATCATGCGCGGCGGCGTCTATCTCTACACCGGCCAGCGCGCGATCCCGGACGATGCCGCCCTCGACAGCTTCATTGCCCTGTCGGATGGCCGGCTCTTCAACATCATCCCCTATTCGGCTGTCATCGCCATCGTCCTGCTCGCCGCCTTCGCCTACATGATGCAGCACCGGCCGTTCGGACGGCAAATCTATGCCGTCGGCGGCAATCAGGAAGTGGCCCGCCTTGCAGGCTACGACGTGCGGCGGGTCAAGTTCATCTGCTTCATCATCAGCGCGCTGCTGGCCACGGTCGCCGGCATCATCCTGGCCGCGCGCGTCGGCTCGGCGCAGCATACGGCGGGGTTGAATTTCGAATTCCAGGTGGTTGCCGCCACCGTGCTCGGCGGGGTCAGCCTTGCCGGCGGCATCGGCAGCCTGACCGGCATGGCGCTGGGCGTGCTGATCTTGCAATTCCTGTCCAACGGCCTGCGCGGGCTTGGCCTGCCGACCGAATGGCAGCTGGTCATCACCGGCATGATCATCATTGCCGCGGTCGCCCTCGATGAAGCGAAACGCCGACGTGCGAATGGAGGCTGAATATGGCTCGTCTTGAAGCAAAAATCGCCGTCATCACGGGTGCGGCCGACGGCATCGGCCACGCGATCGCGCAGGCGATGGCGCGCGAAGGGGCGCATGTCTTCCTGGGCGACATCGCCGACAGCGCGGGCGAGGATTTCGCGGCCGCGCTTCGCGCTGCCGGCCACCGCGCCGACTATCTGCATTGCGACGTCTCGCAGGAGGTCGACATTTCAGGTCTCATCGACAGCGCCGTCAGGAAAACGGGACGCCTCGACATACTGGTCAACAATGCCGCCATCGCCATTGGCGGCATGCCGGTGCACGAGATGACCGACGAGCAGTGGCACCGGCTGATAGCGGTCAACTTAACGAGCGTGTTTCGCGGCTGCAAATACGCGCTGCCGCACATGATCGCGCAGAAATCGGGCTCGATCATCAACATGGCCTCCGCCCAGGGCCATATCGGGCTTGATGGCTGGACCGCCTATGCCGGCGCCAAGGGCGCGGTAATGGCGATGACGCGCCAGATGGCGGTTGAATTCGGCCCGCTGAACATCCGTGTCAATTCGATCTCGCCGGGCACCATCAACACGCCGATGAACGATAAACTCATCAAGGAGATCGGCGGCAATCTCGCCAAGGCCTGGGTCAAGATGCATCCGCTCGGCCGTATCGGCGAGCCTTCGGAAGTGGCCGAGGCCGCCGTCTATCTTGCCTCCGATGCCGCCGGTTTCACCACCGGCACCGACCTGCGCGTCGATGGCGGGCTGACGGCGGCACCGCGCTACGTTCCCGAACTGCTTTGAAAATTTTGAAACGAGACATGACATGAACAAGGCCCTCGAAGGCGTCCGCATCCTCGATTTCAGCCATCTGCTGCAGGGACCGTTCGCTACCCAGCTGCTCGGCGACATGGGCGCCGATGTCATCAAGATCGAGCGCGCCGGCGCCGGCGACATGTTCCGTGGCATGACCTTTTTCGCCAAGTGGGTCGGCGGTTCGGAGAGCCCGAACTTCCTCGCCTGGAACCGCAACAAGCGTTCGATCGCACTCAACCTGAAGAGCCGCAAGGTGCATGCTATCATCATGGAGATGGCGAAAAGCGCTGACGTGGTGGTGCAGAATTTCCGCCCAGGCGTGCTGGCCAAGCTCTGCTATGGCTATGAGGATTTCAAGGCCGTCAATCCGCGCATCATCTATTGCTCGGGCTCGGGCTATGGCGAGGAAGGGCCTTATGTCGAGCGCCCCGGCCAGGACATGCTGATCCAGGGGCTCGCAGGGCTGATCGCCAACACCGGCCGCGGCGACCAGGCCCCGGTTCCCGCCGGCGCCGGCCTCGCCGACCAGATCGGCGCCATGAACATGGTCTACGGCATCCTGTCGGCGCTCTATTATCGCGAGAAGACGGGAAAGGGCCAAAAGATCGAGGTCAACCTGCTGGCCGGCCTCTTGGCGCATCTCAACCAGGAATATGTCGCCGTGCTCAATCTCGGCGAGGATTTCGTGCGGCCGAATTCCGGCATCGGTCATCCCGGCATGCAGGCGCCGTTCGGCATCTACGAGACCAGCGATGGCGGCTACGTGTCGATCGCCATGAGCCCGTTCAAGACGCTGTATGGAGTGCTGCAGGCGCCGCAGCTTGCCGTCTACGACGATCTCAAGACTTTGTTCGACAAGCGCGATGAAGTCTTCGAGAAGGTGAATGCCGAGACCAGGAAATTTGCGACCCAGGATCTTCTGGCGCGGTTGCTGGCGGCCGACATCTGGTGCGCCGAGGTGAAGGATATTCGCCGCGCCGCGGAGGACCCGCAGGTCAAGCACATGGGCATGATCACCAGCTACGACCATCCGCGCGGCGGCAAGGTGCGCGTGGTCGCACCCGCGGTCAAGATGAGCGAGACGCCAGCGACCATCGAACGGCCGGCGCCGCTGGTCGGCCAGCACGGTCGCGAGATCCTGGCGGAGTTCGGCCTCTCGAAGGACGAGATCGCGGCCCTGGAGGCATCCGGCGACATGACCGTGGACGCCGCCTGACCATGCGCGCCTACCAGACACTCACGGTCGAGACCGCGGACCGCGTCGCCGTCGTCACCTTCCGCCGCGCCGATCAGCTCAACGCCATGAACCGGCTGATGCAGGGCGAGATCACCGAGGCCTTCGAGGCGCTGTCGGGCGATGCGAGCGTTGGCGCAATCGTGGTGACCGGCGAAGGGCGCGGCTTCATGGCCGGCGCCGACATCAAGGAATATGCTGCCCAGACCGGACCGGAGTTCGACATTTTCCAGGCTGCCGGCACACGCATGTACGGAGCCATCGAGAACAACCGCAAACCGGTGATCGCGGCGGTCAACGGCTTCGCGCTGGGCGGCGGCATGGAGCTGGTGCTGTGTTGCGACCTCGTGATCGCCAATCAGTTCGCCAAGCTCGGCCTGCCGGAGATCAAGCTCGGGCTGATCCCGGGCGGCGGCGGCACGCAACGCAGCGTGACCAAGCTCGGCCGCAACCGCGCCAATTTCCTGCTGATGACCGGCGCCATCGTGCCGGCTTCTGAATTCGTCAATGCGGGTCTGGTTAACGAAATTGTCGATGTCGACAGGCTGATGCCGCGCGCGCTGGAACTGGCCGAAATGATCGCCGCCGAGCCCGCTGCCGCGATCGAAGGGCTGAAGGTCCTGGCGGCGCATGCCGTGTCAGGCGATCTGGCGGAGGGTCTCGCCATGGAGCGCAACATATTGGGTGAGCTCTACCGAAGCGAGATCGGCCAGCAGCGCGTCAGGGAGTTCGCCGAGCGGAGCACGACAAAGGCAAAGAAGGGCGGGCCGTGAACGCGGGCGAAGACTATCGCGGATTGGGCTGGGCGCATGGCGCGCTGACTATCCAGCGGCTTGGCGCGATGCTGGCGCCGGTTACGTTCATTCTGGAGGACGGTCGGCAGATATCGCCGATGCACATTGCGCCGTGGTCGAACGAACCGCAGGCGCAAGCACTGCCAGGCATCCTGCGCAAGCTTCGCGGCGAATGGCCCTGCGTGCCCTTCGGCTATTCGGTGCCGGCCGATGGATGGCCCGAGGACTGGGCGCGGGCGATGGGTCCGCCGGAATCAGGCGAAGAAATCCATGGCCATAGCTCCAATCATGAGTGGACATGGCGTCCCAGTAGTCGCGGATCATTGTCGCTGACGCTTACCTATCCCGAGGGAAGTCCGGTCGAGCACGTTGAACGGACCGTGCGGCCCGACCCGTTGGCGCCCGCCATCGACATTGTGTTGAAGATCGTCGTTCGCCGTGCCTGCCGCCTGCCGATCGGCCTGCATCCGGTGTTTCGGCTGCCGTTCGAGACGGGCGCGGCCACGTTGCAATTCGGTGGCTTCGACGAGGGCCGCACCTATCCTCACGATGTCGAACCAGGCGCTGCGCTGTTTGCCCGGAACAAGACGTTCTTTGAACTGACGGCCGTGCCGTCGCGCAACGGCAAAGCGGTCGATGCCTCCCGGCTGCCTTTGGCTGCCGCTACGGAGGAGTTGCTGCAGATCGAGGGCACCGACGGTGCGGCGGCGCTTGTCAACCACGAGGAGGGCTACCGGGTGGACCTTTCCTGGCAGAAGGAGCATTTCCCAAGCCTTCTGCTCTGGTACTCCAATCGCGGCCGCAAGGCGGCACCCTGGAGCGAGCGCCATCTCGCCATCGGCATCGAGCCGATCTGCTCGCCCTTCGGGCTCGGCCCGGCGACGGCGTTGGCCGACAATCCGATCGCACAATCCGGCATTGCGACCGCGCTCGAATTCTCGCCGGAAAAGCCGTTCGTCACCCGCTATCGCATCGAGGCATCCGCGCTATGACGAACCGTGCCGCAATGTCCCTGGTCAAGCCGAACCGGCCGCGCTTCACGGATGTCGAGGGACTGGCAGCGATGGTCGGCCATGGCGACTTGCTCGGCGTCGGCGGTCACCATTTCGCCCGGCTGCCGATCGCATTGCTGCGTGCGATAGCCCGGTCGGGCGTCAAGGATCTGCATTACATCTGCTGGGCCGGCGGCTTGCCCCTCGAACTGCTGCTCGAAGCGCATGCCGTGGCAGAGATCGACCTCTGTTTCTCCAGCCTCGACATTTTCGGCCTGCCGCCAAAATTCCGCGCAGCCGCCGAGAGCGGCGCGATACCGGTTCGCGATTGGACGGCACTGGCCATGATCCAGGCGCTGCGGGCGGCGCAGCAGAACCTGCCCTCGATGTCGTTCCAGCTTCCGCTGGGATCGGACATGCTGGCGCGCGTGCCGGGAGCGAGCGCCAGACCTGATCCGATTGCCGGTACCGAAAACGGATTCGTCCCGCCGCTGCGGCTCGACACATTCGTCGTCCATGCCCAGCGCGCGGATGAAAGCGGCAATGTGCAGATCATCGGGCCCCGCGCGCTGGACTTCGCCATGGCGGGTGCGGCGCGCCAGGTGCTGGTCACCGTCGAGGAAATCGTTCCGGTCGGGACGCTGCGCCGGGACGGCCGCCAAAGCGTGCTGACCCGCAATCAGGTTTCGGCCATTGCCTTGGCGCCGGGCGGCGCTTATCCGGCCTCCTGTCTGCCGTTTTACGTCACCGATTATCAGCGATTGTCGGAGGCGTTCGCCGACCGGGAAACGCCCTTGGCGGACAATCTGCGCCTCCCTGCCGAGGGCGTGCCGAAGCTGTTGCAAAGCGCCGCGAAGGTACGCGCGGCGACAGTGCTCGCCATGCCCGCGCTCGCGCACGCCGAAAAGAAAGCGTCCGTCGACGAGATCATTGCCGCCCGCATCGCTGCCGAACTCGACGATGAGAGCTTCGCCAGCGCGGGTGCGGTCTCGCCGCTGGCCAATGTCGCATACCGCCTGGCCAAGGCGACGCACGCGCCGGACATGATCATCGCGACGATGAGCTGCGGCCATCTCGACATCGCGCCGAGCCCGATGGTCCTGTCGCTGATCGAAAGCCTCGATTGCGAAACAGCGGTGGCGCATGCCGGCGGCGACGACACCTACTCGACCTACTACCAGGCCGGCGCGGTGACGCACGAGATCGTCGGCGCGGCACAGGTCGACCGGCGCGGCCGGGTCAACACGATCGCACTGCGCAAACCAAGCGGCGGCCTCATCCGGTTGCCGGGGCAAGGCGGCATGGCCGATGTTGCCAACATGCACCGCGATTACCTGCTCTACATCCCCCGCCACTCGATCCAGTCGCTGGTAAATGAGGTCGAAATCGTCAGCTCGGCTCGCGGGGTGCTGACTCCGGCCGAGCGCGCGCCGATGGGCTATCGCACCGGCAGGGCGCTGGTCTTCACCGATCTCTGTGTCTTCCGGCTCGATCAGACTTCGAGGGAATTGATCGTTGTCGAAACCATGCCTGGCGTCACGCAGCAGCGGATCCGTGACGCCACCGGATTTGCGGTGTCGTTCGATCCCGACTGCCGCGAGGTCTCGCTGCCTTTCGACGGCACGCTCGCCACCTTGCGAAACCGCATCGACCCGCTCGGCCTGCGCCGTCTGGAGTTCGTCAGCGCCAAGGACCGCGGCGCGCTTATCGCCGAGATTCTTGAAGCCGACCGCGCCATGGTTGAACGCTGCATCGCCGCGCAGAGAGCATTTGTCGAAAGCTGAGACCCCATGGCAAAACCATTGCTCGACATATCGGCCGCGCGCGTTTTCTTCGATGGCATCTTCACCAGCCCGCGCGTCGCGCATCCGGAGGGCGTCGCCGTCCACCTCGATGGCTCGATCTGGTGCGGCACCGAAACCGGAGACCTGCTGCGGCTGGCCGCCGATGGCGGCTCGGTCGAGCGCATGGGCGGCACCGACGGTTTTCTGCTCGGCATTGCTTTCGACAGCGCGGGAAACTGCTTTGCCTGCGATCTCAGGCATGCCGCGATTTTCCGCTGGGACGTCGCGACAGCGCGCATGGAGCGCTTCGCGTCGGCCGGCATTCGCGTGCCGAACTATCCGATCGTCGACGAGGCAAGGGGCTGGCTCTTCGTTTCGGACAGCGTTGGCCAGGACAATCGCTCCGGCATCTTTCGCTACGACCTCAAGACGGGCGAGGGCGGTCTTTGGTGCAGCGAGCCCATGTCGTTCGCCAATGGCATGGCGATGGCGCCGGACGGTTGTGGTCTCTACGTGGTGGAAAGCGACGCGCCGTGCGTCAGCTATGTACCGGTCCTCTCTGACGGGACGGCGGGGGCTCGTGAGATCGTCGTCGAAGGCGTGCACAATGTTCCGGACGGAGTTGCCTTTGCGCCCGACGGCTCCTTGTTCATCTCGTGTTACGAGCCCAGCCGGATTTATCGCTGGCAAAAGAACAGAGGTCTCGAAGTGCTGATCGAGGATCCCGCCGCAACCACGTTGGCGCACCCCACCAACATCGCCTTCAAGGGCGACAAACTCTATACCGCCAATCTGGGTCGCTGGCATATTACCGAAATCGACTTGAGCCTTCTCCAGCAAGAGAAGTAGCATTTCGCAGAAGGTCAACTGGTCGGGCGGAAGGGTTTTGCCAGCGAGGCCGGGAAGTGCAGGGCCAGCATCTGGCGGTTTCGTGAGATCAGCACCAGCACGATAATGGTCGCGAGATACGGCAGCGCCGACAACAGTTCGGACGGCATGTCCAGCCCCAGCGCCTGACCTTGCAGCTGAAGGATCGTCATGCCGCCGAACAGCCACGCGCCAAGCAGGATGCGTAGCGGCCGCCAGGTGGCGAAGACCACCAGCGCAAGCGCGATCCAGCCCTTGCCGGCGGTCATGTTCTCGACCCAGAGCGGCGTGTAGGCGACCGACAAATATGCGCCTGCCAGGCCTGCCATCAGCCCACCGAACACCACGGCCATGTAGCGGATCCTGATCACGGGGTAGCCGATCGCATGCGATGTCTGCGGCGACTCGCCGATCGTGCGCAGCACCAGGCCAGCCTTGGTCCGGTAGAGAAACCAACTGATGGCGACGAACATCAGCAGGGCCAGATAGACCATTGGATCGAAGCGGAACAGTAGCGGACCGATCAGTGGCAGATCGGACAGAACGGGGATGTCGAGGCGGCGCAGTGCCTCGATAGGCTCGCTGCCGAAGCCGCGCCCGAGGAAGGCCGAGACGCCCGAACCGAAGATCGCCAGCGCCAGGCCGGCTGCATACTGGTTGGTCAGGAACGTCAGCGCCAGAACGCCGAACAGCAGCGAGGCGGCGGCACCCGCCAACGCGCCGGCCAGGATCGCGACAGGCATGGGATAGCCTGCGGTGACGGCCCAGAATGCCAATGCGGCGCCCATCAGCATCATGCCTTCGATGCCGAGATTGAGGACACCCGACTTCTCCACCACGAGTTCGCCGAGCGCCGCGAAGATCAGCGGTGTGGCGGCAATGACGGTGCCGGTGAAGATGGCGATGAACAGGTCCATCAGGCTATCTCCCGCACGATCCGAAATCCGCTCATCGTGCCGTCTCCAGCGCATGCGTGTGCCGGACGGGTCGCACCAGCCGAACGCGATAGAAGATGAAGAAATCGGCGGCGAGCAGGAAGAACAGCAGGATGCCCTGGAAGATCCGCGTCAGGGCCAAAGGCAGGCCGAGTGTCATCTGCACACCTTCGCCGCCGAGGAAAAGCAGCGACATCAACAGCCCGCCAAGCACGATGCCGAAGGCGTTCAGCCGTCCGACGAAGGCAACGATGATGGCCGCGAAGCCGTAGCCTGGCGAAATCTGAGGCGAGAGCTGCCCGAGCGGCCCGGCGGCTTCCGCCATGCCGGCGATGCCGGCCGCGGCACCTCCCGCCAGCAGTCCGATCCAGACCGCAGCCGATTCGCGAAAGCCGGCATAGCGGGCGGCAAGCGGTGCAGCCCCGCTCACCGACATCTTGTAGCCGAGGAAGCTGCGGTCGGTGAACAGCCACATCAGGAGCACGGCGACGACCGTGATGAAGATCGACGGGTTGAGCCGATAGGCGGGGTCAAAAGATTCGAACAGGGCCGCCGTCGGCAGAAGTGCCGTCTGCGGATAGTTGAAGCCGGCCGGATCTCGCCACGGTCCGTGCACGAGATAGGACAGGAACAGCGTCGCGATATAGGTCATCATCAGCGTGACCAGGATCTCGTTGGTGTTCATGCGGGCGCGCAGAAAGGCGGGGATTGCCGCCCAGGCCATGCCAGCGCCCATACCGGCGATGAACATCAGCGGCAACAGCAGCACGCTTTCGGGGTTCGGCCAGAAAAGCCCCACGCCGCTGGCCGCGATTGCCCCCATGGTGAACTGGCCCTCGGCGCCGATATTCCAGACATTGGCGCGGAAGCCGACCGCCAGCCCGCAAGCGATGAGGATCAGCGGCGAGGCCTTGAGCAGCCATTCGGACACGCCGTTCAGGGAAGAGAGCGGCTCGATGAAGAAGGCATGGAGAGTAGCCAGCGGATCATGTCCGAGGGAGGCGAAGAAAATCGATCCGACGACGACGGTCAACAGGGTCGCCAGTGCCGGCGCGGCGACGCGCATCAGCGAGGAGGGCTCCGGCCTTTGTTCAATCTTGAAGCGCATTGTTGCCACCTCCGTTCGCCAATGCGCCGTTGCCCATGCCGCGGCCCGTCATCAGAAGTCCGATCTCCTCGCGATCGGTCGTCTTGCGCTCCAGCGGCGGGGAAACCTTCCCTTGGCAAATGACCAGCAGCCGGTCGCAGATCTCGAACAACTCGTCGAGTTCCTCGGAGACGACGAGCACCGCCGCGCCGGCGCGGCTGAGATCGACGATGGTCTGCCGGATGAAGGCGCTCGCGCCGACATCGACCCCCCAGGTCGGCTGAGACACCAGGAGGAGCTTCGGCTGGAGCGCAATTTCACGCCCCACGATGAATTTCTGCAGATTGCCGCCGGACAGGCTTTGCGCGATCGCCTGCGCCCCGTTGGCCTTGACCTTGAACCTGTCGATTATGCCTGCGGCGAACGCCTTGGCCCGGCGCCGGTCGACCAGCCCGTTGCGCACCGTGCCGAAGCGGTGCGCGGTCAGCACCGCATTCTCCCACAGTGTGTGCGAGGGCACGGCGCCGCGCCCGAGCCGCTCTTCGGGAACGAAGGCAACGCCGAGCTTGCGGCGCTCGTGCGGGCGAAGGCGGGCTGCGCCGGTTCCGCAAATCCGGATGGCGTCGCTGCGCTCATGCGTGCGCTCGCCGCTGAGCAAGGCGATCAGCTCGGCCTGGCCATTGCCGGAAACCCCGGCCAGACCGACGATCTCGCCGCCATGCACCCTGAAGGAAACGTCCTTCAGGTCGACGCCGAAATGATCCCGGGCCTTCACCGAAAGCCTGTTGACCTCGAGCACCGGTCTGTCGCTTGGCGTCGGCGGCCCGACATGCATTTCAGGCAGCTTCGAACCCACCATCATGCGGGCAAGCTCCAGCGATGTCGTCTCCTTCGGACGCGCGGTACCGGTGACCTTGCCGTTGCGCAGCACGGTGGCGGTGTCGCAGAGCTCCTGCACCTCGTCGAGCTTGTGGCTGATATAGACGATGCTGCAGCCCTCGGCGGCAAGTTGGCGGAGCGTCTCGAACAGCTTCACCACCGCCTGGGGCGTCAGCACCGAGGTCGGCTCGTCGAGGATCAGCAGTTTCGGCGACTGTAGCAGGCAGCGCACGATCTCGACGCGCTGGCGCTCGCCGACCGACAGGTCGTGCACCTGGCGATGCGGGTCGATGGGCATGCCGTAGCGGCGTGACAGATCGCGGATCTTGTCGGCGAGCAAGGGCAGGTCGTACGCGCTGCTGGCCGAGAGCGCTATGTTCTCGACCACCGAAACGGATTCGAACAGCGCGAAATGCTGGTAGACCATTTCGATGCCGAGCGCGCGCGACATCGCCGGGGTGTGCGTGGCGATCGGATTGCCATCGCAAAAGATCTCGCCGGAATCGGCTTGCGTCGCCCCATAGATGATTTTCATCAGAGTGGATTTGCCGGCGCCGTTTTCGCCCAGCACGGCATGGATCTCGCCGGGTTGAATCGAGAGCGACACATCGTCATTGGCGACGACGCCGGGATAACGCTTGCAGATGTTGCGCAGTTCTAGTCGCGGATGCATGGCGGGTCCTGCCGTGGCGTGAAGCGAGGTTGGACGGGAACCAGGCAAGGAGACGCCGAAGATATGGACTTGGGCGTCTCCCGGCACTTTTACGGCGATCAGCTCAGCCTGCCGATCATCCCCTTCACGAACCAGTTCATGCCGCGAATGTCGTCATCGGCCAGAACCGAACCGGCGGCAACCTTGACGTTGCCGTCCTGATCCTTCAACTCCCCGGCGTAGGGATGAAGCTTGCCGCTGCCGATGTCGGCCTCGAGCTGCTTGAGCTTGGCGCGCGCATCGGCGGGGATACCCTCATTGTAGGGGGCCATTTTCACCACGCCGGCCGCCAATCCGTCCCAGCGTACTTCCGGCTTCCAGGTACCGGCGGCCACGGCCTTGGCTGCGCCGACATAGTCGCTGGTCCAATCGAGAACGAAAGAGGTCAGCTGCTTGCCCGAGGCGAATTTCGACATGTCGCTGGCATAGCCGATCGACCAGGCGCCGCCTTCGCCGGCGACCTGTACGCCGGTCGCGGTGTCCGTCATCGAGCAGACCACGTCGCAGCCTTGAGAGATCAGCGTCTTGGCCGCCTCCTTCTCCTTGCCCGGGTCGAACCAGGAATTCAGGAAGATGGTGTTGCAGGTCGCGTTTGGGTTGACGCTCTGCGCGCCAAGCAGCAGCGCATTTGCCGGACCGACGATGTCGGGGATCGGAAAGCCGCCGATGAAACCGATCTTGCCCGATTTGGACATGTAGCCACCCGCCGCGCCGGCGACGAAGGTGCCTTCGTAATATTTCGCTTCGAAGGTTCCCAGATTGGCGAGGTGGACGATGCCCGAGCAGTGTTCGAACGCCACCTTGGGAAAGCGCGGCGCCACCTTCTGCATCGGCGTTCCATGCGAAAAGCTTGTGCCGAAGATAAGCCTGTTACCAGCGCTGGCCAGTTCGCGGAATACACGCTCGGCGTCCTGCGGCATGAAGATGTTGTCGATGACGGTGAGCTCGACCTTGTCGCCGAATTCGGCCTTGATGGCCTCGACGCCGAGGCTGTGCTGCTTGGTCCAGCCGATCTCGGCGACCGGCGAGACGTAGACGGCGCCGATCTTCAGCACCTCCTGCGCCTGTGCGATGGTGCTCAGCGCTCCCGCGCCAAGAGCCGCGCCGGCCGCGCTGCTGTATTTCAGGAATTCGCGTCTCGTCAATTTGTTCATGATGGTAGCCCTCTGTTGGTCTTTTTTGTTGATGCCCGGCTTGTCGGTGCCCGGTCTGTTCTGGGGAGATGGAGGTGGAGATGCGTTGCCGCGTCGCCGTCGCCGGACGCATTCGACAACCTTCGCAGCGGCACAGTCGCGCCGTCGGCCTTGCCGTCGAGATAGGGCGCCAGCGCTTCGGCAGGCGTCATCTCTGGAAACACTGCGCGATCCATGATGTAGCCGCGCACCACCGCGCGGTGGTGGGTGTCGATCAAGTCCATGGCCGGTTTCAGCCGGCCCTTCTCCAGCAGGTCGACGACCCGCGAGTGGTCGTCCAGCAGATTGCAATAGTCGAAATCGGCTGAAATGAGGGAGCGCAGCAGCGTCGTGCGGCGCACCAGCTGCGCGTGGATCTCCTGCATGACCTTGTTGCGGCTGAGGCGTACGAACACGGTGTGGAACTCTTGGCCAAGCACGTCGGCCAGCGCATCGTTGCCGGCGGCAACAGCCTGGCGCTGGCGCTCGACATGCTGGCGCAGCTCGGCCCAGCCGGCCGGCCCGAGGCGATCGCTGAGCTGTGCTGCGACGCCCTGTTCGACGAGCGTCAACGCGTCGTAGATCTCCATCGCCTCCTGCATGCTCGGCTTGGCGACGAAGGCACCGCGGTTGCGTTCGATCTGGGCCAGCCCGTCATCGGCGAGCCGGATCAGGGCTTGGCGCACCACAATGCGGCTCACGTTGAATATTTCGGAGAGTTCGCGTTCGCCGAGCTTGCAGCCGGGCACGAGGCGATGGTCGATGATGGCGCGGGTCAGCGTATCCGCGATGGTCTGGGAACGGCTGCTCAAGGCATGGTTCTCCGCCATTTCGACGACATGATCAGCAGGCTTTCGTGATGGCGACATGCCCCGTCAGGACACGACATATCCCAAGTTCAGCTTTCCCATATCGGAATTCAATCATCATAATCTGTCAACACAAAAAGGGATTTTGGACGACAAAAAAATGTTGATTGGTATCCAATCTTGTGGTTTCGTCATCTCGAAACGTCGGGCTAGGTTCATGGTGAAGGGCTAGCCGAGTTGGGAGGGAAGCCGATGGCAACCCGTTGCGTTGACCGCGAGCTTCTGAATGATTGGCACATCGTCGCGGATCAGGAATCGCTAAGCCAGGATACGCCGTTCGCCACATGCCTGCTTGGAGTCGATCTCTCCGTCCACAAATGTTCAAACAAGATCGAAGTCGTTCGCAGCGACACGGGCGCCACGCTGAAAAGCGCCCAGCGTTATGGTTTCATCTGGACCTGTCTGGACAAGCCCTCGCGCGACATCATCTATATCCCCGAGGCCAATGAGGCAGACCGGCATCTTGTCAGCGGCGGTTCGATCGCGGTCAAGGTGTCGGGCCTCCGCGCGGTCGAGAATTTTCTCGACATGGGGCATTTTCCCTTCATTCACACCGGCTGGCTCGGCGAGGAGCCGCATACCGAGGTCGCGCCCTACAAGGTTGAGATCACAGCGCAGGACGAAGTGCTGGCGACCGAGTGCAAATTCTATCAGCCGGTGGCTTCGCCGACCGCCAAGCAAGGCTTTGTCGTCGACTACATCTACAAGGTGATCCGGCCCTACACGGTGGCTCTCTACAAGAGCAACCCGATCCAGAAGGACCGGCTCGACGTCATTACCCTGTTCGTGCAGCCGGTGGACGAGGAAAACTGCATCGCGCATCCTTACCTCTGCTATCTTAAGGAAGGCATGGAGGCGGCAACGGTGCGCAGCTTCATGCAATTGATCTTCGCCCAGGACAAACCGATCCTGGAGAACCAGGTACCCAAGCGCCTGCCGCTCGATCCGCGTGCCGAGACCCCGATCCGTGCCGATGCCGTGTCGGTTTCCTACCGGCGCTGGTTGCGTGATCGGGCCGTCACCTATGGCGCGATACCGGCACAAGCCTGATGACGTCTGAGGACATCCAGAGGATAAAACGATGACAAAATGCTCGGATCCCGTGATCCTCAATCTCTGGCATCCCGTAGGGGCGATCGCCGAGACCGTTCCCGGCGGTGTCCACGACACCGTTCTGCTCGAGGAGCGCCTCAGTTTTGCGGTCGATACGGATGGTGAGCCCGTCGTCTGGCGCTCACGTCCCGATGTAGAAGGGGTGGATCGTATTCCAGGCGCCGACAGGCTGCCGGCAAGAAGCGCCTACGGCTATGTCTGGACTTCGCTCGGCTCTCCACCGGCCGAGCTGTTTCCGATCCCGGAATATGAAGAGCCGGACCGCCGCAAGCTCAACGCGGCCACGTTTGGCGTCAACGTCTCGGCACCGCGCGCCATCGAGAACTTTCTCGACATGGGTCACTTCCCCTATGTCCATGCCGATATATTGGGTGTCGAGCCGCACACCGAGGTCAAGGAATACGACGTCGAGATCTCGGTAGATCGTGACGAGATCCTGGCCACGCGCTGCCGCTTCTTCCAGCCGATGGCTTCGACGGCTTCCGGTGGCGGCGCCGACGTGGACTATGTCTATCGAGTGCCGCACCCCTATTGCTCCGTGCTCTATAAATCGAGCCCGGTCGACGAGGCACGGCGAGACGTCATCGCCATCTTCCTGCAGCCGGTCGACCAGGAGCACGTGCGCGCTCACATGCTGCTTTGCGTGCTCGACGAAGATAATGAAGACAAGGTGATTAAGCGCTTTCAGCAGACGATCTTCGGCCAGGACAAGCCGATCCTGGAAAATCAGGTGCCCAAACGCCTGCCGCTCGATCCGCGCGCCGAAACGCCCATCCGGGCCGACAAGTCGGCCATCGCCTACCGGCGCTGGCTCAGCCAGAAGGGCGTGACCTACGGTGTCATTCCGGTTGCGGCCTGACGAGATTCTTGGAGACGATTGATGTTGGAAGAAGCCAGAAGCCAGTGGCATCCGATCGCCGCTTCCGATGATTTGCCGTACCGCCACGTTTTCCATGGTCAATTGCTCGGCCGGGAATTCGCCGTCTGGCGTGCCGATGACGGCTACGTCAACATCTGGGAAAACCGCTGCCTGCATCGCGGCGTCAGGCTGTCGATCGGCATTAATGACGGGCGCGAGCTGAAGTGCCAGTATCACGGCTGGCGTTATTCGAACCGCACCGCCGGCTGCACCTACATTCCCGCGCATCCTGCCGACGCGCCGGCCCGCACCATCACCAACCGCACCTTCCCGGCGGTCGAACGCTACGGTCTTGTCTGGTCGTCCGAGGAGCCTCGTGGCGAGGTGCCGGTTGCCGCGCTGACCGAAGGCAAGCTGCTCGTCTTGCGCGGAATTCCGGTCAACGCGCCGGCCGACAAGGTCGTGGAAAGGCTGAGAGCCTATCGCTTTCAGCCCAACGCAGCGATCGAAGGCGAGGGCGCGGAAACCACCATCGAGGCCGCGCGGGATTTTGCCGTGGCGCTGCGCTCGCACGATGGTAGTGCCGAGACGCGCGGCGTGTTCTTCGTGCAGCCAGTCGATTCAAACCGTTCGGTGATCCGTGGCGTGCTCGATCAGGAGGTCGAAGCAGCCGCGCGCATCGCCATCCTGCGCCATCACAATGAGCGGCTTTCCAAGCTGCGCGATGAGGCCGAGCGGGAGGCGGCAAATGCACCTTCGCCGGCGCCGATCGAACCGGTCTACGAAAGGGTGTCGGCCGAACTCTCCGAAATGCCCGCGGTGACCGCGCATGGCCGCAAGGCGGCGCTGCGCGTCAGCGTGGCGAGGAAATGGCAGGCGGCCGACGGCGTTGCCGCATTCGAGCTTCGCCCTGTCAAGGGACTGCTGCCCACCTTCCAGCCTGGCGCCCATATCGACGTCCACATGCCCAATGGGGAGATCAGGCAGTATTCGATAACCAACGGCCCCGGCGAGACCGACAGCTTTGTCATCGGCGTCAAGCTGGAGCGCGATTCCAAGGGCGGTTCGAAATGCATGCACGAGACCGTGCGCGAGGGTGACGTGCTGGCGATTTCCGAGCCGCGCAACAATTTCCCGCTGCGCCGTGATGCGATCAAGACGCTGTTCGTCGCCGGCGGCATCGGCATCACGCCGCTTCTCGCAATGGCGCAGGCGCTGAAGAACCAGGAACTGACGCACGAGCTTCACTATTTCGCGCAAGGCGAAGAGCACCTCGCTTTCGCCGATCGGCTGAAGCATCTCGGCGATGCGCTGAAGCCGCATCTCGGGCTTTCGCCGCACGCGACCGGCGCCGAACTTCGAGGGATTCTCGCCGGTTACCGGGACGGCATGCACCTCTACATCTGCGGCCCCGGCCCGATGCTGGAAGCCGCGCGCAAGATCGCCGCCGAGCAGGGCTGGCCGGATACCGCCATCCATTTCGAATATTTCAAGAACACCAACAAGATCGACGACAGTTCGAGTTTCGAGGTGGCGCTGGCGCGGTCCTGCGTCACGCTTCAGGTGCCGGCCGGCAAGTCCATTATGCAGGTCATGCGCGAGAACGGCATCGACGTTGCTTCATCCTGCGAGCAGGGCGCATGCGGCACCTGCGTCGCCACCGTGATCGAAGGCGAGCCTGACCATCAGGACGTCTACCTCAACGATGCCGAGCGCAAGGCCGGAACCAAGATCATGACCTGTGTCTCGCGCGCCAAATCGGCACGCCTCGTGCTGGACATCTAGGAGCAGCCGATGATCACGCTTTACGACTACGAGCTGTCGGGCAATTGCTACAAGCTGCGGCTGCTGATGAGTTTTCTCGGCATTGACCACAAGACCGTGCCGGTCGACTTCTACCCCGGCCGCGAGCACAAGTCGGAATGGTTCCTGAAGCTCAATCCACTCGGCCAACTGCCGGTCATCGATGATGACGGGCTGATCCTGCGCGACGCCCAGGCGATCCTGGTCTATCTCGCGTCGAAATACGATCCGTCGGGCACATGGTACCCCCGGGACAACCCGGCCTTGCTCGGCGAGATCAGCCAGTGGCTGGCCTTCGCCGACGGCATCACTTCGACGGCGTCGGCCGCCCGCCTGCACGACGCGCTGTTCTACGATTTCGACATCGATGCCGCGCGCTCCGGCGCGCACCGGCTGTTCCGTATCCTCGACGAGCATCTGTGGTTCGGCGAGCAGCAGGGCCGCGGCTGGATCTGCTCGGCCGATCATCCGACCATCGCCGATATTGCCTGTTTTCCTTATGTCATGCTGTCGGAGGAAGGCGGCATTGGGCGCCAGGACTATCCGGCGATCCGGCGCTGGTGCGATCGCGTCAAGCGCATCAAAGGCTTTACCGTGATGTCGGGCGTGTTCCCGGCGGGGCCGGCCAAGGCCGCATGATTTTCAATCGCAAGGCGGGGCGATCGTCCCGGCAAGTAAGTTTTGGGAGAGAGAAATGAAAACCCGCGCCGCCGTGGCCGTTGCTGCCGGAAAGCCGCTTGAGATCATGGAGGTCGACCTCGACGGTCCGCG
>NZ_VFWA01000017.1:0-127531 GCF_006442295.1 Mesorhizobium sp. B2-3-2 | reverse complement strand
GGGTGGGGGCGGCGGCAAGGGTGGAGGCAAGGGTGGAAGCAAGGGGTCAAATCGTGACGGTGCGATGGAGATCGAAACCGGGCTGGTACCCAGTTCAGTCAACGCAACAAATCCTACTCAGGTAAGATCTTTCAAAATTTTCGAAGGCAAAGGATGTCGCCGCGACTACGCACGGTTTTGCCCGACGAAACCGATGGGTAAATGCGACCTTGAAAGCCAGATCGAACGGCTATCACCTGCATGCAGAGCTTTCGTCGAGAAGCATCGGTGAAGTTGACCTGTGACCGGGGCGGATTTCCAGTGTCGGCCGGACATCGTGTTCTTCGAGAGTGCGCTCCACGCGCCTAGAGGTCTCAGCGGAGAATCACCGCGCGGCATTCTCGGTGCCGTTCCACCTAAGCATTTGAAAATGCTGGTGATCCCGACAGGAATCGAACCTGTGACCTACAGATTAGGAATCTGCCGCTCTATCCTACTGAGCTACGGGACCACGCGGCCCGACACATAGCCGCTTCCGATCGTTTCGCCAAGGGGCGGGCCGAACACAATCGGCCGGCCCCTGCCGCCGCCAGGCCTCAGGCGGCAAGCGCGGTTTCGGCCAGCTTCACCCAGTAGCTCATGCCGTGCGGGATGGCCTCGTCGTTGAAGTCATAGGCCGGGTTATGAAGGCCGGCGGTATCGCCATTGCCGATGAAGATGAAGGCGCCGGGCCGGGCTTCGAGCATGTAGGAGAAGTCCTCGCCGCCCATCACCGGCTGGATGGCACGGTGCACATGGGCGTCGCCGGCGACGTTTGCCGCGATATCGCTGGCAAAGACCGTCTCTTCCGCATGGTTGAAGGTTACGGGGTAGTTCGCCTGGTAATCGACCTCGATCTTGGCTCCGAAGGCCGTGGCCAGCCCGTCGCAGATGCTGCGGATGCGCTCTTCCGACTTCTTGGCGATTTCCTTGCGCAATGTGCGCACCGTGCCGGCGATCTCGGCCGATTCCGGGATGATGTTGTAGGCGTCGCCGGCATGGAACTTGGTCACCGACACCACCACGGCTTCGACCGGGTCGGTGCTGCGCGAGGCGATCGTCTGCAGGGCGCCGACCAGCTGGCTGGTGATGACGATCGGGTCGATCGTGCCGTGCGGCATCGCCGCATGGCCGCCGCGGCCCTTCACGGTGATGGTGAATTCCGCGGTCGCCGCCATGATCGGGCCTGGACGGATGGCGAACTGGCCGACCGGCAGACCCGGCATGTTGTGCATGCCGAACACTTTCGCGATGTCGAAACGCTCCATCATGCCGTCCTTGACCATCTCGTTGCCGCCGCCGCCGCCTTCCTCGGCCGGCTGGAAGATGACCGCCACCGAACCGGCGAAATTGCGCGTCTCGGCGAGATATTTCGCCGCACCCAAAAGCATCGCCGTATGGCCGTCATGGCCGCAGGCATGCATCTTGCCGGGAACGGTCGAAGCATAGGGCTTGCCTGATATCTCGTTGAGCGGCAGCGCGTCCATGTCGGCGCGCAGGCCGATGGTGGCGCCTTCGCCCTGGCGGCCGCGAATGATGCCCACGACGCCGGTCTTGCCCAGGCCCGTCACCACATCGTCGCAGCCGAAGGCCTTCAGCTTCTCGGTGACGAAGGCGGCTGTCTTGAAGACGTCGAAATTCAGTTCCGGGGTCTGGTGCAGATGTCGTCGCCAGCCGGCAACCTCGTCCTGCATTTCGGCGGCACGGTTCAGGATTGGCATGATGGTTCCATCTCGCTGTTGGGGCAGGTCCGCTGCCTTGCAATTGTGATCGTCAGGCACTTTGCCATGTTGACGTCACATAGGGTAAATAGCACCGCAACAATGCGGTCCGTTTTTGAGGGCGGACTCATTTTGCTGGCGATCGCGTAAATCTTACGGAGCCAGGGGCGACTACGGCAAGAGGCGATTTCGGATTCGATCATGCGGCACAGGCATTTCCTCAAACTATTCTGCGCGGGCGCCCTGGCGTTCTCGGCGCTGGCCGGGCCGGCGCTGGCCAATCCGGTCGTGCTGTTCGATCTGAACAGCGGCAAGATCCTCGAACATCAGGACGCGTTCAAGCGCTGGTACCCGGCATCGCTGAGCAAGCTGATGACGGCTTATGTGACCTTCCGGGCGATCGCGGCCGGCGAGGTCCGGCTGGATTCGCCGATCAAGGTGACGAAACATTCCGCCGCCGAGCCGCCGAGCAAGATGGGCTTCAAGCCAGGTTCGGTGATGCGGCTCGACAATGCGCTGAAGATGATGCTGGTCAAGTCGGCAAACGACATCGCCATGGCCGTCGGCGAGAATGTCGGGGGATCGCAGGCAGCCTTTGCCGAGCGTATGAACGCCGAAGCGGTCCGGCTCGGCATGAACGGAACGCATTTCGTCAATCCGAACGGGCTTTTTTCGCCGGACCAGTACACGACCGCGCGCGACCTGGCCGTGCTGGTGACGGCGATCCGCCGGGAGTTTCCGCAATATGCGCCGTGGTTCTCGATCGAGGGGCTTGCGGTCGGCAAGAAGGCGATCCCCAACTACAACCTGTTGATCGGCCGCTATCCCGGGGCCGACGGCATGAAGACGGGCTTCGTCTGCCCCTCCGGCTTCAACATGATCGGTTCGGCGACCCGCAACGGCCGCACGCTGGTGGCGGTGGTGCTCGGCGAGAAATCGGCGATCACCCGTGCCGAGGCCGCGGCCAAACTGCTCGACCAGGGTTTCGATACGCCTGCCGCCGGCTCAGCCACCATTGCCACGCTGGCGCCCTACGGCGACACCATCTCGCCCAACGACATGCGTGACGAGATCTGCAAGAAGAAGGCGCCGGCCGAGCAATCGGAGGCACCGCCCGCCGTCGCCAAGAACGTGCCGAAATCGCCCTACCAGGAAAAGCTCGACCATGTGCCGACGCTGGTTGCCGTGGGGCTTGGCGGCGCAACCGGTCCGACGCCGATGGCCATGCTCGCCCAGGGCGGCCAGGAATATGCCGACGTGCCCATTCCGACCTGGCGTCCGGACAGACCGGCGCCCGGCGCCGGTCCGACGGTGGCGGGCTCGGCTGCGCAGGGCGACCAGCCGGTCAAGGTCGCGAACTGAGCATGATCCCGAAAAGTGGAGTCCGGGTTTCGGGAAAGATCATGCTCAAACATAAAGACAGAATCCGATGAGCGGTTTTCCCATCCCCGTTTCCGTGCTGACCGGTTTTCTCGGCGCCGGCAAGACGACGCTGCTCAACCGGCTCCTGAAGGACCCGGCGCTGGCCGACACCGCCGTCATCATCAACGAATATGGCGAGGTGGCGATCGATCATCTGCTGGTCGAACAGGCGTCCGACGGCATCATCCAGCTTTCGGACGGCTGCCTATGCTGCACGGTGCGCGGCGAACTGGTCGACACGCTGGCCGATCTGGTCGACCGGCTGCAGACCGGCCGCATAGCCCGCCTTGCTCGCGTCATCGTCGAGACCACCGGCCTTGCCGATCCGGCACCGGTGCTGCAATCGATCATGGCGCATCCCGCCCTGGTCCAGGCTTTCCGGCTCGACGGCGTCATCACCTTGGTCGACGCGGCCAACGGCGATGCCACGCTCGATGCCCATGTCGAGGCGGTCAAGCAGGTCGCCGTCGCCGACCGCATCGTGCTCTCCAAAACCGATCTGGTCGCTGGTCCGGATGGACTGGAAGCGCTGCGGACGCGGCTGCGGCAGATCAATCCGGGCGCCGAACTGCTGGCTGTCGACGATGCGAAAACGGGTGTCGCGGCGCTGTTCGACTGCGGCCTCTACAACCCAGCGACCAAATCCGCCGATGTGCGGCGCTGGCTCGGCGAGGAGGCGACGCATGACCACGATCATCATGATCATGCCGGGCACGGGCACGACCATGACCATGGGCACCGGCACGATCAGCGCATCCGCACCCACTCCCTGGTGCATGACGGCCCGGTGCCGTTCTCGGCCATCGAGATGTTCCTCGACCTTTTGCGCTCCACGCATGGCGAGCACTTGCTGCGCATGAAGGGCGTCATCGAACTCGAGGAAGATCCGTCGCGGCCGCTGGTGGTGCATGGCGTGCAAAAAATCCTGCATCCGCCGGCTCGATTGCCGTCCTGGCCGGACGGCCAGCGCGGCACCCGGCTGGTGCTGATCACGCTCGACATGCCCGAAGATTATATAAGGCGACTGTTTGCCGCCTTCACCAACCGGCCGTCGATCGACACGCCCGACCGCGCGGCGCTGGAGAACAATCCCCTGGCGATCGCGGGACGCTGATCTTTACGACAGCTATTCGCCGCGCTCGACCAGGAAGCGGTGACCGCCTGATATGGCGGATGTCTCTACGAGATGATGACCGGAGTCGGCGCAGAACGCCGGAATGTCGATAACGGCGAGCGGATCGGTCGTTTCCAGCCAGAGCCGGCTGCCGGGCCGCATCCCGGCCAGCCGCTTCTTCGCCTTCAGCACCGGCAAAGGGCAGTTCAGCCCCTTCAGATCGTAGACGGTGTCGTCGGTCACGGTGAAAAATGTCAGCCGCCGAACATGCCGAGCAGCTTGTTCTTCAGCCTCGTCACGCGGCTCTCGTCGGCACTCGCGGCCTGCGTTTCGGGCTCGGCCGGCGCTTCGATCGTCGCGGTGGCGACAGGGGCTTCCTTGGCGGTCTTGGCCGCTTCCTTTTCGGCCAGCGCCTGCGCCTTGGCGGCTTCCTTTTCGGCCAGCGCTTGCGCCTTGGCCTGCTTGGCAGCTTCTATGGCGGCCAGCCGCTGCTCCTCGGCCTTTTGCTTCGCGGCCTTTTCGGCGTCAAGCGCGGCCATCTTGCGGCCGGCGGGCGAATCGATGCGGCCCATGCGCGTCGTCTCGGTGACCGAGCCGTCCGAATTGAGCGATGGCGGGTCGATCGGCACGCGCTCGCCGCGCGCACGGCGCTTGGACCAGTCGGAGACGATGCTGGCTTCCTTGATGCCGGCGATGGTGGGCTTGGGCGCCGGCGTGCTTGCCTTGAGGGCGCCGTTGAACGCAGCCTCATACGTGCTCTGATAAGCACTGTAGGCGCTTTTCAGCGAATCCGGCTGCGTGGACGCAGGGCAGGGGCCGGTCGGATTGAATGTGGTGCCTTCGGGAGCCACCTGGTTGAAGACGTAGCGCTTCTCGCAAACGTCGACTTTCGGCGGTACCTTGGTGATCTCGAAATTGTCGTAGCCGACCTTCAGCATCTTCCAGAATTCGTAATTCGGGTCGTTGCGGTAGCGCGCCATGTTGGCTGCGGTCATGCGGAACGGGAAGGCCTGGATCTGGAACTCGGTCTGGCCGCCCTGGAAGGCATCGCGGCCGAACGCGTAGATCTGCTCGATCTGGGCATCGGTCATCGAATAGCAGCCCGAAGACGAGCAGGCGCCGTGCACCATCAGGTTGGAGCCGGTGCGGCCGTTGGCGCGGTCATAGGCGTTGGGATAGCCGATGTTGAAGGACAGATGGTAGTTCGAGCGCGGGTTCATCTGCGCCGGACGCACGGTATAAAAACCTTCCGGCGCCTGGCGGTCGCCCTCGGTGTATTTCGGCCCGAGCTTGCCCGACCATTTGCAGATATCGTAGCTGGCGACCATGTCGTAGCGGCCGTTGGTCTTGGCTTTCCAGATTTCGAGCTTGCCCTCTTCCTTGAAGATGCGCGCCATCACCGAGGAGGTGCGCACCATGCCCTTGGCCTTCATGTCGGCCAGGATCTTGTCGGGCAGAGGCTTGTTGGCCTCCGGGGCAAAATCCTTCATCGACGAATCATTGCAGCCGGCGACGGCTATCGCGGTGATGAGAATTCCGGTGCGGGCAAGCTTGGCAAACATGGATAAGGCTACGTCTTCTCTTTCGGGCCAATGGCTTCGAAACGGCCGAGCCCGCATGCTGAACACAGACGGACCGTAAGCCCGTTAACCTTGAAAATTCCTTACCGCAAGCCTCGGCCACCCCTCGCGGCAATTCCATTGAACCGAATCCGGCGGCATTTTTGTGGCGAAATTGCTCATCGCCGCCACATTGCCGTGGAGCGTTGCCGTGGAGGCGGCTTGCCGAAGCCGGTTGCGCCGCCAAAGGGGTGTTCAGAGGCTGCGGCCCATTGCCAGATACTTCTCGCGGCGCTGCTCGCGAAAATCCATGTTGGCGCCGGCAAAATCCTTCATCGTCCTGGCGATGAGATCGCCCGTCGCGGCAATGACCGTTTCGGGTGCGCGCTGGGCGCCGCCGATCGGCTCGGGAATGATGGCGTCGATGATCTTCAGTTCCAGAAGGTCCTGGGCGGTGATCTTCATGTTGGTCGCAGCGTCCTTGGAGCGCGTCGTGTCGCGCCACAGGATGGAGGCCGCGCCCTCGGGCGAGATCACCGAATAGATGGCATGTTCCAGCATGTAGACACGGTTGGCGGTGGCGATGGCAATGGCGCCCCCCGAACCGCCTTCACCGATGACAACCGAAATCGACGGCACCTTGAGCGCAAGGCAGGCCGAGGTGGAACGTGCGATGGCTTCGGCCTGGCCGCGCTCCTCGGCGCCGACGCCGGGATAGGCGCCGGCCGTGTCGACCAATGTCAGCAGCGGGATCTTGAAGCGGTCGGCAAGCTCCATCAGCCGCACGGCCTTGCGATAGCCTTCGGGGCGCACCGAGCCGAAATTGTGCTTCAGCCGGCTCGCCGTGTCGGAGCCCTTCTCCTGGCCCAGGATCGCTACCGGTTCGCCGCGGAACCGGGCAAAGCCGCCGACGATCGCCTGGTCCTCGCCGAAATTGCGGTCGCCGGCGAGCGGCGTGAAATCGCTGAACAGGCCCTTGATGTAGTCGACGCAGTGGGGCCTGTCGGAGTGGCGCGCCACCTGCACCTTCTGCCACGGCGTCAGTGCCTTGTAGAGATCGCGCAGCGCATCGCGCGACCGCTTCTCGAGCCTGCTGATCTCGTCGGCGACATCGACCGCCTCGCCGTTCTCGGCAAGCTTCTTCAGTTCCAGGATCTTGAGTTCCAGATCCTGCACCGGCTTTTCGAAATCGAGGTAATTGTACATGCTTGGGCGGACCGATACGTCGGAAGCAAAGACTGGCGGGACCCTGAAATCCGGGGCTCCGGGCGATGGAACGTCGCCTTCACATAGCGATATGAGGTCTAGTCGGCAAGCGGGTGATGATCGTTGACCAGCCGCACCAATCGCTCCTCCAGCACATGGGTATAGATCTGCGTCGTCGATATGTCGGCATGGCCAAGCAGTTGCTGCACGGCCCTGAGATCAGCCCCGTTCTGCAAGAGATGGCTGGCGAAAGCATGGCGAAGCACATGCGGCGAGACCTTGGCCGAGGCAATGCCGGCCCGGGCCGCCAGCCCCTTGAGGTCGCGAGCGAAGACCTGGCGCGAGAGGTAGCCGCTGTCCGACGCGGCAGGAAACAGGAAGGCGCTGTCGGCGAAAGCGGGGACCCTGGCCCGGGCGGCGAGCCAGGCCCGCATCGCTGCGCGCGCCTTGGCCGACAGCGGCACCATGCGCTCCTTGTCGCCCTTGCCGCGCACCATGAAGAAACGGTCGTCGCGTTGCGCCACCGTCACCGGCAAGCCGACCAGTTCCGAAACACGCAGGCCTGTCGCATAAAGCACTTCGACCAGCGCGTGCAGACGCAGTGCCGCCAGCCTGTCGCTGTCGCCGAGCCCGGCATCGCGGGCCTCCTGCGCGGCGCGGTCGATCAGCCGGCCGGTGTCGGCCTCGCTCATGGTCTTCGGCAGCGGGCGGCCTTTTTTCGGGCTGTCCAGCGTGCCGGTCGGGTCGTCGCCGCGCAGGCCTTCGGCGTAGAGGAATTTGAAGAACTGGCGGATCGCCGACAATTTGCGTGCCTGCGACGTCGGTGCGAAGCCACGTGCGGCGATGTCGTCGAGATAGGCGCGGATGTCCGCGGCGCCGGCGCCGGCAAGACCGCCAGGGATCTCCTGCGAAGCGTCATCGAGGTCGCGGCGATAGGAGGAAAGCGTGTTTTCGGCGGCACCCCGCTCGGCGCTCATCATCTCCAGAAAGGCTTCGATGCGGGCTGCGCTATTCATTTCCTGAAGTTTTTCTTCGGGCTCAGTTTTTCTTTGGGTTCAGCTTTTCCGCAGGGATGCGCACGCTCATTTCCGCCTTTTTCGGCTCGACGAACATCACCAACGCGAACATCGTACCATAGGCGATGCCCGCCAGAATCGCTGATATCACGACAAGGCGAAACAGTGTCGGCATCAATCTTCGCCCGTCTTCTTGTTCTGCGTTTCCAAACCCTGTGCCCTTATGGGACGCCAATCCGGCCAATTCAAGCAAGAAGCTGAAGCGCGCCGGCAACTTCCAATGCAGCCGGTCCCCGCCCGCGGGAGGTCAGCCTGCCTCAGTGTGCTTGACGCAACCGGGCTTTTCATGTCGATACGCCGGCAAAGAGGGCTTCGAGGCTGATGAACGCGCTACCAGCAAATCCTCCGGGCGGGAGCCATGCCGCGCTGCTGGGCAGGCTTGGCGGCCGCTCCATCGTCTTTGTCGGCCTGATGGGCGCCGGCAAGACCGCGATCGGCCGCAAGGTCGCCACCGTGCTGGCGCTGCCTTTCATCGACAGCGACCAGGAGATCGAAAGCGTCTCGCGCATGACCGTTCCGGAACTGTTCGAGCGCTATGGCGAAACCGAGTTCCGGGCGCTGGAGCAGCGCGTCATCCTGCGTGTGCTGGAAAACGGCCCGCAGGTGTTGTCGACCGGCGGCGGCGCCTTCATGAACGCACAGACGCGCGAGGCGATAGCGGCGCATGGCGTGTCGGTATGGCTGAAGGCCGAACTCGACCTTTTGATGGACCGGGTCTCCAAGAAACAGAACCGGCCGCTGCTGAAGAGCCCCGATCCGCGCGGGGTGCTCGAGCGGCTGATGAGCGAGCGCTATCCGGTCTATGCGACATCGGACGTCACCGTGCCGACCCGCGACGACCGCAAGGAAGTCATCGCGGCCGAGGTGGTGGAGGCGCTGTGCCGGCATTTCGATATCGTCCAGACCACTCCCGCGGGCGAGGTCGAACCATGAGCGCCTCTGCTGCCGTTGCCGTCGAAGTCGGACTTGGCGAGCGGGCCTACGACATCCTGATCGGGCCGGGGCTTCTGTCGCGCGCCGGCGCCGAGATGTCGCGCCGCCTGCCGGGCCGACGCGCCGCGGTCGTGACCGACACGAACGTCGCGGCGGCGCATCTCGATGCGCTGAAGGCCGGCCTGCTGGAGAGCGGCATCGAGCCCGCCGTGATCACGCTGCCGCCCGGCGAGAAAACCAAGAGTTTCGCGCATCTCGAAGAGGTGGTGGACGGCGTTCTGGCCGCGAAGCTGGAACGCGGCGACGTCGTCATCGCCCTCGGCGGCGGCGTCATCGGCGACCTGGCCGGCTTTGCCGCCGGCATCGTGCGCCGCGGCATGAACTTCGTGCAGATCCCGACCTCGCTCCTGGCGCAGGTCGATTCCTCGGTCGGCGGCAAGACCGGCATCAACAGCGCCCGCGGCAAGAACCTGGTCGGCGTCTTCCACCAGCCGAAGCTGGTGCTGGCCGATACCGGAGTGCTCGATACGCTGCCGATCCGCGAATTTCGCGCCGGCTACGCCGAACTCGCCAAATACGGGCTGATCGACCGCCCCGAATTCTTCGCCTGGCTGGAGAAGAACTGGGCCAGCGTGTTCACCGGCGGACCGGAGAGGGTGGATGCCATCGCCGAGGCCTGCCGCGCCAAGGCCGATGTCGTTGCCCGCGACGAGTTCGAGACCGGCGACCGCGCGCTGCTCAATCTCGGCCACACGTTCGGCCATGCGCTGGAGGCCGCCACCCGCTATGACGGCGCCCGCCTCGTGCATGGCGAGGGGGTCGCCATCGGCATGGCGCTGGCGCATCGCTTCTCGTCGCGGCTCAATCTGGCCAGTCCCGACGCCGCAGCGCGCGTCGAGGCGCATCTCAATGCGGTGGGCCTGCCGTGGCGGATGGCCGACATTCCCGGCGAACTGCCCGACGCCGATGCTCTGCTTGGCTTCATCACCCAGGACAAGAAAGTATCGCGCGGCGCGCTGACCTTCATCCTGACGCGCGGCATCGGAGAGGCCTTCATCGCCAAGGATGTGCCGGCCTCGGAAGTGCTGTCGTTCCTGAGGGAGAACCACCCGAGCGCGACGGAAAGTCGTTCGGGCCGGCAAGGAAGCCGTCCCGACAGGCAAGGAGGCCGTCCGGACAGGCAAGAGAGCCGTCTGAAATGAACGGGGCCGGCTGGATCGTCGTCGCTGTCCTTGCCGTCCTCATCCTGTTGGCCGTCGCCATGCGCACGCGCCTGCTTGCCGCTTTCGGCTATGAACTGTCGCGCATCGAGCCGCAGCGTTCGAGCGGGGACGAGCTGCGCGGCGCCGTCGACGATTTCCGCCGCGACGGCCAGGTGGTGCGCGAGGAGCGCGACCGCATCGGCGGGTTGTTCGACCTCGAGGAGCTCGAAGTCTCCGACGTCATGGTCCACCGCACCAATATGCGCTCGGTCAACGCCGACAATGCGCCGGAAGCCGTGGTGCGCGAGATCCTGCAGAGCCCGCACACCCGCATGCCTTTGTGGAAGGGATCGCTCGACAACATTGTCGGCGTGCTGCATGCCAAGGACCTGCTGCGCGCGCTCAACGATGTCGGCAACGACTTCTCCAGAATCGATGTGATGAAGATCGCGTCAAAGCCCTGGTTCGTGCCCGACACGACGACATTGCAGGAACAGCTCAACGCCTTCCTGCGCCGCAAGGCGCATTTCGCCGTCGTCGTCGACGAGTATGGCGAGGTCGAAGGGCTGGTGACGCTGGAGGACATCATCGAGGAGATTGTCGGCGAGATCGCCGACGAGCACGATGTCGACATACAGGGCGTCAAGCAGGAGGCGGATGGTTCCGTCGTCGTCGACGGAACCGTGCCGATCCGCGACTTGAACCGGGCGCTCGACTGGGACCTGCCGGACGAGGAGGCAACCACCATCGCCGGGCTGGTCATCCACGAGACGCAGTCGATCCCCGAGGAGAAGCAGGCCTTCACCTTCCACGGCAAGCGTTTCATCGTCATGAAACGCGACAAGAACCGCGTCGCCAGGCTCAGGATCAGGCCGGCAGGCGACAGCTGAACGGTTCATCCTGTCGCGGACGCGTCATCTCATTGTTCATGCAATTGCGGACGGCAAGCCGTTTCGAGGGTCGAGGAACCGCCCTGATGCTCAACAGTCCCTGGTCGAGCGCTCGCCGACCATTGCGTCGGTGTCGGCGTCGACGGCCGCCAGGCTGACTTCATAGCCCCAGAGGCGCCGGATATGACGAAGGGTCGCGTCGCGGCTGTCATTCTCCAGCACGACGCCATTCTTCACCTTGTGCTGGAGCCGCAAATGCCGGTCGCCGAGCAGGTCCACGTCCACAACCTGGATGTCGGGCCGGCTCGCGCCCACATCATAGCTGTGGGCCAGCGCGGCGCGTATGTTGTTGTAGCCGCGCTCGTTATGGATCGAAGCGACTTCGTAGTGCGGCTGGTCGGCTCCATCGGCCAGCACGAAGAGCCGCCATTTTCGTATCAGGGTCGGGCTGAGATACTGGCGAATGAAAGATTCGTCCCGGTGGTTGGCCCAGGCATCGAGCAGGGTCTCAAGCCAGTCGCCACGGCCGGCTATGTCCGGGAACCAGTCGCGATCTTCGGCTGTCGGCTCGGTCGAGATGCGCTGGATGTCCTGCATCATGTCAAGCCCGAGGGCATAGGGGTTGATGCCGGAAAACCGCTGGTCGTCGAAGGATGGCTGGAAGATCACGTTCGAGTGGTTGCGCAGGATTTCGAGCATCGCGCCTTCGGTGATCCGGCCACGGTCGAACAGCATGTTCATGAGCGTGTAGTGCACGAAAGTGGCGCAGCCTTCGTTCATCACCTGGGTTTGCCGCTGCGGATAAAAATACTGCGCAATGACACGGACGATCCTGAGGATCTCGCGCTGCCAGGGTTCGAGCACAAGACTGTTCTTCTCAAGGAAATAGAGCAGGTTTTCCTCGGGCAGATGGAGCGATTTCTTCCGTTCCGACACGCCTTCATCGCCCGCTTCGGAGTTGCCGGCGTCCTGCGTGGGCGGCAGGGTGCGCCATAGGTCATTGTAGGAACGCTCCTCATATTCGAGGCGCTCGCGAAGTCCCTCGCGCTGCTGCTCCGACGACAGTTTCGGCGGCCGGTGATACCGGAACACGCCTTGCTCCATCAGCGCGTGAGCGGAATCGAGAATGGCTTCCACGGCGGCCAGGCCGTGCCGCTCCTCGCACCGGGCGATGTAGCCCTTGGCGAAGTCGAGATAGCTCAGGATCCCTCCGGCGTCCGTCCATTGGCGGAAAAGGTAATTGTTCTTGAAGAAATGATTGTGTCCAAGTGCTGCATGGGCGGTCACCAAGGCCTGCAGCGCCATGGTGTTTTCCTCCATCAGGTAGACGATGCAGGGATTGGAATTGATGACCAATTCATAGGCCAGCCCGCGACCGCCCTTGCGATAGAGAAGCTCGTTGTAGAGGAAATGCTTGCCGAACGACCAATGCCGGTACATCAGCGGCATGCCGACCGACGAGTAGGCGTCCAGCATCTGCTCGGAAGAGATGACCTCCATCTGCACCGGATAGGTGTCGAGATGAAGCTGGTCGACCGCAATCGCCTCGATCTCGTCATAGACCCGCGAAAGCTTTTTGAAATCCCAGTCGGACCCGGAAAAAAGCAGCCCCGATTTGTTGGCCTGGCCAGCCATCCGGCACCCCTTACGCGCTCTCACGGATAGCCGGCTGCCTGGCGAAAAGCTGGCGAAATACCGGGTAGATATCGGCTGGAGCGGCGATGCGCCTCATCTGGAAGTTCGGCCATTTTTGCTCGACGGCGCTATAGGCGCGCCAGAGCGAGGTGCCATTTTCGGTCGAGCCGAAAATATGACTTTCGCGTTCGTCGATGATCTCCACATAGGCGAAATACTGGCACAGGCGCATGAGCTTGCCGTGGAGCAGTTCTATGCAGCGCTGCGAGTCGGTGGCGAAATTGTCACCGTCCGAAGCCTGGGCGGCATAGATGTTCCACTCCGTGGCCGGATAGCGTTGTTCTATGATGCGTTGCATTTCCTCGAGCGCGGTGGAAACGACGGTGCCTCCGCTTTGGGTGCAGTAGAAGAATGTCTCTTCGTCCACCTCCTGGGCCTCGTGGGTGTGGCGGATGAAGACGATCTCCGTGCGCTCATAGCGTCGGGTCAGGAACAGGTGCAGCAGCACGAAGAAGCGCTTGGCCAAATCCTTCTCACGCTCGCCCATCGACCCGGAGACGTCCATCAGGCAGAACATCACGGCGCTGGCATTCGGCACCGGCTGTGGGTCGAAGCGATTGAAGCGGATGTCGACGGGATCGACATAGGCGATGCGCTTTCGGCGGCGCTCCAGCCGCTCGAGCTCCTCCCGCAAAGTCAAGATGCTTTGGCGGGTCGCGGCATCTGGCGGCGTCGATTCCAATTTGGCGAGCTGAAGGAGGATCGCATCCAACTCCGGCTGCTTCGGGCGCCCAAGCGCGATACGGCGGGCGTGACTGTTTCGCATCGTGCGCCCGACATTGATGTTGGTCGGTGATCCGGTTGCCGCAAAACCTGCCCGCCTTGGCTTGAATGCAAGTATCTGCTTGAGATTGAGCTTGACCAGATCCGGCAGTTCGAGATCCTCGAAAAAGAGGTCGAGCACTTCCTCGCGCGACAGCACAAAGCGAAAATCGTCCTCGGAGGCCGTATTTCCCGGCGACGAGGACCCTGCGCCGCCCTGCCCGGGCTTGGGCACCAGATCTCCGGGAATGAACGTTCTGTTTCCCGGCAGGATGTGCTGGCGCCGGCCGCTGTCCCTGGCATCGCTGAAGGTCGGTTCGCCGGTGCCTCTGTGGGGCATCGGCACGGCATGCCCGCTGTCCACGTCGGCGATCCGGCCCGTCCTTATCTGGTCACGGATGCTCCGCTTGAGTTCTTCCCGCGCGCGCCTGAGAAAGCGCTGGCGATTGCCCAGGTTCTTGTCCTTCGGATTGAGGCGGCGGTCAATGAAGATCGGCATGGAACCATCCGGGCTTTTCTCAGCCCGCCTTGTTCACGCGCATGTACCAGTCGACCAGCCGTCGTACCTGCCGTTCGGTGTAGCCGCGTTGCACCATGCGCTGCACGAATTCATTGTGCCGCTTTTCCGTGACGCTGTCCTGCTTGGAGCCGAAACTGATCACCGGCAGAAGATCTTCGACCTGGCCGAACATGCGCTTCTCGATAACCTCGCGCAGCTTTTCGTAGCTTGTCCATGACGGGTTGCGGCCGTGGTTGCGTGCCCGGGCACGCAGCGTGAACTTGACCACTTCGTTGCGGAAATCCTTGGGGTTGGCGATGCCGGCCGGTTTTTCGACCTGCGACAACTCCTTGTCCAATATCTCGCGATTGAGGATCTGGCCCGTATCGGGATCCTTGTAGTCCTGATCTTCGATCCAGGCATCGGCATAGGCGATGTAGCGGTCGAATAGGTTCTGGCCATACTCGCTGTATGATTCCAGATAGGCCTTTTGGATCTCGTGGCCGATGAATTCGGCATAGCGCGTCGCGAGTTCCGACTTGATGAATTCGAGATAGCTCGCTTCCGTCTCCTTTGGGAACTGCTCGCGCTTGATCGCCTCTTCCAGGATGTACATCAGGTGCACGGGATCCGCCGCGACCTCGTTGGTGTCGTAGTTGAATGTCTGCGACAGGATCTTGAAGGCGAAACGCGTGCTTACGCCGGTCATCCCCTCGTCGACGCCGGCGGCGTCGCGATATTCCTGAACCGACTTGGCCCGAGGGTCGACCTCCTTGAGGTTTTCGCCGTCATAGGCGCGCATCTTGGTGTAGAGCGGCGAATTGTCGTGCTCGGCAAGACGGGTCGAGACCGTGAACCGGCTGAGAATATCCAGCACTTCGGGTGCGCAGGGGCTGCCGGCCAGCTCGCTCTCGCGCAACAGTTTCTCATAGATATGCCTCTCCTCGGTGATCCGAAGGCAATACGGCACCTTGACCACCAGGATGCGGTCGAGAAAGGCCTCGTTGTTCTTGTTGTTCTTGAACTGTTGCCATTCCGATTCGTTGGAATGGGCGACGATGATGCCCTGATAGGGAAACGCGCCGAAATTCTCGGTGCCGTTGTAGCTGCCTTCCTGGGTCGCCGTCAGCAGCGGATGCAGGACTTTGATGGGCGCCTTGAACATCTCGACGAATTCGAGCAGGCCCTGCGTGGTCCGGTTCAGCCCGCCGCTGTAGGAATAGGCGTCCGGATCGGACTGGCTGAAATCCTCCAATTGCCTGATATCGACCTTGCCGACCAGCGCCGAGACATCCTGATTGTTCTCGTCGCCAGGCTCCGTCTTGGCGATGGCGATCTGGCGCAGCCGCGAGGGCATCAATTTCACCACGCTGAATTTGGAAATGTCGCCAGACAATTCATCAAGCCGCTTGGCCGCCCAGGGCGAGATAATGCCGTTTAGGCGACGCCGGGCTATGCCGTATTTGTCCTCCAGCAGGTCGCCCATGCGATCGGGATGGAACAGGCCAAGCGGCGATTCGAAAATCGGACTGATCTGATTGCCGGCCTTCAGCGTGTAGATCGGGCGTTCCTCCATCAGTTTCTTCAGCCGTTCGGCCAGGGAGGACTTGCCGCCGCCCACAGGGCCGAGGAGATAGAGGATCTGCTTGCGCTCCTCGAGCCCCTGGGACGCATAGCGGAAATAGCCGGCGATGCGTTCGATCGTATCCTCCATTCCGTAGAAATCGGAAAAGGTAGGATACACCTTGACCGTGCGGTTGGAGAAAATGCGGCCGAGCCGCTCGTCCTTGCTGGTGTCGACCAGGTTCGGCTCGCCGATTGCCTCGACCATCCGTTCCGGCGCCGAGACATACATTGACTTGTCTTCCCGGCAGGCAAGGAGATATTGCTGGAGGCTTATTTCCTCCTGGCCCGCGTTCGCATAAATCTCCGAAAACAGATCGAAGACGTCGGACTGGTTCTCACCCATGATGGTTGCCCTCAGAGCCATTCTGGCTGCCGCCCGGCTCATCTTATTCAACTACCGGGATGCATTGTGGTTCCCTCCACATTGGAGAGAGCGTTGTATTTGCATCGAACCTGGACAGCACACTGTTGCAATGCTCGTCTGACATCTCAGGTGGTGATGGCCAGAGGAGACCGTCAAGGGCAAATATCGATTTCGTGAACCGAACGGCAAAGCGAGTGCATTTGATGCGGCTGGTATGGTGTTGAATCAGACCCTTTGAGCACTCCCAAATCCAACAGGATGCTCGTGGCGTGCGGGCATTCCTGGTCTACATATCGGGCCCAAGGATCGGGAGATTGCGATGATCGATCGACGAAGCTTTATTCTGGCCTCCGCGGCGGCGATGTTGCCATTGGGCACATCGACCGCATGGTGCCGGCGCCAAGCCGTGCCGACAACCTTCGACTACGGGCCGGCCAAGCTCGATATCTATGCACCGGATGGCGCACGCGGATTGCCGGTCGTCTTCTTCGTCCATGGCGGCGCCTGGCGGTCCGGCAAGCGCTCGCAGGTCAACGCGAAGCCGGCCTTCCTGCTCGCCAACGGCTTCTGCCTGGTCTCCATCGACTATCGCATGCTGCCCGAAGCCGACATCGCCACCCAGGCCGGCGATGTCGAAAAGGCCTATGCCTATGTCCGCGCCAACATTGCCCGACATGGCGGCGATGCCAAGCGGATCGTGGCCATGGGCCATTCGGCCGGTTGTCACCTCGTTGCGCTGACCGGCATGCGCGGCGGTCTGCCAGGTGTGGCCGCACTGCTTCTCGATGACACCAGGGCCTATGACCTCACCGCGCTTGCCAGGAATGGCGGCATGGCGCGGGCCTATGCGCGGGCCTTCCCAGATCCCGCGCAATGGGCGGCGTTGTCGCCGGCCAGTTATGTAGACGGCCGCAAGCACCCGCCGACCTTCATCGCCTACTCAGGCGCTTCGGGCCGGGCGAGGACTCCAAGGCCTTTGCCGAGCGCTTGCGCGCCACCGGCACCAGGGTGACCCTGTTCGACGGCAGCGCCTATACGCATATGTCGATCAACCGCGATTTCGGCGAGGATGGCGACGCCCTGACCGGGGCGGCACTGGCATTCCTGAAATCGGCGGTTGAATGATTCCGGCATCGAAACGGAACCCTGAACGTCACCGCGAGGAGGACCGGCCTACCAGCGCGTCTTTTCGCCCGGAGCCGCCGGTTCGATCGCCAGCGCGTGCAGGCCTGCCTTCAATTCATCGGCCAAAAGCGCGTTGACCGCGCGGTGGCGCTCGACGCGGCTCATGCCGGCAAAATCCTGCGAAACAATGCGGACGCGGAAATGCGTCTCGCCGGTGCCGTCGAACGTAGCCTGATGGCCAGATTCCAGATGATGATGGCCGGCGTGCAGATGGCTTTCGTTGATCACGGCCAGCCGCTCCGGCGAAAATGCCTTTTTCAGCTTGTCTTCCATGGTTGCCTGTATGGACATTGCCGTCTCCCTTCACCACATATCGCCAGCAGGATCGCGGAAGCCGAACCGACTTCGTTGCATGCCGCGCTTCAACAAAATCGGTCCTTCGCCCGCTTTATGCCGCGATTCAGCGGTTAGGGCGATCATCGCGAAAATGTCAATTCTTGTTTCGCATCTGCGAACGCCCCATAAATGGGTTAGATGAAGCCGTATCCCAAATATTTTGAGAAGATCCGCATCCGCCAGGAGAAGGACGCGGAGTTGAAGTCGCACGCGCCGGTCTGCCAGTGGGATGGCTGCAAGGAGGCGGGCACCCACCGCGCTCCGGTCGGGCGCATGAAGGAGGGCGAGTATTTCCGCTTCTGCTTCGACCATGTGCGCGAGTACAACAAGGGTTTCAACTATTTTTCCGGCGTTCCGGACACCGAGGTCGCCCGTTTCCAGAAGGAGGCGATGACCGGCCATCGGCCGACCTGGAAGATGGGCGTCAATGGCGCCTCGACGCGCTCGTCGCCCGATATGGCGCAGATGCGCTCCGGCCGCGCCGGCTACTACAACCGCATGCGCGACCCGTTCGACCTGTTCAAGGGGCCGAAGGATCCGCGCGAGGTGCGCGAGCGCAAGGCCAAGCCGCTTGAGGCCAAGGCGCTGGAAACGCTTGGCCTTGATACAAAGGCGACTGGCAAGGAGATCAAGGCGCGCTATAAGGAACTGGTGAAGCGTCACCATCCGGATGCGAATGGCGGCGACAGAGGTTCGGAAGACCGGTTCCGCGATGTGCTCCAGGCCTATCGCGTGCTCAAGCAGGCGGGTTTGTGCTGAGCAACCCAACGGTTCGTGTCGTTTTCCAACTTTCATAAGGGTGGAAAAGGCTCTAAGACCGCCCCCGGACAAAATCGATTGCCGGCGAAATCAGTCGTTTCGCCCGTGGAGACGTGGATAGAGATGAACAAGGTCGACCGCGACATCGCCAACCTGCCCGACACCACGGTGTCGGTGAAGGACAAATTCGGCTTCGACTCCAAGATGGTGGTGCCGGCCTATTCGGTCACCAGCGAACATGTGCCCGACATCGATCCCGACTATCTTTTCGACAAGGCGACGACGATGGCGATCCTCGCCGGCTTCGCCTACAACCGGCGCGTCATGGTGTCGGGCTATCACGGCACCGGCAAGTCGACCCATATCGAGCAGGTCGCGGCCCGCCTCAACTGGCCTTGCGTGCGCGTCAATCTCGACAGCCATGTCAGCCGCATCGACCTCGTCGGCAAGGACGCGATCGTGGTCAAGGACGGCTTGCAGATCACCGAATTCCGCGACGGCATCCTGCCCTGGGCCTACCAGCACAATGTGGCGTTGTGCTTCGACGAATATGACGCCGGCCGTCCGGACGTGATGTTCGTCATCCAGCGCGTGCTGGAATCGTCTGGTCGCCTCACGCTGCTCGACCAGAGCCGCGTCATCCGTCCGCACCCGGCGTTCCGGCTGTTCTCGACCGCCAACACGGTCGGGCTGGGCGACACCACCGGCCTCTATCACGGCACCCAGCAGATCAACCAGGCGCAGATGGACCGCTGGTCGATCGTCACCACGCTGAACTACCTGCCGCACGACAATGAGGTGAACATCGTGCTGGCCAAGGCCAAGCACTATCGCGACGGCAAGGGCAAGGACATCGTCAACAAGATGGTGCGCGTCGCCGACATGACGCGCTCGGCCTTCATCAACGGCGATCTGTCGACCGTGATGAGCCCGCGTACCGTCATCACCTGGGCCGAGAATGCCGAGATCTTCGGCAATATCGGCATGGCGTTCCGGCTGACCTTCCTCAACAAATGCGACGAACTGGAGCGCTCGGTGGTTGCCGAGTTCTACCAGCGCGCCTTCGGCGAGGATCTGCCGGAGAGCGCCGCCAATGTGGTGCTGGGCTAAGCAGAGCCTCGATGGCGGGTCCGGGCGACAACACGCGCAACAAGTCGAAGACGGGCTCTGAAGCCGACAGCTTCAAGCGTGCCGTCACCGTCTGCATGCGCGCCATCGCCGGCGACAAGGAAATGGAAGTCGGCTTCGCCAAGGACCGCCCGGCGCTCGCCGGCAGCCGCGCCCGGCTGCCGGAATTGCCCAAGAAGGCGTCCAAGGCCGACATAGCCATCACCCGCGGCCTCGGCGATTCCATGGCGCTCAAGCGCGCCTGCCACGACGTGCGCATCCACACCAGGCTGGCGCCGGAAGGCAAGGCGGCCCGCGCCATCTACGACGCGGTCGAGCAGGCGCGCGTCGAGGCGATCGGCAGCCGCGCCATGCAAGGGGTCGCCGACAATATAGGCTCGATGCTGGAGGACAAATACGCCAAGGCCAATCTCGTCGACGTCAAGGACAAGTCCGACGCCCCGATCGAGGAGGCGCTGGCGCTGATGGTGCGCGAGAAGCTGACCGGCCGGCCGATCCCCAAGAGCGGCGAGCGGCTGGTCGAGCTCTGGCGCCCCTGGGTCGAGGAAAAGGCCAGCGCCGACCTCAACGGGCTGTCGTCCAAGCTCGACGACCAGCAGGCCTTCGCCCGCGTCGTGCGTGAAATGCTCGCCTCCATGGAAATGGCCGAGGAACTCGGCGACGAGCAGGAGACCGAAGACTCAGAGGACAATGACGACAACCAGCCGCAAGGCGAGGAACAGAGCGAGGAAGGCGGCGAGGACGATTCCGGCTCCGAACAATCGCAGTCCGAGGATGCCGAGGCTTCCGCTGACGACGAGCAGTCGGCCGAGACCGAAGCCTCCGACGCCACTGCCGACGATTTGTCCGATGATGACGATGCCGATGCCGAGACGCCCGGCGAGGCGCGCCGTAACGACAACCCCTTCACCAACCTGCCGAAGGAGATCGACTACAAGGTCTTCACCTCAGCTTTCGATGAGACGGTGGGGGCGGAGGAGCTTTGCGAGGAAGAAGAACTCGACCGGCTGCGCGCTTTCCTCGACAAGCAACTCGCCAACCTGTCCGGCGTCGTCGGCAGGCTGGCCAACCGTTTGCAGCGCCGCCTGATGGCGCAGCAGAACCGGTCGTGGGATTTCGATCTGGAAGAGGGCTATCTCGACCCGGCACGGTTGGTGCGCGTCGTCATCGATCCGATGCAGCCGCTGTCCTTCAAGCAGGAGCGCGACACCAAATTCCGCGACACCGTGGTGACGCTGGTGCTCGACAATTCGGGTTCCATGCGCGGCCGGCCGATCACCGTCGCCGCCACCTGCGCCGACATTCTGGCGCGCACGCTGGAACGCTGCGGCGTTTCGGTCGAGATTCTGGGCTTCACCACGCGCGCCTGGAAAGGCGGGCAGGCCCGCGAGAAGTGGCTGAAGGACGGCAAGCCGCCGAATCCGGGCCGGCTGAACGACTTGCGCCACATCATCTATAAGTCGGCCGACCATCCCTGGCGGCGGGCACGGCGCAATCTCGGACTGATGATGCGCGAAGGCTTGCTCAAGGAAAACATCGACGGCGAGGCGCTGCTGTGGGCGCATAACCGGCTGATCGCGCGACCCGAACAGCGCAAGATCCTGATGATGATCTCGGACGGCGCGCCGGTCGACGATTCGACGCTCTCGGTCAATCCGGGCAATTATCTCGAGCGCCATCTGCGCGCCGTCATCGAGCTGATCGAGACGCGTTCGCCGGTCGAGCTGCTTGCCATCGGCATCGGCCATGACGTCACCCGCTACTACCGGCGCGCCGTCACCATCGTCGATGCCGAGGAACTGGCCGGCGCCATGACCGAGCAATTGGCTTCGCTGTTCGCCGAGGAAAGCGCACGCGATACACGGCGCGGCGGCATGCGGCGCGCCGGATGATCTTTTCGCGCGGCGAATTTCGACAAGCACTTTTCGCCGCCATCGCCCTGTTTGCCGGTGCAGCCCCGGTGCCATCCAGTTCGGCCGGCGCGACCTCGGTTGAACCGGTCGAGGTCTCGGCCCGCCCGATCACCGAATTCCGTATAGGCCGTACCGACAGGCAATTCGGTCCGCTCGAATTCGTCGGCGGGCTGGAGATGACGTCGCCGTCGCGCGATTTCGGCGCCCTGTCGGCCTTCCGTTTCCTGAAAGGCGGTCGCGACTTCGTCGGCGTCGCCGATACCGGCTTCTGGTTCTTCGGCACCGTGACCCATGATGCGGACAAGCGCCCGTCAGGCATCCGGGACTTCCGCATGGAACAGATGGTCGATGGATCGGGCCAGCCGATCGACGAGAAATCGAAAGTCGATGCCGAGGGGCTTTCCGTCAAGGACGGCATTGCCACCGTGGGTTTCGAGCGCAACCATCGGGTCGCCCAGTTCAGAATAAACCCCGACGGTATGAAGGCGCCCTTCAGGCAGATAGATTTCCTGGTTCCGGCATGGGAACTGCGCCGGAACCGAGGCTTCGAGACGGTCACCCACGCCAATGCCAATGGCCGCCACCAAGGCGGCCTGGTCGTGGTGTCGGAAAAGAGCTTGGACAAGGCCGGCAACATCTATGCCGCCATCATCGAAGGTCCGCACAAGGGCATCTTCACCGTCAAGCGCAACGGCGATTTCGACATCACCGATGGGGCCTTCCTGCCGGATGGCGACCTTCTGCTGCTGGAGCGCAGTTTCACGATGGCAGGAGGCCTCAAGATGCGGCTGCGGCGCATTGACGGCGAGACCGTGGAGAAGGGCGCGGTCGCCGACGGTCCGGTGCTGCTGGAAGCCGATATGGGCTACCAGATCGACAATATGGAAGGGCTCGACGTCTGGACGCGCGAAGACGGCGCGCTGATGGTGTCGCTGATCTCCGACGACAACCACTCGATCCTGCAGCGCAATCTCTACCTGGAATTCATTCTGCACCAGGACTGAGCAAGGCCGCTGCGATCAGGGCCTTGTGGCGATCCAGATGACATGGCGCGCGCCGCGCTTGCCGTTGGCGCGCGTGCTCACCTCCTCGACCGCGAAACCTGCCTGCTTCAGCCGCCGGGTGAAGCCGCTGTCCGGTCCTTGCGACCACACGGCAAGCACGCCGCCGGGCTTCAGTGCGGTGCGCGCTGCCGCCAAGCCCTGCAGGCTGTACAGCGCGTCGTTGGATTTGTGAACGATGCCGTCCGGGCCGTTGTCGACATCGAGCAGGATGGCGTCCCAGACCGCGGGCCGGGATCTTATCAACTGCCCGACATCGGCCTCCCGCACGATGACGCGCGGGTCGTCGAGACAGCCACCAAACAGCTCGGCCATCGGCCCGCGTGCCCAGGCTACGACCGCCGGCACCAACTCCGCGACAACGATTTCAGCAGTCTCGCCCAACTCGTCGAGAGCGGCGCGCAGCGTAAAACCCATGCCAAGCCCGCCGATCAGCATTCTCGGCTGTCTGCGGCCGGCGATCCTCTGACAAGAGAGCTTTGCCAGCGCCTCTTCCGAGCCGCTGAGGC
Organism: Mesorhizobium sp. B2-3-2; assembly: GCF_006442295.1. NCBI lineage: Bacteria > Pseudomonadati > Pseudomonadota > Alphaproteobacteria > Hyphomicrobiales > Phyllobacteriaceae > Mesorhizobium > Mesorhizobium sp. B2-3-2. The sequence goes on along the minus strand of NZ_VFWA01000017.1, from coordinate 104,553 downwards.
GGCTGTTCATCAACTCGTTGGTGCCCAGCATGATCGAGAATTCGGAACCGCGCCGCTTGAGCCGAAGCTCCTGCGCGCCATCCGGGGTTTTCGCGGAGTCCAGCTGGATCCAGGGAATCACGCGCCACCTCTCGTCGTGGCCGTGATCTGGTCCGAAAACCGGATTCCACTTTTCGGGATCACGGCCTAGACCGCGGCAACAGCCGGCTGGCTCCAGCGCGCGGCGAGCAGCCGGTAGGGGATCAATGCCACGACGGCGATGATCAGCTTCACGCTGAGGTCGCCAAGTGCCCAGGAGACCCAACGCATGGCCTCGACCGGCAACACGCCCATCAGCGGCGCCGTTTCCAGCGCAAAACTGTCGCTTGGGCCAACGAAGGCGAAAGCCGCGGAGAAAGCGACGCTGAAGAACACGACGGTGTCGAACACCGAGCCGACCAGCGTGCCGATGATCGGCGCCCGCCACCAGCTCTGTCGGCGCAGACGGTTGAACACGGTCACGTCGAGCAATTGCGCGGTGAGGAAAGCCGCGCCGGACGCCGCCGCGATGCGCGCCAGCCGGTCGGCGGCGGTCTCGAATTCGATGAAACCATGGCGGAACAGGAAGGGCGGCACGAGGACCGAGCAGACCACCGCCGTCATAAAGCCGACAAAGACGATCCGGCGCGCCACGGCAGGCCCGTAGCGGCGATTGGCGAGGTCGGTGACGAGGAAGGAGAAGGGATAGGTAAAGGCGCCCCAGGTCAGCAGGTCGGCCAGCGACAAGCCGCCGATCTGGCCGTGCATCGGGAACTGCACGAGGATGTTCGATGCCACGACGACAAGCGCCATGGCGGCCACGAAGGGCAGGTATCGCGAGAAAGAAGTCATTTTTTTATCCTGGGTAATGGAACCAGCGGAGCGTCATGTCGAAACCGGATCGCGCTCGCTTTGTTCGAGCACCGGATTTCCGAAACCGCCTTGCGGACGGCGATCCGATGCTCAAGGCCAATAAGAGGTTGGCCAGGGCGGTCGTCCCCCGCCTGAAAGACAGTTTACGCGGCAGCCTGCTCGGCGAGCTTCTTGGCGATCTGCTTCTTCAAGAGGCGCGCGCGCTGCGACAGCTCCTTGACGTCAGCCTTGGCCAGGAAGGCATCGAGACCGCCACGATGCTCGACCGAACGCAGCGCGTTGGCAGAGATGCGCAGGCGCACATTCTGGTTCAGCGCTTCCGAAATCAGCGTCACGTTGACGAGGTTCGGCAGGAAGCGACGCTTGGTCTTGTTGTTGGCGTGGCTCACATTGTTGCCGGTCTGGACTGCCTTGGCAGTGAGTTCGCAGGTGCGGGACATGGTTCTAACCTTCAGTTCTTTCGGGGACCTGCCAAACCTTCGTGCCCACGCCGGGTGGCGCGCGGTTCTGGTCAAGCGGCCTTATGGAAAAAGTTGGCGTTCCATAGTTGCATTTCGCCAATGCGTCAAGCTCCAGCCTGGCCCATCGGCATTTCACATTAAGGCCGGAATTCGTCGTATAAGCGGTTCCATAGGGACATGCCAGACCGGAGTTGTCCGCCTCCGGCTGAAATCAAGGACCCGATCGCGCCATGCTTCGCTTGCCCCATGCCCTTGCCGCCGCGCTGGCCGTCGCCTCGCCGTCGCCTGCGACAGCCGCCTCGCCGCAGTCCTTCAGGGGCGAATACACAGTGTCGTTTCTCGGCCTTTCTATCGCGAAATCAAGCTTTTCCAGCCATTATGAGAACGGCGTCTATTCGATCGACGGCAGCGTTTCCGCGGCTGGTCTGGCCAAGCTGTTCGACGATACGCGCGGCACGATCTCGTCCAAGGGTACGATCTCGGGCCAGAAGATGGTGCCGCAGGCGTTCCGCGCGGACTACACTTCCGGCAAGAAAGCCTCCGCGATCGACATCCGTTTTGCCAATGGCAACGTCACCTCGACGACGGTCGTTCCCGCGCCGGAAAAGCGCGATCCCGACAGTTGGGTGCCGCTCGGCGCCGGCGACCTGGCATCGGTGCTCGATCCGATGGCGGCGACCGTCATCCATGCCGACAGCCTCGACAAGGTCTGCGGCCGCACGGTGAGGCTCTATGACGGCGAGATGCGCGCCGACCTGACGCTGAGCTACGCTTCGAAAGGGTCTATCTCGGTGCCCGGCTACAAGGGCGACACGGTCACCTGCCGGATGGGTTTCGAGCCGGTGGCGGGCTACCGCAAGGGCCGCAAGGCGCTCAACTACCTCAAGAACAAAAGCCGGATGATGGTGACGTTTGCACCGCTTGGCCAAACCGGGGTATATGCGCCGATCCGCGCGACGGTCGGGACGCAGATCGGCACCTTGACGATCAGCGCCAGGCGGTTCGAAGCAATACAATAAGGCGCCACGCGCGCCGCTGGAGACAGAATGGGGCGCGCGACACTGATCGGCTTTTCGGCCGTCGCCATGTGGGCACTGCTGGCGTTGCTTACGGACGCATCCGGCAAGGTGCCGCCGTTCCTCTTGTCGGCGATCACCTTCTCGATCGGCACCGGGGTCGGGCTTTTCGCGCGCCTTTTCATGCCGGCCGCTGATAAAAGCCAGAAGATACCTCGCCAGGTTTGGGTGATCGGCATTGCCGGCCTCTTCGGATATCATTTCTTCTACTTCACCGCTCTGCGCAACGCGCCGGCGGTGGAGGCGAGCCTGATCGCCTATCTGTGGCCGCTGCTGATCGTGCTCGGCTCGGCACTGATGCCGGGCGAGCGGCTGGCCTGGAACCATATCGTGGGCGCGCTGCTCGGCCTTGCCGGCACCGTGCTCATCGTCACCAAGGGCGGCGGCCTCGCCTTCGACGCGCGCTATGCCTTCGGCTACGCCATGGCTGCCGTCTGCGCCGTGCTGTGGTCGTCCTATTCGCTCCTGTCGCGGCGTTTCCCTTCGGTGCCGACCAGCATCGTCACCTGGTTCTGCGCGGCGACCGCGCTGCTGTCGCTTGCTTGCCATCTGGCGCTGGAAGAAACGGTGCTGCCCGCGAGTGCCGGGCAGTGGCTTGCCGTGCTCGGTCTCGGCGTGATGCCGGTCGGGGCAGCCTTCTATGCCTGGGACGTCGGGGTCAAGCGCGGCAACATCCAGGTGCTGGGCGCGGCAAGCTATGCCGCGCCGCTCCTGTCGACGCTGGTGTTGATCGCGGCCGGCGTCGCCGAGCCGTCGCTGCGCATTGTCGCGGCCTGCGTGCTCATCACCAGCGGGGCCGCACTTGCGGCAAAGTCGCTGCTCGTGCGCAAGCCCACCGAAGGCGGAGCCCGGGCATCCGAAAGCGGAGCCGGGGCATCCGAAGGCGGAGCCGGGGCATCCGAAGGCGGAGCCCGGGCATGACGATGCCGTTTCCAGGCGGCATCGACGGCAACGCCAATGCGACGCTGATCTTTTCGCTGGTGGCGGCGGTCGTCTACGCCTTCACATCAGGCATGGCGCCGACGCTCGCCCGTTCGGCGGCAAAAACCCTCGCTGTCGCCATGCTTGCCGTGCTGGCGGCGATGCAGGGCGGGCCGCTGCTGCTGGTCGCCGCCCTTGCACTGAGCGCCATCGGCGACGCCTTCCTGTCGCGCGATGGCGAAAAGATGTTTCTGGGCGGGCTGGGCAGCTTTCTCGCCGCGCATATCGTCTATGTCGTGCTGTTCCTGCGCAGCGGCGAGGGGATGGGAGTGCTGGCGGCCGAACCCTGGCGCGCGGCAATCACACTTGTCATGGCGGTGTTCGTGATCCTCATGCTGGCGGCGCTGTGGCGCCGCATCGGCCCGGCCCTGCGGGCCCCGGTCGCGGGCTATGTCGCGGCCATCCTCGCCATGGGCATTTCGGCGCTGACGACGAGCAGTGCCGCTGTTATCGGCGGCGCCATTCTGTTCATGGCCTCAGACGCGCTGCTGGCCACGGAACGGTTCCTGGCGGCCGCCATTTCGCCGCATCGCGCCTGGATGCGTTTGGCGGTCTGGGTGCTCTACTACACCGCCCAACTCGCGATCACGCTTGGTTTCCTGCTGCGTTAAGGCTGTTTTGGCCGCCAGCCGGGCTCCGCCAGTTCAAACGCCGCAAAGTCGAAGCCCGGCGCCACCGTGCAGCCGACCAGTGTCCACTCGCCCAGGCTGCGTGCCGATTGCCACCAGCCCGCCGGCACGACGATTTGCGGCCGCTCGCCGGCGGCGAACTCGATGCCGAGCACCTGCTCGATCACCCGGTTAGCCCTTGGGCCGCCTTCTTCCCATATCGACAACGCCAGCGGCGCGCCGGCGTAGAAGTGCCACGCCTCGGCGGCATCCCTGACCCGATGCCAGGCGGAAACCTGGCCCTGCTCCAGCAGAAAATAGATCGCCGTCGAGTGGCCTCGGGCCCCGCCGCCACCGTCGCGAAAGGTTTCCGTGTACCAGCCGCCTTCCGGGTGCGGCTTCATGCCAAGGAGGGCGATGATTCCTGCGGAACTCGTCATGGTTTCGACCAGTGTCGCTTGGCCTAGAAATTATCCTTGCGCTTGCGGATCTCGGCAAAAACCTCGACGTCCGACGCCTCCTCCATGCCGAGATGCCTGCGGATTGCCGGATCGTGCCAGCGCAGGAAAGGGTTGGTCGACAATTCGTCGCCGATCGTGGTCGGCAGCGTCGGCTTGTTATCGGCGCGCAACGCTTCAATTTTTGCCGCGCGTTCCTTCAATGCCGAATTGGTCGGGTCGACGCTCAGCGCGAAACGGGCGTTGGCGAGCGTGTATTCGTGCCCGCAATAGACCACGGTCGCGGCAGGCAGTGCAGCGAGCTTCTTCAGGGATCCAAACATCACCGGCGGCTTGCATTCGAACAGCCGCCCGCAACCGAGCGCGAACAGCGTGTCGGCGGTGAACGTCACTTTCGATGCCGGCAGGTGATAGGAGACGTGGCCGGCGGTGTGGCCGGGGGTGGCGATCACTTCGATACGTTCTTCGCCGAGATGCAGGACCGAACCGTCCTCGACCGTGTCGTCAATGCCGGGGATCCTGGCCTTTTCCGCTTCGGGACCGACGATGCGCAGCTTGAACCGCTGCTTCAGCGCCAGATTGGCCTCGACATGGTCGACATGGTGATGCGTGGTCAGGATAACAGTCGGCGTCCAGCCGGTGCGCTTGACCGCGGCCAGGATCGCCGCCTCTTCCGGCGCATCGATAAGCGCGGTCTGACCGCTTTTGGGGTCATGCACCAGCACGCCGAAATTGTCGCTGCGGCACATGAACTGTTCGATTTCGACCGCCATCGCATCTCTCCATCTTCGCCGCAGACATAGGACGCCGACGCGCAGATGTCATCCCGAAGATGACTGATGTCAGGATGTCATTCGACATCCGGGATCTTGGGACCTCACGGCCTTTTGTTGAAACCCGCCGATATCGCGGCTACATCCCTGACATGCATTCCGACATCGTCGATCTCCGCTCCTTCTATTCGACAGCGCTTGGTCGCTTCGCCGAGCATTCGATCACCATGGCCTTGTCATCGATATGGGCCACCGTCCCCAATGAGCGGCTGGTGGGGCTCGGCTACACCTTGCCGTGGCTGGAACGGTTCGGCAGCGACGCCGAGCGGGTGTTCGCCTTCATGCCGGCGACGCAGGGCGCCGTGGTCTGGCCGGCGACGGGGCCGACCGCGACGGCCCTGGTTTTCGACGAGGAACTGCCGCTGGTCGATTCCTGCATCGACCGCATGCTGCTCGTGCATTCGCTCGAACATGTCGAAAACCCCCGCGAAACGCTGAACGAGATCTGGCGCGTGCTGTCGCCGGCCGGCCGGGTGGTCATCGTCGTGCCCAACCGGCGCGGCGTCTGGGCGCGGTTCGAGCACACGCCGTTCGGCAATGGCAGGCCCTTCTCGCGCGGTCAGCTCACCGAATTGCTGCGCGAGGCGAATTTCACGCCCGCCGCCTGGTCCGACGCCCTGTTCTTTCCGCCATCGCGGCGGCGTTTCATGATGCGCTTCCACAATATGCTGGAGCGTGCCGGCCGGCGGCTGTGGCCGATCTTTTCCGGCGTCATCGTGGTCGAGGCGCAGAAGCGGCTCTATCAGGGCGTGCCGGCCGCCCAGCGCGCTTCCCGACGGGTTTTCGTGCCGGTGCTTTCGCCGCATGCAGCAACGCGGCTCGGCCGGCGGATAGAGACCGGGGCCGCGACATCGCCGGGTTCGCGAATGACACCTTCGTGATCATGCTGGAAATTTGCGCCAGACGGCATTTCGCGACCTATCTGTCGCTGACGGGCCCGCAGCCTGGCTGAGGACCGATGCCGTCACTGCTCTCCCGCCGGTTTCAGCGCCGCCTCTGAATGCAAGGACTTCAGTTCATGGCCGATCAACCGGACAATGATGCCTCTGCCCGGCCTATCGCGGCGGTCGAAGCCTCGAGCCTGCGTGACCAGGTGGCGACGATCAAGCTGGCGCTTGCCGGATCGCCGGTCCGCAAAGGGCTACGCTGGGCTTCCATCGGGATGGTTGCCGTCATTGTCGCGACCTCGATCGGCCAGGTTCTGCTCAACCGCTGGAACCAGCCTTTCTACGATGCGCTTGCACGCCGCGACATGCAGGCCTTCCTGCACCAGCTCGCCATTTTTGCCGCCATCGCCGGTGGGCTTCTTGTGCTCAATGTCGGCCAGACCTGGCTCAATCAGACGATCCGGCTGAAGCTGCGCGAGGCGCTGACGCTCGATCTGATCGATGGATGGATGCGGCCGGCGCGCGCCTTTCGCCTGGCGCATGCGGGCGCCATCGGCGTCAATCCCGACCAGCGCATGCAGCAGGATGCGAGCCATCTTTCCGACCTGTCGACGGATCTTGGGGTTGGCCTGCTGCAATCCTTAATCCTGCTCGCCTCCTTCGTCGGCGTGTTGTGGGAGCTGTCCTCGGGCTTCGTCTTCCATATCGGCGGAACGTCGCTCGCCATACCGGGCTACATGGTGTGGGCGGCCATCCTCTATGCCGGAACGGCTTCCTGGCTGAGCTGGCTGGTCGGACGGCCTCTGATCCGCCTCAACAGCGACCGTTACACACGCGAGGCGGAGCTGCGTTCCTCGATGGTGCGCGTCAACGAGAACATCGATGCCATCGCGCTCGCCCGCAGCGAGCCCGACGCCAGGCGGCGGCTGGAAATCGATCTCGGCACCGTGCTCGGGGCCATGCGGCGCATCTACAGCGCCCAGATCAATCTCGCCTGGGTGACAGACACCTATGGCTGGATCACCGTGGTGGCTCCCATTCTGGTCGCTTCGCCGGTCTATTTCGCGGGCGATATCAGTTTCGGCGGGCTGATGATGGCGGTCGGCGCCTTCAATCAGGTCCATTCCTCATTGCGCTGGTTCATCAATAATATCGGCAGCATCGCCGATTGGCGCGCGACGCTGATGCGCGTCGCCGATTTCCGCATTGCGCTGGATGAGACCGATGTGCTGCACGACCAGGAAAAGCGCATCGAATTCGGCGAGAATGCAAACCGCAAGCTGACCTTCGAGAAACTCGAAGTGGCCTCGCCCGAGGGGCGCACGAGGCTCGCCGAACAGCATGTCGAGATCCACGCCGGCGAACGCGTCCTGCTCACCGGCGAGCCGGGCGCGGGCAAGACGCTGTTCTTTCGCGCCATTGCCGGCCTGTGGCCGTGGGGGAGCGGGCGCATCGGCATGCCGGCGGGAGAGATGCCCATCTTCGTGCCGCGCACGCCCTACTTCCCGACCGCCACGCTGCGAGAAGTGCTCGACCGCGTCGACGGGGTTGCGCCGGCAAGCGATGCCGATATTTCGGCCGTGCTGGCCGAGATCGGCCTGGAGCGCCTGTCGTCGTCGCTCGACCGTAGCGCGCGCTGGGAGCATGAACTGGCCGACGACGAACTGCGCCTGCTGGCTTTCGCTCGGCTCGTGCTGCGGCACCCGAAATGGGTGATCATCGATGAGGCTCTCGATGCCTTCGACGGGCCGACGCTGCGGCGGGTGCTGTCGATGCTGGAGAAGCGGCTGGCCGGGGCGACGATCCTCAATATCGGGCGCGGCCAGCACGACAGTCAGTTCTTCCCGCGCGCACTGACCATCGTGAAGGCGTCCGGCATGCCGACCCTGAAGCCCGCACGCATAAGGGCGGGCGCGATCGAGCCGCCGCCGGCAGCTCCTCGCCGCAAGAAATAGCACCTCTCGGGGCTGGCCCGCGCCACGCCATGCGGCAGCTTTATTTCGCCGTGATCGCGAGGGAAGATCGCAGCGGAAACATCGCTTGAGCCGGCCATGCTTGATGCTCTCAGCCTGCTTGCCTGCCTGGCCTGCACCGAGGCCGCCATGACTGCGCCCGCGCCGGATAGTCTGGCCGTTGACGTCGAACTGGTGCTGGCGGTCGACATCTCATTGTCGATGGACGAGAAGGAGTTCGCCCTGCAGCGCGCCGGCTATGTGGAGGCGCTGCGTCATCCCGACTTCATCAAGGCGGTCCGCGCCGGGAACGCTGGTCGCATCGCGCTCACCTATTTCGAATGGGCCGGTACCGTGCGCGACGACGCGCTCATCGGCTGGCAGGTCATCGACGGCGCTGAGAGCGCCAACGCTTTTGCCGACAAGATCGCGGCCCGTCCGTTCCGCAGCTTCCGCGGCACGTCGATCTCCGGCGCGCTCGCCTTCGGCGCGGGGCTTTTCGACCGCACCGCTTTCGAAAGCGAACGCAGCGTCATCGATATTTCCGGTGACGGACCAAACAATATCGGGCCGCCCGTCACCGCCACGCGGGATGCGGCAAACGCCAGAGGCATCGTCATCAACGGCCTGCCGATCCTGATCAATCCATCGCCCACCTTCAGCCATCTCGACCGGTACTACGCCCAGTGCGTAACCGGCGGGCCGGGCTCCTTCGTGCTGCCGATTTATACAGCCGCCGAATTTTCGACGGCGATCCGGCGTAAGCTGATCCTCGAAGTAAGTGGCATTCGGGACAGGCCCGCAATCACCCGCGTCGACGCCGACCCGCCGGTCGACTGCCTGCTTGGGGAGCGGGACAGGCGGTTTCTGTCGGATCCCTATTTCCCGGAACTTGACCGATGAGCATCTGAAGCATCCGGCGGACGAAGCCCAGACCTGTCTTCAAGGCCAAGCCGAAGACAGCGTTGCCTGCCTCGGGTCGCAGCTATTCGATGACCTCGGAGGTAATCGCATCCTGGCCGATGGTTGGGCAGATTGCCTTGCGCGGCCGGTCGTCGGCCTCGAACCGAAGGGAGTTACGCCATGACCGCTTATGCCGTCGCTCACATGCGCCGGGTCAAGATGGGCCCGCAGATTGTCGAATACCTGCAGAAGATCGATGCCACGCTGGAACCTTTCGGCGGCCGGTTCCTGGTCCATGGCGGCGATGTGGAGATGATCGAGAATGACTGGCCGGGGCATCTCATCATCATCGAATTTCCGGACAAACAGCGTGCGCGCCGCTGGTATGATTCAGCTGCCTATCAGGCGATACTGCCGCTGCGGACGGACAATTCGACCGCCGATGTGGTGTTCGTCGACGGCGTCGAACATCCACACAAGGCCACGGATGTCCTGGAATGAAGCGGCGTGCCTTATCGCTTCAACAAGAACACCGCTTGCTGGCCGAAGAAATTCCAGAACCACCACGGCATCGACAGGCCGATCTTCTGGCCGTTGGCGTCGAGCGCGGTTGCCCTTTCCACGCTCGCGCCAAGCTCCTCGCACAAATTGACGAAGTCGCGGATGGTGCAGAAATGGATGTTTGGCGTGTCGTACCAGGAATAGGGCAGGTCCTTGGTCACCGGCATGCGGCCTTTGACGAACAGCGACAGGCGCACCCGCCAGTGGCCGAAATTGGGGAAGGACACGATGGCGTGTTCGCCGATCCTGAGCAGTTCGTCGAGAACGAGCTTCGGGTTGCGGGTCGCCTGCAAGGTCTGCGACAGGACGACGAAGTCGAAACCCTTGTCGGGATAGAATTCAAGATCCTTGTCGGCGTCGCCCTGGACGACGGAGAGGCCGCGCGCCACGCATTCGTTGACACCGCGCTGCGACAGTTCCAGTCCGCGGCCGTCGATCTGCTTGGTCTCCTGCAAAAGCTCGAGCAGCGAGCCATCGCCGGAACCGACGTCCAGCACCCGCGATTGCGGCGGGATCAGACCGGCGATGACCTCGAGATCGACGCGTTGGGCGCGGTTGACGCTCATGGCTTGCCCCTTGTCGTGGCGCGTGATCCGTGACCGACAGGTCTGCAATTCTGCGGGATCATGCGCCGAGCCCTCTCGCTCGCGCGGCCGAGCCGATGAAGCCGTTGATGGCGGCGAACAGTTCCGGCTCGTCGAGCAGGAAGGCGTCGTGCCCGCGATCGGTCTCGATCTCGACGAAGGACACCGACGCGCCGGCGGCATTCAGCGCATGGACGATCGAGCGGCTCTCCTCGGTCGGAAACAGCCAGTCCGAGGTGAACGACACCAGGCAAAAGCGGGTCTTGGTGCCCGCAAAAGCGTCAGCCAGCCTGCCGCCGTGATCGGCGGCGAGGTCGAAATAATCCATGGACCGTGTCATGTAGAGATAGGAATTGGCGTCGAAACGGTCGACGAACGTCATGCCCTGGTGACGCAGATAGCTCTCGATCTGGAAGTCGGCGTCGAAGCCGAAGGTCAGAGCTTCGCGGTCCTGCAGGTTGCGGCCGAACTTCCGGTGCAAGGCTGCTTCCGACAGGTAGGTGATGTGGGCGGCCATGCGCGCCACGGCGAGCCCCTTTTCCGGGCGTTTGCCGTGGTCGAAATACTTGCCGCCATGCCATTCTGGGTCGGCCATCACGGCCTGCCGGCCAACCTCGTGGAAAGCGATGTTCTGCGAGGAATGCCGCGCGCCGGTGGCAATCGGCAGCGCCGAGAAAACACGTTCCGGATAGCTCGACGCCCATTGCAGCACCTGCATGCCGCCCATCGACCCGCCGAGCACGCAAAACAGTTTTTCGATGCCGAAATGGTCGATCAGCATCTGCTGGGCACGCACCATGTCGCGGATGGTGATGACCGGAAGGTCGAGCCCATAGGGCTTGCCGGTAGCGGGATTGGTGGAGGCCGGACCGGTGGAACCGAGGCAGCCGCCGATCACGTTTGAGCAGATGACGAAGAAGCGGTTTGTGTCGATGATCTTGCCGGGGCCGATCAACACTTCCCACCAGCCCGGCTTGCCGGTCACCGGATTGGTGCTGGCGACATGCTGGTCGCCGGTCAATGCGTGGCATACGAGAATGGCGTTGGAACGGGCGTCGTTCAGCGTGCCATAGGCCTGGTAGGCGATCTGAAACGGCGACAGCAGCGTGCCGGCGTCGAGCTTGAGCGGCTTGTCGGCGCCGAAGCGCACGACCGGGCTCGACGGTTGGTCTGCCTCGTTGTTGGTTCTGCCAGCGCGCTGAGCGGCCATCGCATCCTCTTACATCGCACGACGTGTCTGTCGGAAACCGAATACGGGCCGACACTGTGTCCGGCCGGCCGCGGACAATAAAAAACCGGCAATGCCTTCGCAAAGCCGGTTACGTCACGCAAACGGCCCTTTAGCGAATTGTTTAACGTGGCTGCAAGCCGACCGGCCAAATCACCACGGAACTGTTGCTGCCCTTCTAGAACTCACCTGCCTCGCCGTCAATGCCGCCTGCTGGCACCACTGCCACCTCTCGACATTGCGGGCCATGGCTTGTATTTCCGCAGCGGCTTCAGATGGAAGTGTTCTCGACGGATTTTTGCGACATGAGCCAGACCCCGGACAAGGCACGTCCAACCCCGCGCGCGGGCATTATGGACATCCAGGCCTATGTGCCGGGCAAGAGCGCGGCCCCCGCCGGGGTGGACAAGGTCCACAAGCTGTCGTCGAACGAGAACCCGCTCGGCCCCTCGCCGAAGGCAATCGAGGCCGCCCGCGAGGTCGCCGCCAAGCTCGACGTCTATCCCGACGGCACCGCCCGGCGCCTGCGCGAGGCAATCGCCGAGGTGCATGGTCTCAACGCACAGAACATCATCTGTTCCAACGGCTCCGACGAGATCCTCGGCCTGCTGGCGCAGACCTATCTCGCGCCCGGTGACGAGGCCATATTCACCGAACATGCCTTCATGGTCTACAAGATCTACATCCAGTCGGCGGGTGCGACGCCGGTCGCGGTCAAGGAGACCGAGGAGCGCGCCGACATCGATGCGATCCTGGCGGCCGTAACGCCACGTACGAAGATCGTGTTCCTCGCCAATCCCAACAATCCGACCGGCACTTACGTGCCGTTCCAGGAGGTGCGCCGCCTGCATGCCGGCCTGCCGAAGAACGTGCTTCTGGTGCTCGACGCCGCCTATGCCGAATATGTCAGGCGCAACGACTACGAGGCCGGCATCGAGCTGGCGGGCAGCTCGCAGAACGTGGTCATGACCCGCACCTTCTCCAAGATCGGACTTGGCGGGGCGCGGATCGGATGGATGTATGGGCCGATGCACATCGTCGACGCGATCAACCGCATACGCGGCCCGTTCAATGTCAATGCGACGGCGATCGAGGCCGGCATCGCCGCCGTGCGCGACCGCGCCCATGTCGAGCGCAGCGTCGCGCACAACGAGACCTGGCTGGCCTGGCTGAGCGAGCAGATGACCGGGCTCGGGTTGCGGGTAACGCCGAGCGTCGGCAATTTCCTCCTCATTCATTTTCCCGACGACGGCAAGCATTCGGCCGCGGCGGCGGACGATTATCTCACCCAGCGCGGCTACATACTGCGGCGTGTTTCGGGCTACGGATTTCCCAACGCGCTGCGCATGACCGTCGGCACCGAAGAGGCCAATCGCGGCGTTGTCGCGGAACTCACGACATTCCTGAAAAGCTAGAACGCCATGGCATCACCGATGTTCGAAAAGATCGCGCTTGTCGGCATCGGCCTGATCGGCTCGTCGCTGGCACGGGTCATCAGCCGCGAGGGCCTGGCCGGCCATGTCGCCATCTCGACGCGCAGTGCCGCAACGCTGGCGCGGGCGCAAGAGCTTGGGCTGGGCTCCTCCTACACCATGGATGCCAAGGAAGCGGTCCGCGATGCCGACCTGGTTATCGTCTCGGTGCCGGTCGGCTCGTCCGGCGCGGTGGCGCAGGAGATCGCGCCGGCGCTGAAGAGAGGCGCCATCGTCACCGATGTCGGCTCGACCAAGGCTTCCGTGATCGCACAGATGCAGCCGCATATACCCGGCGGCGTGCATTTCATTCCCGGCCATCCGCTGGCCGGCACGGAGAAATCAGGGCCCGATGCCGGTTTCGCCGATCTGTTCGACAATCGCTGGTGCATTTTCACGCCGCTGCCGGGCACGGATACGGACGCGCTGGAAAAGCTGTCCGAATTCTGGCGCCGTTGCGGCGCCAACATCGACACGATGGATCCGCAGCATCACGACATGACGCTGGCCATCGTCTCGCATTTGCCGCACATCATCGCCTACAACATCGTCGGCACCGCTGATGACCTGGAATCGGTGACCAAGACGGAAGTCATCAAATATTCCGCTTCCGGTTTCCGCGACTTCACGCGTCTCGCTGCCTCCGATCCGACCATGTGGCGGGACGTGTGCCTGCACAACAAGGATGCGATCCTGGAAATGCTGGCGCGGTTCTCGGAGGATCTGGCTTTTCTGCAGCGGGCGATCCGCTGGGGCGACGGCGACAAGCTGTTCGACCTGTTCACCCGCACCCGCGCCGTGCGCCGCTCGATCATCGAGGCCGGCCAGGACATCGACGTGCCGGATTTCGGCCGCCAGGCGATCGAACATCCGGCGAAAAACTAGGCTTCTTCAGGCCAGGTCGCCGTCATCATCGCCAGCGTCTCGGCCTTGTTCGGCGCGCCCAGCCTGCCGCCGAAGCGCTGACATTTGAGTGCCGCGGCCGCGCTGGCAAAGCGTAGCGCCTCTTCGATCGGCATGGCTTGCCCCAACCCCGCGGCGAAGGCACCATGAAAGACGTCGCCGGCTGCCAGCGTATCCACCACCTTGACCTTTGGCGCAGCGACGTGGCGCACGCAGCCTGCCTGCCTGTCATGCCACCATGTTCCAGCGCCGCCTGCGGTTACCGCGACGAAGGCCCCGGTGCGCGACGCAAGGGAGGCGCATGCGGCCTGCGGGTCCGCTGCCTGGCCGCAGACGATGCGCGCCGCCGGTTCGGAGGCGACGATGTGCGAGGCGAGCGGCAACAGCCGCTCCAGCACTGCCAATGGCGCGGTGTCGGCATCGAGAATCCCGGGGCGGCGGGCAGCGCGCGCAGCGCTGAGCGCCAGCGCTGCCGCACCCGGCCAGCGCACATCGACCAGCACGGCATCGAAAGCGGTGAGATCGGCGACCGGCAAGCCGTCGGGATCGGCCTGGGCGCGCTGATCGTAGAAAGGCACGATGATGCGCTCCCCATGGCCGTCGACGAGGATCGCGGCCAGCGCCGAGCGCGCTCCGGCGACGCGACGGACGAGACTGCAATCGACGCCCTCCGCCTCGATGCCCGATATCAGATGGTCGCCGACCTGATCATCGCCGGCGCTCGCCCAAAGCCACACTTCGGCGCCCAGCCGGCGTGCGGCGCAGGCCGCACTCGTGGCCATGCCGGAAGCGATCTGGACGGCATCGGCGGCCATGAACTTGCCCTGATGGACGGGAAGCGTTTCGACGCGAAGAATGGTGTCGAGCGTCAGCGCGCCGACGCTCAGGAGTTTTGCCGGTCTGTCCATTGGGGATGCTTAGCGCAGTTCACCGTTTCACGGAAACGGCGAACTGCTCTACCTCTTTGTTTTGACGCAATTCCGGACGGAAAACCGTCCACACTTTTCCTGGAATTGCTCTAGTCGACCGGCTTGATCTTGCCCAGCGGGATAAAGCCGAGCGAGGCCTTGCCCTTGACCACCTTGAGCGGCATCGACGGTTCGTTGCCGAGCAGCGCCAGGGCGGCAAAGCCTTGTTCGATCTGGTTCTTCTGCTCGGGTATGGCGGCGCCGAGAATGGCGGCCACGGCTTTCGGGTCTTTCAGTCTGATCATCAGATCGGCATCGACCAGACCCTCGGCGTCGACCGACAGCGGCCCGGAAACGGCGACGTGCGCCGTGCCAGACGACAAATCGAGCCTGCGGATCTCGATAGCTTGGCCGCGCAGGCTTTTCAGTTGCGTGCCGATCAGTGCCAAGCCGTTCTTCAGCGTCGCCTCGCCACTGGCGTCGAGCGGCGGCAGGACGCGGCCCCCGATCGCATCGGGATCGATCTCCAGATCGCGGAAGCTGCCGATATAGTCGATATCCCTGCCGTTCGGCTGCAGCTGGCCCGCCGCCCTGCCGGCGCTGAACAGTTGCACCGGATCGGTGTCGTCGGCCGGATCGGTCTGGCCGGACAGGCCCTCGGCCGTGAGCGAAATGCGCCGCGGCAGCGGCCATGAGAGCTTGACGTTGGCCTGCAGATCATCCCAGTCGATCCACAGCGGCACCATGCCCGGAACCGAGGTCCTGAGCGGACCGCGCAGGTCCGCGACCGGCGACAGCGGCTGGATGATCTGGGCGACGGCGTTGAAGGAGCCGGCGGAGGCGGCAACGTTCTTGGCGTCGTCCTCATAGGCAAGATTGTCGCAGGAGACGGCGAAGCTCAGGGGATAACCGCTGACCTGGAGATTGGCGCAGCCGGCCTCGATGCCACTCTTGTTGAGCGTGGCGACCGCCTTGTCGGCTTCGCTCCGGACCCTGTCGGCGAGATAGAACCAGCCGCCGCTGTAGATGGCGAACAGCGCGATGACAAACGCTGCAAGCCAGAACAGGCGGCGGCGATGCTTCGGCTGGCGTTCGTCAGTGGACGTCATGCTGCGGTTCTCGTTCACGCATCGGGGGCTGTGGGCGGGCTGTCGATTCTGGCAACGACAATAGGTAGACAGAGATGGACGGAAAAAACACCGATTCCGGTGTGGTGTTGCCATTCTTACGCAATCAGGCACGGCGATATGGGCGATTTTTGGGTGTTTGGCTATGGTTCGTTGATATGGCGGCCGGGGTTCGCGCATGTCGAGACAAGGCGGGCGCGCCTGCATGGCTATCGTCGCGCGCTGTGCGTCTATTCCTTCCTCCATCGCGGCACGCGGGAACGTCCGGGGCTGGTACTCGGCCTTGACCGCGGGGGCTCCTGCGTCGGGCTGGCTTTCCGGGTGCCGGGCGAGTTGCGGGACGAGGTCGTCGCCTATCTGCGGGAGCGCGAGCTGGTCACCAATGTCTATCTCGAGCGCATGCTCAATGTCCGCCTTGACGGCGGCGGCACGGTCGAAGCCGTGGCCTATATCGTCGACCGCGGCCATGAGCAGTATGCCGGTGCGCTCGATGCCGCCCACGCCGCTGATGTGGTGCGCGGCGCTGTCGGCCAGTCCGGCAACAACGAGGACTATGTGTCGAGCACGCTCGACCATCTCCGGGCGCTCGGCATTCGCGACCACTGGCTGGAAGACGTGGCGAGGCGGATCGCGCCTTTGTGAAGCGCTGGTTCCGCGGAAAAATCCGGTGAGGCCTTTGACCTCGATGCGGCAAGACCTAGCTTAGGCCTCGAACCCGCAATGGGCGGCAGCCGCCCAATCCCACCCACGGAGATCAGCCTTGCAGAAACGCCGTCTCGGTCGCACCGACCTTTCCATCGCGCCCCTGGTTCTGGGCGGCAATGTCTTCGGCTGGACCGCCGACGAGAAGACGTCGTTCGACCTGCTCGACCGCTTCGTCGGCGCTGGCCTGAACGCGGTCGACACAGCGGACGCCTATTCGCGCTGGGTGCCCGGCCATCAGGGCGGCGAATCGGAAACCATCATCGGCAAATGGATGAAGGACCGCGGCAACCGTGATAAGGTCGTGGTGATCACCAAAGTCGGCTCGGACATGGGACAGGGCCACAAGGACCTGTCCGCCGCTTACATCGAAAAGGCCGTCGATGCATCGCTGAAGCGGCTTCAGACCGAATTCATCGATCTTTATCTGTCGCACTGGCCGGATCCGACCACGCCCTATGAGGAAACCCTCGGCGCCTATGAGAAGCTGCTCGCCAAGGGCAAGATCCGCTACGCCGGCTGCTCCAACCTAGACGCCGCCCAGCTACGCGCCGCACTGGACGTGGCGAGCCTGCGCAGCCTGCCCCGCTACGAGGTGCTGCAGCCGGAATACAATCTCTACGACCGCTCGTCGTTCGATGGCCCGCTGCGCGATCTCTGCATGGCCGAGGATATCGGCGTCATCACTTATTTCAGCCTGGCCAAGGGTTTCTTGAGCGGCAAATATCGCAGCGAGGCGGATCTCGGCAAAAGCGAGCGCGGCGGCGGGGTGAAGGACTACCTCAATGCGCGCGGGATGCGCATCCTCGCGGCACTCGACGCGGTGTCTGCCAGGCATTCGGCCAAACAGGCGGAAGTGGCGCTTGCCTGGGTCATCGCCCGGCCGGGCGTCACCGCGCCGATCGCCAGCGCCACCAAGCCTGAACAGATGGACAGCCTGATCAAGGCGGCGTCGCTGGAGCTGAACGCCGACGACATGGCCGAGCTTGACAAGGCGAGCGGCTGAGCCGCCAACAGCGCGCACGATCGTCCAAGACGATCTCCCCGACCTTGCCATACCGTCATTGACGCTTGGCAAGACAGGAGGCGCGGATGGCCGGCTCGTTTTTTTCGCAGCCGGATCTGTGGCCTCAGTTCGCTGCGCTGATGCTTGCCGCCATGGTCGTCATGGGCAGCCCGGGACCGGCGACGATAAGCGTTACCGCCGTCGGCGCGGCTTTCGGCCTGCGCCATTCCCTGAGCTACGCCTCAGGGGTGATCCTGGGCACGATCGCCGTGCTTCTGGTCGTGGCAAGCGGGGTGAGCGCTATGCTTGCCGCGATGCCGCGGCTCGCGCCGCTGCTCGTCGCTGCGTCGGCTGCCTATATCCTCTATCTCGCGTTCAAGATCGCCACCGCGCCGCCCCTGGCGGCGCATGCAGGAGAGGCCGCGCGCCCGACATTCGCTGGCGGCTTCCTGCTGGCGGTGGCCAACCCCAAGGCCTATGTGGCCATCGGCGCGGTGTTCGCCGGCGCGTCTGTTGATTGGGGCGCCGGCGACATCGGCACCGCGCCGAAACTGGCGGCCCTCGCGTTCATGATCGTCGCCATCCATGCCGTGTGGCTGCTTGCGGGCGCCGCTTTCGCGCGCTTCCTGCGCAGGCCGGTGGCCTCGCGCATCATCAATCTGGTCTTTGCCGCGACGCTGGTGCTGACGACCGCACTGGCCGTGTTCGCTTGAACGTTGCGCGAGCGGCCGTCGGCGCCGATGGCCGCACTTCAGGCTTTGGCGCCGAGTTCCCGCAGCCGCTTCACTGCCGTCGGCGGCAAGGCGGGCGGATTGGGCGCGCGGGACGCGTCGATGAGGAACTGGTCGCAGGCGGTTTCGGTTTCCCCGATCAGCCGCCGCATGAATTCCTCCTTGTCCAGGCCCGGCGGGATCGGCGGCAGGAAGCGCGCCTTGATGGTGCCGGGATAGCGCAGGAACTTGCGGCGCGGCCAATAGAGGCCGGCAACATGGGCGACCGGCACCACGGGAATGCCGAGCTGTGCATAGATTTCGACGATGCCGTATTTGTAGGCGGGTTCGTCGCCGGGCGCGCGGCGGGTGCCTTCGGGATAGATGATGAGCTGGCGCGGGTTGCGCGCGATTTCTTCCTTTGTCGCCGCAACCACCGCCTTCAGCGCCTTTGAGCGGCTGCCACGGTCAACCGGGATCATGCGCATTTTCAGGATGTACCAGCCAAAGAACGGAATCCAGGTCAGCTCGCGCTTCAGGATGTAGAGCGGATCCTGGAGATAGGGGAAGAAGGCGATCGCGTCCCAGAAGGACTGGTGCTTGGGCGCCAGGATGAAAGAGCCTTCGGGCAGATTTTCCAGCCCGGTGATGTCGCTCTTCGTCCCGGCGATCTTGTCGTAGAGCCACATCGAGGTGCGCGACCAGAACTTCGGCACGAACCAGGCGCGATGGCGCGGCGACAGGAAATAATAGGGAGTCCAGAGGATCATCTGGACGATCAGATTGACGTAGAAGACGAAGTTGAACGCCAGCGATCGGACTTGGAGCATTGGGGGAGGCCCGGTAAAGAGGTGTGCGTTGGTTACACCAAGCGGGCGCAAAAAGGAAATGGCCGAAGATGCCCCGAATGGCGTCGAAAAGCGTTTCGGCTTCGCCTGAAGGTCCAGCCGCGCTACATCAGCCGCGCCAGTCTTTCTTTCAGGCGCGGGGCGGCGAAATCGAGAAATGCGCGCAGCTTGACCGGCAGCAGGCCGTGGCCTGCGTGCACCAGGCTTACCGGCCAGGGTTCCGGTTCGAACTCCCGCAGCAGCACGCGCAGCGCGCCTGACCGCACCGCCGCGTCGATCTGGTAGGACAGCACCCTCGTCAGCCCGACGCCGGCGAGCGCGGCATCGATGGCCGCTTCGGCGGTGTTGACCTGGAGCCGCGAGCGGATCCGAACCGGCATCTCGGTCTTGCCGGCGGTAAAGCTCCATGTCGAGAGCGCGCCCGGCCCTTCGAAGGTGATGCAGCTGTGGGCCTCGAGGTCCGCAAGCGTCGTCGGGGCGCCGCGTTCGGCCAGATAGCCGGGGCTCGCGCAAACGACATGGCGGATCGTACCGATCCGCATGGCGACAAAACTGGAGTCGGGAAGCCGGCCGATGCGGATGGCGAGGTCGAAATGGTCCTCGACCAGTTGGGTTATGCGGTCGGCCAGCGTCAGGCGGATGTCCACGTCGGGATAGGCGGCGAGGAAGCCGGTCACGACCGGCAGCACGTGCAGGCGGCCGAATACGACCGGCGCGGTGATGGCCAGTTCGCCCGTCGGGGCGCTGTATTCGCCGGCCGCCATGCGCTCGGCCTCGCCGACCTCGCCCAGGATGCGACGGCAGGCGGCCAGATAGGCCTGGCCGGCATCGGTCAGCGTAAGCCGGCGCGTCGAGCGGTTCAGAAGGCGGGTCTTGAGATGCCGTTCCAGGTCGGAAACCTTGCGGCTGACCGTCGCCAGCGGAATGCGAAAACGGCGCGCGGCGGCAGACAGGCTGCCGGCCTCCGCCGCGGCGACAAAAAGCGACATGGCTTCGAGCCGGTCCATGGTTTCTTCCGGAAATTGGAAGGATAGATTACAAATATGGCATCTACATCTGCTTGATGGAAGCCTCCATATTGGCCGTGACGCTGACGGCCTGGGTCGAGAAAGGAATTGTCATGTCGCAAGACCGCCCGCCGCTGCCGCCATTCACCGCGGAAACCGCCGCGCAGAAGGCGCGCATGGCCGAGGATGCCTGGAACTCGCGCGATCCAGCCCGTGTCGCGCTTGCCTATACGGCAGACAGTCGCTGGCGCAACCGTGCCGAGTTCCTGCAAGGGCGCGATGCCATCCAGGCTTTCCTGACGCGCAAATGGAGCCGGGAACTCGACTACCGGCTGATCAAGGAGGTCTGGGCTTTCCATGCCAACCGTATCGCCGTGCGTTTCGCCTATGAGTGGCATGACGACAGCGGCTCCTGGTTCCGCAGCTATGGCAATGAGAACTGGGAATTCGACGAACATGGGCTGATGCGGCTGCGCATCGCCAGCATCAACGACCTGCCGATCGGCGCTGCCGACCGTAAATACCACTGGCCGCTCGGCCGGCGGCCGGACGACCATCCGTCGCTGTCGGAACTCGGGCTTTAACCCTTCCGGGCAAGAAAGGCTATCGATGGGCGCGCATGCTTTCACCAGCGACGTCGCTTTCACACCGACTGTTAAGGCGATCCAGGCCCGCAAGGGCTCGCGCCAGGCCTATTCCCGGGTCGAGGAGCGCGGTGGTTGGCAATCGGGGATTACATCGGACCTTGCCGCCTTCATCGAGATGCAGACCAGCGTCTTCCTGTCGACGGCCAACGGTGTTGGCCAGCCCTATATCCAGCATCGCGGCGGGCCGGCCGGCTTCCTCAAGGTGCTCGATGAAAAGACGATCGGCTTCGCCGATTTCGCCGGCAACAGACAGTTCATCACCCAGGGCAATCTCGCCGACAATCCGCAGGCCTTCCTGTTCCTCATCGACTATGCCCATCGCCGGCGCGTCAAGATCTGGGGCAGCGCGCGCGTGGTGGAAGGCAACGCCGAACTGATGGCGAGGCTGATGCCGCGGGATTATGCGGCACGGCCCGAACAGGTCATCCTGTTCACCGTGGCGACCTGGGATGCCAATTGTCCGC
Organism: Mesorhizobium sp. B2-3-2; assembly: GCF_006442295.1. Lineage (NCBI taxonomy): Bacteria > Pseudomonadati > Pseudomonadota > Alphaproteobacteria > Hyphomicrobiales > Phyllobacteriaceae > Mesorhizobium > Mesorhizobium sp. B2-3-2. The sequence goes on along the minus strand of NZ_VFWA01000017.1, from coordinate 83,336 downwards.
GGCACATTCCGCAGCGTTTCGAGGCCGCCGATGTGGCGGCGGCGCTGGCCGAACGGGACAGGCGGATCGAACGGCTCGAACAGGAAGTCGCTCGCCTGCGGCAGGCGCCGGTCGTCACCAAATGATGAGGTGCCGAGGCAGGTTCAGCTGCCGGCGGCGATCTCGGCCAACGCGATGCCGTCCGGCGTCGGCTTCACCGGAACGATGCCGCGCGCCAATGCCAGCAGATATTTGTTGTATTCGGTGAACAGAACGCGCAGTGCCCGCGGCTTGGTCAGCCAGCCGCCATTGTCGAGATTGCTGTTGACCACCGGATAGGGTTCGAGCTTGGCCTTGTGCAGCAGCCGGCCCATTTCGAGCAGGCTGCGCGGCATGTGGTAATTGTTGGTGACGAGGATCACCGTGCCATAGGCATGGCTCTCGACCCATTTGGCGCTTTCCTCGGCATTGCCGATCGTGTCGAGCGCGGCGCGGTCGATGTCGACGCAGCAGGAAAACAGCCTGCTGTCGCCGCCGGTCGCGGCCTGAAGCTGACGTCGGCTGGCGGAGGGATGCACACCGCTGATCAAAAGCCGCGCGCCCTTGCCCGACGCCAGCAGCTCCATCGCCGCATCGAGGCGCGATTGGCCGCCGGTCAACACGATGATCGCGTCGGCCCTGGCCGGGTTGGCAGGGGTGGTCAGATGACTGACAGTGTTGGCGAACCAGCCGAAGCCGCCGGCAAATAGGGCGACCAGGGTAAGCAACGCGAAAGAAGAAACGCGCAGCACGGCCGAAACCCGGTCGCGTCCATGCGGACGCGCCGCCAACGCCGGCATCGGTCCAACGGTACTGGTCGAGTCCCGCACCTCCATCATGGCATGGTTAATCCCGAAATGCGGCCTTTGGTAGGAAAAAATTGCAATTTGCGTTACGGCAGTTCTTCATACGTGATCGATCCTGGTTATTCGACGTCGTCATGCTTCAGGCTGGCGGACGTCGATGTCGCTGAGATAGGCGACGACGGTGGCGTGCGAGGTTGCGGCCGTCAGCGCGCCGATGACCAGCACCATCAGCACGACACCGAGATAGCCGGCCGAGCCGATGGCGAAGTTGCCGAATAGCGCAGTCGCCTGGTCGGCCTGCGGGGTCGCCATGTTGCGCGAGGACCACCAGGAAAAGACGATGAAGACGGCGACCGCGGCGGCTCCGCCGGCGGCCGCGCCCTTCATGCCGGTGATCAGGAAATGGCGGCGGAACTCGCGGGCGATGAAACGCGCTTCGGCGCCGACGAAATGGAGTACCTCGATGATGTGGCCGTTGCCGGCCATGGCGCCGCGCGTGGCGAACACCACTGTCAGCACCGTCGCCGAGAGCATCAGCGCCAGCACCGCGATACCGATGGTCACCGTGGTGCGGGCCATGGCCACCAACCGGTCCACCCAGGTGCGGTGATCGTCAAGCGATGCGCTCGGCAGCTTCGGCGTGATCGCGGCGCGCATGGCGGCGAAATCGGGCGGGTTGTTCTCGTCGATGGTGACGATGATCAGCCGCGGCACCGGCAGTTCGTCGATGTTGAGGCCCGAACCCAGCCATGGCTCCAGCAATCTGGCGGTGGCGTCGCGGTCGATGATCCTTGTCGCCTTCACGCCGGGGAATTCGCCGGCGATCTGCGAGGCCTGGGCCAGGGCTGCCTCCATGTCGAGGCCGTCGACCGGCTTGATCTGGATCGTCGCCTCGCGCGAGATCTGGTTTTCCCAGACCGAGGCGGTGTCGCGCACCAGCGTAACCGCGCCGAAGGTCAGGCAGGAAAGGAAGGTCATGATGGCGATGACCAGCACGAGGGCGCGGCCGGCGATGTTCTGCGCCGGCACGATGGGCGCCATCTTGCGCTGGACGCGCGGCCTCGGCGCGGCCGCTTCGTCGGCCTGTGCGTCGAGGTGTTCGGCGGAAAGCTCAGTCATAGATGTCAAGCCTCCCGCCGGCCAGGATCATGCGGCGCGCATCGACCTGCTCCATCAGGCCGAGATCGTGGGTCGCGATCACCACGGCGGTGCCCAGGCGGTTGAGTTCGATGAAGAGCCTGAGCAGGCGTCGCGCCAGCGGCGGATCGACATTGCCGGTCGGCTCGTCGGCCAGCAGGATCTCCGGCTGCTCGATCAGGGCGCGGGCGATCGCGGCCCGCTGCTTCTCGCCGCCCGACAGGACCGGCGGCAGCACATGCATGCGTTCGCCGAGCCCGACCCATTTCAACAGCTCGGTCACGTCGGTGCGGTAGCTCGTTTCCTCGCGCCCGCGCACGCGCAAGGGCAACGCGACATTCTCATAGGTGGTCATGTGGTCGAGCAGGCGGAAATCCTGGAACACCACGCCGATGCGGCGCCTGAGATGCGGCAGTTCGGTGCGCGAGATGCGGGAGCGGTCCTTGCCGAAGATGGTGATCAGCCCGCGCGTCGGCTTCAGCGACATGAACAGAAGGCGCAGCAATGTCGTCTTGCCGGCACCCGAAGGCCCGCTCAGGAACTGGAAGGAGCGCTCCGGTATGTGCAGGGAGATGTCGCGGAGGATTTCCGGACCCATGCCATAGCGGAGGCCGACATTTTCGAAGCGAATCAATTTCGGCGACCTGAAATTCCTAGAGCGTGATGCCGAAAAGTGTGAGACGGTTTTCGGGCGACATCATGCTCTATCACTCTAATTCGGAGGCGGATTCAGATTTCAGGTCGATTTGACCTGAAATCGGAATCCGTCGGCGGCGAGCCGGCCTGGGAAAAGACCATCGGCCGGCATGGTTAACCGGCGGTTAATCGGTGGGTTGTTTCGGCTCGTCACGAGGACTCCGGTGGGGAAGCGTTAACCATTTCCCTTTACGCAAAAGAAACGAAAAGCGAACGTGCAGCAATGCTGGGGCCATGATGGCTGAGGATCGAACCGCGCGCCCGGTTTCCGGCGAAATCATGACCGATCCGCCGGCAAATGCCGCGCCGGAGCATGTCCTGCGCGCCGGCGCGGCGGATATCGTCGATGCCGACTATGTGGTGGTGCCACGCGCCGCGCCCCGTGCCGAAGCTATTTCGCCGCCGCTGCGTGTCATGTCCATGCCATCCCTCGAAGGCATGGACATGCTGCGCAAACCCGAGCCGCCGGCGGAGCGGCCACCGGCGCCGCGCGCTGGGCCGATCTTCTGGATCGCCGGCATCGGCGCCGCCTTCGCTGCTTTCTGGGTCTCCGGCGGCCATGCACTGGTGCGCCAGGCGCCGCTCCTCGCGGGCGGACCGGCATCGGCATTGAGCATTTCAGGGGTCACGTCACGCGTGGACGCGTCCGGAGCCGTGCTGTTCGTCGATGGCGAGGCCGCCAATGACGGTGCGAATCCGGCGACGCTGCCGCCGCTCGAGATCCGCGTCACCGGCAATGACGGGCGCACAACGCGCTATACTTTGGGGACATCCAGCCGCTCATTGGCGCCAAGTGAAAGATTCGGCTTTGCCAGCCGGCTCGACGTGCCTAGAAACGGCGTAAGGACGGTGTCGGTCACCTTCGCGGAATAGCATGTGCGACAGGTGAGGCCGGCCCGCAAACGGCTGATGTCAGCGCTTCCGGTGCGCGAAGGCCTTAAAGTCTTGAAGGGACGAAGCATGCCAGTTGTGCGCGGCAAGGACATCGAGGTCCTGTTTTCGGCGTCGGCCATCGCCCGGCGCAATCTCGAACTCGCCAAGGAGATCGCCGGGCACGACTATCACGATCTTCTGGTGATCTCGGTGCTGAAGGGCTCGTTCATCTTCGCCGCAGACCTTATCCGCGCCATGCATGATGTCGGCCTGTCGCCAGAGGTTGAGTTCATCTTCATCTCCAGCTACGGCGCGGGCACCACAAGCGGCGAGGTAAGGGTGCTGCGCGACATCGACAACGAGGTCGCCGGCCGCGACGTGCTTCTGATCGACGACATTCTGGAGTCGGGCAAGACGCTGAGCTTCACCCGCGACCTGATGCTGTCACGCGGCGCCAGAAGCTGCGCCATCGCGGTGCTGCTCGACAAGCGCATGCGCCGCCAGACCACCCTCAATGCCGATTATGTCGGCTTCGACTGCCCGGATTATTTCGTCGTCGGCTACGGCATGGATGTCGCGCACGCCTTCCGCGAACTGCCGTTCGTCGGCGTCGTCAAAGGCGATGCGTGAGGCAGCGGCAAATACTGAAAAAGGCCTTAACGGCTTCAAGAAAATAACCCATGCCGGAGCGCCGGGCCCTTCAGAAAAAGTCAACGTTTGCTCGCCAAACATGCCGGCCATGGCAAAGCTTCTGATCGTCGAGGACGATGAGTCCGTCCGCACCCTCGCAGCCCGGGCGCTCGAACGCGCCGGGCACGCAATCGACATCGCCGCCGACGGCGCGCAAGGGCTGGCGCTGATACGCGCCGCGAAGGGCGGCTATGATCTCGTCGTCTCCGACATCCGCATGCCCGAGATGGACGGCATCGAGATGGCGATTGCAGCTTCGGCACGTTTCCCGTCGATGAAGATCCTGCTGATGACCGGCTATGCCGATCAGCGCGAGCGCGCCGAGGAGTTGAACGGCATCATCCTCGACGTCGTGCAGAAGCCGTTCACGCTGGCCGAAATCCGTTCACGCGTCGAACGTGCGCTGAGCATTTTCGCCTGATCAGGCAGGATCGGCAGCGACGAGCACGGGGGGCTTGCGCCGTTCGGTGTTGAGCGCCAAGAGGCCAGCTCCGATGATAAGGGCGGCGCCGATCACGGTTGTCGACCGCGGCACTTCGGCGAAGAACAGAAAACCCCACAGCGGCGACCACAGGATGCCGGTGTATTCGAAGGTGGCGACGCGGTTTGCCGGCGCCATCCGGTAGGCTTGCGACAGCAAGATCATGCCGGCGGAAGCGACGAAGCCGCAGGCGGCCATCTTGAGGAAATCCGGCATTGTCGGCCACAGCCAGGGGCGCACCAGGAATTCCAGGCTGGGATGGGCCGCATGATTGATGCCGGCAAGCCAGAACAGGCTTGCGACCAGTGCCGCACCGGCGAGATAGGCACCGTTCTGGTAGAAGGCCATCACGGTCGAGGATTCGGTGTCGCCGATCTTGCGCGCCATCAGTTGCGAGAAGCCGTAGAGCACCGCGGAGCCCAGCGACAGCAGCGCCGCCCAGTCGAACAGTCCCGCACCCGGGCGCAGCATCACGACGACGCCAAGCAGCCCGATCAACACGGTCGCCAGCGTCTGCCAGGAGACCCGTTCGCCAAGATAGGGCCCGGCCAGCACCATGATGCACAGCGGGGCCATGAAATAGAGCGCCACGGCATCGGCCAGGGGCAGGGCGGCGATGGCGAGGTAGTACATGGTGTAGGAGGTGAACTGGATGAAGGCGCGCATGGTCAGCATGCCGAACCGCCGCGACAGGATCGCACGCAGCCCGACATCGGCATGGACGAGGACAATCAGGATCGGCAGGGCGACGATCGCGCGGATGGCCATCACCTCGGTCACGGGGTAGCCGCCCGACACCGCCTTGACGAGCGGGTCTTGCAGCGAGAAGACCAACACGCCCAGGCACAGGCTCAGCATGCCGAGCACCATCCGATTGCGCATGAGGATCCCAAGCTCCCGTACCAGGACGCAAGCAAGCTTGCAGCAAGCTAAAAAGAACCCGCCACCGTTTCGGGCAGCGGGCATGAGTGAGGACTCTTGATTGGTCCGTGGCCGAATCCTCAGCCACATATCCAATGGGTGAAGCAACTATCATCCCGTGTTTGACATGTTGCAAACGAATTGGAATGATACCAGCAATCAAAATTCCTTATGGCGGACGGGATGCGGCCCACCCTCGACAGCGATCTCCTGCGCACCTTCGTGGCCATTGTCGAAGCAGGCAATTTCACCAAGGCGGCCGAGCAGGCCGGTCGCACCCAATCGGCGGTTTCGATGCAGATGAAGAAGCTCGAAAGCGTCATCGGCGACAGCCTGTTCGAGCGCGGGTCGCGCGGCGTGGCGCTGACGCGGCGCGGCGGCGAGCTGATTGTCAATGCCCGCCGCATCGTCTCGCTGCTCGACGAGACTGCAGCGTCGATGGCGGCGGCGCCGCTCGGCGGGCCGGTGCGGATCGGCATTCCGGAGGAATACGGCCATGCCATCCTGTCGCGCGCGCTCGGAGCGTTCTCGAAGCGTCACACCAAGGTAGAGGTCACCGTGCGCTATGCCCATTCGGGGGCGCAGATAGCGGCGCTTGCCGCCGGCGAACTCGATCTTTGCGTGGTGTTCGAATGGCAGGATCCTTCAGGCGGCGAAGTGCTGATGCACGATCCGACGGTGTGGGTGACATCGATCCTGCATAACATGCATGAGGAGCGTCCGGTGCCGATCGCGCTCTATAACCGGGCCGGCTGGTGCAAGGATTTCGCCATCAAATCGCTCGAGCAGCGCGGGCTTGGCTATCGTGTCGCCTACACCAGCGACACGACCGGCGGCCTGAAGCTTGCCGTGACCTCGGGTCTGGCGATCGCACCGATTTCGCGCAGCAACATTCCGGACGGCTGCCGGGAGTTGACGTCGGCCGACGGTTTCGGTGACATCGATTCCTCGAATGTGGTGATGCATCGCAACCCGAATGCGTCGGGCGAGGCGATCGACGGCATGCAAGAGGCGATCCGCGAGGCGTTCGTCAACAGGCAGAGTCAGCCGGCCGCATCCTCGTAGAAATGCAGCCGGTTGCCGAACGGATCGGCAACCGACACCTCGCGGGTCTTCCACGGCGTCTCTTCCAGGCCCGGCCTGGCGAAACGGTATGCTTTGCCGATCAGTTCGCGATGCAGGGCGGCGATGTCCTCGACCTTGATACGCATGGCGATGCCGGGCGCGCCGTCGCCATGGTGTTCGCTCAGATGCAGGACGCAGCCGTCACGGCCGACCGCCATGTAAAGCGGCGCGTTGTCGTCGAAGCGGTGCTCCCACAGCACCTCGAAGCCGAGGAAGCCCACGTAAAACTCATGGGCCTTGGCAATGTCGAAGATGCGCAGGATGGGCGTCACTGTGCCGAGTTTGGGCATGATGTTGCAGCCGCTCCCGAATTACAGACCGATGCCGCGGCGGCGATCCCTATTTCAGTTCCAGCAGCCGTTCCAGATAGCTGCGCTCGATGTCGGGGCTGAGCGCATTGCCGAGCCGTTTGCGGATCGCTTCCAGGATCTGGCGGGCGCGCTGCACGTCGATCTCGTCCGGCACCTTCACCGAATCGCCGAAATCGGGACCCTGGCTGGCGCGCGGCCGGCCGAGCGGATCGCGATCGGCGTTCTGCTGGCGACCGCCTTCCTCGCTGCCGCCTTCGTCGCCCTGCATCGCCTGCATCTGCTTCATCATGTCCTTGGCGCCCTTGCGCAGCGCCTCCAGCGCGCGGCCCTGGTGGCCAACGGCCTGATCACCTTCACCATCGCCCAGGGCCTGCTCGGCATTGCCCATTGATTTGCCGGCCTCGCCGAAGCCTTCATTGGGCTCCATGCCCATCCCCTCGAGCCCCTTCTTCAACTGCTCGAGGTCGTTCTTCAGCTGGCCTTGGCCTTCCTGCAACTGCTTCAGCGCGTCGGCGAATTCCTGCGGCGTCATCGGCTTTTGCCCGGCGAGCGGATCGCGGTTCTCGCCTGCGCCCGGCCTGTCCTGATCCTCGCCGCCGCCTTCGCCGAGCTGTTCATCGCGGTTCTGGCCGCGCTGGCGCTCGCCGCGTTGCATCTGGTCCATGCGGAAGGTGTCGTTCATCATCTCCTGCTGGCGCCGCAGGATGTCGCCGAGCTTGTCCATCTGCTGGCGCATCTGGCTGTCCTGCTGGCCACCCTGCTGCTGGCGGCCGGCCTGGAGGTTGTTCATCATGTCCTGCAGCTGCGACAGCAATTGCTGCGCCTTGTCGCGATCGCCGGACTTCGCCAGGTTCTCGATCTGGTCCATCATGCGGTCGATGTCGCTCTGGCGCAGTTCCTGGCCGTTCTGCTGCATCTGCGGGGCGTTGGGATTCTGCTTGGCGCGCTCGGCGAATTCCTGCAGGAACTGGTTCATCGCCTCGCGCAGTTCCTTCATCGCCTTTTCGATCTCCGCGTCGCTGGCGCCGTTCTTGATAGCGTCCTGCAAAGCCTGCTGCGCCTGGCGCAGCCGCTTCTCGGCAGCCGAGAGATTGCCCTCCTCGATGCCGAGCGCGATTTCCCAGAGATAGGAGACTTCGTTGCGCAACTGGTCGTCGCTGTCGGCCATCTTCAACCGGCTGCGCGCGCTCATGATGGCGAGGTAGTGGGACATGTTGTCGAACGTGTCCTCGGGCCGCAGCGTGATCGCATCCATCAGGTCGAGCACGCGCGGCTTGGCGTTGGCGTCGAGCGCCAGCAGGCGGCGCTGCTCGATAACGGCCCGCGCCAGTGGATTGGAGAACGGCCGCTCCGGCATCACCAATGTCTTGGTTTCGCTGCTCGCCGTATGCCCGGCATCGTCGGTGGCGACCAGCGTCAACTTGATCTCGGCGCCAGCCCAGACGTGCTCGGTCAGGTCCTTCGAGGTCCGGGCGGCATTCGCCTTGCCGCCGCGGCGCGGCAGCGTCAGCGGCATGTCGGGCGGACCGTAGAGCGGACGCGCATCGGGCACCTGCGGATCGGCGAGCGCGAACACGGCCTTGGCGTTGGCGGCGCCATAATCGTCGTCGATCTGGTAGTTGAGCTCGAAAGCGCCGTTGACAGCGCGCTTCGGCTCGCCGACGAAACGGATCTGCGGCGGCTTGTCCGGGATCACCGCGAAGGCCCAACGGCCGAGTTCGTCCTCGCCCGACTTCAGCGTCAGCGTGCCATCGCTCGTCAGCTTGCCGATGAACTGACGCACTTTGGACTGCGCTGCCGGGCTTGCCGCCGGCTTGGCCGCAGCGGCCTGCGGGTCGGCGGGATCGATGGCGCGGGCATTGCCATTCTTGTCGGCATAGGCAAGTGTCTCCTCGCCCGTGCCGCCTGTGACGCGCAGCGAAACGTCGCTGCCTTCGGGAACGTGGAAGGCCGGCGCCGCCTGGTTGGCATCCGCGGTCAGGAAGATCGGGGGCTTGCCGGTATAAGCGGGCGGCGTCACCCATGCATCGATGCGCGGCGGCACGGCGTCATGCGCGTCCCGGGCGCTGAACGCGTCGGCTACCCGGCCACCGGTCGGTCCGAAGGAAAAAGCGAAGGCGGTGACGAGCAGAAGCGCCGCCACGGCGCGCAATCCCCAGGGATCGCGTTCCGGCACGCGCGTGCGCGGCACGTCGGCACCGAGGCTGTCGAGCCTGTCGGCCATGCGCTTCTGGTGCTCGCGCCACAGCGCCTGCGAGAAGCTGCTTTCGCGGCCGCTCGGCCGGTCCGTCTGGGTCTGGACGGGGTGGTGCAGCAAATGGTTGGCCGCCTCGATCCGGCGGTCGATCTCGGCGCCGCCCGGCATGCGAAAAAAGCGTAGCGGGTAGAGCGCAGCCAGTGTCGCGACGCCGAAGGCGGCGACCAGCCCGATGCGCGCCGCATCGGGCAGGCGCGGGAAGAGCCCTAGCCAGGAAATGCTGAGAAACAGGCTGGCGACGACGAGAAGCGGCAGCAGGAGCGGCCAGCCCCGTTCGACCATCATCGACACCCGCGTCGCCAGCCGGCTGAGCGCCAGGCGCCCGGCGAGACCGCGATCGCTGCTGAAGATCGGTCGTTCCGTCATCGGCCCTTCCACGGGAGCGGGCGGGATGGCCCGAACCTCACGACTCGAAGAATACCCAGCAAACGCGGCGAAGGCGAGGCAGTTCCTGAAAAACGTGAGCGAGAGAAAGGCGCAGCGATCAGAATTTCGCCGGATTTGCGTTCGCGCCGCAGACCAGGACGGCGACCCGTTCGCCGGGTGCCGGCGCATAGCGGCCAGACAGGATGGCGCCGAAAGCCGCGGCGCCACCGGGTTCCGAGATGATCCGCACCCGGTCCCACAGCGCCTTCTGGGCGGCGACGATGTCGTCGTCGCTGACCAGGATGGAGCGTTCCACGAAGGCCTCGGCGATCGGGAACATCATCTCGCCGACACGTTTGGGCGCCAGGGAATCGGCGGCGATGCCCTCGGCCGGCGCATCGACCGGATGGCCGGCCTCGAGGGCGCGATAGAGTGTCGGCGCGCCCTCCGGTTCGACGGCGACGATGCGGATACGGCCGGCGAACCAGGCGGCGATGCCACCGATCAGGCCGCCGCCGCCGACGGCGACCAGCAAAGTATCGATCTGAGGCAGGTCGTTCTCGATTTCCAGTCCGAGCGTGCCTTGCCCGATAAGCGTTTCCTCCTGGTTGAAAGCGTGGATCTGCAAGGCGCCGGTTTGCTCGGCGAAACGTTCGCTGGCGGCCAGCGCCTCGGCATAGCGGGCGCCGCCGACGACCAGTTCGGCGCCGTAGCCGCGGATGCGCTCCAGCTTGGCCGGCGGGCTCACCTCCGGAACGAAGATGGTCGCCCTGTGGCCGAGCCGCATGGCGGAATACGCCACCGCCGCGCCATGATTGCCGCCCGAGGCGGCGACGACACCGGCCTCGGGGACCTGCCGCTCGAGAAGATTGGTGAACGCGCCGCGCGCTTTGAACGAACCGGAATGCTGCAGGCATTCGAGTTTGAGGTCGAGCGCCAGCGGCGGCCGGTCGAAATCGGCCATGTCGACGCGCAGCACCGGCGTGTGGCGAACATAGGGACGGATGCGCGGTTCCATCGCGGCGATGCGTTCGCGCGTTATGGTGCTGCCGTTGGTCATGGCCATCTCCTTGGGATTGACAGTAATCAGTAACTTGGCAAAATGGCTAAATGCAAGAGGTTGATGTGTTCAAGGCGATCGCCAACGAACGAAGGCTACGAATCCTCGATTGGCTGAAGGATCCGCGCGCGCATTTCCCGGCCCAGGCGGATGGCGATCTGGTCGAGGACGGCGTCTGTGCACTGCTGATCGCTGAAAAGCTCGGCATTACGCAGGCGACGCTCAGCGAGCACATGCGTGTGCTCACCCAGGCAGGGCTGTTACGGACCAAGCGCATCAAGCAATGGACCTTCTACCGCCGCGACGAGGACAAGATCGCCGAGACAAGAGCGCTCATCCAGAAGCGGCTATAGGGCCGCCGTCGGCGGCTTCTATGCAAGCCAGTCGGGCATCGAATCCAGGCCGATCAGCTCGTCATAGGTCTGGCGCGGGCGCACGACGTGGAAACGATCGCCGTCGACCAGCACCTCCGGTACCAGCAGGCGGGTGTTGTAGGTGCCGGCCTGCACCGCGCCATAGGCGCCAGCGGTGGCGATGGCGACCAGGTCGCCGGACTTGAGCCTTGGCAGGTCGCGGTCGAGGCCGAGATAGTCGCCGGTCTCGCAGACCGGGCCGACGATATCGACCGTCATGCGCGGCGCGTCGGCGGGCGGCAGCACCGCCGGTCTTACGTCGTGAAAAGCGTCGTAGAGCGTCGGCCGGATCAGGTCGTTCATGGCGGCGTCCACGACGAGGAAATTCTTGGCATCGCCTTCTTTCGCGAAGATCACTTGCGAGACGAGGATACCGGCATTGCCAACGATCAGCCGGCCCGGCTCGAACATCACCTTCAAGCCGAGCTTGGTGACGTGCTTGCGGACGATCTGCGCATAGGCGTCGGGGAGCGGTGGCGGGTTGTTGTCGACGCGGTAGGGAATGCCGAGACCGCCGCCGAGATCGACATGCTCGATCGCATGGCCGTCGGCGCGCAGCGCGCCGACCAGTTCCACCAAAAGCGCGAAGGCATCGTCGAAGGGTTGCAGCTCGGTGATCTGGCTGCCGATATGGGTGTCGATGCCGGTGACCTTGATGCCCGGCAATTCAGCCGCGCGCGCATAGACCTGACGCGCCTTCTGCCATGGGATGCCGAACTTGTTCTCGGCTTTGCCTGTCGAGATCTTCTTGTGCGTCCTGGCGTCGACATCCGGATTGATGCGCAGCGAGACCGGCGCCACCTTGCCCAGGGCAACGGCGCGCGACGAGAGCAGTTCGAGTTCGGGCTCGGATTCGACGTTGAAGCACAGGATGCCGGCCGCCAGCGCAAAGTCCATTTCACGCGCGGTCTTGCCGACGCCGGAGAACAGGATCTTGTCGGCCGGGATGCCGGCTGCCAGCGCGCGCCGCAACTCGCCTTCCGACACCACGTCGGCTCCGGCGCCGAGCCTGGCCAAGGTCCTCAGCACCGCCTGATTGGAATTCGCCTTCATGGCGTAGCAGACCAGCGTGTCGAGCCCGGAAAAGGCCTGGGCGAAGACGCGGTAGTGCCTGGTCAGCGTGGCCGTCGAATAGCAGTAGAACGGCGTGCCGACGGTTGCGGCGATATCCGTTATCGCCACGTCCTCGGCATGAAGCACGCCGTCGCGGTAGTCGAAATGATTCACGAGAGTGGTTCCGAAAAGTTGGAGCAGGGTAGGAGCGGTTTTAGCACTCTAAACCGCTCTCACCGGCTCTAGAGCAGCGGGTCGAGAATGAACTTCTTGTCCGCGACCGGTTTTTCCGGCTCCGGCGGCACAGGTTGGTGGGCCTTCTCGGCGTCCTTGCGTGCCTGCACGGCCGCCTCGTAAGGCGTGTCGAGACCGGACCTTCTGCCGCAAGCCGTAACGGCGGCAACCGCCGCAAGCAGCGTCAGTGTCACCAAAATCCTGCTTCCGGTCATCGATCCATCCGTCCGAAACTTTTTCCGCCGCTGCTTTTAGCCGAGTTCTCGGCGCATTGCACCCTGGATATTGCCGTTGATATCCGGGATATTGCCGGTCGCAATATCCGGGATATTGCAACGGCAATATCCGGCGTCACGCCTTGGCCAGCCGCTTTTTCCAGTAGCGGATCTGCTTCCTGACTTCGGACGGTGCGGTGCCGCCGAAGGAGGTGCGGCTCTTCACCGAGTTCTGCACGGCCAGCACCGAAAAAATGTCCTTCGTGATGCCGGGATGGATCGACTGCAAGTCTTCCAGCGCAAGCTTCTCCAGGCTCAGCTTCTTCTCTTCGGCCAGCGCCACCGCCCGTCCCGTGACATGATGCGCCTCGCGGAACGGCAGGCCGAGCGTGCGCACCAGCCAGTCGGCAAGGTCGGTCGCGGTCGCGTGGCCGGAGCCGGCGGCCTTCTTCATCGCCGCCGCGTTCACCGTCATGTCGGAGACCATGCCGGTCATCGCCGCCAGCATCAGGTCGAGCGTCTCGGCGGCATCGAACACCGATTCCTTGTCTTCCTGCATGTCCTTGCCATAGGTCAAAGGCATGCCCTTCATCACCGTCAGCAGGCCGACCAGATGGCCGGTGACGCGGCCGGTCTTGCCGCGCACCAATTCGGCGGCGTCGGGGTTCTTCTTCTGCGGCATGATGGAGGAGCCGGTGGAGAAGCTGTCCGACAGCCTGATGAAGCCGAATTGCGGCGTCGACCAGATGATGATTTCTTCCGCCAGCCGCGACAGATGCGTGGCGCATATCGCCGCCAGTCCAAGGAATTCCAGCGCGAAATCGCGGTCCGAGACGCTGTCCAGCGAATTGCGCATCGGTTCGCGGAAGCCGAGCGCCGTGGCGGTCTGGTGGCGGTCGATCGGAAAGCTGGTGCCGGCAAGGGCGGCCGCACCCAGCGGGCTTTCGTCCATGCGTTCGATGGCGTCGCGCACCCGCGACAGGTCGCGCGAAAACATCTCGACATAGGCCATGCAATGGTGGCCGAAGGTCACCGGCTGCGCCGCCTGCATATGGGTGAAGCCCGGCATCACCGTCGCGGCGTGCTGCTCGGCCCGCTCCAGCAACGCACCGATCAGGCCTTTCAAGGCCTCGGCGACGCGAAAGCACTCGTCCTTGACCCAGAGCCGGAGATCCACTGCAACCTGGTCGTTGCGAGAGCGGGCCGTGTGCAGCCGGCCGGCGGCCGGACCGATCAGCTCGGCGAGACGGGCCTCGACATTCATGTGGATGTCTTCCAGCCTGGTCGAGAATTCAAACGTGCCCGTCTCGATCTCTTTCAGGATCGTGTTCAGGCCGTGAGCGATTTTTTCTTGATCGGCCGCCGAAATAATGCGCGTTTGCGCCAGCATCGCGCTATGGGCGATCGAACCTCTGATGTCCTGCGCATAGAGTTTGCGGTCGAACGAGATCGACGCGTTGATAGCTTCCATGATCGCGGCCGGACCCGAGGCAAATCGTCCGCCCCACATCTGGTTGCTGGTCTTCTTGTCGCTCATGGCTATAAAACCCGTGCTTCGGAGCAGTTTTAAGAAAATGGCAGACGGAAACAGATTTTTCCCGGCCCCGCGCCTGATCCTCGCCGCCCTGGTGGCGGGAGCGCTGGCCGGCGCGGTCGCGGTATATGTCAGCGAGAGCCGGTCTGGCAACAACGCCGCGCCGCATGTCGCCGTCGGCGACAGCAAGGACGATGTCGCCTGCGCCGCCAAGAGCGAACGCGCCAAGAAGATCGCCGCTGCCGCCACCGGCGAGGTCGCGGCCCTCTTGCCCGCCGATCCGCCGCAATCGATGAAGAGCCTCGCCTTCAACGGCCCGGACGGCAAGCCGATGACCATCGCCGACCATGCCGGCAAGACGGTGCTGCTCAATCTGTGGGCGACGTGGTGCGCGCCATGCCGCGCCGAAATGCCTGCGCTGGACGCTTTGCAGAAGGAGAAGGGCAGCGATACCTTCCAGGTCGTCGCCGTCAATGTCGATGCCGGCGACGACGTGAAGCCGAAGAAGTTCCTTAGGGACACCGGCGTCGAGGCGCTCGGCTATTACCGGGATTCGACGATGGCGCTGTTCAACGACCTGAAGACGCGCGGCCTGGCGCTCGGCCTGCCCGTCACCATGCTGATCGACGGCGAAGGCTGCCTGATCGCTCATATGAACGGCCCGGCCGAGTGGTCGGGGCCGGACGCCAAGCGGCTTGTCGAGGCCGCGCTGGGGTCGTGACGGAACTGGAGTCGGGCTGAGCGCAATCGCGGCTTGAGCACCGCGAGGCTCCGCCCTGCTCATTGGCTTCGGCCGGAACCGTCGTAACGAAGTCGGTCAATTCGTCGAATGCCTCGATCGGCGGCGGCTTGCCGGATAGTAGCCCTGGCCGATCTCGCAGGCCCCGGCGTCCGGGAACTCACCTCAAGGACATATGGCGAGCTGCTTCTGTTAGCGGCCAGACGAGCCGTTGTTTGGCAGGGGATACACGCCCTTCAATACTTCGTGGAAGTGATGACTGACCGCCGCGTTGCACTCGCAAGCAAGCGACCGCAGGCCGTCGACCCTGCGAACGGCGATCCGGGCACGGCGCGTCTCAATGAGGCCGCCTTCTTTCAGATCGCGTATGACGCGGCTCAAATAACTTCGGCCGACTCCGAGCATTACGGCGAGCTGTTCCTGTGTCAGCGCCAGATCGGGAGTGCCTGTCCGATCGATGGCGGCCAGCAGCCATTTTGCTGTCCGTTGCTCGATCGAATGCGCGGCATTGCAGGCGACGGATTGGAACATCTGCGCCATCAGGCAGTCAGCGTACCGCGCGAACAGGTTCCGCAACGTCGACGAGCGGGACTTCGCCTCTTCAAGGTTAAGCAGGTTAATGCGAAAGAACGAACCTCCCAATTGTACTTCAGCGCGAGCGTAAGCTGGAAGCCTGCCTTGGCTGACAACTCCGCCTATCGCTCCTTCTCGTCCGACCAGAGCCGTCTCGATCGCACGTCCGTCGCTCAGCACGACGAGATAGGAGATCAGGCTTGGGCCTCGCGGGAAGTATGCATGGCGAACGGTGTCGCCAGGTTCATAAAGCAGTGTTCCGGTGGGGGCCGACCATTCCTCGAGCCAAGGCTGGAGAATGCCCCAATCTTCCGCTGTGAGTGCCCGCAGAAGATTGTTGCCGATCATGCTGGAGTCTGTGTGGGCGCGGACTTCCATAACAATCCTCTGAACAATCGCTTGCGGCCCATATCCCAATAACCGGAGAAATGTCCACTAGTGCGCAGACGAGCAGAGCGCGAATGTCTAAAAAGTGACAGGGGTGCTGATCCAGGCCCCATCGAGCGCGAGCTGTGGCGCGTCGGCTCCAGGCGAAATGCTAGACGATCGCCTGGGCGGACAACAAAGCCCGGCGGTTGAATTCCTGGCGTGTCGCGTTCTGCACGCCGATACTGAACCCGTGCAACCAGCGTGAGATATGAACCCGGAACAACCGCCCGCTTCAGGGGCCAATCCCCTTCTCCGGCTCTACATCGCCGGAGACACGCCCGGTGCTCGTCGGGCGTTGGAAAGCCGCCTGAAAATAATCGAGGAGATGAGCGCAACCATTGAAATCCAGATTGTCGATATCCTGAAGCACCCTCATGAGGCGGAACGAGCAGGTATACTGGCAACACCGACGCTCTCCGACGAATCCGCCGATCCCCCGCGTCGTCTGGTGGGCGATATCAGCAATATCGTTCAGGTTCTCGACTATTTCGGTTTTCGCAAGAAGGGTGATATTCATGACCGCGACGGATGAGATCTCTATCGACCCGGTTCTCGAACGCGTCAATACAGGGATCGAGGCTTTTGACGACTTGGTGATGGGTGGCTTGCCGCGCGGGCGCACCACTATCGTGGGGGGCACGCCCGGCAGCGGCAAGACCGTGTTCGCCACGCAATTCCTGGCGCATGGCATCACCGATCTCAATGAAGCCGGTGTCTTCGTCACTTTCGAGGAGTCGCCAACCGAGATCGAGGTCAATATGGCGAGCTTCGGCTGGGACATCCGCGGCTGGCGAGCGGCGGACAAGCTTGTCTTCGTCGATGCGAGCCCGCGCGATCAGGATCAGGTGATTGTGGGCGATTTCGATCTCGCCGGTCTCCTGACCCGCATTCTGCACGCCAGCCGAAGCGCCGGGGCAAAGCGCATCGTGCTCGATTCGGTTACTCAACTTTTCGATCATTTCGTAGCCGAGCGAACGGCAGTGCGCCGCGAACTGCTGCGTATTGCGACCGCGCTGAAGAAAGAAGGGCTGACGGTCCTTATGACCGCCGAGCGCAACAGTGAATATGGTGAAATCTCCCGCCACCGAATAGAGGAGTTCGTCGCAGACAATGTCGTGATCCTTCGCAATGCCCTTGATCGCGAGCGCCGTCGACGGACCATAGAAGTCCTGAAAATGCGGGGCAGCCGTCACGTCGAGGGCGAAGTGCCCATAACGCTGGTCGCCGAACAGGGCATTGTGGCCGTGCCTTTGTCATCGTTGCGTCTGGAGCAGCAATCAAGCACGAAACGGGTCACCAGCGGCAATTCCGAACTCGACAAGATGTGCAGCGGCGGGTTCTTTCGCGACAGCGTAACCCTTGTCAGTGGCGCCACAGGCACCGGAAAGACTCTGCTGGTTACCAATTTTCTTGCGGGCGGAGTGGCTGCGGGCGAACGCGCCTTGCTCGTCGGCTATGAGGAGAGCCGCGGCCAGCTCTTCCGCAACGCGCGCAGTTGGGGCGTCGATTTCGAAGCCATGGAGGCGGATGGTCGGCTAAAGGTAGTCTGCCTTTATCCGGAAGCGCAGAGTTTGCCGGATCACCTTCTGATGATCCGCGAACTGGTGGCGGAGTTCAAACCCGATCGCATGGCAATAGACAGCCTGTCGGCATTGGAGCGCATCGCGCCGGAAACCGGTTTCCGGGAGTTCCTGATCAGCGTCACCTCCTTCATAAAGAAGCGCGAAATTGCCGGCCTTTGCACCGCTACCAACAAATCGCTTGTCGGTGGCCAGAGCGCTAGCGAGCAGCATATCTCCACGCTCACAGACTCAATCATTCTGCTGCGCTACATTCAGCAGGAAGAATTCATGCACCGCGGCATGATGGTCTTGAAAATGCGCGGCAGCGAACACGACAAGCAGATACGGCGCTTCACCATCGACAGCGGCGGCATGCATCTCGGAATGCCCTTTGACGGCGCGCCCGATGTATTCGGCGACTCCGCCTTGGCTAGCGCGCCGTCGACATGAAAAATGCCTTGAGCGTGGCGCAAAACGTCACCGAAATGCTGGAACCGTCCGGAGATACGTCTCTGGCCGGCATCAGCCAGCTCAGCTTTCGCCAGTTGATCGAAAATACCGCCGACGGGATGCTGGTGGTCGATTTGGACGGCACGGTGCTCTATGCCAATCCTGCGGCAGCCATAATTTTTGGACAGCCGCTTGATGAACTCCTGCACGTTCCGCTTGGCCGGCCGGTCGTCTCTGGAGAGATCGCCGAGATCACCGTTCACCGTTCCGGCCGCAAGCCGGCAGAAGTGGAAATGCGCACGGTCGAGGTTACCTGGGACGGCAGGCCGGCATTACTTGCCAGCCTGCGCGATGTCTCGGCTCAGCGATCAAGAGAAGAGAACGCACGTCAGTCACAAAAGCTCGAAGCCATTGGACGCCTCGCGGCCGGCATCGTCCATGACTTCAATAACCTGCTCGCCGTTTTCGAGTCTGGCCTTCGGCTTCTGCAGAGACAGATCGCTAAAGATCCCGCGGATGAGAAAGTCACTCCGCTGGTCGAGGAGATGCTCAGGCGGATCGAAAATGGAGGAGCGCTGACACAGCAACTGCTTGCCTTTTCCCGACGCCAATCCCTGGTTCCGGAACAGATTGATCTCAACGAACGAATCAAGGGGCTGACCACGCTGCTGGAACGGACGTTGGGGAGCGGAATCCGCGTGCAATGCAATCTGGATCCGGCCTTGGGCCCCGTCCTCATCGATGCCAACCAGCTCGACATCGCCGTTCTTAACCTTGCCGTGAACGCCCGGGACGCAATGAATGGCAGTGGCACCCTCACGATTGAGACCAGCAATTTTCCAAATGATCTGGAGGATTTGCGTGCAGCGGCGGCTTCATTCGTTCGCGTGACAATACACGATACCGGCTGCGGAATGAGCAAGGACACCCTGGCGCGCGTTTTCGAGCCATTCTTCACAACAAAATCGGAAGGGCAGGGTACGGGACTGGGGCTAAGCCAAGTTTACGGCTTCATCAAGCAATCCGGCGGGCATGTCCGAATCGATAGCGAAATCGGCCGGGGAACAAGCCTGCATCTCTACTTGCCCCGCGCTTCTGGAAGCTGAGGGGAGGCAGACCTGGCGCTCAACCCGTCAGGCTGAGCGGGCGTTGTCATGTCAGTGTTGTCATGTGCTGTTAGACACCGTCCGTCGGTGAGGTCGCTGACCGTCTCGATACAGGTCCCTGGTACATCAATTCAAACAACAAGCCGCCATGCAATCCTTTCCGGGTCACTTCCATCGGGAAGTGAACGCTACTTTAGCCGGAAGTGAAGTGCGCTTGCCCGCAACAAAACCGTTGTCCGCTGCGCGCGAACGACACATAGTGCCATTGCGGGAGTGTCCCTTTCGCCAATGACAAGCAATGAAAACGGGAGACGAAACATGAAGTTCTTTGGCTTCGCGGCCGGTGTCGCCGTGACCCTGCTTTCCACAACCTCCGCCTTCGCCGTCACGCAGATCAGCTGGTGGCACGCCATGACCGGCGCCAACGCAGAGGTCGTCGACAAGATTTCCAAGGATTTCAACGCCAGCCAGGGCGACTATCAGATCGTTCCGGTTTTCAAGGGCACCTATCCCGAAACGCTGAATGCCGGCATCGCCGCCTACCGCGCCGGCCAGGCGCCCGACATCATCCAGGTGTTCGATGTCGGCACCGGCGTGATGATGGCGGCCCGGGACGCGATCAAGCCAGTGGCCGAGGTGCTGACCGGCGCCGGGATGAACTTTGACAAGAGCCAGTATCTGCCAGGCATCGTCGGTTATTATTCGACGCCGGACGGCACCATGCTGTCCTTTCCCTACAACTCCTCCTCGCCGATCCTCTACTACAACAAGGACATCTTCCAGAAGGCGGGGCTCGACGTGAACAACCCACCCAAGACCTGGAACGAGGTGTGGGAGGATGCCAAAAAGATCAAGGCGAGCGGCGCCGCCGCTTGCGGCTACACCTCGACCTGGCTGACCTGGATTCACCTGGAAAACTTCGCGGCGTGGAACGATGTGCCGTGGGCCACGCAGCAGAATGGCCTGGCCGGCGGTGATGTCGAACTCAAGATCAACGCGCCGATCTTCGTCAAACATTTCCAGGCGCTCGCGGATCTGGCCAAGGACGGCACCTTCAAATATGGCGGGCGCACCTCCGAAGCCAAGCAGATATTCCTCGCCGGCGAATGTGGCATCTTCACCGAATCCTCGGGCGGCCTGGGCGACATCGTCAAGTCGGGCATGAACTACGGCATTGGCCAGTTGCCCTATGACAGCGACGCCAAGGGCGCGCCGCAGAACACGACGCCGGGCGGCGCCAGCCTTTGGGTCTTCGGCGGCAAGTCCGACGAGGAATACAAGGGCGTCGCGGCCTTCTTCGCCTATCTGTCCAAGACCGATGTGCAGGAATATCTGCACCAGAAATCGGGATACCTGCCGGTGACGCTCGCCGCCTATGAGGCGACGAAAAAGTCCGGCTTCTACGACAAGAATCCCGGGCGCGAGACGCCGATCCTGCAGATGACGGGCAAGGCGCCGACCGACAATTCGAAGGGCGTGCGGTTGCCAAACCTGCCGCAGGTGCGTGACATCCAGAACGAGGAGTTCGAAAAGATGCTTGCCGGCCAGGAAACCGCCCAGCAGGCGCTCGACAATGCCGTCACGCGCGGCAACGCGGCGATCAAGGAAGCGCTGGGGAATTAGGGCGCGGCGAGCCTATCGAGTTATAGTCCTTGCTTTACGAGGCCCTCCTCCGCCCTGCCGGGCATCTCCCCCTCAACGGGGGAGATCGGCTGTCGCGACCGTTTTCGGAAATTGCCAAGGCTGGAGCATGGCAGCCGTCGCAGGAACTGCCGATCTTCCTACAAGAGGAGGAGATGCCCGGCAGGGCAGCGGGGGGCGCGGTAGCGTGCCGCTCGGCTGATTATTTCTATGCCGGAGCGGCGCATTGACCCCGCGCGTCGTCTTTCCCAACAAGGTCTTGCCCTACCTCCTGGTGGCGCCGCAACTTGCCATCACGCTGGTGTTCTTCTATTGGCCGGCCGGGCAGGCGCTCTACCAGTCGATGCTGCGGCAGGATCCGTTCGGGCTGAGGAGCAGGTTCGTCTGGTTTGCCAATTTCCGCAAGGTGCTTGCCGATCCGGCCTATCTCAACTCGATCAAGGTCACAGTGGTGTTTTCGCTTGCGACCGTGATCGTTGCCATGGGCGTGGCGCTGCTCCTTGCCGTCATGGCGGAAAAGGTGGTGCGCGGCAAAGGCCTCTACCGCACGCTGATGATCTGGCCCTACGCGGTGGCGCCGGCGATCGCCGGCATGCTGTGGCTGTTCCTGTTCAACCCATCGATAGGCTCGCTGTCCTATCTGCTGAGACGTTTCGGCGTCGCCTGGGATCCGCTGCTCAACGGCACCGACGCCATGATCCTTCTGGTGGCGGCGGCCGCCTGGAAGCAGATCAGCTATAATTTCCTGTTCTTCGTCGCCGGGCTGCAGGCGGTGCCGAAAACGCTGATCGAGGCGGCGGCGATCGACGGCGCCGGCGAAACCAAGCGCTTCTGGACCATCGTCTTTCCGCTTTTGGCACCGACGACGTTTTTCCTTTTGGTCGTCAACACCGTCTATGCCCTGTTCGACACGTTCGGCATCGTCCACGCCGTCACCGGCGGCGGGCCGGGCAAGGCCACCGAGACATTGGTCTACAAGGTCTACAATGACGGCTTCGTCAATCTGATCCTCGGCGATTCGGCGGCGCAGTCGGTCATCCTGATGGTCATCGTCATCGCGCTCACCGCTATCCAGTTCCGCTACGTGGAACGCAAGGTTCATTACGGCTGAGGAGCGCGATGATCGGCCAATCCCCGTTCCGCATTTTCCTCGCACATGCCGTGCTCATCCTCGGCATACTGATCGTCGCCTTTCCGATCTACTACACGTTCGTTGCCTCGACGCAGACGCTGCAAACCATCCTCAGGCCGCCACTGCCCTTCCGGCCGGGCAGCGAGTTCTGGAACAATTACGGCGAGGCGCTATTCGGCGGCGTCGGCCGCATCGGCGGGCTCGGCGTCGGCAGGCTGCTCCTCAACTCCACGATCATGGCGCTCGGCGTCGCGGTCGGAAAGATATTCATTTCGATCCTGTCGGCCTACGCGATCGTCTTCTTCCGTTTTCCGCTGCGCATGACTTTCTTCTGGCTGATCTTCATCACCCTGATGCTTCCCGTCGAGGTGCGCATCCTGCCGACCTACAAGGTAATGGTCGATCTCGGCATGGTCGACACCTATGCCGGACTGATCATCCCGCTGATCGCCTCGGCCACCGCAACGCTGTTGTTCCGCCAGTTCTTCATGACCATCCCGGGCGAATTGGTGGAGGCGGCGCGCGTCGACGGCGCCGGCCCATGGCGCTTCTTCTTCGATATCCTGTTGCCATTGTCGCGCACCAATATCGCGGCGCTGTTCGTCATCCTTTTCATCTACGGCTGGACGCAGTATCTGTGGCCGCTGCTGGTCACCAACAGCAACGATATGAACACCATCGTCATCGCACTGAAGAAGATGGTTTCCTTCGCCGATGCCGACACCCAATGGCATTTGGTCATGGTCACGGCGATCCTGGCAATCTTGCCGCCAATCCTGGTCGTGGTGCTGATGCAGCGCTGGTTCGTGCGCGGACTGGTCGACACCGAAAAGTGAGAAGCCGATGGCGACGGTCGATCTGAGGGACGTGAAGAAGGTCTATGCCGGCGGCGTCGAAGCCGTGAAGGGCGTCTCCATCGCCATTCCCGACAAGCAACTTTGCGTGCTCGTCGGCCCGTCCGGCTGCGGCAAGTCCACGCTTTTGAGGATGATCGCCGGGTTGGAGACCATATCTTCCGGCACGGTCGCTATCGACGGCAAGATTGTCAACTCGATTGGCCCGACCGAGCGCGACATCGCCATGGTGTTCCAAAACTATGCGCTCTATCCGCATATGAAAGTCTACGACAACATGGCTTACGGGCTACGCAATCGCGGTACGCCCAAGGACGAGATCGACAGCAGGGTTCGTTCGACCGCCAAGGTGCTGGAGCTTTCCGCGCTGCTTGACCGACGCCCGCGCGAGCTTTCCGGCGGTCAGCGCCAGCGCGTCGCCATGGGCCGCGCCATCGTGCGCAATCCGAAAGTCTTCCTGTTCGACGAGCCACTCTCCAATCTCGATGCCAAGCTGCGCGGCCAGATGCGGGTCGAAATCAAGAATTTGCAGCGCTCGCTCGGTGTCACCTCGGTCTACGTCACCCATGACCAATTGGAAGCGATGACGTTGGCCGATATCCTCGTCGTCATGAATGGCGGATTGGTCGAGCAGACGGGCGCGCCACTCGACATTTACGAAAAGCCGGCCTCGACCTTCGTCGCTTCTTTCATCGGCGCACCGCCGATGAATCTTCTGTCCCTTTCGGGTCTGGCGCTGACCAGCAGCAAGACGATCGACTTTGCGCCTGCGAATGCCGTCACGCTCGGCTTCCGTCCCGAGGATGCCGATGTCGCCTTGGCGGCCGAGGCACCGTCCGGTGCGCTCGTGCTGCCGACAATAGTGGAGGCGGTCGAGCCGGTGGGAGCCGACAGCTTTCTTCACTGTGCGGCAGGCGGCGACCGCATCGTCGTGCGTGTGGCCGCGCGCGCAACAGCCAAGCCCGGCGACCAGTTGCGCGTCGTGGTCAAGGCCGAGAAACTTCACTGGTTCGATCAGGCTGCAAAGAGGGTCGACTGACGCCAATCTTGCATGCTGATTAGCGGACTGCGGACCGTCGGCCGGTCAGGCGAACACATGCGCCTGTCCCCACACGGTGAGCCGGACGATCTCACCGACCGCCGGCGCGTCCATGCCGGACTTGCGCAGGATCAGCGGCGTGCTGCCGATGGCGGCGGCGTCCGGCGGGTCGGGGCTGTTGAGCAATCGCACCGCGACCGTGCAGGTCGAGCCGGCGAATTCGGATTCCGTTACCTCGCCAAACAGCATGTCCGGCGTGCCCGACATGCCCTCGCGCGACGTTCGCTTCAGCCCGATCTGCTCCGGCCGCAACATGATGCGGGCGACATCGCGGCTGTCCGACGTGTCGACGGCGATGCGGCCAAGCGGCGACGTGGCGAAGCCGCCCGCTATCTTCGCCGGCAGGATGATGGCCTCGCCGAGGAACTCGGCGATCATCCTGTCCTTCGGCTTGAGATAAAGTTCGCGCGGCGTGCCGACCTGCGAGAACCGGCCGTCGCGCATCACGGCGACCTGACTGGCGAAGGACAGCGCCTCGGCCTGGTCGTGCGTCACCAGGATGGTGGTGATGCCGGCGGCTTCGAGCAGTTCCGCCACGGCCTTGCGCATGGAGGCGCGCAGGCCGGTGTCGAGCGCCGAGAACGGTTCGTCGAGCAACATCAGCCGCGGCTTCATCGCCATGGCGCGGGCGAGCGCCACGCGTTGCTGCTGACCGCCGGAGAGTTCGTGTGGCCGGCGCTTCAGGATCGCCTTGTCCAGCCCAACGATATAGGCCAGTTCGACGATGCGTTCGGAGCGTTTGTCCAGCCTGCGGTCCATCCCGAAACCGATATTGTCGCCAATCGTCAGGTGCGGAAACAGGGCGCCGTCCTGTGCAACCAGGCCGATACCGCGGCGGTGCGCCGGAACGGCGCCGCCGCTGTCGGCCAACACCTTTCCGTCAAGCACAATGCTGCCCTGGTCGGGCGCCTCGAAACCGGCGATCAGCCGCAGCAAGGTGGTCTTGCCGCAGCCGGACGGCCCGACGATGGCCGTGCGGCTGCCGCTGGCAACGTCGAGATCGATGCCGGCAAGCGCCGCGACCGGGCCGTAATGCTTGTGCAAGCCCCTGAGTTCGAGAAAGCTCATCGTCCAGCCATCCGTTTTGACTGGACATAGAGCAGCCAGGTCAGGGGCAGCGACATCGCCACCATGATGAAGGCGTAAGGTGCTGCCGAAGCGTAGTCGATCTCGCCGCTGTAGGACCAGAACGCCATCGCCAGCGTGCGGGTGCCGTTCGGCGCCAGCATCTGGGTCGCGGTCAGCTCGTTCATGATGCCGAGCGCCACCAGCGCCATGCCGGCGGCGGCACCCGGCGCCGACAGGCGGATCGTCGTCGACCACAATGCATGGAGCGGCGGCCGCCCGAGGCTGGATGCGGCGCGCTCGAGCTCCACCGGAGCCTGGGCGATCGACGCCCGCAGGCTGATCAGGGCGCGGGGCAGGAACATCAAGGCATAGGCAACCAGGATGGTGAACAGGGTCTGATAGAGCGGCAGCGCGATGCGCACGGTGATGGTGACCAGCGCCAACGCGATCACGACCCCGGGCAGCGATCCGACGATGTAGTTGCAACCCTCCAGCAAGCGCTGCAGAGGCCCCGGCGCGCGGATCGAGATCCAGGCCATCGGCATGGCGGCAACGGTGGCGAGCAGCGCGCCGGCGAGCGCCAGGAACAGCGTCTGGCCGAGCGCCAGGCCGATCTCGTCGAGCCGCCAGACCTCGGCGCCGCCGGCGGCAAGCCAGCGGCCTATGGTGACGAACGGCACGCCGAGCGCCAAAAGCGTGGTGGCGGCAAGCAGCAGCAGGCAAGGCACGGTCGCCCGGCCGAGCGGCGCGCGCTGCTGGTGGCGCGCCGCGCCCGAACCGACGCGGGCATAGCGCTCCTCGCCGCGCACCAGTACCTCCAGCCCGAGCAGCACGAAGCAGCAACTCACCAGCACCCCGGCCAGCATGTTCGCGGCCGGCCCGTTGAAGGTTGACTGGAACTGGTCGACGATCGCCGTGGTGAAGGTGTCGAAGCGGATGAAGACGTAAAGGCCGTATTCGGCCAACAGGTGCAGGCCGACCAGCAATGCGCCGCCACAAATGGCAAGCCTGAGCTGCGGCAGTACGACACGCCAGAACACGCGCCAGGGACCAAGGCCGAGTGCGGCGGCGGCGTCTTCGAGCGCGGGATCGAGCCGGCGCAGGGCCGCCGATACCGGCAGGTAAAGGAACGGGAAATACGCTATGACAGAGACAAGCACGCCGGCCCACAAGCCGTGCAGCCCGGGCACCATGGTGATCCAGGCATAGCTGTGCACGAAGGCGGGAATGGCGAGCGGCGCCACGCATAACCAGGCCCACAGCCGTGCGCCGGGCAGGTCGCTGCGCTCGGTCAGCCAGGCCAGCGTCACGGACAGGATGATGGCGATCGGCACTGCGAGGGCGACAAGCAGGACGGTGTTGGCCAGAAGCTCGCCGACACGCGGCCGGAAAACCAGCGCCGATACGGTCTCCCAGCCGGTCTGCACGGCGACCCAGACGATGAATGCAAGCGGCAGCAGCGCCAACAGCGAAATGAAGATAGCGGCGGCAACGATCCATGACGCAGCGCGCCGGCGCGCCCTGCGGCGCGTCCTCGACGGCAGGCCCAGGCTTGCGATGTCGGCCGCGAACTGCATCGGCTCAGACTTCGCGCCCTTGCCGTCTGGCGGCGGCAATCGAAAGACCATGATCATGGTCGGGAATACAGCGTGTCGTCATCGACGAATGCCATCTCGAAAAAACAAAACGCTCCCGCGGAATTCCCGCGGGAGCACGGCCGGTGTCCTTATTAGGACGAACGGCAACTAAAGCAAGCCGGCCGCCGTCATCAGGTCGGTGGCCTTCTTGGAGTTCAGCGTCGCGGCATCGATCTTCGGCGCCTGCAGGTCGGCCAGCGGCACCAGCTTCGGATTGGACTCCGCGCCCTTGCCGACCGCGTATTCGAAGGACGTTCCGTTCTTCAGCACGTCCTGGCCGCCCTTGCCGGTCACCCACTTCAGGAAGGCCTGGGCTTCCTTCGGATGCTTGCTCGAAGCCAGCACGCCGCCGCCGGAGGTCGAGACGAAGGCGCCCGGATCCTGGTTCTTGAAATAATGCAGCGCAACGTTCTTGCTGTTTTCGCCGGTCTTGGCCTGATCGCCGAAGTAGTAGTAGTGATAGATCACGCCGCCTTCGATTTCGCCGGCATTGACCGCCTTCATCACGGTGCTGTTGCCCTTGTAGGCGGTGAAATTCTCCTTCATCGCCTTCAGCCAGTCCGCCGTCGCGGCTTCGCCCTTGAGCTGCAGCAGCGCGCTGACGATCGCCTGGAAATCGGCGCCCGACGGCGAGGCGGCCCAGCGGCCTTTCCAGCTCGGATCGGCAAGGTCGAGCAGCGACTTGGGCAACTGGTCGGCCTTGAGCTTGGTGGTATTGTAGGCAAAGACGGTGCTGCGCGCGGCAACGCCAACCCATTTGCCGCTCGCTGCCTGATAATCCTGCGGAACCTGCGCCAGCGTGTCCGCATCGACCGGCGCGAACAGGCCGGCATTCTCGACCAGCACCATGGCCGGCGAATTCTCGGTCAGGAACACGTCGGCGGGCGAGGCGGTGCCCTCCGCGACGATCTGGTTGGAGAAATCGCTATCGCCGCCATTGCGCAACGTGACCTTGATGCCGGTTTCCTTGGTGAAGCCGTCGGCCCATTCCTTGGCGAGGCTCTCGTGCTGGGCATTATAGACGATGATGCCCGTATCCTCGGCCATCGCCTGGCCAGCGATCAGGCTGACCGCCACCGCCGCGGCGCCGGCAAGGGTGGAAAGAGCGTATTTCATGGGCATCGTCCTCGATCTCGTTGAACTGGCACGCAGCACCTACCGATACATGACAGGTGTAGTCAACATTTTTGGCCTGCTTCAATCGGCCGCTGGCGGCATAGGCCCTATGCCAGGTGGACAATTCCGCGTGATGGCCGCGCGGGATCGCGGGAGCGACGGTTCGGGGTCGCCGTCAACGGTCTGCGCGCCCAGCCCGCATTCGTCCGCAATCTTTCGTGACTTGCCGGTAGTTTGCCTTGGACATTATTTCGCCGGCCACGTAACAAATCAGCGCCGAGGCGCGAAGATCGGGGAGTGAACTCTTGTGAGCGGCAAGGACGAGGCCGAGCTTTCCCGGCTGATGCGAGCCGCGATCGCGGGAGATGAAAGGGCCTATGCCGACTTTCTGCACCGGACGGCCGCTCTGGTTCGCGGTTTTGCCAGGCGCAAGATCGTCAAAGGCGGGGTCGATCCCGAGGATGTCGTGCAGGAAACCTTGCTGGCCATTCATGTGAAACGGCACACCTGGCGTCAGGACGCACCTGTGCTGCCCTGGGTCTATGCCATCGCGCGCTTCAAGCTGATCGATGCGTTCCGGCGGCGCGGACGGCGCATCGAGATCGATGTGGACGATATTGCCGAAACCTTCGCCGAGCCGGAAACGGAAACCGTCAGCGAACGCGACATCAACCGGGCACTCGACGGCCTGCCGCCGGCACAGCGCTCCGTGGTGTCGTCCGTGTCGGTGGAGGGGCGCTCGATCGGCGACACGGCGGCCAAGTTCGGCATCAGCGAAACAGCGGTGCGGGTTTCCTTGCATCGCGGACTTGCAGCCATTGCCAAGCGGTTCGGGCAGGGGCGGTTTGGGCGGGAATGACATGAGGACCGAAGATCTCATCAAGGCGCTTGATGCCGACGCCCGCAGCAAGGCGATGCCGCTGCGCTCGGCCTGGTGGCTGGCTGCCGGCGGGGCCGCCGTGATCGCGGGCGCGGTTTTCATGATGACGATCGGTCCGCGCCCCGACTTCATGGCTGCCGCGCATACGATGCGCTTTCTTTCGAAGTTCCTGTTCACCATCGTGCTCGCCGCCAGCGCCTTCGCCTTCGTCAGGGCATTGTCGACACCGGGAGCATCGACAGGCAAGGCGGCGGCCTGGATGGCGGCTGCGCCCGTGCTCGTCGCGGCGGCCGTGGTGCTGGAGCTCTACGCCGTGCCCGAGGCCGACTGGGGCAGGCGGCTCGTCGGTTCCAACATGATGGTCTGCATGGGGCTCATCCCGCTGATCGGCATCGGCCCGCTGGCCATCTTCCTGTGGATGCTGCGCTATGGCGCTCCGACACGGCCGGTGCTGGCCGGCACGGCCGCGGGCCTGCTCGCCGGTGGGCTGGCGGCGACCTTCTATGCCGCGCATTGCTTTGATGATTCGCCGCTTTTCGTCGCCACCTGGTACACGATCGCGATCGCTGCGCTGGCGCTGCTAGGCGCACTCGGCGGCCGGTTTTTCGTGCGCTGGTAGCGCGACGCCCGCTCCTGCATTCCGCGCATACCGATCCTTAATCATGCCGGCAAATGTTTGCCGGCCGGCGACATCCCCGACCCGCGACGCAACCTTTCCTTAAAACCGATCCGTCAGGATTTTCACGGGAAATGCGATTGCCCACGGGGTGGTACAAATCGTGGCAATACGAAGGATCATCGGGCCGGCACCGCACAGACATGCGGGGTTGGCTTTGCTCGTGGGCGGGACAGCGGCGATTGCAGTATCGGTCCTGCTGTCGCGACTCAACCCCGGCGTCGAGACGCTCGAATTATGTGTGCAGGCGTCGGTCGGTGTGGCGGCCGGCGCACTTCTCCTGGCCGGCCTGTTCGCGCGCGTCATCCGCGAAGGCCGCCGTCAGATCGCCGAGAGCGAGCAGCGCTTCCGCCGTGCCATGGAGGATTCCTCGATCGGCGTCGCGATCGTCGGCCTCGACGGGCGCATTATCGAGGCCAACCCTGTCTTCGCCGCCATGCTCGACTACAGCCGCGAAGAGATTGAGGCGCTGACGTTCATTCAGATCACGCATTCCGACGATCATCAGATCGGGCGGGAGACGATGGAGAGCCTGAAGGCCGGCAAGATCGATTCCTTTCATTTCGAGAAACGCTATCTCAAGAAGGACGGCACGCCTGTCTGGGCCCGGCTGGCCGGTTCTGTCATTCGCGACGGGAACAGCGGCCAGCCGCTGTATCTTGTCTCGCAGATAGAGGACATCGACGCGCGCAGGCAGGCAGAGGCGCGCATCGCAGAGGCCGAAACGCGCTGGAACTTCGCGCTGACCAGCGCCGGCCAGGGCGTCTGGGACTTCGATATGCGCAAGGGCGGCACCACCTATTCGGCGACCTGGGTCAAGATGCTGGGTTACGACGATGGCGAACTTGACGGTGACCCCGATCGTTGGCTGGCGATGATTCATCCCGACGACCGCGAGGCCGTGGCCGAGGCGGACCGTATCCATCTCGAAGGCCGCACGCCGTTCTTCGAGGCCGAATTCAGGATGCGCCACAAGGACGGCCACTGGATATGGATCCTCGACCGCGGCAAGGCCCTCGAGCGTGACGAAGAGGGGCGGCTGATCAGGGCGATCGGCAGCCTGACCGACATCACTCGGCGCAAACAGGCCGAAGAACGCCTTACGGTTTCGTCGGCGATGCTGGCCGACGAAAAGGAGCGCCTTAAAGTGACGCTGCAGTCGATCGGCGATGCCGTCATCTGCACCGATGCCGCGAACCGCATCACCTTCATGAATCCTGTCGCCGAAAAGCTGACCGGCGTCTCCTGCAATGATGCCCTCGGCAAGACGCTTGGCCACGTCTATTGGGCAGTCGACGAGGAGACCGGCCACAGGATCGGCGTGGCGCGGCCTGCGATCGGCGGCGAGGCAGCCGACGACCAGAACAGCCGCGCGGTCCTCATCCGGCGCGACGAGACGCGCTGCAGCATCCGGCAGGTCGTGTCGCCGATCATGAACGAGCGCAACGAATTCTGCGGACTGGTCATCGTCTTCCAGGACTTCACCGATGCGCGCGCGCTGCAGCGCCAGCTTGCCCACGCCGCCGCGCATGATGCGTTGACCGGCCTTGCCAATCGCGCGAGTTTCATCCGCGCCATGGAAGACCTGGTCGATCAGGCCCGCAAGGATGGGATCGGACATCAGTTCATGTTCATCGATCTGGATCATTTCAAACTGGTCAACGACACAGGCGGCCACGCGGCGGGAGACGCATTGCTCAAGCGCGTTGCCGAGGCCGTGCGGGGCGTGCTTGGTCCGCAGGACATGGTCGCGCGTCTGGGCGGCGACGAATTCGCGGTCATTTTGAAGTCGGGCTCGGCCGCCGGGGCCAGGATCGCGGCGCGATCCATCATCGATGCGATACAGGGCCTCGACTTCACCTGGGAAGGCCGTTCTCATTCGATCGGAGCCAGCATCGGACTGGCTCCTATCAACGCCGATTGTGGTGCGGTCGACGAGATCATCGCCAGGGCAGACGCCGCCTGCTACGTGGCCAAGGCTGCGGGTCGCGGATGCGTGTCCATGGCGCCGGAGAACGATGCGAAGGACGACAGGGTCGAAATCGAGACGCCCAAGCCCCTGGCCGCCGCGTCGTAAACCCGCGCGGCCAGGCCGTGATCAGTCTGGCGGGTCAGCGTGTCGGAACCGGATGCTCGCCGCGATAATCGTAGAAGCCGCGACCGGTCTTGCGGCCGAGCCAGCCGGCCTCGACATATTTGACCAGCAACGGGCAGGGGCGGTACTTCGAGTCCGACAGGCCGTCATGCAGCACCTGCATGATCGATAGGCAGGTGTCCAGGCCGATGAAATCGGCCAGCTGCAGCGGCCCCATCGGATGGTTGGCGCCGAGCCGCATGGCGGTATCGATCGCATCGACCGTGCCGACGCCTTCATAAAGCGTGTAAATCGCTTCGTTGATCATCGGCAAAAGGATGCGGTTGACGATGAAGGCCGGAAAGTCCTCCGAGACCGTGATCGTCTTGTCGAGCTGCTTCACATAGGTCTTCGCCGCCTCGAAGGTCTGGTCCTCGGTGGCGATGCCGCGCACCAGTTCGACCAGCTTCATCAGGGGAACCGGGTTCATGAAATGGATGCCGATGAAGCGCTCGGGGCGGTCGGTCTGCGCGGCTAACCGCGTGATCGAGATCGACGAGGTATTGGTCGCCAGTATGGCCTCGGGATTGAGCTGCGGACAAAGCTGAGCGTAGATCTTGCGCTTGACCGTCTCGTCCTCGGTCGCCGCCTCGATGACCAGGTCGGCACCGGCGAGATCGGCCATGGACGGTGCCGCGGCGATGCGCGCCATCGCCTGGTTGCGGAGCTTCTCGTCGAGCTTGCCGGACCCCACCTGGCGGGCCATGTTGCCGCTGACGGTGGCGATGCCCTTCTCGATGCGGTCGGGCGATATATCGTAGATCAGCACCTTATAGCCCGAAAGCGCGGAGACATGGGCGATGCCGCCGCCCATCTGGCCCGCGCCGATGATGCCGATCGTTTCGATCTTGCTCATTACACCGATCCCGTCGAAAAAGGCCTTTGCGGCCTGCTTTTTGTGCGGTGCAAACTAAAAGGGCGGGGCGACTTCGTCTACCCCACCCCTCACAATTTAATACGCTTTGCGGCAGGGCGTCAAAGCGCCTTCTGCAACTCCGGCAGGACGACGAAAAGGTCGCCGACGAGGCCATAGTCGGCGACCTGGAAGATCGGCGCTTCCTCGTCCTTGTTGATGGCGACGATGACCTTGGAATCCTTCATGCCGGCGAGGTGCTGGATGGCGCCGGAGATGCCGACGGCGATGTAGAGGTCGGGGGCGACGACCTTGCCGGTCTGGCCGACCTGCCAGTCGTTCGGTGCGTAACCGGCATCGACGGCAGCACGGGATGCGCCGACGGCAGCGCCGAGCTTGTCGGCGACCGGCAGGATGACCTCCTGGAACTTCTCCGAGGAGCCGAGCGCGCGGCCGCCCGAGATGATGATCTTGGCCGAGGTCAGTTCCGGACGATCGGTCTCCGATAGCTTGTTCTCGACGAAGGAGGAGAGGCCCGGATTGGCCGCAGCGCCGACGGTTTCGACAGCGGCCGAACCGCCCTCGGGCGCCGCCTGGAAGGAGGCGGTGCGCACGGTGATGACCTTTTTGGCATCGGTCGACTGTACCGTCTGGATGGCGTTGCCGGCATAGATCGGCCGCTTGAAGGTATCCGGCGAGACCACTTCGATGATCTCGGAGACCTGCGCCACGTCGAGCAAAGCGGCCACGCGCGGCGCGACGTTCTTGCCCGACGAGGTTGCCGGCGCGACGATGGTGTCATAGGAGCCGGCCAGCGACACGACGAGCGCCGCGGTCGGCTCGGCGAGACGCTCGGCAAGCTCGTCGGCTTCGGCGAGCAGCACCTTGCTCACGCCCGTCAGCTTGGCGGCGGCGTCGGCTGCGCCCTTGGCGCCCTTGCCGGCCACCAGCACATGCACGTCCGAGCCGATCTGCAGCGCGGCCGACAGCGCCTTGGCGGTCTGGTCCGAAAGGGTTGCGTTGTCGTGTTCGGCGATGAGGAGAATGGTCATTTTATCTGTTCCTTCCGATCTCAGAGCACGCCGGCTTCGTTCTTCAGCTTGTCGACCAACTCGGCGACGCTCTTGACCTTGACGCCGGCCTTGCGGCCGCCCGGCTCCTCGGTCTTGATGACCTTCAGCCGCGGCTTGACGTCGACGCCGTAGTCGGCAGGGCTCTTCTCGTCGAGCGGCTTCTTCTTGGCCTTCATGATGTTGGGCAGCGAAGCATAGCGCGGCTGGTTGAGGCGAAGGTCGGCGGTGACGATCGCCGGCATCTTCAGCTCAACCGTCTGCAGGCCGCCGTCGACCTCGCGTGTCACCTTGGCCTTATCGCCTTCGAGCACCACCTTGGAAGCAAATGTGCCCTGCGCCCAGCCGAGAAGGGCCGCAAGCATCTGGCCGGTCTGGTTGGAATCATCGTCGATCGCCTGCTTGCCGAGGATGACCAGGCCGGGCTGCTCGGCCTCGACCACGCCCTTCAGCACCTTGGCGACGCCCAGCGGCTCGGTCTGCTCGTCGGTCTTGACCAGGATGGCGCGGTCGGCGCCCATGGCGAGCGCGGTGCGAAGCGTCTCCTGCGCCTGCTGCGGGCCGATCGACACGACGATAATCTCTTCGGCCTTGCCGGCTTCCTTGAGCCGGATCGCCTCTTCCACCGCGATCTCGTCGAACGGGTTCATCGCCATCTTGACGTTGGCCAATTCCACCGCCGAACCGTCGGCCTTGACGCGAACCTTC
Organism: Mesorhizobium sp. B2-3-2; assembly: GCF_006442295.1. Classification (NCBI taxonomy): domain Bacteria; kingdom Pseudomonadati; phylum Pseudomonadota; class Alphaproteobacteria; order Hyphomicrobiales; family Phyllobacteriaceae; genus Mesorhizobium; species Mesorhizobium sp. B2-3-2. The sequence continues at coordinate 49,419 of NZ_VFWA01000017.1, read as the reverse complement.
ACATTCGCATCCACAACCCGCTTCACGGGCACAAGGATCTTCATTTTCCTGTCACCTCTCTTGAGATAGTGGGGACGCGCTATAACAGCGTGAACCCCGTCAGAGTTGTCGAAAGCCGACATTCCGGATGGAAATTCTGCTCTTCAACCGCCTAAGGCGGGCGGAGACGCTTCCGTAGTTGCGGCAAACCCGCACGTCAATATGCTACGGCATCGGGCAATTCACTCAAATCGGTTCAGTCGGGCCGGGGGGTACTTCCCCGTCCCCATCGTGGCGCCGGCTGCGCCGCAATCGGTTCGCTCACTGCCGGATCGGCGGCGATGGCGGGCTGGTCGGCCGTCGCGGCCTCTTCGTCCGCGCCCGCAAAAAGCGGCACGCCGCGGCTGCGCAGCACGAGCACCAGCACGGCGCCGGCGATGATGCCGCCTATGTGGCAGGCCCAGGAAATCTGGTCCTCGCCACCGGCGGCGAACATGACGATCTGGAACAGCACCCACAGGACGAGCGGGATGAAGGCCGGGATGCGCAGCGGTATGCGGGCAAAGGCCAGCACCCAGACCTTCACCCTGGGATAGAGGATCAGGTAGGCGACGACCACCCCGGCGATGGCGCCGGAGGCGCCGATCAGCGGAACCTGCGAGTCCCACGCGATGAGGCCCTGGAAGGCGGCTCCGGCGATGGCGCACAGGAGGTAGAAGATGAGATAGCGGATATGGCCGAGCGCGTCCTCGACGTTGTCGCCGAACACCCACAGGAACAGCATGTTGCCGCCAAGATGGAAAATGTCGGCATGCATGAATGAGTAGGTGAGATAGCTCAGGCTTGAGGGAATGACGACAAACCGCGGATCGAGCTCTGCCGTGTCATGCACGACGGAGGGGATGAAGCCGAGGCCGAGCACGGCGGCATTGGTGAAATTCTCGCCGCCGAGCGCGGTGGCGCAATAGACCAGCGCGTTGGCCAGGATCAGCCCGATCGTGACATATTGCAGCCTGATGTGCCGCAGCCTGTTGGTGTCGTAGAGCGGGATGAACATCGGTGCCTGGCCTCTCCCGCCTTGGCATCATTCAGCGGTTCTTGCCGGGAACCCATAACACGTCGGCGCTTCCATTGTCATTGACCGCCCTGGCGGCGACGAACAGGAAATCGGACACGCGGTTGATATATTTCAGCCCGTCGCGGTTGACGTGCTCATCAGGATGCTGTGCGAGCGCCACCATCAGCCGCTCGGCCCGCCGCGCCACCGTGCGGGCGAGGTGGAGCGCGGCGGCGGCCGGCGTGCCGCCGTTCAGCACGAAGGATTTGAGCGGCTGGAGGTCGTTGTTGAGGAGGTCGATGTCGTGTTCGACGCGCTCGGTCTGCGCGGCAATGATGCGCAGCGGTTCGTAGCCGAGCGGTTTGCCGTCGTCGGGCACAGCCAGATCGGCGCCGAGGTCGAAGAGATCATTCTGGATGCGGGCAAGCATGGCGTCAATCGCCGGGTGGCCCGGCGCGGTGTGAACACGAGCCATGCCAATGCAGGCGTTGGCTTCGTCGACGGTGCCGTAGGCGTCTACCCTGAGATCGGACTTCAGCCGCCGCTCACCCGTGCCGAGCCCGGTGGTGCCGTTGTCGCCCGTGCGGGTGTAGATCTTGTTGAGCTTGACCACGTCGCCTCCCGAACGGCCGGTCCTCATTTGCGGGTGAAATACACGGCCAGCAGGATCAGCGCCAGCGCCACGGCCTGCAGCACGACGCGCGTCTGCATCAGCTTGTTGGAGGTGATGCCGGAACCGCCGCGCATCATGTTGATCAGACCCCGGACCAGCACGATCACCACGGCGACCATGACCAGGATGGCAAGGATGTTGAATACGGATGCCATTTGCGTTTCCAGTCCTTTTCTTGTTCAGGCGCGTTTGGCGAGCAGGCGGTGAAGCATCGATGCCGGAAGGATGCGTTTGAGCATGGCGCCGAACCTGGCCGGCACTGTTACCACATAGTGTGGGCGCGGGCGCCGCGACAGAAGTGCATGGCGAAGCGCCTTGTGGACCACTTCCGGGCCGGGCTTCAGCGCCGATTTGCTGCCGCCGGTGCGCATCCGTTCCAACTGCGCCTCATAGTCGGCGCGATGCACGGAATTCTCATGGTCGATATTCCTGAGGAACCAGGCGAGGCCATTGCTGGCGATCTTCGATTTAACCGGCCCCGGCTCGATCAGCGAGACATGCACGCCGCTGCCGGCCAGTTCCTGGCGCTGACAGAGCATCAGCGCCTCCAAAGCGTGTTTGGATGCCGAATAGGCGCCGCGAAAACGTACCGGCACCAGGCCAAGGATCGACGAGCAATGAACGATCCGGCCACCGCCCTGGCGGCGCATCACCGGCACGAGCCGGCGGGTCAGGTCGTGCCAGCCGAAGAAATTGACCTCGAACTGCTCCCGCAAGGCGGCCACCGGCAGATCCTCGACCGCGCCCGCTTGCGCATAGGCGCCGTTGTTGAACAACGCATCGATCCTGCCGCCGGTCCGCTCCAGCACTGAAGCCGCAAGCGCTTCGATGGAGGCAGGTTCGCGATAGTCGAGATAGAACGCCTCGATGCCATCCTTTTCCAGGGCCGCGATGTCCTCGGGCTTGCGGGCCGTGGCGAACACCCGCCAGCCTTCCGCCTTGAGCGCCCGCGCGCAATAAGCGCCTATGCCCGACGACGCGCCGGTGACGATGATGACGCGCAACGCGCGCGCCGGCGGATTCGTCTTATGACCAAGGGTTGCCATTTGCCGCATTCCCTTCCCATATTCGCGGCGTCGAGACAATCGAAGGGGAGCGCGGTTCTTGTTGCGGAATATCGTCGCCCTGCGCCGCGTGCTCTACGACGCGATCGGTCATTTCAACACCGATGACGGCTGGGCGATGGCCAGCCATTTGGCAATCACCTCGCTGATGGCGCTGTTTCCGTTCCTGATCTTCGCCACCACGCTGGCGAGCTTCCTCGGCGCGCAAGCCTTCGCCGACACGGCGGTGCATCTGGTCTTCGACACCTGGCCGGAGCAAATCGCCAAACCGATCGCGCGCGAGGTGCTGAACGTGCTCACCGTGCGACGATCGGATCTGCTCACCTACGGCGTGCTGCTGGCCGCTTATTTCGCCTCGAACGGCATCGAGGCGCTGCGCACCTCGCTCAACCGGGCCTATCGCGTCACCGAGACGCGCGGCATCATCTATCGCCGTGTGCAGAGCATCTTCTTCGTGCTGATCGCCACGGCAGGCTTCCTAGCGATCAGCGTGCTCCTGGTCTTCGCACCATTGCTGGCGCGGCTGGCCGAGGCGCATTTCGAGTGGATAAAACCCTATACGGGCACCATCACGCTGTGGCGCTACGTCATCGCCTCGACCGTCATCGTCGGCGGTCTGTTTTCAGTGCATTACTGGCTGCCGGCCGGCAAGCGCCGTTTCGTCTCGCTGATCCCCGGCATCGTCTTCACGCTCGCCGCATGGCTGATCGGCTCGACCATTTTCGCCACCTATCTCGACCATTTCTCGTCCTATGTGACGACCTATGCCGGGCTTGCCTCGATCATGATCGCGGTGGTCTTTCTTTACATCGTGTCCGCGATCTTCATTCTTGGCGGCGAACTCAATGCAGCGATCAGCCGCTATCTCGAGGCGCGCGCGCGTGTCGGCTGAGTCGATACCGGCCGGATCGAAGAACTGAGGAATTGAAGAACTGGAGAACTGGAGAACTGGAGAATTGAAGAAGAAGGAGCACACAGCGCCAGATATGTCCGCTTTTCCCTCAATTCCTCAGTTCTTCAATTCCTCCCTTGCCCGGCCGGGCAGTAGCCAGACCAACGCCCAACGTGGCAATCGCCATGCCGGCAATCTGAAGCGCGTTGAGCTGCTCGTCGAACAAGGCCCAGGCGATGACGGCCGTCACCGCCGGCACCAGATAGAACAGCGAAGCGACCTTCGACATCTCGCCGTCGCGGATCATCACCATCAGAAGGAAGATGGCGCCGATCGACAGCACCAGCACCAGCCAGGCCATGGCGAAGATCAATTCGCCGTTGATGACGACCGTGCGGGTCTCGAAGGCCAGTGAAGCCAGGATCATCACCGAAGCGCCGCCGACATATTGCCACATGGTCGCGGCGACAAGGTCGCCGCCGGAAGCAAAACGCTTCTGCCATATGGTGCCGGCGCTCATGCCGAGCACCGAGACGAGCGAGGCTGTCAGCGTGGCTGACGTCACGCCGCCGCCGAGCGCACCGAGCTTTGGCCAGAGCACGATGACAACGCCGGCCAGGCCGACCGCGAGACCGGCCCAATGGCGTGGCAGGATCGCCTCGCCGAGAAATTTGCCGGCGAGTACCGCCGTGATCAGCGGCTGCAGGCCGACAATCAGCGCCGACAGCCCGGCGGGCATGCCCCTGTGGATAGCCCAGAAGACCGCGCCGAGATAGACGCCATGCATCAGAATGCCGGCCCCGGTGGCGTGCAATGCCTCTTCGCGGGAGGCTCTCTTGGAGCCAAGCACGACGACCAGGCCGGCGAACAACGCCGCCGCCAGGACGAAGCGCGCGGCCAGGAACGTAAACGGTTCCGCCCACGGCATGGCATAGCGGGCGCCGATGAAGCCGGTTGCCCACAGGACGACGAAAGTGGCGGGGATGAGCCGCTTGACGCTGTGCATTTTCTGGGAACCGCGCTTGATGAGAATTGAGCCGTGGCGAAGCTCTAGTCCGGTTCAAGCCGGCGCGCAAAACGAAACGATTGATCCATGCATCACCGGAATTCAACCGGCCGTGTTTTCTGCAAGCTGCCCCTTCGGCCTTCGTCTGCGTCAGAGACCGACCATCCGCCTGACATCGTGAGCCGACACGCCCGCTTCGCGCAAGACGGCAAGGCCGGTGTCCTTCAGGCTTTTCGACAGCTTGCGTCCGTCGGGTCCCAGGATCAGCCGGTGATGGAAATAGGCTGGCTGCGGCAGGCCAAGCAGTTCCTGAAGCAGCCGCTGTATCCCGGTGGCGGAATAGAGATCCTGGCCGCGCACGACATGGCTCACGCCCTGCAGCGCGTCGTCGACGACGACGGCGAGATGGTAGCTGGTCGGGATTTCGCGGCGCGCCACGATCACGTCGCCCCAATCGCGCGGGCGGGCCTCGACGATGCGCGTCGCGGAGAGCGATTCGTCTGAAAATTCATTCCATGACAAATCCTTGCCGACGCGTGCCATCGCCGTATCGACATCCAGCCGCCAGGCGAAGGGAGCGCCCTCGGCAATGCGGCGCCGGCGTTCCTTCGCCGGCAGCGCCTTGTCGACGGCGGGATAGACCGGCACGCCATCGGGATCGCGCGGCCAGTCGCGCTTTTCGCTGTCGGCGATGAAAGCCCGGATTTCGCTTCTGCTCATGAAGGCGGGATAGACGAGATCCTCCCGGATCAGCCGGTCAAGCACTGTCTCATAACAGGCGAAGTGCTCGGATTGCCGTCGTACAGGCTGTTCCCAGGCAAGTCCGAGCCATTTCAGATCGGTAAAAATGCCCGCCTCGAATTCCGGCGAGCAGCGCGTGGTGTCGATATCCTCGATGCGCAGCAGCAGGCGGCCGCCGACCGCCCGCGCCAGTTTCTGGTTGAGCAGCGCCGAGAAGGCATGGCCGAGATGCAGTTCGCCATTGGGACTGGGCGCGAAACGGAATGTCAGGAGCGTCATCTCTTGAGCGGCAATCGGGTTGTGCGGCGGTTTTGCCAATTGCTACCGTGCGGCCGGTTCAGGAACAAGAAACATGCAACGTATCGCCACATTGGACGACATCGCCCGGGGGCTCGACGCGCTTTGCGCGATCGACCCGAGATTGGAAAAGATCCGCGGCATGGCGGGCGAGGTGCCGCTACGGCTTTCCCAACCGGGATTCTCGAGCCTTGCCTCGATCATCGTCTCGCAGCAAGTGTCGCGCGCCAGCGCCGATGCGATCTTCGGCCGGCTGACGAAACTGGTCGATCCTTTGACGCCGCTGGCGATCCTTGCCGCCGGCGAGGACATGTTTCGCGAGGCGGGCCTGTCTCGACCCAAGCAACGCGGCCTCCTCGCCGCCGCCCGGGCGGTGGCGGACGGCCTCGACCTTCATCATTTGTGTTCGCTTGACGCCGGCGAGGCAATCACGACCATGACTGCCGTGCCCGGCATCGGTCCGTGGACGGCGCAGGTGTATCTGCTGTTCGCCGCAGGCCATCCCGATATCTTCCCGGCGCGCGATGTCGCGCTCCAGACCGCCGTCGGCCATGCGCTCGGCATCGACCCGCGTCCGCCGGAGAAAACACTGATCCACCTCGCCGAATCATGGAGCCCATGGAGAGGTGTCGCATCGCGGCTTTTCTGGTCCTATTATCGCGAATTGAAGGGCAGGGATGCCGCACCCCCGGCCTGAAAGCGCGAAAAAGCATCAAAATCTCGTTTTTTTGTGCCTTCGGACGCGTGACAATCCGCTTCACATCCCTGTCATGTCGGGCTTACAGTATCCGCGCCATTCAGGTTAGAGAACCAAGGAGGCCAACGACGTGACGGTTGCCGTATCTCCGGATGGGCTTCCAGCGCTGGTGCTGAATGCGGATTACCGTCCGCTCAGCTATTATCCCCTGTCGCTCTGGTCGTGGCAGGACGCCATCAAGGCGGTGTTCCTCGAACGGGTGAACATCGTCGCCGAATACGAGCACGCGGTGTCCTCGCCGACCTTCTCGATGAAGCTGCCGAGCGTCGTCAGCCTGAAGGCCTATGTGAAGCCGTCGCGGCACCCCGCCTTCACGCGCTTCAACGTCTTCCTGCGCGACCGCTTCCAGTGCCAATATTGCGGCACGCCCGACGACCTGACCTTCGATCACGTCATCCCCCGCCACCGCGGGGGTGCTACGACGTGGGAGAATGTCGTCGCCGCCTGTTCCCCCTGCAACCTCAGGAAAGGTGGCATGATGCCGGCGCATGCCAAGATGTGGCCGTTGCAGAAGCCCTACCAGCCGACGGTGCACGACTTGCACAATAATGGCCGTCTGTTCCCGCCCAACCATCTGCATGAAAGCTGGATGGATTATCTGTACTGGGATGTCGAACTCGAACCCTGAGATCGTCCGACAATTCGGGAGGCTGGCCGTCTGAAGCGATTGTCTGCGCTTCCGATGCTCACGGACCAAATGTCCGCTCCGCTTCGGTTCTCGACAATCACTCCATACGACTCAGCCTGCCGAATTCTTGAATGATCTCGCGTCGGCGCTTTCGCGCTACCTCAGTCGCGCGAAAGCGCGCTGCGGAAGGCGACGGCGGCGAGCACGAAGCTGGCGATGGCGTTCCAGCCGGCGAGCGACAGGCCGAGGATGCGAAGCGCGGCCTTGTCGCAGGACGGGGGCACGAATTTGTCGAGCGCGTCGAGCACGCCTTTTCCGCCGGTGTCGACCTGGCCCGCGCCCGCGGTGCAATCGGCCGGGCCCTGCCACCAGGCCCACTCCACGCCGGCATGATAGATGCCGAGATAGAGGCCATAGAGCATCAGCAGGCCGCAGATGGCCAGCAAGCCGCGCACAGCCCATGCCGGCGCGTGCAGCGCCGATGCAAGCAGCGCCAGCAGCATCAGCGGCACGCCGATATAGTAGGGCGTGCGCTGTTCCAGGCAGAGATGGCAAGGGATATAGCCGCCGATGTACTGGAAGGCGAGCGCGGAACCGACAGTGGCGGCCATGGCTACGGCAAGGAACAGGGCCGTCATGGCCCGCTGGCGTCCGGTGTTGGCAGTCATGCTCGCAGTCATGGGGTACTCGTCCGTTGTGTTCGCCGCCGGCTCAGTCTTTGGTCCGTATTGCCGCGCTACGCGGCTTGGGCGACATGAATCAGAAGGCGTATTTGACCAGGATATAGAGCAAAATCAGGGCGGCCGCCGCTGCACCTGCGATCAGGCCGAGGCGCTTTTCGATGAACTCGCGGATCGGCTCGCCATAGCGGCGAAGCAGCCAGGCCAGAAGCAGAAAGCGCCCGCCGCGCGCCACGATTGCCAGCGCGATGAACAGAAAAAGATTGACGCCGATGACCCCCGACAGGATCGTCACCACCTTGATCGGCGGCAGATGGGCGGCGCCCGAGGTGATCAGCATCAGGATGATGAAGCCGATGCCCGAAGAGACGCGCAGCGCCTCGAACTCGTCATACTTGCCGTAAAATTCCAGGATCGGCTTGGCCAGCGCGTCATAGGCGTAGTGGCCGATGAACCAGCCGGCGATGCCGCCCAGCACGGAGGCGACGGTGGCGATCAGTGCATAGCGGTAGGCGCGATCCGGCCGCGACAGCGCCATCGGCAGATAAAGCACATCGGCCGGCACCAGGAACACGGAGCTTTCGACGAAGGCGATGAAGGCCAGCCACCATTCGGCGGATTTGCGCGCCGCCAGCGACAAGGTCCAGTCGTACAGTCCGCGAAGCATCGGCTCTCCTAATGTCGTAGATGACTACCGCACGTCGCCCACATGCACGGCGTGGGCATAAGGGCAGGCATGAAACCAGGGCATGGATGAAAACAGGGGCATGCGTGACACCAAGACCCGAAGCGCGCCGCGTTCCTTCTTCCGGACGCCAAGCGCTTCGACACGACGCCTGTCTAGAAAGATTTTCCGCGCCGCACAATGGCAGTGCCCGCAGGAAACCGAAAGGTGCGGTTTGGTCGCGGCTCCGCACGCTATCGGCAACAGGCCAGTTGACGAACAGGCCTCCAACCGTATAGTCCGCGCCATCCAGGCCGCCCGGCCTGAGCCCCTATGGCGGAATTGGTAGACGCGCTCGACTCAAAATCGAGTTCCGCAAGGAGTGCTGGTTCGATCCCGGCTAGGGGCACCATTTCAGTCGCCACTTCGATGCGTCTGCCGCTGCTTTCCCGATCGGCGTTTCGGCAATGCGGATATGGTGTTGGAGTTCGTCGTGAGCGGCCTCAGGCCGATATCGCAAGAGCGACATCCGGGAGCGGCTCGGCCGGGTGCAGGACTGCATCTTCGGCCTGTCGAATGCGGTAGCCGCTTTCGCGCTTCAGGACCTATGTTGGCCCCCTGACCGTCCCTCAATGTGGATATATTCAGGCCTTGAGATTGCCCCTTGCATCAGTTGTCGCTTATCTACCCGGAAAGGGAGGAACTCATGCCGATTCGTCAGAAAGCGCAGGAAGCTGGCGTCTTCGATTCCTCCGAAGTGGCCCTGCTTGGCCGCGTGTTCGACAGGCTGAAGCCTGACGCCCGATCGGCCCAGGAACGTGAAGCGATTTCATCCCGCATAATTGCGAATTACATGGCCGGGATCAGGGATGAGGACGAATTGGTTTCGGCATCCAAACAGCCGCTGGGACGCTAGCGCAATTCAGGTGCAAGTCGCGTCGAAACGATTCATCGACGAGCTTCGGAATTCATCCGGGTTCAACAGGGAAATCCCGCGAAGCTGAATTCGGCGATCGTGCCGTCCTCCGATCTGGTGACCCGAACGAACAGCGCACCTGGAATGCGGGGTTGCATCGGATGCCCGGTTGCCCGTCTGGCAGCCCCGGCGGGACTTGAAGCCGCCACCTCGTGCGTGCCGATAATTCTCTCGCCGAGGATTTCCTCCACCGTGTAGCTGGTCATTTTCCCCTTGGGCGACGATCTTGACTATCCACAGAAGGAGCCCGGCCTGCTTTTGGCGGTAGGTTCGGCACTTGGCGAGCAGGCCGGGCTGTGCTCCGGCCGTCAGGTACCTTGGTGGAGGGCTTAACCGGTGCGAAAGGCAGACTGTCTCCTTCTCCTCGGACCCGCAATTGGGACTGAAGTCCGAAGCATCGACGCATTGGTCCTAAACCCTGAACATAAGCCGCCGTTCCTCATTGGCGTGGAAGCCGTCGAGTAAAGTCCCTTCATCGACGGTCCGTGGACGCCCGCCGTTGCTGCGAGCGGCGGGTGTCCGACCCGGGGGAGAAGAGATGCAGCTTGGCGAGATCATCGCGAACACCTTCGCCGTCCTGCTGCTGATTTGTTTTCTCGCGATCGTGTTCTTCCTGTTTGGAAAGCCGCTGTGGCCGGACCACTATGCCCGTATGTCCATTATTCTCCCGGTCGACGCGATGACGACGGCTTCGGTGAGGCGGGCCGGCGAGCATCCTCACCTGCCGGACACTTTCGACATGGCCCAGGCTCGCCCAAGGCCGTCCCCGTAGGGCTCCGTGGCGGGCCTTTATGGGTCCAGGATTCTGGCGCCGGCCGCTTTCTCGTTGGCGGCTTCCCGTTGAGTGCCCGCTGGTTACGGCAAGCGGATTTCTTGCATTCAGCGCCTGTTCCTCGCGATCCGCGCGCCACCGCCGAAAGCGCCGGGGAAGGAAGAGGACAAGCGACTCAAGTCGGGCCCGGCCCGCCGTTTCAAGTTCCTGAAGAGCAATGAAGATTAGCCTCACACTCGCTGCCGGATTTCGTGAGATGGACCAAAGTCCCAGACTTCTGTCCCAAAGGTCTTATGTTACCACTTAGGTTCCGTGAATGTCCTTTATATGTTCGAATGAATTAGCTAATTCTGATGTCCGCCACGCGGAAAAGCACTGAAGAAAAATGGATGTGCCGTCGGCAAGCGACAGGAATTATACCCAAAATCGCATCACCTTTGTAACGCTTTGTTGAAAAATTACGACCGTTGCTCAAGTAGTCGCTGGTGAATAAACGCTATCAATACAGTGACTGTTTGTCCCATGAAGCAATCAAACGCTCAGGTTTGAAGCAAGCATCCACGCGTCCGGAAGATGCGAGCGCGTCTATCGTCTCTTGAGCAGGCTCTTCATCCGGTTGCGCAGCAGGCGGGCCATGTTGCGGGTCTCCCGGTAGAGATGCAGTTGCGAGGCCGCCTGGCGGGCGAGGCGGTCGGCGTCCGGCGTCAGGCCGATCACCAGCGTGCCCATCGGCTTGCGCTCGGTCCACAGCCTGCTCATCACCGGATGGTCGGGCACGGCACAGGAATCGGTCATCATGATGTTGGGGTCGTCGAGATGCTGCCTGGTTACCTCGATCATCAGCAGCGTGCCTGGCGAATAGCCGGCCAGTGTTTCGTCGTAGGCCGTCTTCCAGGTGTAAGCGACGCCGGCTTCGACGAAGACGATCAGGCACGCAATGGTGCGGCCGTCGAGCGTCAGCGAATGGATGCGACACAGGTCCTGTTCGGCCAGCCTGTGCACGGCCTCGCGGGCGAAGGCGGCGCGGTAGCGGTCGATCGCCATGGCCGTGCGCTCGCGGCCCTTCCAGCCGGCCGCCTCCAGCGTCAGGAAGCTCTCGATGGCGTGACGGATCTCGTCGGGGCCGCGCGCCACGACATGTTCAAGCTTGCCGAGGTCGCCCAGCCGCCGCTTGAGGCGGCGGAACTCGCGGTAATGGTGCGCGCGCAGCGAAGCCTTCAGATAGTCCTCGGCGTCGCGTTCGCTCTCGAGCAGCGGACGCTGGGCGTGACCGGTGGTGACCAGCATCAGGCCACGCGTCTCGGCCACCGTGGCAACCAGGCTCGCCACCGCGCCGTCGAGCCTGATGTCGGGCAGGACGAACACTTTCGGCAGCTTCAGATGCGGGCGCGACAGCATCGAGAAGAAATCCTCGACGACGCCGACCGGATCGTCGCGGTCGACCAGCGGAGTGCCGAGCGGACCGAACGGGCTCGACCATGTGCGCATGACCGGAACCCCGAGCGGCACCACCGGCCGCTCCACCGAGAACGGCACCAGAAGGCGTAGCCGGTTGCGGTATTCATCGCCGTCACGAATGACGGCCAGCCGCACCTCGCGGTCTTCCAGCCGGGGCATTGCGGGCGCCAGGAAACGCGGGTTGAAGAAGATGTTGGGCTCGATGGTGCGGGCGCACAGATAATCCAGCTCCTCGACGAGGTCGAACCCGGCTGACGCCGGATAGATGGCCAGTTTCCGCTCGGGCCGGTTGTTGGCGAGGATCTCGATATGGGCCGGGTCGGTGTCGCGCCCCAGTCCGGCAAGGCCGGACACCATGGCGCCGGCGGGGCCGCCGCTGGTTTCCTCGAGCAAGGGGATGGCGGCCATCACGCGGCTCCTTTGGCTGGCACGAAGATCGCCATGACGATGCCGAGCTTGCGCCAGACCGTGAAAGACAGCGCGCCGGCCTCGAAAATCATGGCGAAGGCGGTGGCCATGGCGGCGCCCCACAGGCCGAAAAGCGGGATCAGCACCACGTTGAGGCCAATGTTGAAGGCCAGCGTCATGGCATAGACGGCGGCGCAGACATTCTGGTTGCCGCTCATGGTGAGCAGGCTTTCGCACGGGCCGACGGCGGCGCGCGCCACGACACCGAAGACCAGCAGGAACAGAAGCGGATAACCCGATGTGAATTCGGGGCCGAACAGCATCAGCATCGGTTTGCCAAGCGCCAGCACCAGCAGCGCCATGGCGAGTGATGGCCAGAAGGTCCACGACACCGTCTCGCGGGCAAAGGCGGCAAGCTTTTCCGGCTCGCCATGGGTGAACTGGGCATAGCGCTGTGCGACGCCGGCCTTGACGGCGAAGTAGACGAAATGCACCAGCGCCAGTGTCTTGACCGTGGCGAAATAGACGGCGACGTCGTTGGGGTCCATATAGGCGCCGACCATCAGCACGTCGGCATTGGTGAGCAGGAAAAAGAAGCTTTCGACCAGGAAGATCGGCAGCGAGACGATGAACCATTGTGCGAAATGCACCTTCATCGGCCCGGCCGGAATCTGCCTTTCCATGCGCCGGGTGACGCCGATAAGCTGGGCGAGCGTGGTGACATAAGTGGCGGCGATCGAGGCGAAGATCGCGGTCTTCGCGTCGGGCGCGCAGCCGGCGAAAAGCATCAGCGCCATGAACAGCAGGATCAGCACAGGCCGTATCAGATAGGTCGGCGCCAGGGCGAACAGCGCCCAGCTGTTCGCCCTGGCCTGGCCTTGCAGCAGATCCGACAGCGCTATCATCGGCAGGCAGATGACGCCGAGGATGAACGGCACGACATAGTAGTTTTCGGTCCATGACGAGGCGAGCCACACGCCGAGCGCGCCGAGTCCGGCGATGACCGTCGAAGCGATCAGGACGAACAGGCGGCTGGCCACGACGATGCCGCGCAACTCGTCGATCAGGCCGCGCTCGCGGTATTCGGGAATGAAGCGGATGACCGAGGTGTGGAAGCCGAGGCAGGCGAGATTGCCGACGATGACCATGGTCACCCAGACAAGGACGAAGATGCCGTATTCGAACGAGCCCATCCAGCGTGCCATCAGCACCTGGCTGACGAAGGCGATGACGGCGCTGACGATCCGGATGGAGAAGGCGATGACCGACATGCGGCCGGCCTCGCCGCGCTCGTCGGCGGGGAACAGCACGGCGTCGACGCGGCCAAGCAACGGCTCCACGCGCAGCGCCAAACGCTGCGGCAAGAACCGCCCGGCTGTCGTGGCCGCGGAAAAGCGCACCCCGATTGTTCTCCGTTTTCCGCTTCTTTTCGGGCTTTGGTGTAGCGGAGACACCTTAAGAAAGGGTGGGTGGGAGAGGCATGCACAATGGGACGACCGGTGTGGGTTCCATGCCGCAAGCAGGAGACAGGCGATCTGTCGTTCCAACTCCCAGCCAAGCCTAAGAGCGGCGGGCTTCGCCGTGAGTTGCGACATAGTCGATCTCGGAACGGCTGATGCCGATGTCTTTCAGCATGAAATCGGGCATGGCCTCCAAGTGACGCCGCTCATGTCGGAGGCGCCGTCCGCGCGCCAGCCAAGCGAGGATGGCCATCAGCCGCCATGGTGGGGTGCGCAGCCTTGCCAGGAAGATAGCGATCTCGGGCATGATTTCTCCTCGCGACACGTGAAAGGCCTGCCGGCACTGTTCCGGCAGGCGGTGCCGTCAGTCGGCCTTTTTCATGGCGTCGCATGAGACATTCGGGTTCATGTCGGCGAAGGCGCCGGTCGGGTTCTGCTTCCAGGCCCAGACATGAAGTTCGTAGAAGGGGCCGAGGCCATAGCGGTTGGGGGCGCTGTCGAAGTTGAACAGCTGGCCTTCGAGCGACGCCGGACCCTTCGCGGTGATATATTCGACGGCCACCAGCTTCAGTGTGCCATCGGCCATCGGCTCGTACATCACGGCTTCCGGCTTGGCGAGGTCGACGGCATCGTCCTTAAGATAGGCGCTGTTGACGTAGTGAATGCCCATCGCGCCACCGGTGATGCCGCTGGCGCAGGGAATCGGCGCATAGCCCTCGGAGGTGGCCGCCGCGACATTCGCGAAGCGGCCGTTGGCCGCCCGCACCTCGGCGGCCAGCCGATTGCCACTCTCCGCAGATGCGGCGGTGGCGGCGATTGCCATAGTGGGCAACGCGGCAAAGCGCCAGAAATTGGCGTTCATTTTATCCTCCATTGGTTGTTGGTGACGCGCAGGCGGGCAGGACCGGCCAGTAAGGCCCTGCTGCCATGCCTGCGCGTTGGATTGGCAATTGCGGGACGGGGTCCGATCCGTCCCTCTCTAACAGGGCGGCGGTCTCATTGATGCCACCACCAGTATTCCCAGTAGTCCCGCCGCATCTCGTGCTCCGGCAGACCGACGTCCCGCCTTAAATAATCGTCTTGCGGTGGCAGGCGCCTGGGCCGGCTTCGCAACGGCGCGAGCAGCGCGGACACAATCCGCGATGCGAGACCAAGCCGGGAGGGTGCATGGTCGAACGCCACGATGGTGGCTGCCGTTTCGGGAGGAAACAGCACGGAATGCCGACACCCATTGTTGCCCAGGACAATCTCACGCTCATTGTTCCATCCTTGGTCCATAGGGTCAGCGATAAAAGTAAGGGTCCAGGACCCTCACCTCCGTGATCTTGTCCACCGGTAGCGAATTCTTCTGCGCCGTGCTGCGGATCGCCTCCGGCGAGGGGGCGTCGTAGATGCAGAAACTCTTGTTCTTGTCGGGCGATACGAAGGAGTGTAGCCAGGTGACCCCCTTCTCGGCGTTGCGCATGATGATGCCGCCGAGCGCCGTTGCGCCGACGTCGTTCGTCGGCACGTTGAGCCCGTCGGGGAATGTCCGTTCGATCAGATAGCGAGGCATGGAGTGTGGCTTCCTTTTGTGACTGATTCACGCTCGAAATGAGCGCGGTTGGAGAAAAATCACGATCGTCGAAAGCGC
This sequence comes from Mesorhizobium sp. B2-3-2, assembly GCF_006442295.1. Classification (NCBI taxonomy): domain Bacteria; kingdom Pseudomonadati; phylum Pseudomonadota; class Alphaproteobacteria; order Hyphomicrobiales; family Phyllobacteriaceae; genus Mesorhizobium; species Mesorhizobium sp. B2-3-2. The sequence continues at coordinate 34,274 of NZ_VFWA01000017.1, read as the reverse complement.
ACATCGGAGCCTTTCCCCATATTGCGCGGGACGATTCCCTATGTTTTCGACGTTTGGTCTGGGAGCCACACTGCGGATACCGAAGCGGGGGTAATTTTGGAGAAGGGTCGAGCGACGACGAAACTTACGGGCCGGTGATGATGCTTCTGGAGCGGCAGGCACAACTCGATCAATTGGAGGAACTGCTCGCGGAGGCCGCGAGCGGTCGCGGCCGCGTGGCGGCATTGCTGGGCGAGGCCGGGGCCGGAAAGACGGCACTCGTCGAGGCGTTCGTGACCGGTGCCGGGCAGCACGTTTCCATATTCCGCAGCGCTTGCGAGGACCTGTCGATTCCCGATCCGCTGGGACCCCTCTATGATCTGGCCCGGGACGCGCAGTGGGCACTCCCCCGGGCAATCGATGACCGCCAAGGTCAGCGGCTGCCCGTGTTTTCAGACGCTCTCGAGGTTTTCGAGGCGAGGTCTCGGCCGGGTTTGCTGGTCATCGAGGATATGCACTGGGCCGACGACGCGACCCTGGATTTCGTCCGTTTCCTGGGCCGGCGCATCACCAACACGCACATGCTGGTGCTGTTCACTGCGCGCACCGACCGCAGCGAAGGGCAGATGCGCGCGCGCCGAGTGCTCGGCGAAATTCCAGCCGGCAATGTCCAGCGCATCGAAGTGCCACTGCTCAGCGAAGCGGCGGTGTTGTCGCTTGCCAAAGCAGCCAACCGCGACGGCAACGCAATCTATCGCGCCACCGCGGGCAACGCCTTCTTCGTCACCGAATTGCTGGCTGCCGAAAGCGAGATGGTCCTGCCGGCCAGCGTCCGCGACGCCGTGCTGGCGCGTGCCGAGCGCCTGTCGCCGGGTGCGCGCTCGATGCTCGACGCGGTGTCGGTGTTTCCACGCCGCGCCGATGCCTGGGCGCTGCGCGGCCTCTGTGGCGTCGCCAGCGCGGGCCAACTGGCGGAATGTGTCTCGAATGGCTTGCTCGACGATCTCGGTGATGGCTACGCCTTCCGGCACGAGATCGCCCGTCGCGCCATCGAGATGGCGCTGACCCCGAGCCATCGGCGCGAATTCAACCAACGCGCGCTTTCCGCACTGCAAGAAAACGCCGGGGTGGCTACCGCGAGGCTTGTGCACCATGCGGTGGAGGCCCAGAATCTGGAAGCGGTGCGCGAGCTTGCCCCGCTCGCAGCGCGCGAGGCCTCCCGCGTCGGCGCGCATCGCGATGCCGCCGGCTATTACGAAGTCGCCTTGCGGCATGCCGACAGCCTGCCGATGAGCGAGCGGGCGAGGCTTTACGAAGGATATGCGTTTGAATGCCATCTGATCGGCCGCATCGATGCGGCCATCGAGGCGCAGGGCCAGGCACGGCGATTGCAGCAGGCGCTGGGCGACACGCTCAGGGAGGGCGACAGCCTCAGATGCCTGTCGCGCTTCGCCTATCTGGTGGGTGACCGCGAACAAGCGGACCTGTTCGGGGCGCAGGCCGTGGAACTGCTGGAACAGGCGCCTGCCAGTCCGGAGCTTGCCATGGCCTATTCCAATCTCTCGCAGTTGGCGATGCTGGCCGAGAAGCTCGACGAAACACTGCTGCTCGGCGGCAAGGCAGTCGCTTTGGCCGAACGGTTGAACAAGCCGGAGATAATCTGTCACGCGCTGAACAATCTTGGCTCGGCCGAGCAGTGGCTTGACCTGGCCAAAGGTCGGCTGCATCTCGCCCGCAGTCTTGAAATCGCGCTCGTGCAGAATTTCCAGGAGCACGCGGCACGCGGCTTCACCAATTGCGCCTGCGCCGAAATGAACCAGCTCGATCTTGTGCGGGCGCAATCCTTTCTCGATCGCGGCATTGCCTATTGTGTTGAGAATGACCTCGCGACCTGGCGCGACTATATGCGGGGCGTGCAGGCGCAGCTGCTTTTGCGACGCGGCCTTTGGGACGATGCGGCCGCCATGGCTCTCGACGTCATCGACGATGGCGCAACGACGGCTCTGGTGCGTTACCCCTCCTTGGTCGCGCTGGCGAAACTGCGCATAAGGCGAGGCGATCCGGCTGGGCCGGTGCTGGAGGAAATGAAGCGGTTCCTGGATAGGGGAATGGAGCTGCAGCGGCTGGCACCTTACACGGCGTCGATGGCCGAACTGGCATGGCTTGGGCAAGGCGACGCCACTGAGGCGCTTCGCCTGATCGATCTGGCAGAACGCCTGTCGCCGACGAGGGCGATGTTCGCCGAGCTGGCCGTCTGGCGGCTGCTCTTGTCGCCTGAAAGCGACCCTGGCGATACGACCGGCATGGCGGAGCCTTATCGCCTGCTGCTCGCCGGCGACTGGAACGGTGCCGCAACGCTGTGGGCCCGGCTGGGCGCTCCGTTCGAACAGGCGCTCGCCCTGTTGCACGGCGACGAGCCGGCCCTACGCTTGGCCCTGGACATATTCGAAGGCCTCGGTGCCCGGCCGGTCGCCCAGCACGTCCGCGCCGTCATGCGGCAGAATGGCGTCAATAACATCGCAAGGGGACCGCGGCAGAGCACGCGCGCCAATCAAGCTGGCCTGACGCTGCGCCAGATGCAGGTTCTGCAGCTGATCGAACGCGGTTTCTCCAACAAGAGGATAGCCGAGCACCTGACCATCTCACCGAAAACCGTCGATCATCATGTCTCGGCGGTGCTGGGCAAGCTGGACGCCATTTCGCGTGGCGAGGCGACCGCCGCCGCGCGCGATTCCGGGCTGATCTGAGCAGGTAGGAATCGCGCCCGGATCAGAAACCCGGGAACGTGAGCCCCGCAGGTTTTCCTTACGCGAAAGCGCCGTGGCAGTGCTTGTATTTCTTGCCGGAGCCGCAGGGGCACGCTTCGTTGCGGCCGACCTTGCCCCAGGTGGCGGGGTTGTTGGGGTCGCGGTCTTCAGGGGCGACGATGGCGTTGCTTTCCTGGCGCACCAGAAGGGCGGTTTCGCCGCCTTCGAAATCGTTCTCGCCGGTGGTGCCGTCAATGTGGGTGCCGAACATGTCGGGGGCTTCCGGCGGCGGGGCCTCGGCAGCCTGGCGGACCAGCTCGACGCGCATCAGCTGCGCGGTGACGGCCTGGCGCAGATTGCCCAGCATCGCCTGGAACAGCTCGAACGCCTCGCTCTTGTATTCCTGCAAAGGATCGCGCTGGGCGTAGCCGCGGAAGCCGACGACCGAACGCAGATGGTCGAGGTTGACGATGTGCTCGCGCCACAGATGGTCGAGCGTCTGCAGCACCACCGAACGCTCGACATAGGTCATCACCTCGGGCCCGAAGCGCTCGGCGCGCTCCTTGGCGGCGGCGTCGGCGGCTTGCGTGATGCGCTCGCGAATGTCATCCTCGGCGATGCCTTCTTCCTTGACCCACTCCTCGATCGGAAGGTCGAGATTGAGGAATTCGGCGACCTCGGCCTTCAGGCCAGCGACATCCCACTGCTCGGCATAGGCGTTCTCGGGAATGGCCTTGGCGACGATCTCGTCTATGACGCCTTCGCGCATCTCGGCAATGGTCTCCGACAGGCCTTCGCCGTCCATCAATTCGATGCGCTGTTCGAACACAACCTTGCGCTGGTCGTTCGAGACGTCGTCATATTTCAGAAGATTCTTGCGGATGTCGAAGTTGCGCGCCTCGACCTTCTTCTGCGCCTTTTCCAGGGCCTTGTTGATCCAGGGATGGATGATGGCCTCGTCTTCCTTGAGGCCGAGCTTCTGCAGCATGCCGTCCATGCGCTCGGAGCCAAAGATGCGCATCAGATCGTCCTGCAGCGACAGGAAGAATTTCGAGCGGCCGGGATCGCCCTGGCGACCGGAGCGGCCGCGCAACTGGTTGTCGATGCGGCGTGATTCATGGCGTTCGGTGGCCAGCACGTAGAGGCCGCCGGCGGCCAGCGCCTTTTCCTTCAGGCGCTCGACGTCGGCATAGATTTCCTTTTCCCGCGCCTCGCGCTCGGGCCCTTCAGGCATGTCGCCCAGTTCCTCCGCGATGCGCATCTCGGCATTGCCGCCGAGCTTGATATCGGTGCCGCGGCCGGCCATGTTGGTGGCGATGGTGATGGCGCCGGGCTTGCCCGCCTGGGCGACGATCGCCGCCTCGCGCTCGTGATGGCGGGCGTTGAGCACCTCGAAATCCTTAAAACCTTCCTTGCGCAGCCGCTCGGCCAGTTGCTCGGACTTCTCGATCGAGGTGGTGCCGACCAGCGTCGGCTGGCCTTTGGCGCTGGCTTCGCGGATCTCCTTGACGATCGCCTTGTATTTTTCCTCGACCGTCCGGTAGACCTCGTCGTCCTCGTCCTTGCGGATGACCGGCAGGTTGGTCGGGATCTCGGTGACTTCGAGGCCGTAGATGTTGCCGAATTCCTCGGCCTCGGTCAGCGCCGTGCCGGTCATGCCGGAAAGCTTCTTGTAGAGGCGGAAATAGTTCTGGAAGGTAACGGAGGCGAGCGTCTGGTTCTCCGGCTGGATCGCCACATGCTCCTTGGCTTCGAGCGCCTGGTGCAGGCCTTCCGAATAGCGGCGGCCGGGCATCATGCGGCCGGTGAACTCGTCGATGATGACGATCTCGCCGTTGCGCACGATATAGTCCTTGTCGCGCTGGAACAGGCGGTGCGCCTTCAGCGCATTGTTGACGTGATGGACGATGGCGACGTTCTCGACGTCGTAGAGCGACTCGCCCTTGAGCAGGCCGGCGTCGCGCAGCAGGTTCTCGAGCTTCTCGGTGCCTTCCTCGGTGAAGATGGAGGTCTTCTGCTTCTCGTCGATCTCATAATCCTGCGGCTGCAGCTGGATGATGAAAGTGTCGATGGTGTTGTACATTTCCGAACGGTCCTCGAGCGGACCGGAAATGATCAGCGGCGTGCGCGCCTCGTCGACCAGGATGGAATCGACTTCGTCGACGATCGCGTAGTTGTGACCACGCTGCACCATCTGGGCGCGCTCGTATTTCATGTTGTCGCGCAGATAGTCGAAGCCGAGTTCGTTATTGGTGGCATAGGTGACGTCGGCGGCGTAGGCGACGCGGCGCTCCTCGTCGGACAGGCCATGGACGATGACGCCGACCGAGAGGCCGAGGAACTTATAGACGCGGCCCATCCATTCGGAGTCGCGGGTGGCAAGATAGTCGTTGACGGTGACGACGTGGACGCCATTGCCGGCCAGTGCATTGAGGTAGACGGGCAAGGTCGCGACCAGCGTCTTGCCCTCACCGGTGCGCATCTCGGCGATGCCGCCATTGTGCAGCACCATGCCGCCGATCAGCTGGACGTCGAAGGGGCGCATGCCGAGCACACGGCGCGCCGCCTCGCGGGCGGTGGCGAAGGCCGGGACCAGCAGGTCGTCGAGGCTGGCGCCGTTGGCAATGTCCTGGCGGAATTTTTCGGTGCGGCCGGCGAGTTCTGCATCGGAGAGCGCCCGCATCTCGTTTTCCATGGCGTTGATCGCCTCGACACGAGGCCGGGTCGACTTGACCCTGCGGTCGTTGGAGGAGCCGAAAACCTTACGGGCGAGACCGCCGAGACTGACCATCCAATGGTCCTTTCGATAGAATTCTCAATCTTGAGACGAGCGCCGGCCGGCCCCATCAAATCCACGTGAATGCGCCGCCTGAATACGGGCAACGCAAAAAGCGCCCGGAAAACGGTTCTGGACGCAAAGTCGTTGGACAGATAAGAGGGGGCTCAACTGATGTCAACGCCGCGCCGGCCCTGCCGGTCGCGCCAAATTCGGCCACAATCTGGCTGATCTGGAAGCCTCCCGTCCTTCACATCCTCATCGGAGTCATCTTAATGTCCTTGTTGTTCCGCCGTGCGTCGCTCGCCAGCCTCGGCTTGGCCGTCGGCCTGTCGGCTCTTTGCCTGTCGCCGCTGATGGCGCAGGAAACCGCACCGGCCCAGCCGGCACCGGCCGCACCGGCGGCACCGGTCGATCCGAATACCGTGGTCGCAACCGTCAACGGCCAACCCCTCACCGAAGCAGATCTCGTGCTTGCCGAAGGCGAGCTGTCGCAGCAGTTCGCGCAACTCCCGGCCGAGCAACGCCGCGCCGCGGCGCTTTCGGCCGCAATCGAGATACGCGTCATGGCCGCCCAGGCCGTCTCGACCGGTCTCGACAAGGATCCCGATTTCCAGCGCCGCATGGCCTTCCTGCAGCAGCGCGCGCTGCATGGCGAGATGGTCGAGAAAGGCGTCGTCGACAAGGTCACCGACGCCGAGATCCGCGCCCGCTACGACCAGGAGATCGCCAACACGCCGCCGGTCAACGAGGTGCATGCCCGTCACATCCTCGTGAAGACGAAGGAAGAGGCCGAGGCGATCATCAAGCAACTCGACGGCGGCGCCGATTTCCAGAAGCTCGCCAACGAGCACACATCGGATCCGAGCGGCAAGAACAGCGGCGGCGATCTCGGCTGGTTCGGACCTGGCCAGATGGTGCCGGAATTCGACAAGGCCGCTTTCGCGCTTGAGGTCGGCAAATACACCGAACAGCCGGTGCAGTCACAGTTCGGCTGGCATGTCATCAAGCTCGAGGACAAGCGCACCAAGCAGCCGCCGGCCTTCGACGACGTCAAGGACCAGGCCAAGCAGGCGGTCATCCGCGACAAGTATTTCGCGCTGGTCAAGTCGCTGCGCGCCGATGCCAAGGTGGAAATTCCCGACGCCAATTTGAAGAAGGCCGTCGATACGATGGAAAGCGCCAAGTAAGCCAGAACGGTTTCGAAAAAGGGCGCGGTTGCCAAAGGGCACCGCGCCCTTTTTGCGTCAGTTCAGCCGTTGGGCCCTTCTATGCCTCGCAGGAGGTAGGCGACCACCGTGCGGATCGTCGCCTCGTTCTCGTCGAGCCGGTTGGTCAGGAGCTGCCGCCAGGCATAGGAAGCCACCAGGTCGGCGGCCACACCCGGATCCACATAGGCCGCGACCTCGCCCCTTGCCTTGGCGCGCTCGATGATCTGGCCGGTGTAGGCCCGGCGCCCGCCTGTATAGCCGGCAAGGGCCGCGGCCGCCGTTTCGTCCGACTGCGCCTCGGCGATCAGCGACCTGAACACGCTGCCCGACGACGTCTCGCGCCAGTGCGCGAACAGGTTCTTGAGGAAGCCGACGAGATCCTCTTCCAGCCTTCCAGTATCGGGAACATCGACGCGTTTCTGGCGCTGGTAGACCTCCAGCAGCAGCGAGGCCTTGCTCGGCCACCAGCGATAGATGGTCGGCTTGCCGGCACGCGCCCGCCGCGCCACGGCCTCGATCGAGAAGCCGGCATAGCCGGCCTCGACCAACACCGCCTCGGCGGCATCGAGAATGGCTTCCGCGCTGTCGGGATTGCGCCGCGCACCAATGGATTTACGCGCCGTATCCGCCTCTTCGGCCATCCTGTCGCCCTCGCCGTCGGTTAGGCTGGCAATATAAGTGATCCGAGGATGAAACGAAACGGCTCGTTCTTGGCGGCTAACGCAGGAACATTTTGCCTGCCATGTCTCCTGCACGATGCGCAGGCGGTCATCGGTGCTGCCCAACTCCTGCCGCGCGCCCGCGCCGAGTCGCAACGGCTCCCAGAATACCAGGGCCAGGGTCAGAAGCTGCCCTTGGGAGGGATCGCAACCTGGGCAGGGCGGCGCCAACGAACTGCAACGGAGCCGGCTGCGAACCGGTCAAGGCCAATTCCGGTCCTCACGCGGCCACCAAAACGCCTTGCGCGGGCGCGCCGTATCGGGCAAACCGGCGTTTCTCCGCCGACTTTTCCCGTCCGAGGTTCCATGTCCACGACGATTTCGCCGCTCGCGCCGAAGAAATACCCCAAGATGCCTGAGATCGAGGGGGTGCGCATCGCCACCGCCGAAGCGGGGATAAAATACAAGAACCGCACCGATCTCCTGGCCATGGTCTTCGAGCCCGGCACGGCGGTCGCCGGCGTGTTCACAAAGTCGAAATGCCCCTCGGCGCCAGTCGATTTCTGCCGGCAGAACCTTGCCGCGGGCAAGGCCCGGGTGCTCGTCGTCAATTCCGGCAACGCCAATGCCTTCACCGGCAAGAAGGGCCGGGACTCCACCGCGCTGACGGGCGAAGCGGCGGCCAAGGCTGCCGGCTGCACGCCAGGCGAGGTGTTCCTGGCCTCGACCGGCGTCATCGGCGAGCCGCTTGACACAACCAAGTTCAGCCATCTGCTGGCTGGTCTGGTCAGCAACGGCAAGCCCGACCTGTGGACCGAGGCGGCCAAGGCCATCATGACCACGGACACTTATCCGAAGGTGGCGACGCAGACCGTCAAGCTCGGCGACACCGATGTCACCATCAACGGCATTTCCAAGGGCGCCGGCATGATCGCACCCGACATGGCCACGATGCTGTCCTTCGTCGCCACCGATGCGCCGATCGCCGCCTCCGTGCTGCAGGATCTGCTGTCGCGCGGCACGGCCAAGACCTTCAACGCGGTGACCGTCGACAGCGACACCTCGACCAGCGACACGCTGCTGCTCTTCGCCACCGGAAAGGCCGCCAAACGCGGCGCGCCGGAGATAACCGATCCCAAGGACGCCCGCCTGGGCGCATTCCGCCGTGCGCTCGGCAAGGTGCTGAAGTCGCTGGCGCTGCAAGTGGTGCGCGACGGCGAGGGCGCCCGCAAGCAGGTCGAAGTCACCGTCACCGGCGCGAAGTCGGCACGCTCGGCCAAGCGCATCGCACTCTCGATCGCCAATTCGCCGCTGGTCAAGACCGCGGTCGCTGGCGAGGACGCCAATTGGGGCCGCGTGGTCATGGCTGTCGGCAAGGCCGGCGAGCCGGCCGACCGCGACCGCCTGTCGATCTGGTTCGGCGATAACAGGCTGGCGCATGAGGGCGAGCGCGATCCGGCCTATTCGGAGGAAGCGACCTCGGCCTATATGAAGCGCGACGACATCCGCATCCGCGCCGATATCGGCATCGGCCGCGGCAAGGCGACCGTGTGGACGTGCGACCTTACCAAGGAATACGTCGCCATCAACGGCGACTACCGGAGCTGACGGACTTGGTTTCCAAACATCCGGCCAGCATGCTGGCGACAGTGCGCCGCTATGAGGCGGCCGGGTTTCGCGCCTGGCCCGCGGCGGCAGTCCATTATGATGGCACCTGGGTGGTGCGGCTGACGGCCGGACATCCGGCCAAGCGGCTGAACTCGGTCAATCCGCTCGATCCCGGCGACACCCAGCACATCGCTGACCGCATCGGCCGCGCCAGCCGCCGTTTCGATGCCTATGGCAGGCCGCTGACCTTCCGCATGTCGCCGCTATCGGGTCCGGATCTGGCCAGCCATCTCGACCGCGAGGGTTGGAGCCGGTTCGACGAATCGCTGGTGATGCGGCTGCCGCTGGCGGATGCGCAGCTCGACGCCGCCATGGACCAGATCCCGTTGAAGGACATCAGCCGCTTCATCGGCGCGTCGCTCAAGGTCAGCGGCTCGGACGCGTCGCTGCGGCCAGGCCTGTCGGAGATCATCGGCGCCATCCAGCCCGAGGCCGGGCTGTTCGCGCTCGAGGCTGGAGCGGAACCACTGGCGACGCTGATCTGTGTCCATGATGGCGATCTCGCCGGCCTGTTCGAGGTCGCCACCGACAAGTCGGCGCGCAACAAGGGCCACGGCCGCAATCTGATCCTGTCAGCGCTGAAATGGGCGCGGCTGCGCGGCGCGCGGGAAGCCTGGCTGCAGGTCGAGGCCGGCAATGTGCCGGCGCTGGCGCTCTATCATTCGCTCGGCTTCAACGAAGTCTATCGCTATCATTACCGCCGGCCGCCTGTTCATGGGTGAAATCGGGCATGGATGATGTGATGATCGCCGGCAAGCGCCTGCTCCTGGTCGCCGCCTGCGCCCTGGTCGACGCCGACGGGCGCGTGCTCCTGGCGCAGCGGCCCGAGGGCAAGCAGCTTGCCGGGCTTTGGGAGTTTCCCGGCGGCAAGGTCGAGCCCGGCGAGACGCCGGAGCAATGCCTTATCCGCGAACTCTATGAGGAGATCGGCATCGAGACCGAGATCCCGTGCCTGGCGCCGCTCACCTTCGCCAGCCATAGCTACGACGATTTCCATCTTTTGATGCCGCTGTTCATCTGCCGCCGCTTTCGCGGTATCGCCCAGCCGAAGGAGGGGCAGGCGCTGAAATGGGTGCGGCCCAAGCAGATGCGCGACTACCCGATGCCGCCGGCCGACGCTCCGCTGATCCCGTTCCTGATCGACCTTCTGTAGGCGAAACAGACCCCCGCCTGCGGCCGAGCGGCGCTGCGGGCCGCAACAGCCAGCATTGCCGCATGACCGGTATTAATGGAAGATTTATCTCATCATGAAAAATTGATGCAAGGCTGCCTCGTCGCGGCCGTGCCGGCGATTTTCTGGGGAGCGACAGCATGAGCCTTGAAAGGGAATGGGACTCTATCCGGCCCGACCGCAGCTTTCGCGCCGCGGATGCGGGCATGGGCGTGCTGCGCGTCACGCTGCTGTTCGGTTCGGCCGCGGTGGCGCTGGCCCTGGTCGCAACGCCTTTCCTCGACAGCCAGCCGCGCCCGAAACCCATCCGCGACTTTGCCGGCGGTCTCGACATGACAGCCACTGGTTCGATCACTCGTCGCGAAATCTATACCGTACGCCGCAGCGTGCTGCAGCCGCAGCCCGATTCGGTCTGCATCATCCGATCCGACGGCGGGACCAGCGGCGACTGCTGATCGGGTCCAAGACATTTTCAGAGGCGGCGGTTTCATCGCCTATTAAGCCTGTGCCGTTAACCTTTCTTAACAGGTCGGCGCTATGGTTCCGGCAAGAGGGATCGACGTGATGAAAACAGTGCTGCTGCGTTTCCTGAACGATGAAAAGGGCGCCACGGCCGTCGAATACGGCTTGATCGTCGCCGTACTGTCGCTGACGATCGTCGGCGGCATCAGCCAGGTCTTCAACGCGATCACCTGGCTGTTCAGCGACAATGGCAGCAGGCTTGCCAACGCTTTCGCACCCTGATCTGGCTGCCTGCGTCCGCGGACACTGTCATTGCCCCTTGGGCTGCTCCAACACAGTCTTCAGCGAGATCTTGGCCGAACCCGGCTTGAGCGGCTTTTGCTGCGATGCATCGGGCGCCCAGCCGGACATCCAGACCATGGAAAAGCTTGCGCGGATGCGGCCGTCGGGATCCGAAAACCGCTCGGCGTAGATTTGCGCGGCGCGGGCGAACAGCTGGCGTGTGCCCGGCCGCCGGCTGCGATCGGCAAGCGCGCTGGTTTCGCCCATGGCGCGCAAATCGGCCATCAGGTTGAAAAGGCTGTCATAGCGCACCGTCACCGTCTCGACATCGGCGACCGGCAGAGCGAGGCCGGCGCGCTGCAGCAGCGCTCCCGCGTCGCGAACGTCGGTGAACGGAATGACGCGCGGGCTGGCGCCGCCGTAAAGCTCGGTCTCGGCCGCCAGCAGGCTTTCACGCAATTCGCCGAGCGTGCCGGCGCCGGCGAAGGCGCCGAGGAAAAGCCCGTCCGGACGCAGCGCACGGCGGATCTGCACCAGCATGCCGGGAATGTCGTTCATGGCCTGCAGCGACAGAAGCGACACCGCCAGATCGAGGCTTTGCGGCTCGAAGGGCACGGTTTCCAGCGGCGCGATCAAGCCGGCGGAATCGCCCAGGAAAGCCGCATCCGCCTCGACCCGGACGATATCCGCCACCTTGCCGCTCGCGGCGAGGATGTCGGCCGCGGCCGACGTCTGGCAAAACAGCACCGCTGCCTTGCTAAACCTGCGCTCGACGGCACCCAGCCGGTCGGCAAGATCGTCGGCACTGCGCCGCATCAGGAAATCCGCGCCACCGACCGGATGATCGAGCGCGCGCCGCTTGTGCGCCAGCCACAGTGAGGTTTCCATTATCGGCAGCAAACGGGAAGATCCTTGTTTGTCCATTCCCCGATGGAGTTGATATAGTCGCGCGCAGTACCCACCACGTGGCCGATCCCATGCCCAAGATCAAGCCTCTGGACATCAGGAACCTTGCACGGTCGGCGGCGAGCTGGCCGGCGCGCATGCTGTTCCCGCCGGTCTGTGCCGGCTGCCGCAGGCATGTCTCGCAGCCCGGCGTTCTGTGCGGGGTCTGCTGGCCGAAGCTGCGCCTCCTGGAGCGGCCCTGGTGCCCGGTGATGGGCACGCCCTTCACCCACCATATGGGAGAGGGCTTCCTGTCCGCCGAGGCGATCGCCGATCCGCCGCCCTTCGAGCGGGCGCGGGCGGCCGTCGCCTATTCCGGTGTCGCCCGCCAGATGGTGCAGGGGCTGAAGTACCAGGATCGCACCGACCTGGCGCCGTGGATGGCGCGCTGGATGCTGCGCGCGGGCGCCGACCTCATTGCCGAGGCGGATGTGGTGGTGCCGGTGCCGCTGCACTGGCGGCGTTTTTTCAGGCGGCGCTTCAACCAGTCGGCCGAACTGGCGCGCGCCGTTTGCGAATTGAGCGGCCTGTCTTTCGCACCTTCCGCCATGCGGCGGGTGAAACTCACCCGCCAGCAGGTCGGGCTGGAGCGGCAACAGCGCGAGGACAATGTACGGGCCGCCTTTCGCGTGCCCGCCGAAGCGGAAATCGAGATCGCCGGCCGCCGCGTGCTTTTGATCGACGACGTCTACACCACGGGCGCCACGGTTCGCGCCGCCAGCAAGGCGCTGAAAAAAGCAGGGGCCGGCGCCGTCGACGTGTTGACCTTCGCTCGCGTGCTGCCGGGGGACTTTCGGGCCGACGAGTCCACGACTATATAAGTCGGCGACAAACAGTGGAAATTCGTCATGGTCGACGTCACCATCTATACACGCATGATGTGCGGCTACTGCACGGCCGCCAAGCGGCTGCTCGAGCGCAAGGGCATCGCCTATACGGAGCATGACGCGTCGTTTTCACCGGAACTGCGCCAGGAGATGATTTCGCGCGCCCACGGCCGCACGACCTTTCCGCAGATTTTCGTCGGCGACACGCATGTCGGCGGCTGCGACGACCTCCACGAGCTGGAGGCGCAAGGCCGGCTGGACAAGTTGCTCGCCAATGGCTCGACGAATTGAGGATATGACGATGGGTGTTTTCAAGGCGGCCGCGATCCAGATGCGTTCGGGCGAGAGGCCGGAGCGCAACGCAATCGAGCTCGAGCGGCTGGTGCGCGAGGCAGCCGGCCAGGGGGCCAGCTACATCCAGACACCGGAAATGACCGGAGCACTGGTGCGCGACAAGAAGGCCGCGTCTTTCACCTCAGAGGACAAGGACATCATCGTCGCGACCGCGCGCAGACTGGCGCGCGAACTTGGCGTCCACCTGCATATCGGCTCGACCGCCATCCTGCGCGCCGACGGCAAGCTCGCCAACCGCGCGCTGCTGTTCGGTCCGGACGGCGCCACACTCGCGTCCTATGACAAGATCCACATGTTCGACGTCGATCTCGACAATGGCGAGAGCTGGCGCGAATCCGCGACCTACGAGCCCGGCACCGAGGCGGTCGTCACGGCCCTCGAAGGCGCCAAGCTGGGCTTTGCCGTCTGTTATGACCTGCGGTTTCCGCAACTGTTCCGCGCCGAGGCGCTGGCCGGCGCCGACCTGCTTTCCGTGCCCGCCGCCTTCACCCGCCAAACCGGCGAGGCGCATTGGCACGTGCTGCTCAGGGCCCGCGCCATCGAGAACGGCGCCTATGTCGTGGCCGCTGCGCAAGGCGGCCTTCACGAGGACGGTCGCGAAACCTATGGCCATTCGCTGATCGTCGATCCCTGGGGCCGCGTCATCGCGGAGGCGGCGCACAATGAGCCGGCGGTGATCGTCGCCGAGATCGACCCGGCGCAGTCGCTGGCAGCGCGCAAGAAGATCCCCAATCTGAGAAATGCGCGGGATTTCGCTGTCAACGCCGGTTCGTCCGAGACATCGCGTCTCAGGGGAGCGGCCTCTTGATCCGCTTCTCCCTGACCTGCGAAAACGAGCACGAGTTCGAGGGCTGGTTCCGCAGCAATGACGATTTCGACACGCAGAAGAAGCGCGGCTTTGTCGATTGCCCGAGCTGCGGCTCGCACAAGGTGGAGAAAGCCTTGATGGCGCCGGCCGTGTCGACGGCGCGCAAGCAGGAAACGATAGCGCTCGCCATGGGCGAGGCGCAGAAGCAGGCGCTGGCGCAACTGAAGGCAATGGCCGAGAAGGTTCGCGAGAATGCCGATTATGTCGGCGACAAATTCGCCGAGGAAGCGCGCAAGATCCATTTCGGCGAGACCGACCCGCGCGGCATCTATGGCGAGGCGACGCTGGAGGAAGCCAAGAGCCTGGCCGAGGACGGCGTCGAGTTCATGCCGATCCCGGTGTTTCCGGAGGATCGGAACTGAGCGGTCAGCTCACGCTGCCGATCAATTTTTCAAGCAGGCGCGAAAGCGTTTCCCGTTCGGCTTGCGTCAGGCCGGAAAGAATCTCGTGCTCGTTGGCGACATGGGCAGTAACGGCCTCGTCGATCAAAGCGAGACCTTTTTCAGTCAGCCGCACGACGACGCCGCGCCGGTCGTTGGGGTGCGGACCGCGCACGATCAAGCCTGAGGTTTCGAGCCGGTCGAGCCGGTTGGTCATGGCGCCCGAGGTCACCATCGTCGCCTCGTAAAGGGCGGTCGGGGTCAGCGCGTAGGGCGCGCCCGAGCGGCGCAACGTAGCCAGCACGTCGAATTCACCGGCCTGCAACCCATAGCGCGCAAACAACGGCGCGAGGCGCTCGCGGGCAATCAGCGAGGATGCTTCATTCAACCGCCCGATCACGCCCATCGGCGAGACGTCAAGGTCCGGCCGCTCCCTGTTCCATTGCTCGATCGCTTTTGCCGCCCTGTCCATCTGTTCCGCCATGTATCTTGACGTTAAGAATCTTTCTGGTATCTTATCGGAAAATGAAGTGGCGGCCAAGTGCCGGCGACGATGACGAGGACCATCAGATGAAATTTCTCTGGGATTCGGCACTTGGCCTGCTGGTCGTGACAGGCGGCCTGCTTGGCCTGACGCTGCCGTTCGGCAAGCTGGCGACCGCCGCCGGCGTTCCGGCCATGGTCTGGGCCTTCGTCATTTCGCTCGGCGCCGGCGGCGTGCTGTTGCTGGCTCTCCTGCTGCGTGGCGAGCGCATCAAGCTTACGGCGCGCAAGCTGCGCTATTTCTTCGTCACGGCGGCAGTGTCCTATGCCTTTCCAAACCTCCTGATGTTTTCGGCCATCCCGCATCTCGGCGCGGGATACACGGGCATCATGTTCACGCTGTCGCCGGTGATCACGCTTGTATTCTCGATCTTGCTTGGCGTGCGGCGCCCCAACCTGCTCGGCGTGATCGGCATTGCCGTCGGCTTCATCGGTGCGGTCATGGTCGCGCTCACACGCGGCGAGGCCGGCCAACCGGCCGATTATTTCTGGGTGACGATCGGATTGCTGATCCCGGTCAGCCTTGCCGCGGGCAACATCTACCGCACCGTCGACTGGCCCGAAGGAACCGGCCCGATCGAGCTTGCCGTGGGCAGCCATCTGGCGTCGGCGACCTTGCTTCTCGTCGGCATCCTGACGCTTTTCGGCTGGCAAGCGTTTGTTCCGCTGGGCGCGGTACCGCTTGTGGTCGTCGCGCAGATGGCGTCGGCTTCGGCAATGTTCGCGTTCTTCTTCCGGCTCCAGGCGGTGGGCGGCCCGGTCTATCTCAGCCAGATCGGCTATGTGGCGGCGGCCGTCGGGCTGTTTGCCGGCACGATCTTCCTCGGCGAGCACTATCAGCTGCTGACCTGGGCAGGCGCTGTCATCATCACGGCCGGCGTGTTCATCACCACCAAGGCGCAAAGCCGGACCAGCGCGAGGGCGCAGAGTCAGGCGGCGTAAGCCGGTTCAGACCGTACCTTTTTCCGCCAGCACCATGTAGTTGACGTCCATGTCTTTCGACCGCTGCCAGCGGTCGGCGAGCGGGTGGTAGACGACGCCGGTGCGGTCGAGGACGGTCAGGCCCGCGCCGCCGAGCGCCTTTTCCAGCTCTTCCGGGCGCACCAGCTTGCCGAACTGATGAGTGCCGCGCGGCAGCCAGCGCAGCACATATTCGGCGCCGATGATGGCCAGCCCTAGCGCCTTCAGCGTGCGGTTGATCGTGGCCACGAACATGATGCCGCCGGGCTTGACCATCTCGCCGCATTTGGCGACGAACAGGTCGATGTCGGCGACATGCTCGACCACTTCCATATTGAGGATAACGTCGAATTTTTCGCCGGCGTCGGCCAGGTCCTCGGCCGTGGTGGCGCGGTAGTCGATCGTCACGCCGACTTCGGCGGCGTGCAATTTAGCCACTTCGATATTGGTGGCGGAAGCATCGGCGCCGACTACTTCGGCGCCAAGCCGCGCCATCGGTTCGCACAGCAGGCCGCCGCCGCAACCGATGTCGAGAAAGCGCAGACCTTCGAATGGCCGTGCCGCGCGCGGATCGCGGCCGAAGCGCGCTGCCACCTGGTCGCGTATATAGGCAAGACGGACCGGGTTGAACTTGTGCAGCGGCCGGAACTTGCCGTTCGGGTTCCACCATTCGGCGGCAAGGGCGGAAAAGCGCTCCACTTCTCCGGCATCGATCGTCGATCGTCGGGGTTCTGGCATCGATTGGTCTCCTCGGACGCTAGCAAGTCGGGCGTGGGGGAGGGAAAGTCAAGGCTGCATTTTCGCCTGCTGACAGTGCGAGGCCGGCACCGCAGACAAGCGCCCTGTATTGCCGGCGGCTCTCTGTCAGGACATGTCAGCTCGGGGGCACCTCGGCCGAAACAAAAAAGCGGCGGCGTGCGAAAAAAGGAAAATCGTGTGGAAAAAAGGAGATGGCCGTGATTCAGACCGCATCGATCCTTTGGCGCAGGCTCGACCTTGAAGGTCACGATTCCTGCATGCTCTCGCAGCGGCCCGGCGGGCACGGCCTGAAGGGGCAGGCCATCTTCCTGCAAAACGACAAGCCGTGTTGCATCGCATATGAGGTGGATTGCGATGCCGGCTGGCATACGCGCTCGGCACGGGTCGAGGGCTTTCTCGGCCCGCAAGAGCTTTCCCTGGGGATCGAGCGCCATACTGACGGCTCCTGGGCGCTGGATGGCGAGCCGCAGCCGGAGGTGGCCGGCCTGATCGACGTCGACCTCGGCTTCACGCCGGCTTCGAACCTCCTGGCGATCCGCCGGTTCGCGCTCGCCGTCGGCGAGGCCACGCCCGCGCCGGCCGCCTATCTGGCCTTTCCCGAGCTCAGAATGACGCGGCTCGACCAGACCTACAGGCGCCTCGACGCGGCCCGCTATGCCTATGCCGCGCCGGCGTTCGGCTATGAGGCGGTTCTGGAGGTCTCTCCACTCGGCTTCGTGCTCGACTATCCACATTTGTGGAAAAGCATCGTGCGCCCGGGCTGACGCCCGTCGCCGTGTGGGCGTTGCCGGTTGGGCCCTGCGCAAAATGAAGTTAAAGCCCAGCCCGCGCGCGGCGCTCTTCTTATGAGCCGTCGCTTCTTATGAGCCGTCGCTTGCGAAGCCTGGATGTTTTGGCTAAGGAGGCCGCGCATTCAGCGGCCGGCGCCAGCCGGGCGCTTTCCTCGGGTTTTCGGCCCAGAGCCGGCTTCAGTCAAAGGCATTTCGCTTCCATGGCGCGTATCGTGATGAAATTCGGCGGAACCTCCGTCGCCGACATCGCCCGCATCCGCAATGTGGCGCGTCACGTCAAACGGGAGGTCGATGCCGGTCACGAGGTGGCGGTGGTAGTCTCGGCGATGGCCGGCAAGACCAACGAACTGGTCGGCTGGACGCGCGAAGCCTCGCCGATGCACGACGCGCGCGAATATGATGCCGTCGTCGCGTCCGGCGAGCAGGTGACGGCAGGCCTCCTGGCGATCACCTTGCAGAACATGGGCGTGCACGCCCGCTCCTGGCAAGGCTGGCAGATCCCGATCAAGACCGACAACGCGCATGGCGCGGCACGCATCCTCGACATCGACGGCGCCTTCCTGGTCAAGCGCTTCGGCGAGGGCCAGGTGGCTGTCATCGCCGGTTTCCAGGGCATCGGACCGGACAACCGCATCGCAACGCTTGGCCGCGGCGGCTCCGACACCAGCGCGGTCGCGATCGCGGCCGCCGTCAAAGCCGACCGTTGCGACATCTATACCGACGTCGACGGGGTCTACACCACCGATCCGCGCATCGAGCCCAAGGCGCGGCGGCTGGCCAAGATATCGTTCGAGGAAATGCTTGAAATGGCCTCGCTCGGCGCCAAGGTTCTTCAGGTGCGTTCAGTCGAGCTTGCCATGGTGCACAGGGTGCGTACCTTCGTGCGGTCGTCCTTCGACGATCCCGACGCGCCCGGAATGGGGGATTTGCTCAATCCGCCCGGAACGCTTATTTGCGACGAGGAAGAGATCGTGGAACAGCAGGTCGTCACCGGAATTGCCTATGCCAAGGACGAGGCGCAGATTTCGCTGCGCCGTGTCGGCGACCGGCCGGGCGTCGCCGCCGGCATCTTCGGGCCGCTGGCCGAGGCCAACATCAACGTAGACATGATCGTCCAGAACATTTCCGAGGACGGCAAGCTTACCGACATGACCTTCACGGTGCCCTCCGGAGACGTGGACAAGGCGCTGGCCGTCCTCGACCGGCTGAAGGCCGATATCGGCTACGACGTCGTCCAGTCGGAAGCAGGCATGTCGAAGGTCTCGGTCATCGGTATCGGCATGAGAAGCCATGCCGGCGTCGCCGCCACCGCCTTCAAGGCGCTGGCCGACAAGGCGATCAACATCCGCGCCATCACCACCTCCGAGATCAAGATTTCGATACTGATCGACGGTCCTTACACGGAACTCGCGGTTCGCACTTTGCATTCCGTCTACGGTCTGGATAAGCAGTAGCAGACTGAATCAGTTGTTGCGTGCGTGCCGGCGGCGGCCGAAACTGCGCCGGCAGGAAGCCTATTGGAGAAGAAGCCGCGATGCGTGACCCGGCCAGTGGCCCGCGCGTTCTGCTGAAACGGCTCCGCGAGCTCATGCAGGAGCCGCTGGAGCCGCAGGAGCGGCTCGACCGCATCGTGCGCGACATTGCCTCCAACATGGTCGCCGAAGTGTGCTCGCTCTATGTGCTGCGCGCCGATTCCGTGCTCGAACTCTACGCCACCGAAGGCCTGAACCCGAACGCGGTGCACCTGGCGCAGCTCAGGCTGGGGCAAGGCCTGGTCGGCACGATCGCCGCCAGCGCGCGGCCGCTCAACCTGTCCAATGCTCAGGAACATCCGGCCTTCGCCTACCTGCCGGAAACCGGGGAAGAGATCTACAATTCCTTCCTCGGCGTGCCGGTGCTCAGGGCAGGGCGCACGCTGGGCGTGCTGGTGGTACAGAACAAAACCATGCGCCATTACCGCGACGACGAGGTCGAGGCGCTGGAAACCACCGCGATGGTGATCGCCGAGATGATCGCCACCGGCGATCTGGCGCGGCTGACGCGGCCCGGCCTCGAGCTCGATCTGCGCCGCCCGGTCAGCTTCACCGGCCTGTCCTTCAACGAGGGCGTCGGGCTCGGGCATGTCGTGCTGCACGAGCCGCGCATCGTCGTCACCAACCTGTTCAACGAGGACAGCGAGGAGGAAGTCCGCCGGCTTGAGGCCTCGCTCGGATCGCTCAGGCTTTCCATCGACGACATGCTTGAACGCCGCGATGTCGCCTTCGAGGGCGAACATCGCCAGGTGCTGGAAGCCTACCGCATGTTCGCAAATGACCGCGGTTGGGTACGGCGGCTGGAAGAGGCGATCCGTAACGGCCTGACGGCGGAAGCCGCGGTCGAAAAGGTGCAGAGCGACATGCGCGCCCGCATGCTGCACATGACCGATCCTTATCTGCGCGAGCGGATGAGCGATTTCGACGATCTCGCCAACCGGCTTCTGCGCCAGCTGATGGGACGCGGGCCTGATGATGTCGCCGCCTCGCTGCCGAAGGATGCCATCATCGTCGCCCGCTCGATGGGCGCCGCCGAACTGCTCGATTATCCCCGGGACAAATTGCGCGGGCTGGTGCTCGAGGATGGCGCCGCCACCAGCCACGTCGTCATCGTCGCGCGCGCCATGGGCATTCCCGTCGCCGGGCAGATGAAGGGCGCCGTTTCCATGGCGGAAAACGGCGATGCCATCATCGTCGACGGCGAGGAAGGCGCGATCCATCTTCGTCCGCAGTCGGATCTTGAAGCCGCCTATGCCGAAAAGGTGCGGTTCCGGGCGCGCCGGCAGGAAGTCTACCGCGAACTGCGCAAGAAGCCGTCGGTGACCAAGGACGGCGTTGCGGTCGACCTTCTGATGAATGCCGGGCTTGCCGTCGACCTGCCGCAACTGGCCGAGTCGGGTGCCGCCGGGATCGGCCTGTTCCGCACCGAATTGCAGTTCATGGTCGCCTCGACCTTTCCCCGTGCCGAGGCGCAGGAGCGGCTCTACCGCGACGTGCTCGATGCCGCGCGCGGCAAGCCGGTTACCTTCCGCACCATCGATATCGGCGGCGACAAGGTGCTGCCCTATTTCAAAGGCGCCATCCAGGAGGAGAACCCGGCCCTCGGCTGGCGGGCGATCCGCCTGACGCTGGACCGTCCGGGATTGTTGCGCACCCAGATCCGCGCCCTGCTGAAAGCCTGCGGCGGGCGGGAGCTCAAGCTGATGCTGCCGATGGTCACCGAGCTCGGCGAGATCGCCCAGGCACGCGAAATCATCGACCGCGAGGTGCGGCATCTGTCGCGCTTTGCCCATCATTTGCCGACCAGCCTCAAGCTCGGGGCAATGCTGGAGGTGCCGTCCCTCCTGTTCCAGCTCGACGAGTTGATGAAGGCGGTCGACTTCGTCTCGGTCGGTTCGAACGACCTGTTCCAGTTCGTGATGGCGGTCGACCGCGGCAACACGCAGCTTTCCGACCGCTTCGATACGTTGTCGGCGCCGTTCCTGCGGGTGCTCAAGACCATCGCCGATGCCGGCGCCCGCAACCACACGCCCGTCACACTCTGCGGCGAACTCGCCGGCAAGCCGATCTCGGCAATGGCGCTGGTCGGCCTTGGTTTCCGCTCCATCTCGATGTCGCCCGCTTCGATCGGTCCGGTCAAGGCGATGCTGACCGAACTGCCGCTGGAGGCGTTGAAAGCGTTCTTCGACGACAATCTGATGGCGCCGGCCCAGGGGCTGCCGATGCGGGCGCTGCTGCAGGCCTTTGCCGACGACCGCTCAATTCCGTTATAGCACCTTTACAATGATCTCCCTTCCCCGCGATCGCATGGATCAAGTCGTCAAGCGTTTCGAAATGCTCGAAGCGCAGATGTCGGCCGGCCCAACGCCGGATGCCTATGTGAAGATGGCATCGGAATATGCCGAGCTCCAGGATATGGTTGCCAAGGTCAGAGCCTTGCGCTCGGCCGAGCACGAGCAGGCCGATCTCGAGGCGATGCTCGCTGACAAGGGCACCGATGCCGAGATGCGGGCGCTCGCCGAGGCGGATCTGCCAGGGGTCGAGGAGCGCATCGAGGCGTTGCAGAAGGACATCCAGATCCTGCTCTTGCCCAGGGATGCGGCCGACGACAAGAACGCCATCCTGGAAATCCGCGCCGGCACCGGCGGCGACGAGGCGGCACTGTTCGCCGGTGACCTGTTTCGCATGTATGAGCGCTATGCCGCTTCGCGCGGGTGGCGGTTCGAGACGGTGTCGGCCAGCGAGGGCGACGCCGGCGGCTATAAGGAAATCATCGCCACGGTTTCCGGCAAGGGAGTTTTCGCGCATCTGAAATTCGAGTCCGGGGTCCACCGGGTGCAGCGCGTGCCCGCGACCGAGGCCAGCGGACGCATCCACACCTCGGCGGCGACGGTGGCCGTGCTGCCGGAGGCGGAGGACGTCGACATCGACATCCGGGCCGAAGACATCCGCATCGACACGATGCGCGCGTCGGGTTCGGGCGGCCAGCACGTCAATACCACCGATTCGGCGGTGCGCATCACCCATCTACCGACAGGCATCATGGTGGTGCAGGCGGAGAAATCGCAGCACCAGAACCGGGCCAAGGCCATGCAGATCCTGCGGGCCCGGCTCTACGACCTGGAACGCAGCAGGGCCGACGAGGAGCGCTCGGAATCGCGCAAGTCGCAGGTCGGCTCCGGCGACCGCTCGGAGCGCATCCGTACCTACAATTTTCCGCAAGGCCGCGTTACCGATCATCGCATCAACCTGACGCTCTACAAGCTCGACCGGGTGATGATGGGCGAACTCGACGAAGTCATCGACGCGCTGATCGCCGATCACCAGTCGAAGCTGCTCGCCGATATCGGTCTTGATGGCTGATCCTTTGCCCCAGGCGCTGGGGCCGCTGCTGCGGGCAGCGCGAGCGCGCCTGGCCGCCGCGGTCGATGATCCCGCGCTCGATGCAAGACTGATCGTGGAGCACTTTTCAGGCACGACCCGCACGCAGGCCATTGCCGATCCCGAACATGCGGTCGATGCCGCCGCTCTTGTCCAGATCGACAGCGCCTTGAAGCGCCGCGCGGGCGGCGAGCCGGTGCACCGCATCCTGGGCTACCGGGAGTTCTACGGGTTGCGGCTGTCGCTGTCGCCGGAAACGCTTGAGCCGCGGCCCGACACCGAAACGCTGGTCGAGGCCATACTGCCCTTCGTCAGGGCAACCGTCATGCGCGAGGGCGAGTGCCGCATCCTCGATCTGGGAACCGGCACCGGGGCCATCGCGCTGGCGCTGCTCAGCGCCGTGCCGGCAGCGATTGCCACCGGGGTCGACCTTTCGGAAGGGGCGTTGAGGACGGCAACGCGCAATGCCGCGCAATTGGGGCTTGGCGACCGGTTCACGGCGCTTCTGTCCGACTGGTTCGAAAAAGTTTCTGGCCGATACCATGTAATTGTCGCAAACCCTCCCTATATACGGTCGGAAGACATCGGAAATCTGCAGGATGAAGTCCGCAATTTCGACCCGCGCCTGGCCTTGGATGGCGGCGCGGATGGGTTGGCCCCTTACAGGGTCATCGCCGCTGAGGCGGCTAAGTTTCTGGAAGCCGGAAGTAGGATTGCGGTCGAGATCGGCTACACACAGCACATCGAGGTCACCGCTATATTTCGCTCGTTCGGCTATACGCTCGCCGGTGCGTTCGGCGACCTCGGCGGAAACGACAGGGTTCTTGTCTTTCAACGGGGAAAGCCTTGACGCAGTGCGAAAAAACCGCTTGGCAATGCCGGGGAATGCGGCTAGGGTCGCCTTAACCGGATGAGACGAAGCAGGCAGTGCTCTTAGCGATTCGGTTTTCCTTGGAAATAGCTGCCTTCTTGCGCAAACGACGCCCAAGCTTCGTGCGGGAATCGTCCGGCAAGTGATGTAACCGGAACAGGATGGCACGTGGCGCCAACGCAATTGATGCGGGCGAACGCCGGTGAAGAAACGAAACGGCTGGCTGCATGAGCGCCACCGTTCGTGAAGAGTTTTCGAAAATTTCAATATGAAGAGAGTCGAATGAGGCCACAACAGCAGAACAGGCGCATGCGCGGTCGCAACAACAATGGCGGCGGCGGCAACAACAATAACAACAACCGCAAGGGGCCAAATCCCCTGACGCGCAACTACGAGAGCAACGGCCCGGACGTAAAGATCCGCGGGTCTGCTCAGCAGATCGCTGAAAAATACGCCACCCTTGCCCGTGATGCGCAAAGCTCCGGCGACCGGGTGATGGCGGAGAACTATCTCCAGCACGCCGAGCACTATAATCGCATCATTGCCGCCGCGCAGGCGCAGATGCCGATCCAGAACGTCCAGCAGAATCGCGACGAATTCGACGATGATGGCGATGAGGATCGCGACGAGTTCGACAATGCCGGTAACAGCGGGGCCGGCAACACCGGCAACAACGTTGCGGATGCGCCGGTTCCGGTGATCAACCACGGCGCGGGTCCGCAGCCGGTTATCGAAGGCATGCCGGCCGAAGTCGCGCTGAACCGGGAAAACGGTCGCGATCGTGATAATCGCGATCGTGATAATAATGGCGGTCGCAACAGTGGCGGCCGCGACAATAATGGCGGGCGCCACCGCGACCGCCGCCCCAATGGCGGCTATGGCCAGAACAGCCAGCGCGGCGATTATGGTTCGCCCGCCGAGCAGGGTGCCCAGCAGCAGCGCAACGAGACGGCCGAACAGGCCGAGACCGCCGAATCCGTCGCACCAGTCGAGCAGGCGGCGCCGCTGTTCGAGAACCTGTCGCCGGCCGGGCTCGCAGCCCAGGCCGAACTCAATGCGACGGCCGCGGAGACTGGTCCCAGCCGTCGTCCGAGGCGTCCGCGCCGTCCGCGCGGCACTGCCGACCAGATCGCCGGCGGCAACGACAATGCCGACGCTGGCGAGGTGGCCGCGGCACCGACGGACAATGGCAACGCCGACACCGCGGTCGCCGACATCGACAACTGAGCGGCGACGCTTCCATGCATTGAACGGCGGAGAGAAATCTCCGCCGTTTTCGTTTTGCGCGGCTGCGGAATATTATGCTTTCGCAGCCATCGAGACGTCTTGAGGGTTCGCGGGTTGCGCACCATATCAGCCTCAACTGGACCCGGCTCTAACGGGCGGGTCCGTCACCGCAATCTGATCCGGTGCCGCAAAGCGGGCCGGTGATGGAAGGAGACAGGTATGAATATCGAGAAATACTCGGAGCGCGTGCGCGGCTTCATCCAATCCGCGCAGACCATGGCGCTCTCGCGAAACCACCAGCAATTTACCCCCGAACATATCCTGAAAGTGCTCGTCGATGACGATGAGGGTCTGGCTGCGTCGCTCATCGAGCGCGCCGGCGGCAGCGTCCGCGACGTCAAGCTCGGCATCGAGACGGCACTCGAAGCGATGCCCAAGGTGGAGGGCGGCAACGGCCAGCTCTATCTGGCGCAGCCGCTGGCCAAGGTGTTTTCGACGGCCGAGGAACTGGCCAAGAAGGCCGGTGACAGCTTCGTTACGGTCGAAAGGCTGCTGACGGCGCTGGCGGTCGAGAAATCAGCCAAGACATCAGACATACTGGCCAAGGCCGGCGTCACCGCGCAGGCACTCAATCAGGTCATCAACGATGTCCGCAAGGGTCGCACCGCCGATTCGGCGAACGCCGAACAGGGCTATGACGCGCTGAAGAAATATGCGCGCGATCTCACCGCCGATGCCCGCGCCGGCAAGCTCGATCCGGTCATCGGCCGCGACGACGAGATCCGCCGCACCATCCAGGTGCTGTCGCGCCGCACCAAGAACAACCCGGTGCTGATAGGCGAGCCGGGCGTCGGCAAGACGGCGATCGCCGAAGGCCTGGCGCTGCGCATCGTCAATGGCGACGTGCCGGAATCGCTGAAGGACAAGCAGCTGATGGCGCTCGACATGGGCGCGCTGATCGCCGGCGCCAAATATCGCGGTGAGTTCGAGGAGCGGCTGAAGGCCGTGCTTTCCGAGGTCACTGCCGCTGCCGGCGGGATCATCCTGTTCATCGACGAGATGCACACCCTGGTCGGTGCCGGCAAGGCGGACGGCGCCATGGATGCGTCCAACCTTCTGAAGCCGGCGCTGGCGCGCGGCGAGCTGCACTGCGTCGGCGCCACCACGCTCGACGAATACCGCAAGCATGTGGAGAAGGATGCCGCGCTCGCCCGCCGCTTCCAGCCGGTCTTCGTCGAGGAGCCGACGGTGGAGGACACGGTCTCGATCCTGCGCGGCCTGAAGGAGAAATACGAACAGCACCACAAGGTGCGCATTTCCGATTCGGCGCTGGTCGCGGCGGCGACGCTGTCCAACCGCTACATCGCCGACCGGTTCCTGCCGGACAAGGCGATCGACCTCGTCGACGAAGCCGCTTCGAGGCTTCGCATGCAGGTCGATTCCAAGCCCGAAGCGCTGGACGAGATCGACCGCCGCATCATGCAGCTCAAGATCGAGCGCGAAGCGCTGAAGGTCGAGAAGGACGAGGCTTCGAAGGACAGGCTTGCCCGGCTCGAGAAGGATCTCGCCAGCCTCGAGGAGGAATCGACCGAGATGACCTCGAAGTGGCAGGCCGAGAAGCAGAAGCTCGGGCTCGCCGCCGATCTCAAGAAGCAGCTTGACGAGGCGCGCAACGAGCTGGCCATCGCCCAGCGCAAGGGCGAGTTCCAGCGCGCCGGCGAGCTTGCCTACGGCAGGATTCCGGAACTGGAGAAGAAGCTGAAGGAAGCCGAGGCTCAGGACGGCAAGGCCGGCATGGTCGAGGAAGTGGTCACGCCCGATCATGTCGCCCACATCGTCTCGCGCTGGACCGGAATTCCGGTCGACAAGATGCTGGAGGGCGAGCGCGACAAGCTGTTGCGCATGGAAGACGAGATCGGCAAGCGCGTCGTCGGCCAGGGCGAGGCGGTGCAAGCGGTTTCCAAGGCAGTGCGGCGCGCCCGCGCCGGCCTGCAGGACCCGAACCGGCCGATCGGCTCGTTCATGTTCCTCGGCCCGACCGGCGTCGGCAAGACCGAACTGACCAAGGCGCTGGCGAACTTCCTGTTCGACGACGAGAGCGCGATGGTGCGCATCGACATGTCGGAGTTCATGGAGAAGCATTCGGTTGCCCGATTGATCGGCGCGCCTCCCGGCTATGTCGGTTATGAGGAAGGCGGCGCGCTGACCGAAGCGGTGCGGCGCCGGCCCTATCAGGTCGTGCTGTTCGACGAGATCGAGAAAGCGCATCCCGACGTGTTCAACGTGCTCCTGCAGGTGCTCGACGACGGCCGGCTCACCGATGGGCAGGGCCGCACGGTCGACTTCCGCAACACGCTGATCATCATGACGTCGAATCTCGGCGCCGAATACCTGGTCAATCTCGGCGAAGACCAGGATGTCGACCAGGTTCGCGACGAGGTGATGAACGTCGTCAAGGCGTCGTTCCGGCCGGAGTTCCTCAACCGCGTCGACGAGGTGATCCTGTTCCATCGGCTGCGCCGGCAGGATATGGGCCGCATCGTCGAAATCCAGCTCAAGCGGCTGGAAAACCTGCTGGTCGACCGCAAGATCACGCTGTCGCTGGACCAGGAGGCGATCGACTGGCTGGCATCCAAGGGTTACGACCCTGCCTATGGCGCGCGGCCGTTGAAGCGGGTGATGCAGAAAGACTTGCAGGATCCGCTGGCTGAGAAGATCCTGCTCGGCGAGATCCTCGACGGCTCGACCGTCAAGGTGACCGCCGGCTCCGACCGGCTGAACTTCCGTTCGAAGCCGACGGTCGTCGCGACCGAAGCGGCAGCCTGATCGAACGCCGCGCGCCCGGCCTGGGCGCGCGGCCTTTTCATGCCATTCGGCAGGAGCACGCATGACGCTGGACGACTATAACGGCTTCTGCGCCTCGCTGCCCGCCACATCGCATGTCGTCCAGTGGGGCGGCGCCCATGTCTGGAAGGTCGGCGCCAAGGTCTTTGCCATCGGCGGCTGGAGCGAGGGTCGCGACCCTTTCATCACCTTCAAATGTTCCGATATTGCCTATGATGTGCTGAAGGAGCAGCCGGGCTTGCGACCCGCACCCTACCTTGCCTCGCGCGGCATGAAATGGATCCAGCGCCAGACAAGCCAGAGCATGGATGATGGCGCGCTGAAGGATTATCTGCGCGAGAGCCATCGTCTTGTCGCCCTGAAGTTGACGAAGCAGGCGCGAAAGGAACTGGGACTTGCCTGAGGCTAGAGCGCGTCACGTTCGACGGATCCAGGCGACGCGCTTTAGCTCTTTGTTCCATGCATATCGTTCGCCCCAAACCGGGCCGCTTTTGGACGATGTGCATCTAGCTGATATTCCTCGATGCGCCGGAAAACCGCCATCTTCATGCCCGGTTCATATTGGAACCTTATGGTCGGGCGGTGGTTCGCTGGCGAAGGACTCGCTACGCGCGAAAGCCGCCGGCGACGGCAATTACGGACCGGAGAGTTTGCCCACCATGTTGCGGACGATCTTCACCCTTTCGGCACTTGCGGCCGGACTGGCGTTTTCAAGCGCGTTCGCCGCGCCGACCGAGGACGCTTCGCCGCGGGTCGTCCGCCCCGCTGATGACGGCGGCATCCTGCTGGCCCAGGACGGCAATCTCGACATCTATTACGACGCCAGGGGCAACCGCGTCATCGTCGATGCCGACACGGGCAAGGTCATCGCCATCCAGCCGCCGCAGACCAGGCTCGACCGGCGCGCGCTGCGCCGCGAGACACGGCTGCGCGAACTCGGCCGCGTTCCCGCCGACGACGACCGCTACTATCTCGACGATCCGGAAGACATGGCACGCTTCCGCCGCAGGCAGATGGAAGACGAAGGCCGGGTCATCGCGCCTCCGGTTCGCGAAGACGACCCCTATGGCGACAATTCCGTCGAGGCCTATCCGCCAGCGCCGCAGGATGATGGCGGCTACGACGACAATTATCCGGAAGCGCCGCAGCCGGCGACGCCGCGCCCCATCGAGCGCCAGCCGCTGAACGAAGCCTCGATAGAACCTGTCCAGCCCGCGGCTCCCGCGGGGCCCGCCGACCAGGCGGCATTGCCGCCGAAGGCGGGAGGCAAGACCGTGGTCGACCCGTCGCTTTCGCTGGGAGCACGCCAGGATGTCGCGGCTCTGCAGGTGCTGCTTGATCGCGGCGGCGCTTCGCCTGGCGTCATCGACGGGCGCTTCGGTTCGAATGTCGACAAGGCGCTGGCGGCCTACAACCAGATCACCGGCAGCAATCTGCGATCGACCGACGCGGTCGGCATCCAGGCGGCCCTTGCACAATCGGGCGGCGATGCCTTGGCCAACTACACGATCACGCCAGAGGATGCGGCCGGCCCCTATGTCGCGTCGATCCCGGAAGATTACAGCCAGAAGGCGCAGCTCGACCGCATGGGCTATACGTCCGTCGCCGAAGCGCTTGCCGAGCGCTTCCACATGGACGAGAACTATCTCAAGGCGCTCAACCCGGAAGCCAATTTCAACCGTCCCGGAACGATCATCAAGGTCGCCAATTTTGGCAGGCTGGTGTCGACGTCGGTGGCTCGCATCGTCGCCGACAAGGGCAAGAAAGAGGTCTTTGCCTATGATGCGGCGGGCAAGCTGGTCGCGGCCTATCCCGCCACCATCGGCTCGTCCGACACGCCGTCGCCGTCCGGCATTCATGCCGTGTCCCGTGTCGCGCTCGATCCGAACTACACCTACAATCCCAACATCAATTTCAAACAGGGCGAGAACAACAAGATCCTGACCATTCCGCCCGGCCCGAACGGCCCTGTCGGCTCGGTGTGGATCGCCTTGGACAAGCCGACTTACGGCATCCATGGCACGCCGGACCCCTCGAAGATCGGCAAGACCGAAAGCCATGGTTGCGTGCGGCTGACCAATTGGGATGCCCGCGAACTGGCCAAGCTGGTTTCGCCCGGCGTGACGGTGGAATTCGTCGACTGAGACGATGCGGCGTTCGTCGCCGGTTAGAGCGGTTTAGCGTTCGATAGACTGCCGAGCCGCTCCAGCGCGGTGCGCTTTTGCCGGGAAACCGCCACGTTTTTCCTGGAATTGCTCTACCCGATTATGCTGCGCAACCATTTCGCACTCGGTGTCGCGGCATAAATCAGCTGCACCACGAGAATGAAGCCGACGCTGAGCAGCGGGGTAACCAGACAGAGCAGGGCGCCGACCGCCCACAGAAGCTGCGCCTTGACGATGCGCAAGTGGACCGTGCGTTTCGTTTCGGCGTCGACGTCATCCGCCAGAAAGCCCTTTTTCTCCGCATAGCGCCAGCTGGCGATCAGGGTGACGCCGAGCATCAGCAGATTGAGCCAGTAGACGACGACCGCGGTTCTGAATTCGAGGAAGTCGGCCAGGAGATCGGTCGAGAACGGCAACAGGGCGATAAAGGCGAGAAAGCACAAATTGAGCGTCGCCAGCCGCCTGTCGGATCTGGTGATCAACCCATGCTGCGCCTGCTGGCCGAACCAGAAGATGGTCAGGGTCAGGAAGGAAAGCGCATAGGTCAGGAAGCGCGGCGCCAACGCCAGGACGGCGTCGATGAGATCGCCTTCGGAATGGATCGCCTCGTGCGTCGGTACACGAATCTCCAGAACGATCAGGGTCAGCGCGATGGCGAAGACGCCGTCAGTCAGCCCGACGACTCGGTGGAGCCCGGACTGGGATGGTTCGAGCGGTCGCTTCATCGATTTTCTCCCCTGTCTGATCGGCTCCCGTCCGATGCCGCGTGAAAGCTTAGCATGCCGGCGCTTGTTTGCACCTGCGTGGGCCGGCACCTGCCAATGCGGCCAGGTCGCAGCGTAGCTGGTTTCAACGACCGGGACCGCTGGCTGGTTGTTGCGGGCGCGCCGCGGGTTTATGCAGGTTGCATGCATTCACCGAGCAAAGCCGCAGCCGTCCCGCCGCCGACCGCCAACGGTACGTTCTGCCCGCAGTCGCAGCGGCACTATGTGCTGATCGCCGCGATCCTGGCTTCAGCGCTTGGTTTCATCGACGGTTCGATCCTTGCCATCGCCACGCCGGCGATCCGCGTCGATCTCGGCGCCAGCCTGGCGCAAGCGCAGTGGATCTCCAATGCCTATGCGCTGACGCTTTCGGCGCTCATCCTCGCCGGCGGTGCTGCCGGCGACCGCTTCGGCCTGCGCCGCGCCTTCGTCGTCGGCATCGCGCTGTTCATCGCCGCTTCGCTGGCCTGCGCGCTGGCGCCCAATCCGGCGGTGCTGATCGCGTTCCGTGCAATCCAGGGCATCGGCGCGGCGATCATGGTGCCGGGCAGCCTTGCGATCATCGCAAAAGCCTATCCGAAAAAGGAGCGCGGCCGCGCAATCGGCATCTGGGCCGCCGCTTCGGCGTTGACCACGGCACTCGGTCCGGTGCTGGGCGGCTTCGTGCTGTCGACTTTCGGCAATGGAATCTGGCGTGCGATATTTGCGATCAACCTGCCGCTTGGGCTGGTTTCGATCTACCTGCTGCTCGCCAAGATCCCGGCGGATCGGCCGACCGAAAAGCGCAGCCTCGATCTTGGCGGCGCGGCGTTGGCGACACTGGCCTTCGGGTTGCTGGCTTACGGGCTGACGGCGATGAACGCGGAGGCTGCCGGATTCATGTCGGGTTCGGCAATCATTGCCGGCGTGGTCCTGCTTTTCGTCTTCATTTTCTACGAGCGCCGGCAGCGCGAGCCGATGATCGATCTCAATCTGTTTCGCATCGGCGCCTTCGCCGGCGCCAATCTCGCGACCTTCTTCCTCTATTTCGCGCTGTCGGCCAATCTTTTCTACCTGCCCATGCTTTTGATCGCCGGCTGGGGGCTGAGCACGGCCGAGGTCGGCTTCATCTTCCTGCCGCTGTCCGCATTGATCGCACTGCTGTCTGGGCCTGTCGGCCAGTGGTCCGACCGGATCGGACCGCGTTTTCCGATCGCCAGCGGCAGTCTGGTGGTTGCCTTCGCCTTCGCCGGGCTTGGCTTGTTGACATATGCCGGTATCCACAATTTCTGGACCGGAACATTTCCGCTGATGGCGCTGATGGGGTTCGGCATGGCGCTGGTGGTGTCGCCGCTGTCGACCGCGATCATGACGGCAGTGGAAGACAAGGATACGGGCGCGGCCTCCGGTATCAACAATGCCGTCTCGCGCATAGGCGGCCTGATCGCGGTTGCTGCTATGGGGTCGCTTGCCGCCTGGGTCTACGCGAAGGTCCTGGATGGCAACACTGTTCCCGGCGTGCCGGGGTTCGGTGAACCGGCGACGACCGGACTGGCCCCGGCTGTCGACGCCGCACGGCTTGCCGCCAGCGACGCCGCATTCTCGGCTGTTTCCTTTGTAACGGCGCTGCTTTGCCTGCTTTCGGCTGTCATCGCCTGGCTGACGGTTTCAGGCGAATCATTGCCATGGCGCCGGCCCGCCGAAAACCCTCGCGACTGAGGGGTGGATCGAAGGAACTATCCTTCGATCTTGGCGCTCGCGACCTTCAGCGAATCACTGTCTTCCTGCTTCAGCAGGTCGTCGATGCGCTCGCGTTCACGCTTGAAGGCGACAAGGTCGTCGCCCTTCAGCACCTTACCGACCGGCAGGCGGACGCGCATCGGATCGACCTTGGTGCCATTGACGATCAGCTCGTAGTGAAGATGCGGGCCGGTGGCGAGGCCGGTCTGGCCGAGATAGCCGATGGTCTGGCCCTGGCGGACGTGAACGCCCGGTTCGATGCCTTTGGCAAAGGCGCTCTGGTGATTGTAGGAGGTCTCATAGCCGTTGGCATGGCGGATGATGATCTGCTTGCCATAGCCGCCGGCCCAGCCGACCTTCTCGATGACGCCATTGCCGGCGGCGATGATCGGCGTGCCTATGGGGGCTGCCCAGTCGACGCCGGTATGCATGCGGACATAGCCGAGGATCGGGTGCCTGCGCGCGCCAAAGCCGGAGCGGAACTTTCCGGCGGGCAACGGATTGCGCAGCAGGAACTGCTGGGCGCTCGAGCCGTCCTCGTCGAAATAATCCGTGCTGCCGTCCTCCATCTGGAAGCGGTAGAAATTGCGCGTCTGCCCGCCGAAGGTCGCCGAGACGTAAAGCAGTTCGGAATTGTCCGAGGTCTGGTCGTCGCCGTCGGGCTGCGAGAACAGCACTTCGAGGCGGTCGGCCGGATTGAGGCGGGACTGGAAGTCGACGTCTGAGGCCAACAGCTTGATCAGCCGCTGCGTCATGGCCTTGGACATGCCGTAGGAATAGGCGGCGCGGTAGATACCGTCATAGACGTTGGGCAGGTTACCGCGCACCACCACCGGCGCCGACGAATCATCGAACGCCGTCAGCAACTCCGGATTGGGCTCCGGTTCCTGCGCGGGCACATACTGGCCGCGATCGTCGAGCGCTATGGTGACGATATGCTGGGTCCGGTCGTAGACGCTGGTTCGCACGACCTTGGCGGCGTCGCCATGAACCTCGAGACCGACACGAAGCACGGTTCCAGCCTTGAGCGCGGGGGCGTTCAAGAGCTTGGTGATCGCCTCGGCCATGCCGGCGGCGTCCTCGCCCGTATAGCCCGAATCTGCGAAGGCTTCCGTGATGGCGAGATCCTTGGTGAAAGGGATGATTTCCTCGGCGAAGGCCGGTGCCTGGTCGTCGGCGTTGGCACGCGGCGCGACCGAAACGTTTTCCGGCACGATCCTAACGTCGTAGGAGCCGGCCATGCTCTCGGCAAAGGCCTCGCCAAATCGCTGCGGGTCGACATAGTGGAGAGAAGCGACCTGGACGGCGCCGTCGCTAAGATCGGTGCCGGCCTCGCGCACCACCTTTTCCACCTCGTCGGCGGAAAGGTCGCTCTTTTCATCGAAGGAAGCCGTTTCAATGGGAAAATCGACGGTCTTCAGGCTCATTTCGCTTTCGACCTTGGTGCCGTAGATCTGGCCCGGCGTAGCGGCGGCCGTCGCCGGTTGCGCCGATGCGTCGTCACCGTCGTCGCCGAACACCTGCATCGGATCGAAGGGCGGGTATGGCCGGTTGGTGGTATGGCCGGCCGCCAATGCCATCTTGATCTGCACGAAGGGCATGGTGTGGATGACATCGCGGTCGCCGACCTTTGTGACCATCGACACTTCCATGCGCCGGCGGTCCTTGGCCTTGGCGATCTGGCGCGGCGCCACCAGCCTGGTGGTCTTGGCCATCTCGCCCGAATCGCCATTGCCGGCAAGGCCGATCAGTTCGGCGATCTCGGGTGGCGTCGCAAGTTGCTGGCGCCCGTCGAGGGCGGCGAACAGCGCCACGCCCATCAGCACGCTTGAGGTCACGCCGGTCAAAAACGTCCCCGACAGCCAGCGCGCGGAAACCTCGCGCCGATCGGGGGGACCACTGCGGCCGTCCGCAATAAGCGGCGGCTCGTTGCCGAGTTCGGCTATGACATCTTCCGTATCTGGCATCCAGAAAGGCTGCTTTTTCCCCGGGCGGAACGGCTTGTCGCTTTTGTTGTGGCCATGACATTTGCCTGTCACGGCAGGTTAAGTCAACGAAGCCTCGGGCCCCGGTCGAATTCCCCTCGCGCGCTTCTCTTATAGAGCGCTCTGCAAAGAGGGCGGCGTTCCCCCTCTCGAGGCTCTCAAAAGAGGCACCGCGCCGCTGCGTTGCGCCCGCTTTGTCGGTTCTGGTGTCGAACGGCAATGCGGCGGCAATAGGGCTCCTTCGTGGCTGGATACTCCTTGGGATCCTGTTCCCCAACGGCAGCCGGCTATCGACAAATCGGGCCCGAAATTTCTGTCGCAAAAAATTCAAAAACTTCTTGGATCGGTGTTGACAGTTTGTCTGGGTGGCGACTATATACGCCTCACGAACGAGGGCGGTGCGC
>NZ_VFWA01000016.1:0-138135 GCF_006442295.1 Mesorhizobium sp. B2-3-2 | reverse complement strand
GATACCACCGGCACCGCCAGCGCCGCCACCCGCGCCGCCACCCCCGCCACCTGCAGAGCCGAGCCCATAGGTACCGGGATTGCCGGTATAGCCTGCGCCGCCACTCGTCAGATACCAGCCCCTGCCCGTGCCGCCAGCCCCACCGCCGGCCCATGCGGGAGACGACGCGAGATCGACCAAAGCCAGACATGAGACACCCGCAAGTAGAAAAGGCGGCGCGAATAAAAACAAATCTCTGCTGTTTGACATCCGCCGCCCTACATCCAAGCCGATAAATCACCTCACGGCGCGGAACCTACGTCGATAGTTGCGCCGACTGCAAGCAAAAGTGCGACGGGACAGTCGCTCGGGCACTCAAGATGGTCGCCGCGGGCGTTTGTCGAGTTATCGTGGCGCCCGGCCATGTGCGGCGTCATTTTTCGGTTTCGCTCATGCCCTTGCTTGCCCCAGCCGGTTGAATATTTCGACCTGGCGCTCACTTGCTCTGCGAATCGGCGAGGAGGCGATGCATATCCTTCGGACTGCGTGGTTCCTTGCCGAAACGGGCATTGAAATCGGCGGCGAACTCGGCCGCATAGGCATTGACCGCCTCGATCGTGCTGATGCCGCCCTGGCGCAGTTCCTTCACAAGCCGGTCCTGCAGCGTCTGATTGGCGCGTTCGACTCTGCCTTTGGCCTGCGAAGTGTTGGCGCAGATGATGTCGATGTTCAACTCGTAGAGCGCGCGACCGAACTGCGTCAGGCCACTCGTTCGATCCTTCTCCGAACCATGCGTCGTGCGAAAGACGCCATGCTTGTCGCTGTAGAAGGAGATCGGCTTGCCCCATTCCTGCAAATACGCCTTGGTGGCGATCAAGTAGTCGAACGTGTTCTCGGAACCAGCAAAGCGCAGATGCAGCAGCCTGCCCGTCGCGTCGTCGATGTAAACGAGCAGGGCGCATTTAGAGCGGTTCAGGCATTGACTGAATCGGCTGGGATTCCCGTTTGGGCTGATTTGTGATTCAAGATGCTGGCTGGATCGGAGGCCAGCATCGGATGACGCGAGCTCTTTCGAATGATCTTCGTGAGCTTGTTGCGGCGGTTGAGGCCGGCGAAAGCTGCCGATCGGTGGCTGCTCGCTTTGGCATAGCGGTGTCGTCGGCGGTGAAGTGGTCGCAGCGCTATCGGGAGACCGGTTCTGTCGCGCCTGGTAAGATGGGCGGTCACCGCAAGCGTGTCTTGGAGCCACACCGGGCTTTCATCGCAGAGCGGATCAACCAAACGCCGCATCTGTCGCTGCATCGCCTGAAGGATGAGCTTGCGGCGCGTGGTGTGAAGGTGTCGCACGACGCGGTGTGGCGGTTCCTGCGGCGCGAGGGCCTAAGCTTCAAAAAAAACACTGTTCGCTCTTGAGCAGGCTCGCGCCGACGTCGCGCGGCGGCGTCAACGCTGGCGATCCTGGCAGATCGACCTCGACCCGAGACGGTTAGTCTTCATCGACGAGACCTGGATCAAGACCAACATGGCGCCGCTGCGAGGCTGGGGGCCGAAGGGCAATCGCCTGCGCGGCTTGGCTCCGCATGGCCATTGGCGCACGCTGACCTTCCTTGGAGCGCTGCGCTGCGATCGGCTGACTGCACCTTGCGTCTTCGACGGGCCGATCAACGGCCATGTTTGATCCCAGGCTTTGATGGGGCATCCTTATCCTCCGAATCGAAGGAGGCACTATGGGCCAGGTTCTCCATGGGAGCGCCACGACGACAGAGGCGGTCCGTCGAGCGATACAACATAGTCAAGAGAGCCTGAGAGCCCTAGCCAAGCGCTACCGGATCAACCAGAAGACTGTCGCGAAGTGGCGGGAGCGGACCTCAACAGCCGACCTTCTGACGGGGCCGAAAGAGCCGCGGTCGACGGTTCTTTCCGTCGAGGAGGAGCGCTGCAGCCGACGATCCCGCATCTGACGCGATCATCGGCGTCATCAGTGCGAATTCAACGCGCGTTGCGCTTTGCCTGCGCCACCTTGGCCGCCTTGCGTTGTCGGCCGAGCTCGGCCGGCCGAACCAGATTCGGCGTCCTCTGGTTTGGCACGGCCCGCATGCCCTTATGGGCGGTGCGCGCGTTGAACGCTGGACCGTCCGTCGGCGCTTTCTGTTTCAGGGCCAGCGCCTTGCGCGCGCTGTCGACCAATGAAATCCGCGCCGTCAACTGGCGGCGCCGTTCGGCCTCGCCATTCAGCCGCCGCATGGCCATCGCCAGCACCGCAAGCTTCACCTGCGAGCCGCTGTCGGCCTTTGAAGCGACAGCCCCTTTCGGTGTGCCCTTGCCCCGGATTTCGCGCCGGCGTCGATGCGCCTCGGTCTGCGCCTTGTCGCGCCGCTCCCGCAGGCGTTTGACGAGGCCGGACAGATCCGCGTCGGAAAGGTCCTGGACCGCCGGATGGTGCGATTTCTCCACCAGTTCGTGTTCGTCGGCACTCAGCGCGCGCGCTTCTTCCTTGCGTGAAATCGCCATGACACCACTCCTCCGCTTGGGTTGCCCGTCTCGTTCAGACCTCCCGCGCACGGAGTCTCGGCCCGAATGCCGGCGCGGTCAAGACGATCTGCGCTGGCGGCTCCCTCTCAGGCACCGGAATGGGCGTCGACACTGTAGGGATACACGGGATAGTCCGCACCGATGGCAGCTCGTACGCGCCCCAGCCACGCCTCGAATGCCGGGTAATCTGTGAGCGAAAAACCGCAATCCTCGGCCCGATGGCCGTACGCATAAACCGCGATATCGGCGATCGACAGCTGCTTCCCGACAAGAAATGCGGTCTCGGCGAGGCTGCGGTCCAGCGCGTCGAGCGCGCGGGTGCCGGCTTCCCGTTTTGCCGCGACCATGCCCTGGTTGCGTTCGAGCCGCCCGGTCAATGTCCAGAAGCGCAGAGAGCCGATGACCGGCTCGACATGATATTGCTCGAAGAACAGCCACTGCATGACCTTCGCGCGCTCATACCCGTCCGCTGGAAGAAAGCGCGTACCTTCGGCGAGATAGGCGAGGATCGCATTCGACTCGGCGATGGTGCGACCGTCCTCGAGCTGGAGAACGGGAACGGCCCCAGCCGGGTTGAGATCAAGGAAGGCGTCGGTGCGGCTCTCGCCCTCGAAAATCGAGACGATGCGCGTCTCATGCGGGATTTTGAGCAGCCCGAGCAGAACACGCACCTTCCAGCCATTCTGCGAAGGCAGATAGTCATAAAGCGTCAGCATGGGTGATCCCTTTCCCCGATGAGAGGATCGTGTTCTGCACCTTGTCCGCGACAAGCGCATTCCGATTCTTGCGCATTCGCTGGAAGGGCGGGAAAATGAGACCTGGTCACGCACGTCAAACGGCAGGCCTGCGATCCTTTAGGCAATTCGTCGGCAACTCGACCGATGTCCGCGGTCCACTTTTGCCGAAACTCGTCCCTATCCCGCGGCCGGCAGGATCTTACCCGGGTTCATGATATCAAGCGGATCGAGCGCCTGCTTGATCGTGCGCATGATGTCGACGCCATGGCCAAGCTCATGGCGCAGGAAGCCGATCTTGCCCTGGCCGATGCCATGCTCGCCGGTGCAGGTGCCCTCCATGGCGATGGCCCGCATATTGAGCCGCGCCACGAACTTTTCCGACAGCGCGATTTCCTTCGGGTCGTTCACGTCCATCAGCACCAGGACGTGGAAATTGCCGTCGCCGGCATGGCCGACGATCGGCGCGACAAGCCCCATTTCGGCGATGTCGGCCTCGGTTTCGGTGACGCATTCGGCAAAACGCGAGATCGGAACGCAGACGTCGGTCGACAGGCCCTTGGCGCCTGGCCGTAGCGTCAGCGACGACCAATAGGCGTCATGCCTGGCCTTCCAAAGTTTGGTGCGCTCCTCGGCGACGCTGGTCCACAGGAAGGGTCCGCCGCCATTTTCCTCGGCGATCATGCCGAAGGTCTCGGCCTGTTCGGCAACGCCTGCATCGCTGCCATGGAACTCCACGAACAGGCACGGGCTTTCCGGGTAATCGAGCTTGGAGTAAGTCTTCATCGCCCGCATCTGCAGCGCATTGACCAGTTCGATGCGCGCCACCGGAATTCCCATCTGGATCGTCGCTATGACGGCGTTGCATGCCGCTTCGACGCTCGGAAACGGACAGACACCACCGGAAATCGCCTGCGGAATCCCTTGCAGCCTTAATGTCAGTGAGGTGATGACGCCGAGCGTGCCTTCCGAACCGACCAGCAGCCGCGTCAGATCGTAGCCGGCGGAGCTTTTTTTCGCCCGTTTGCCGGTCGTCACCGCCTCGCCATCGGCCATGACGGCCGTCAGCGACAGCACGTTCTCGCGCATCGTGCCGTAGCGCACAGCGTTGGTGCCTGAGGCCCGTGTCGCCGCCATGCCACCCAGCGAGGCATTGGCGCCGGGATCGATCGGGAAGAACAGACCGGTGTCGCGCAGATGCCGGTTGAGATCCTCGCGCGTCACCCCGGGCTCGACCGTGCAGTCGAGATCCTGCGGATTGACCGATAGGATCCGGTTCATCCGCGACGTGTCGACCGAGATGCCGCCGCCCGGCGCGTTGGTATGGCCTTCGAGCGAGGAGCCGACGCCGAAGGCGATCACCGGCACGCGGTGCGCCGCGCAGGCGCGCACGATCTCCTGCACCTCGGCGGTCGTTTCCGGGAAGGCGACGCCGTCCGGCGCCTGCGTCGGGATGTAGGTGGTCGTATGCGCATGCTGGGAGCGGATCGCCTCGCCGGTCTGAAAGCGCTCGCCAAATCGCTGCTTGAGGATACCGAGCACGGCGGCGATGCCATCTTCGTTGCGCTCGACCGGATTGAGGTCGCTCAGGGCCATGAATTTCTCCGCGAATGGACCAGTGTCCATGCTTGTCATG
The DNA here is from genome assembly GCF_006442295.1 of Mesorhizobium sp. B2-3-2. NCBI lineage: Bacteria > Pseudomonadati > Pseudomonadota > Alphaproteobacteria > Hyphomicrobiales > Phyllobacteriaceae > Mesorhizobium > Mesorhizobium sp. B2-3-2. Next base: position 133,254 of record NZ_VFWA01000016.1, on the reverse strand, counting down.
CATTTATGGATGATGCCTAACGCAATTCCAGGAAAAGTGTGAAGCGGTTTTCCCGGGAAAAGCGCCTAGCGCTTTCCCTAGAGAATTGTATCAAGAGGCGGTCCGGCGTTTCCGTGAAACGATGAACCGCTCTCACAACCACGCTCTGTCCAGCACCACAACAAGGAAGTTGCCATGCCGATCCCCGCCCCTTTTGTTTCTCAGCCAATGGCTATCGAGAAGGACTGGATCGACTATAACGGCCATCTCAACATGGCCTACTACAACGTCCTGTTCGACCGCTGTTCGGATGAAGCCTTCGAGGCGATGGGCATGGGGCTGGACTATGTCAAGAACCGCCGCCTCACCATCTACACCGCCGAAGTCCATGTCTGCTACGTGCAGGAACTGCATCTCGACCACAACGTCACAGTCTCGTTCCAGCTCATCGACCATGACGAGAAGCGGTTGCGGTTCTATCAGGAAATCCGCCATGCCGACGGCTGGCTCGCCGCCACGTCCGAGCAGCTTGCACTGCATGTCGACATGTCCGGGCCCAAGGTAGCCCCCTTCCCCGCCGACGTGCTGGCCAAGATCGAAGCGATGCGCGCCGCTCACGCAGCCTTGCCGATGCCCGAACGCGCCGGCCGCTCGATCGGCATCAGGCGCAAATAGGTCGAAATCGACGTCCACCTCGTTCCCGGACGGACCGGACCTGGGCTTCAAAGCCACACCGACAAGCCAAAATCGTCGAACCTTCAAATCGGCGAGCGCCAGTGGTTGAAGCAGCCTCCTGCCCGCGTTAACCTTACCGAGGTTTTAACGGGAACAAGCCATTTGAGCCGTTGAACGACTCAGCGGAGCGTTCGAAAACGTCCGCACAGGGTCGTTCTACGGGCGGCGGGGCGAAGCCGATTCGAGGTAAGTGCATGAAAACCGACATCAAGGTCGAGGTGGACAGGCTAGCCGCGGATCCACGCATAACCGACTATGATTTCTGGCGTTCGCTGAAGAACGTCGACAACGAGATCTTCCACATCGCCAATAACAACGAGCCGATCCCCTTTGACATGATCCGCTGGCGCAGCATCTTGAAGCGCGCTCGCCTGAAGCGCGGCCACGCCTGACGGCGGCGAGTCGAGCGGCCACCTGCTTCACCGCCGGGCAATTGATCTGTTGCGCCGGTCAATCCAGCCGCCTGATCGCCGCCAGCGGCGAGCGCGCCACCACCGGGGATGACTGGATGATCGCCGTGTTGGTCATCGCGTAGGGAATGATGCGGTCGATCACCCGCTCGAGTTCGGCCACCGAGCCGACATGCGCCAGCGCGATGAAACAGTCCTCGCCGGTTACCCGGTCGCATTGCGCGATCTCGGGCAGGTCGCGGATGATCTCGGCCACGACGGCGAGCTGCCCCGGCACCGGCCTGATGCGCAGCCATGCCGACAGGTTCAGGCCAAGCGCCGCCGGATTGATCCGCACGCAATAGGCTTCGATGACGCCGCTCTCCTGAAGCTGCTTGATGCGCTCGGCTACGCTCGGCGCCGACAGGCCGACGGCGCGCGCCAGTTCGGCCGTGCTGGCGCGCGCATCTTTTTCCAGCAGGCGCAGGATCTTCAGGTCGACGGCATCGAGATTGAGATTTTCGTTTCGAAGGCGCTTCATCGAAAACTCCTTGCATGTCGAAAGCAATCGAGACTTCTGAACGATCACTAGCCATATGAACCGAAAAAATTGCCTGTGATACTGATCCGATGAACGATCGGGCGCAAGTCCAAACCACGCGCACCGCAGGTGCGGCCTTTACCAACCTGGCGACATCGCTGCCGCCGCATGTCTGGTTCTGCGTCAGCGCCGTCTTCCACTATCTCGGCCCTGCCTTCGCCGTGCTTTTGTTTGCGCAGATCGGCGTGCTTGGCATGGCCTGGCTGCGCATCGCCACAGCCGCGTTGATCTTCGCGCCGCTGACGCGTCCGTGGCGAACCTTCGCCCAGGCCGATCGGTCGACACGGCTGCTGCTGCTCGCCTTCGGCGCCTGTCTGGCAGTGATGAACTGCTCCTTCTATCTGGCGCTCGACCGCCTGCCGATTTCGTTGGTGGCCGCGATCGAATTCGTCGGCACCATCGGCGTCGCGCTGGTCGGCCTCCGAAGCGCGCGCAATCTCGCTGCCCTTGCTGTCGCCGTGGCCGGCACCTTGCTGCTGATCGACGTCAAATGGTCCAGCGATTCCATCGGTCTGTTCTGGGCCTTCCTCAACGGCGCGCTCTTTGTGGGCTATATCGTGCTCGGCCACCGCGTCGCCGCTTCAGGCGCCGGCGGCGGCATTGCCGGGCTCGGCGCCGCCATGGCCGTGGCCTTCCTGGTCGTGCTGCCGATCGGCTTCACCGACGCGTTGCCCGCCTTTTTCTCGGCGCCGCTGCTGCTGGCGGCCATCGGCGTCGGCATCTGCTCCTCGGTTATCCCCTATATCTGCGATCAACTCGCCATGGCGCGGCTGCCGCGGTCGAGCTTCGCGCTGATGCTGTCGCTGCTGCCCGTCACGGCGACGCTGATCGGCATGCTGGTGCTGCGCCAGATCCCCGGCATCAGCGACTGCATCGGTATTGCGCTGGTGGTGGCCGGCGTTGCCTTGCACAGGCCGGCGAGCACGCAGTAGGTCCTGCGCTAAGCCAGTTTCTCCTTCAGGAAGGCGACGGTCCGGCCCCAGGCGAGATCAGCCGCCTTCTTGTCATAGCGCGCTGCCGAAGTGTCGTTGTTGAAGGCGTGATTGGCGCCTTCATAGACATAGACCGTGTATTCGACATGCGCGGCATCGAGTTCCTTCTTGAAGGCGGCGATGCCGGCATTGGTGCGTTCGTCCAACCCGGCATAGTGCAGCAGCAGCGCCGCCTTTATCTTGGACACGTCCGCGGCCTTCGGCTGCATGCCGTAATAGGCGACGCTTGCCGCCAGGTCAGGCGCGTTGACGGCGAGCATGTTGGCCGTGCCGCCGCCCCAGCAGAAGCCGACGGCGCCGACCTTGCCATTGCCGTCCTTGTCGGCCTTGAGGAAAGCCACCGTCGCGACGCCATTGGCAACGGTCCGCGCCGGATCCAGCTTGGTGAACATGTCGCGCGCCTTGTCCTCGTCGGCGGGCGTGCCGCCGAGCGGCGACAGGAAATCCGGAGCGAGCGCCACGAAGCCCTCCAGCGCCACGCGCCGGGCGATGTCGCGTATATGCGGGTTGAGTCCTCTGTTCTCGTGGATGATGATGACGGCGCCGAGCTTGCCCGCCTGATCCGCCGGCCTGACCAGATAGGCCTTCATCTCGCCGCCGGCCCCGGGATAGGTGATGTCCTGGCCTCTCACGCGGGGATCGTTCTCGGCGACGATGGCCGCCTGGGCGGAATTCGCCGCCAGCATCGGTGCGATCGCCGCGGCCGCCGCCCCTGACCCGGCAAGCCGGGTCAGTTGCTCCATGAAGCGGCGGCGATCGAGTGTCAGATGCGTGTATTCGTCATAGGCGTCGATCATCGCCTGGGTGATCCCAGGCTTTGCTGGTGTCGTGGCGGCTGCTTTGGTCATGGCGCATTCCTCGGCCTCAAGCTTCAATACCGGAGCTACATAGGAGCGCGGCTGGCCCGGTCCAGCCTGGATGGGCGCGGCGACGAGCATTGGCCGCAGCCGGTGAAGCCGGCAATGCCGGCGCCCACCCCATCACTTTTTGGTCATCGCCATGGATCCTGCAGGCACCTGCCACAACAATAAGGGAAGCTGCGTGCTACCGATGCGCCGTGCCATCCCGTCCCGACCAGAAGGAGCGCCGCCGATGATCATGCCGATCCTCACCAGCGCGTTCGTCCTTGCCCTGGCTGCCGCTCAGGCATTACGCTTCAGGCTTGTGGACGCAGGCAGGGCGGTCGATGATCGAGTTTCGCATCGGCAAGGACCGCCGCACGGACCCGAAATCCCAAATTTGAGGTGAGACCATGAACGTCCAGGATATCGTCAACACCGTCTCGCAAAAGGCGGGCCTCGACCACGCAACGACAGAGAAAGTCGTCGGCACCATCTTCTCGGTGCTGGAGCACGAGGCGGAAGGCACCAACGTCTCGGGTTTCTTTGCCAAGATTCCCGGCGCAGACGATCTCGCCCGCCAATACGACGTCATGGCCGCCGGCGCGGCCGGCGGTGGCGGCCTGCTGTCCTCCTTGCAAGGCGCGCTGGGCGGTGTTCTCGGCGAAAAGGCCGGCGCACTGATCAACGGCGTCGCCGCGCTCAAGGCCTCCGGCCTCGACATGGCGCAGATCAGGCAGGCCGGCGCCACGCTGATCCAGCAGGCCGAAGCCGCCGCCGGCCCTGACCTCACCAATGAAGTGCTCGGCTCGGTGCCCAGCCTGAAGAGCCATCTCGGAATCAGCTAGGCCGCGGTCCTGCGGGGACCGCGCGCCATTCCTACTTCGGCAGCGCGTACGCCATCACATAATCGCCCGGCTTGGTGCCGACCGAGCCATGGCCGCCGGCGACTATGACCACGAACTGGCGCCCGTCAGCCACCGTATAGGTCATCGGCGTAGATTGTCCGCCGGCTGGCAGGCGCGCCTGCCAGAGCTGTCTGCCTGAGGTCAGGTCGTAGGCGCGCAGGTAGTCGTCGACCGCGGCGCCGAGGAAAGCCACCCCGCCGGCTGTGATCATCGGCCCGCCAATGCCGGGCACGCCGACCTTGAACGGCAAAGGCAGCGGCGTCATGTCGTAGACCGTGCCGTTCCTGTGCTTGTAGACGATCTGGCCGGTCCTGAGATCGGCGCCGGCGACATAGCCCCATGGCGGCGCCTGGCACGGAATGCCGAGCAGCGACAGGAACGGTCCCATCACCACCGCATAGGGGGCGCCGTCATTGCGGTTCAGCCCCTGCTCGCTGCCCTTGCTGTCGCCTGGCGGCGGCACGTCCGCACGGGGCACAAGCCTGGAGGTGAAGGCGAGATAGGTCGGCATGCCGAACAGCACCTGCCGGACCGGATCGACCGCCACGCCGCCCCAGTTGAAGACGCCGAAATTGCCGGGATAGACCAGCGTGCCCTGCAGCGACGGCGGCGTGTAGCGGCCCTCGTAGCGCAGCCTGTGCAACGCGATCCGGCACGCCAGCTGGTCGAACATGGTGATGCCCCACATGTCGGCATCGGTCAGCGGCGGCGGATTGAAGGAAAGGTCCGACACCGGCTGCGTGGGCGATGTGTGGTCGCCTTCGATGGCGCCGCCGGGCGCCGGCACTTCCTTGACCGGGATGACCGGCTCGCCGGTGCGCCGGTCGAGCACATAGAGGTCGCCCTGCTTGGTCGGCCCCACCAGCGCCGGCACGACCGTGCCGTCGGCCTTGGTGATGTCGACAAGGCTCGGCTGCGCCGGCACGTCCATGTCCCACAGGTCATGGTGCACGGTCTGGCGCACCCATTTCAATTGCCCCGTATTGAGGTCGAGCGCGGTGATCGAGGAGGAGAATTTCTCGACATTGGCGCTGCGGCCGGCGCCGAGCTGGTCCGGCGTCTGGTTGCCGAGCGGTATGTAGAGCAGGCCGAGCTTTTCGTCGGCACTCGGCGTCGACCACATGTTGGGCGAATTGGCGGTGTAGGTCTGGCCTGCCGCGAGCGGCGTGGTCTGGTCGGGATTGCCGGAATCCCAGTTCCAGATCAGCGCGCCCGTGGAGGCATCGAAGGCGCGGATGACGCCGGAGGGCTCCTGCGTGGAATAATTGTCGTTGACCGCGCCGCCGACGATGATCTTGCCGCCCGATATCAGCGGCGCCGAGGTCGAATAGTAATAGCCGGACTTGGGATAAGGCATGCCGGTCAGAAGGTTCAGCGTGCCGCCTTCGGCAAAAAACGGACAGACCTGACCGTTGGCGGCGTCGAGCGCGATCAGCCGCGCATCCGAAGTCGGCAGGTAGACACGCGCGGCGCAAGGCTGCCCGGCACCGATCTTGGCGTCGGCGTAATAGGAGACGCCGCGGCAGGTCTGGTGCTGGCGGTCCTTGTCGAGCTTGACCTGGGGATCGTAGCGCCACTTCTCCTTGCCCGTGGCGGCGTCGATGGCGATGGCGAAATTGTGCGGCGTGCAGATGTAGAGCGTATCGGCGATCTTCAGCGGCGTCACTTGATAGGTGGTCTCGCCGACATCGTCAGGACCCTTCACGTCGCCGGTGCGATAAGTCCAGGCCGGCTGCAGGTTGGCGACATTCTCCGGCGTGATCTGGTCGAGCGGCGAATAGCGCTGGCCATAGGGCGTGCGGCCGTAGAAGTGCCATTCGCCGGCAGGTACGTCGCCGCCGAGATCGGCCGCCGGGGTCACCTTGTCGGTGTTGAGATTGCCGGCAATACCCTTGGGATCGGTCGTCATTGAATAGCCGGCGACCGCCAGCGACGCCAACACCGCGAGAATGAGCGGCGCGCGGCCATCGGGACCAACAAGGCCCCGCCTCGCCCACGGCGTCAGCAGCCACAACGCGACGAGCACGATGATGCCGCCGCGCGGCCCGAGTTCCCACCAGTCGAAGCCGATTTCCCAGACCGCCCAGGCAAGCGTGCCCAGCACGATCGCGGCGTAGAGCCAGAGCGCGGTGGATCTGCGCCGGTAGAGCAGCCATGCGGCGATGAGGAAGGCGATGCCTGATATGATGTAGTACCAGCTACCTCCCAGTGAAGCCAACCAGATGCCGCCGGCGCCAAGCGCGAGGCCGATGAGGAGGAGAATGAGGGAGGTGATGGTGACAGCCAAGATGATACTCCTTCGACTGTTGCGCGCCTCGAGGCGGCTATGGGCAACAGGATCCCCTCCCTGCCCTTTGCCCAGCTTTCTCCCACCCGCCCTGCCTGTCAAGCAGGCCGGGAACAATCAGGGGTGGAACAAAACGTAGACAGTTCTGGTCTTTCTTCACCGAATCACTACATTCGGGGGCGATGTCCGGCTTTTCCGAAGACATGCCCTTTTTCGATGAACCCGATGCGCGGCCTACCGCCCCGTCGGGTATCGCCGCGCGCGCCATGGCTGCCCGCAGCGGCCACAACAACGCGCCCGACTATCTCAAGGGATTGAACCCCGAGCAGCGGCTGGCGGTGGAAACCACCGAAGGGCCGGTTCTGGTGCTGGCCGGTGCCGGCACCGGGAAGACGCGCGTCTTGACCACCCGCATCGCCCACATCCTGGCGACCGGAAAAGCCTTCCCCTCGCAGATCCTGGCCGTGACCTTCACCAACAAGGCCGCGCGCGAGATGAAGCAGCGCATAGGCATCCTGATCGGCGAAGGCAATGTCGAGGGCATGCCCTGGCTCGGCACCTTCCACTCGATCGGCGTCAAGCTCCTGCGCAGGCACGCCGAGCTTGCCGGGCTGAAATCTGACTTCACCATTCTCGACACCGACGACGTCGTGCGGCTGATCAAGCAATTGATCCAGGCCGAGGGCCTCGACGACAAGCGCTGGCCGGCCAAGCAGTTCGCGCAGATGATCGACGGCTGGAAAAACAAGGGACAAGGCCCGGCCGATATCGCCGAGGGCGATGCGCGCAGTTTCGCCAACGGCAAGGGCCGCGAGCTCTACAGGGCCTATCAGGAGCGCCTGCAGACGCTGAACGCCTGCGATTTCGGCGATCTGCTCTGCCACCCGATCCGCATCTTCCGCGCCAATCCGGACGTGCTGAAGGAGTATCACAAGCGGTTCAGATACATCCTCGTCGACGAGTACCAGGACACCAACACCGCGCAATACATGTGGCTGCGCTTGCTGGCGCAGCGGCCGCACGCTGGGCGTTCGTCGACGTTAACATCGACCGATCTGCGATCGGTCGAAGGCCGCAAGCCCGACCGGGCGTCCGAGTCTGTGCGAGGCCCGCGCGGAGGGCCCGCGCCGGCAGGCGCGGAACAGCCCGTGAGCGAAAACAAAGTCAACATCTGCTGCGTCGGCGACGACGACCAGTCGATCTATGGCTGGCGCGGCGCGGAGGTCGACAACATCCTGCGCTTCGACAAGGATTTTCCGGGCGCCACCATCATCCGGCTGGAGCGCAATTATCGTTCCACCGCGCATATCCTCGGCGCCGCTTCGCACCTCATCGCCCACAATGAGGGCCGCTTCGGCAAGACGCTGTTCACCGATCGCGACGATCCCGAGGACGGCAAGGTCAACGTCCACGCCGCCTGGGATTCCGAGGAGGAAGCGCGCGCCGTCGGCGAAACCATCGAGGCCTATCAGCGCCAGAAGCACAATCTCAACGACATGGCCATCCTGGTGCGCGCCTCCTTCCAGATGCGCGAATTCGAGGACCGTTTCGTTACGCTCGGCCTCAACTACCGCGTCATCGGCGGCCCGCGCTTCTATGAGCGCATGGAGATCCGTGACGCGCTTGCCTTCTTCCGCGTCGTCGCGCAAGGCGCCGACGATCTCGCCTTCGAGCGGATCGTCAATGTACCCAAGCGCGGCCTCGGCGAAACCACCATCCGTCAGATCCACGACACGGCGCGGGCGCTGCGCGTGCCGATGCTGGAAGCCGCCGGCAAGCTCGCCGAGAGCGACGAGTTGAAGCCCAAGCCGCGCGCCGCATTGCGCGAGGTCGCGGCCAATTTCGAACGCTGGCAGAAGGCGCTGGAAACCACGCCGCACACAGAACTCGCCGAGACCATCCTGGAAGAGAGCGGCTACACCGACATGTGGAAGAACGACCGTTCGGTCGAGGCGCCCGGCCGGCTGGAGAACCTGAAGGAGCTGATTCGCTCCATGGAAGAGTACGAATCACTGCGCTCCTTCCTCGAACATGTCGCGCTGGTCATGGATGCCGAGCAGAACGCCGAACTCGACGCCGTCAACATCATGACGCTGCATTCGGCCAAAGGCCTCGAATTCGAAACCGTCTTCCTGCCGGGCTGGGAGGAAGGCCTGTTCCCGCACCAGCGCGCGCTGGACGAAGGCGGCCGTTCCGGCCTGGAGGAAGAGCGCCGGCTGGCCTATGTCGGCGTCACCCGCGCCAAGAAGAACCTGCATATCTGGTTCGTCTCCAACCGCCGCATCCACGGCCTGTGGCAATCGACGATTCCCTCCCGCTTCCTCGACGAACTGCCTGAAACCCATGTCGAAGTCGCCGAAAGCGGCAACTCCTATGGTGGCTACGGCAATTCCTATGGCGGCGGCTCGTTCGCTTCCGGCCGAGGCGGCCGCCAGAATCCCTATGGCGCCTCGCGCTTCGACAATGTCGGTGCCGAAAAATCCGGCGCCTTCTCCAACAGCTACGCCACGCCAGGCTGGCAACGGGCGCAGCAGAACCGCACCGAGGCGACCGACCGCAACTGGGGCTCGCGCTCCGGCCACCAGGTCGAGCGCATCGGCTACGGCGAGACCGATTCCGGCTACGGCGCCGGCCGCACGAGCGTCAAGGGCCGCACCATCGACGGCGAGCTGGTCGCCAAATCCGTCGCCGATAAGCCGTCCCCCTTCAACGTCGGCGATCGCGTCTTCCATCAGAAATTCGGCAACGGCAACATTTCGGCCATCGAGGGCAACAAGCTGACCATCGACTTCGACAAGGCCGGCCAGAAACGCGTGCTGGACGGGTTTGTCGCGGCCGTGTGAGAGACGCCTTTCTGCTCTTCCGTAGAATTGGCGAAGCCCTCAATCCACCTTCTTCTCGCCGGCCTCGCCGGCCTTGACGATATCGCCCGTCGTAAACAGGATTTCCTTCAGTTCCGCGCGCCAGTCCGTCTTCTGGCGCAGCAGGAATTCGAGGTCCATGCCGAAATGCTTGAACTCCTCGCCTTGCGCGTTCTTCATGATGGCGCGGGCCTGTGGGTCCTTCTCCACCGACATGCGCTGTTCGTACCAGCTGATCGCTTCCGCTTCCTCGATCAGCGAGGTGATCATGCGGGCGAAGGTCCGCACCTCCTGCGACAATTCTTCGGGCGGTTCGTGATACTGGTCGAAACCCATGTGGTCGTCCTCCCTCAATGGCTCGCAACGCGAGCAGGCACCGGCCGTGCCATGAATGCATGAGAGGCGCAGCAGGTTCCGGATCGCTTCCACAATTCAGGACGATGAAAGGAACAAGCTATCTCACGATACCGGCGCCGCCCCGCCCTCTTCGGTGCGGCGCGCGATGAAATCATCGAGCACAGCTGATGTGGCAATGGCCGTCGCCGGCGGCTCGAAATCGGCGAGGATGCGCTTCCAGATGCCGGTGGCGCGTTCGGTAGCGGTCTTGGAACCGGTCTGCGTCCAGTTGCCGAAATTCGACCAGTCGGCCACCAGCGGCTCGTAGAAGGCGGTGCGGTAGCGCGCCATGGTGTGACCTGCCGAGAAGAAATGGCCGCCGGGCTGCACTTCGGCGATCGCCTCGAAGCCGATGGCATCGTCGTCGCCGGGCGTGGCGACGCACAGTTCAGCCACCGTCTGCAACGCCTCGATGTCGGTGACCAGCTTTTCGAAGGAAACGCTCAGCCCCCCCTCCAGCCAGCCGGCGGCATGGATGCACACGGTAGCGCCCGCCAGCACCGAGCCCCACAGCGCAAACTGCGTCTCATGCGCCGCCTGCGCATCGGAGATGTTGGCCGCGCTGCCGCCGCCCGAACGCCACGGCAGGCCGGTGAAGCGCGCCAGTTGGCCGGCCCCCAGCGTCGCCTTGATATGCTCCGGCGTGCCGAAGGCCGGCGCGCCTGATTTCATGTCGACATTGGAGGAGAAGGAGCCGTAGACGACAGGCGCGCCCGGCCGCACGATCTGCGCCAGCGTCAATCCGGCCAGCGCCTCGGCATGCTGCAAAGTCAGCGCGCCGGCCACCGTGATCGGCGCCATCGCACCCGCCAGGCAGAAAGGCGTGATGATCAGGACCTGCCCGGCTCTGGCGAAGTCGATGATGCCTTGCGCCATCGGGATGTCGAGCTGGCGCGGCGAATTGGTGTTGATGACGGTGTAGCAATGGGCGCCCGAGCGAAACTCGTCTTCGGACAGCCCGCGGGCCAGCCTGATCATCTCGAAGCTGTCGTCGACCTGCGGAGTGCCGCGCGCGAACACGAACGGGAACTTGTCCGAAAGGGTCAGTTGCGCCCGGTTGACGGCGTAGTGACGGAAACGGTTGTCGATGTCCTGCGGCTCGATGCAGGGTCCCAGCATATGCAGGACGTCGAAATGCTGCACCAGCCTGATGAGTTCCTCGAAGGCGGCCAGCGTTCCGGGCCGCCGGCCGCGCTCGAGATCGGTGACGTTCGGCGCGCCGGAGCCCGCCAGGAAGGTCATCGAGCCGAGTTCGAGCGGCAGGTCGCGGGCACGTGCGCCGGCATGAGCGTGGATCGATCGCGGCGCCGAGGCCAGCGCGGCCGCCACCATGTCGCGGCCGATCCGCACCATGTCGGTATCGGGGTCGACCAGGGCGCCGGCGCGGGCGAGCAGGTCGCGCGCCTGCGGCAGCAGAACTTTGATGCCCAGCTCTTCCAGCACGCGCAGCGCCGTATCGTGGATCGAGGCGACGTGGTCGTCCGAAAAGATCGGCTGCGGTAGGAACGGGTTCTTCAGCAAGCGGTAATTGGGCCGGCGGCTGCTCTCGCTGCCGGCCTCGCCGATGCGTCCCCGTCGGCGCTCGCGCCTGCTTTCGCGTGCTGCGTCATCGATCATCCGGAAACCTCCTCATTGCCGCATCGCCTTGCCCAAGGGATCGTAAGGCGAAGCCGGAATGACACGCGCCGGCCGCTCGGTGCCGACAATGTGCACGCAAAGCGCCGTTCCTTCCTCGGCAAAATCGTCATCCACCAACGCCAGCGCGACGCTTTTGCCGATCGTGTAGCCAAAGCCGCCGGAGGTGACGAAGCCAACGCGCCGAGCGCCGTGCCAGACCGGTTCGAAGCCGCTGGCGTCCGCATCGACGGCATCGACTTCCAGCGTCACGATGCGTCGTCCAACACCCGGCTTGCGCTCCTTCAGCGCCGCCTCGCGGCCAACGAAATCGCCCTTGTCGAAGGCGATGAAGCGGTCGAGCCCTGTCTGGCCGGGCGTGTAGCCTTGCGTGAATTCGCGCGACCAGATGCCGAAGCTCTTTTCCAGCCGAAGCGCGTTGAGTGCGTAATAGCCAACTTCGGCGAGGCCGAGATCCTCACCGGCGGCAAGCAGCGTTTCGCGCAATGTGGCATGCATGGTGGCCGGGCAGTTGATCTCGAAGCCGAGCTCGCCGGCGATCGAAAGGCGAGCCATCCGCGCCCCCACCATGCCGATGTCGAATTCGCCGCATGGCATGAATGGCAAGGCTTTGGAGGAGATGTCCTGGTGCGTCGTGCGCTCGACGATCTTTCTGGCATTGGGACCAGTGACCAGGAAGCCGGACATCGCATCTGAAATATCGGTGACGCAAACGCCTTCAGCCACATGCGCTTCGAACCAGCGCATGTGGAATTCGCGCAGATAGTAGGAGCCCATCAGCCAGTAGTCGCCATTGCCCCAGTTGAAGACGGTAAGATCGCCCTTCAGCCGCCCGTCCGGCCCGAGCACCGGCGCCAGTCTCGCCTGTCCCACCTTCGGCAGCCTGCAAACCAGAAGCCTATCGAGCCAGGCCTCCGCGCCCGATCCTGAGATCGCGTAGCGCGCATAGGCCGAGATATCGATGAGGCCGGCGGCGCGCCGGACTTGCAGCGCCTCGTCGCCGATGATGTCGAAGGCGTTGGAGCGCCCGAGCGTCGTCTCCTCGCGGAATCCCATCGGCGCGAAATAGGCGGGGATTTCCAGCCCCCAGGAGGCCGTCCATTCGCAGCCGGCCGCACTCATGCCGTCATAGGCGCCGGGGCGCTTCAGCGGCCGGCCCGCCGGCAGCCGCTCGTTGGGAAAGGTCATGACGAAACGGCGAGAATAGAACTGGCGCGTGGTCTGCCTGAGATATTCCCGGTTCGCGGCGAAGGCGCCGTAGCGGGCGATGTCCATGCCGAAGATGTCGGCCTGCGGCTCGCCGCAAATCATCCATTCGGCCAGCGATTTGCCGACGCCACCGCCCTGGCTGAAGCCGGCCATGACGCCGCAGGCGACCCAGTAATTCTTCAGGCCGCGCACCGGCCCGACGATCGGATTGCCGTCCGGGGTGAAGGTGAGGGCGCCGTTGACCCATTTGCGGATGCCTGCCGTCGCCAGGCAAGGGAAGCGCTCATGCGCCTTGGCAAGTTCCGGGCTGATGCGGTCGATGTCTTCGGGGATAAGCTCGATGCCGTAATCCCAAGGCGCGCCGTCCATGTTCCAGTGCTTCGGGTTCTGCTCGTAGACGCCAAGCAGCACGCCCTTGCGCTCCTGCCGCAGATAGGAAAAGCCGTCGAGATCGACGGCCAGGCCGAGCTCCTTGTCGAGGGCAGCGACTTCCGGAATGTCCTCGGTGACGAAATAATGGTGCTCCATCGGCGTTACCGGGAGCTCAACCCCGGCCATGCGGCCGAGTTGCTTGGCCCACAGCCCACCGGCATTCACGACATGCTCGGCGGTGATGGTGCCTTGCTCGGTGACCACGCCCCAATGGCCATCGGCCCGCGCCTTCAGCTCGACCACGCGGTTGCGCAGGATGACGTCGGCGCCGCGCTTCTTGGCGGCACCGACATATGCATGCGTCGTGCCGTAGGGGTCGAGATGGCCTTCGTTGGAATCGTAGAGGCCGCCGAGCACCCCGGTGACATCGACGATCGGGCAGATCGCCTTGATCTCGTCAGGCGTCACCAGCCGGGCGGTCTCGATGCCGACCGACTGGAATACCGCCCAGGCCGATTTCAGCCACTCCCAGCGCGCCGGATCGCTGGCGATGTTGACCCCGCCGGTCATGTGCAGGCCGACGTCCTGGCCGGATTCGGCCTCGATCTCACGGTAAAGGTTGATGGTGTAATCCTGCAGCGCGGCGACATTGGGATCGGCGTTGAGCGCGTGGAACCCCGCCGCCGCATGCCAGGTCGAGCCCGCCGTCAATTCGGCGCGCTCGATCAGGGCCACATCCGACCAGCCGAACCGCGCCAGGTGATAAAGCACCGAAGCGCCCACCACTCCTCCCCCGATGACGACTGCGCGGTAATGAGACCTCAAGGCTTCCCTCCCCGGACTGTCCGAAACGGGCACCCTATACGTACTGTACATAAGTGTCTAGTACTACGGACAGCTCCTGGACGCTGTCGAACCTGTGTCGGAACGATCGATTTTTCGGCGCGGCCGCACTTCCCCAGCAGCGTCGCGGCGGGCCGACGCGAATGCGTCACCAACAACTGTCATGCAAGCATCATGTTCGCGCCTTAGACCGCTTGGCGAGGGCACAAGCGGCCCTCCAGGGCGGCAGCCTCGCCGCCCCCAGGCAGCCTCAGAATTCCGCCGTCCCGGCGCTTTGTCATCAAGGGGATATCCATGACGGATCTACGCTTATTCTCGTTGCGGCTGCTGGCCGCCGCGCTGGCGGCCTCGGCCGTTTCGCTGCCCGCCTTCGCCGACAGCTCGGCCAGCGTCGGCGGCGACAGTTTCGTCAACAAGGGGCTTGTGGGGGTTGGCCGCATCCCGGCCGGCCAGCGCGACAGGTTCGGCGAGACCTTCGGCTCCGGTTCCGGCATGTCGATCGACACCGCGGGCTGGAGGCATGATGCCGGTACCTACAAGGGCTCGCTTTGGCTGCTGCCCGACCGCGGTTATAACGTCGTCGGCACCACCGACTACCGGCCGCGCCTCAACACGATCAACATCGAGTTCGCCCCTGCGGCGCCAGGTGCCGCGCCCACAGCCGGCCAGGAGCAGACCGGTCTCAAGGCGACGCTCGCTGACACCATGCTCCTGACCGACGACAAGGGTGCCGACGCCAGCGGTCTCGACCCGTTGAACGGCGTGCGTCCCGCCGCTGGCGACATGCCTGTCCTGCCGCAGGCCGACAACGGCAAGCTCGCGCTCGACAACGAGGCGATTGTGCGGCTGCCTGACGGCACTATGCTTGTCTCGGACGAATACGGTCCCGACATCTACCGCTTCTCCGCCGACGGCCGTCTGATGTCGGCGACCCAGCCCCCGGCCGCGCTCGTGCCGATGCGCCACGGCACGGCCAATTTTGCTTCCGACAATCCGGGCCCAGGTGCTGCCGAACCCGATCCAAAGGATCCCGAGACCGGCCGCCAGAACAATCAGGGCCTCGAAGGCATGGCAATGACGCCGGACGGCAAGTTCCTGATCGCGGTTTTGCAGTCGGCAACACGGCAGGATGGCGGTGATTCGGCCTCGACACGCCAGAACACCAGGGCGCTGGTCTATGACGCCTCCGATCTTGCCCATCTCAAGCTGGCGCACGAATACGTCGTGCCGCTGCCGGTGTTCAAGGACCCCAAGGGCAAGACCAAGGTGGCTGCGCAAAGCGAGATCGTGGCGCTGTCGGATACCGCTTTCCTGATGCTGGCGCGCGACAGCGGCAACGGCCAGGGCCTGAAGGGCGACGAGTCGCTCTATCGCAAGATCGACATCGTCGACCTTTCCGGCGCGACCGACATCGCCGGCGGTCCCTTCGATGCCGCCGACAAGCCGGTGGCGCCCAAGGGCATGCTCGATCCGTCGGTGACGCCGGCAAGGCTGACGCCGTTCATCGACATCAACGACAAGGCCGAGCTTGCCCGCTTCGGCCTGCACAATGGCGCGCCCAACGACAAGGACAACCTCTCGGAGAAGTGGGAAGCGATGTCGCTGGCGAGCGTGCTCGATCCGAAGCTGCCCGACGACTATTTCCTGTTCGTCGCCAACGACAACGACTTCCTTGCACAGGACGGCTTCCAGGTCGGCGCGCCCTACAAGGCCGAGGACGGTGCTGATGTCGACACCATGTTCCTTGTCTATCAGGTCACGCTTCCCGGCCTCGCCAAGAAGTAAGCATCTTACCGGAGGCGCCTGGCGGCGCCTCCGGCCCGACAAGCATGATCGGATGCACGACGGCATGCCTTGCCCGCCGTCGCTCCTTTCGCAAAGGTGCATCCCGGTCGGCCCTGCGGTATCCTGCGTGCCGGACTCAAAAGAACCAGCTTTGCCGGATTGCCCGCCATGGATGAAAAGATGCCCGCGCGCCGGCGCACCGGTGACCTGACCAGCGGCCCCATTCCACGCACGCTCCTGCTGTTCGCCCTGCCGGTGCTCGGCTCCAACGTGCTGCAATCGCTCAATGGCTCGGTCAACGCCGTCTGGGTCGGCCGCTTCCTCGGCGAATCCGCGCTCACCGCCACCTCCAATGCCAACCTGGTGCTGTTCCTCATCCTCGGCACGGTGTTCGGCATCGGCATGGCGGCCACCATACTGGTGGCGCAATCGGTCGGCGCCCGCGACCTGCCCGAGGCGCGCCGCATCGTCGGCACCAGCGCCACCTTCTTCTTCTTCGTCTCGATGCTGTTCGCCGTCTGCGGCTGGATCTGGGTCGACGCCATTCTGGGCGCGCTCGGTACACCGCCCGACGCCTTGCCGCTGGCGCGCTCCTATTTGCGCATCATCTTCGTGGCCGTGCCAATGATGAACCTTCTGTCCTTTGTCATGACGGTGCTGCGCGGGGCCGGCGATTCGCGCACGCCGTTCTTTTTCATGGCGCTCGCCGTCGTGCTCGATATCATCTTGAACCCACTGCTCATCCGCGGCGTCGGGCCGTTCCCCGAGTTCGGCATCGCAGGCTCGGCAATCTCGACGCTTGTGGGCCAGACAGTGAGCGTCATTGCCATCCTGATCGTGCTCTATGTCCGCAAGCACCCGTTGCGTCTGGCCGGCGCCAATCTGGCGCTGCTGCGGCCGGATCCCGCCTTGCTGCGCGTCGTCGTCTTAAAGGGGATGCCGATGGGTTTGCAGATGATCGTGATTTCGGCCGCGGCCCTGACGGTGATGGGCATCGTCAATTCCTACGGCTCGCAGGTGGCCGCCGCCTACGGCATCGCCGCGCAGTTATGGACCTACATCCAGATGCCCGCGCTTGCCATCGGCGCGGCCGTGTCCTCGATGGCGGCCCAGAATGTCGGTGCCGGCCGCTGGGACCGCATCAGCCGCATCGCTGCGTCAGGCGTGGGCTTCAACCTGGTGCTGACCGGCGCTCTCGTGGCACTTCTATGGGTCTTCGACCGCTCGATCCTCAGTCTGTTCCTGAGCCGCGACAGCGCGGCGATAGACATCGCCGCTCACATCAACAACGTCGCGTCCTGGTCGTTCATCCTGTTCGGCATCACCATCGTGCTGTTCGCCACCGTACGCGCCACGGGCGCCGTGATGCCGCCGTTGGTCATCCTGGTGATCTCAGTACTGGTCGTGCGCACCGGCTTTGCCTATTTCATGCGGGATGTGATCGGCGAGGAAGCGCTGTGGTGGAGTTTCCCCGCCGGCTCGATCACCTCCCTGCTGCTGGCCGCGGGCTATTACCGCTTCGGCGGCTGGCGCACTTTGCATATGATCGAGAACAGGCCGGCCGCCGGCGAGCCGCCCGACACCGGGCTCGGCGTGCCGCGGCAACGCGCCCATCTTTCCCCCGAGACGCCGAACGGCTGAGGCTGGCCGCTCTCAAGGCCTGTTTTTCAACCCAAAGCCCAGCGCGACCAGCGCAAACACGATGATCATCGCGGCGAACGCCAGGCTGGCCGCGATGGGGCTGGCATAGGTCGAGATGATGCCAATGCCGATGACGGGCAAGGCATTGCCGATAAAGCAGCAGATGAAGAAGCTGGATACCACTTCCGCGCGGCGATCCTCCGGTGCGATCTCGTTCACCACCTGCAGGCTGCCACGATAGCCGAGTGCGGCCGTCAGGCCGCAGCAGGCGGTGGCGGCAATCATCAGGGCCATCGACGCCAGCATCTGCGCCGCCACCACCATGAGGATGCTGGGAATCATCAACGCCAGCGCGGCCAGCATGGCCTTGCCGCTCTGCATTTGCTTCAACGCTACGATGCTGAGCGCGGTGACGATCGCCAATTCGAAGAACAGCGCACCGGCGACAGCATGGTTCGTCTCATGCAGTTGCTGCGCAAGGATGCTTGGCGCCACCGCTGCGTAGAAGCCGACCAGCGCCATGGCGCCGAAACCGGTCACCGCCGGCGCGACGAAGCGCGCGCGGATTTCATCCGGCACGGCAAAGTGCGGCCGCATGGAAATCTGCCCGAGGCCGCCAGGCTCCGCCACCGTTTCGCGTGTACGCCAGACCAGGATGGAGACGATCACAAGCACCGCCAGATAGACAATGAAGACCAGGCGCAAGGGCCACGGTTCATACTGCGCCAACAGTCCCGAGACGAGTGCGCCGAAACCCAGGCCGAGGAAATTGGTGCTGGTGGCGATGACGCTGGCGCGCGCCTTGTCCGCGTCGGGCAGAAGCTCGGCGATCCATGCCGTTCCGGTCCCCGCGCCGACACCGATGCCAAGCCCGCTCAGGACGCGCGCCACATCGAGCGAAACGACATTGTTGGCGAACAGAAAGACAAGCGCGCTGGCGACGGCGACGGCCATGGCTGCGAGAGCGGCAGGCCGGCGCCCAATGACATCCGACGCGCCGCCCAACATCAGCAGGGCGCCGAGATTGCCGACGACATAGACCGCGTAGACCAGCGTCAGCGTGATCTGTGAAAAGCCGAATTGCTGCTTGTAGATAATGTAGAGCGGCGTCAGCACGGTGCTGCCGGCGAACAGAACGGCGATCATTGTGGCGACCACCGGGATTGCGAGAGCCTCGCCGCCTGCTTCGTTGCGCGTATGCGCCAAGTCACGAAAGGCCATGGCCAAACCTCTTCGTCGTTTCAGGGATCGCGACCTCAACGCTCCCTTATCCCCAACGTTCCGGCCGGCCGGCAGGCTCCTGACAGCATGGTGGATGTTGCGTGGACCGGAACCGGCCGACTGAACGGGCTCGGATCGGAACCAATGGTTCCGATCCGTCACGACATCCTGTCGTGTGCAATCCCCGACTTGCAGGAGACACCTTGTGCGATCCCGACAGGGGAGTTTCCCCGAGATAGTTGAGAAATTTATCGAATGGCGTTTATCGGCCCGGCAACATCAGCTAACGGTTTACCGTCTTTCGACAATCGGCTCCGGGCAAAAGGCGCAACTCATGGGCAAAGGCAGGGTCGAGGCATTCACCGACGGTGTCGTGGCCATCATCATCACCATCATGGTGCTTGAACTGAAGGTGCCGCATGGCGAGGATCTCTCGACCTTGCTGCCGCTATGGCCGATCTTCTTCAGCTACGTGCTGTCTTTCATCAATGTCGGCATCTACTGGAACAATCTGCACAATATGTTCCACACCGTGCAGCGGGTCGACGGCCGCGTGTTGTGGGCGAACCTCAATCTCCTGTTCTGGCTGTCGCTGATGCCGGTGACGACGGCCTTCATGGGCGAAAACCATTTCGCGCCGGTACCGGTCGCCGTCTACGGCGCCGATCTCGCGCTGTGCGCCATTGCCTTCACCATTCTCGTCGTGACGCTCCACAGGCTGCACGGAAACGATACGGCCTTTGCCAAGGCGATCGGCAACGACCGCAAGGGCAAGATCTCGCTTGTCGCCTATCTCTGCGCCATCCCGCTGACCTTCATCAGCCAGTGGATCGGCGTTGCGATCTATGTGCTGGTTGCCCTTGTCTGGCTGGTGCCGGACAGGCGTTTCGCACGCGTGATCGAAAAATAGGGATCTATTCGCGCATCGCTTTCAGCTTCTCGGCCACCGACGCGGCAAGATCGGCGTAGCGCTCTTCCAGCCGTTCCGCCGCCTTGATGACCGCAAAATCATGGCCGAACTTTTCTAGCGCCATGCGCAGCTTCTCGACGAAATCCGCCTGTTTTTCCAAAGCCGAAAACAGCGTCTTCACCTGTGCTTCGCTGATCTCCGGATTAGCCAGCATCTGCGGCACTTCGCGGCTCATCTGATCGCCGGTGGCGGTCTGCTGCTTCAGGATTTCGATCCAGTCCGTCAATCGGGAAATCTCCTTTTGCGGGCACCATGCGCAGTCTCGGCCGGACCGGTCAACCCGGCCCCAATGCCTGTCGAAAAAGCAGGCAGTCGGATGGAGGCTTGCGCCAGCCCGCCCCGGCGCTAAGTTCGGCGCCATCGCAAGAAGGAATCCGCCGCCCATGCTGACCGACATCGAGATCCAGACCGCCCTGCCCGCGCTTGGTTCGGGCAATGCCGCCGTCATTACCGGTGCCGCCAGCGGCATTGGTCTTGCGGCCGCGAAGCGGCTGGCTCTCCTGGGCATGAAGATCGTGCTTGCCGATGTCGCCGGCCCGCGTCTTGAGGATGCGGCCCGTATTGTGTCCGCCATCGCCGGCGACGATGCCGTGCTGGCCGTCGCTGCCGACGTTTCGAAGGCACAAGACGTGGATCGTCTCGCCGAAAGAGCCTTTGGCGCCTTCGGCAATGTGTCGCTGCTGATGAACAATGCTGGTATCGGCAACAACCCGGGCAAGCCGTGGGAGAACCGCGACGCTTGGAAGCAGCTGCTGGACATCAATTTCTGGGGCGTCGTGCATGGTGTCGAAGCCTTCGTGCCCCGCATGCTGGGGGCCCGCCAGCCGGGCCTGATCGTCAACACCGGCTCCAAGCAAGGCATCACCACGCCGCCTGGAAACCTTGCCTACAACGTCTCCAAGGCGGGCGTAAAGACCTTCACCGAGGGACTGGCGCATGCCCTGCGCAACGAACCTGGCGCCCATCTGTCGGCGCATCTGCTCATTCCCGGCTTCACCTATACCGGCCTGACCGAGGGCGCGACCGAGAAGCCGGCCGGCGCCTGGACTGGCGAACAGGTCATTGATTTCATGCTGGAATCCCTGACAAAGCGCGAGTTCTACATCCTGTGCCCTGACAACGAGGTAACGCGCCCGCTGGATGAGAAACGCATGGCCTGGGCGATCGGCGATATCATCGAAAACCGCCCTGCTCTGTCGCGCTGGCACCCCGACCACAAGGATGCGTTCGCGACATTCATGAAAGACTGAGCTCTCTCAGGCCGCGGACTTTCTGGCTCCCTGCTTCTGCGCCGCAGTCTTTTTGGCCGCCATTTCGGCGATCTTGCGGTCGTGCCGCTTCGCCGCCCGTTCGCATTTGGCGCGAATCTCCTCGACCTCGGATTCCGTCAGGTGCTCGATGCCGATGAAATGGTTATGAGCGCGGCTCACCCGGATCAGTTCGTCAAGCTTCGCCTGGATCGCCGCACCGTCGCGGTTCTGGGTGTTCTGGATGAGAAACACCATCAGGAAGGTGATGATGGTGGTCCCGGTGTTGATCACGAGCTGCCAGGTGTCCGAGAAGTCGAAGAAAGGTCCGCTCACGGCCCAGACGATGACGATCAGGCAGCAAGCGGCGAATGTCAGCGGCAGCCCGGCAAGATGGGCGACCGTATTGGCGATCTTGGTGAAAAGCTTCTCGATCATCGAAGTTCCCTAAAAACAGCCCAGCATTCTGATGCAGGAGAAACAAATGGCGGCCCTTCAAGGTTCCCGGCCGCAACATATACAACCGGCACAATCAAATACACGCGCAGCGCGCATGCGACAGAAAACACGCCTTATGAGTTTGATGCCATCGTAAACGTGCAGGCAAACAGGCCTGTTCCTTCCGCTTCACAGCGGTTTACCTCCAGCCCCTTCCGTTGCGCCACCCCCGCATGACGGAAGGGGTTCAGTCCGGAGCGCTCGCACAGTGGTTCCCTGAAGCGCGCCTTTGGCGCAAATGCGCGTGCTCTTCAGCCGCGCCGGCGCGAACTCACGCGGCGTGATTTTCCCAGCGGTCCAGGAAGGTCTCGATGGTCGTGGCCTGCATGTCGGGAACGGCGCTGGCGAGCTTTTCGACCGGCCAGTTCCACCAGGCGAGAGCCTCGATCCGCGCCGCGATATCGGCTGCGAAGCGCGGCCGAAGCGGCTTGGCCGGCACTCCGGCGACGATCGTATAGGGCGGCACGTCATGCGTGACGACGGCATTGGCGCCGATGACGGCGCCATTGCCGATGGTGAGGCCGGGCATGATCACGGCCCCGTGGCCGATCCACACGTCATGGCCGATACTCACGGCCTTCGCCTGGCGCCGTTCGCGGAATGCGGCATCGACGCCCAGCCAGCGGAAATATTCGTTGGGCCGGTAGCTGACCTTGTGCTGGGTCAGCCGCTCGATCGGATGGTCCAGCGCATTGATGCGGCTGTTGGCGGCGACCGAGCAGAATTTGCCGATGCTCGTGTAGATCGCCTCGGCGTGCCGCTCGAAATAAGAAAAATCGCCGACGCTCACTTCGCGCAGCACCACCCGCTCGCCGATCGAGGCGTAGCGGCCGAGCTTGCATGCTTTCAGCTCCGCCGTCGGATGGATACGCGGCTCAGGGTCTTTCAGCACGAGATTTTCGGAAGGGTCCATACTGGCGGCTTTACGTCAGGGCAATAACTCCCGCAAGTCGGCAGCAATTGTCGGTCGGGTCAATTGCACGAAAGAACCGCGCCCTCTATTTCGGTTTGCCCTTGGTCCACACCACGTTCTGGCCGTAGAGCGGCACGGTGGTGATCGACATTTTGGCAGAGCCGTTCTGCACCTGGCGCGAATGCGAGAGGTAGATCAGAGTCTCGTTGGCCTTGTCGTAGATGCGGTTCACCACCTGCTTCTTCCAGATCAGGCTGATGCCTTGCTTGAACACCTCCTCGCCGCCTTCGCTCATGTCGATGTCGCCGATGGTGATCGGACCGGTCTGGCGGCACGAAATCGAGGAATCGGAAGGATCCTCGAACCAGTTGCCCTTGTGCAGACGGTCGATGATGCCGCGGTCGAAATAGGACACGTGGCAGGTGACGCCGTCCACCTTCGGGTCCTTGATCGCTTCGACGATGATGTCGTTGCCGAGCCAGTCGACGCCGACTTTGCCGACTTCATCGGCGACTGCGGCACCGGCGCCAAGGACAAGGCACGCGGCCAAGGCGCCGCCGATCAATATTCGCCCAGTCAGTCGTTGCAAGATAACCTCCGGTTCGAGTTGCCGGTCTCAGGTGGTGCGAAGAACATAGCATTGCAAGCCGCGGGACTCGATCAAAACGCTGGCATACGTCACGGCCGGTTGCGTCAACGCGGCACCTTTGCGTGTACCCGGTCGAACCGCTAAGACTGTTCGCCGAACCAACGGCTGCCTGGCAATGGCCGCGCATGCCGATGAAATTACAAGACGGAATCCTACTGATGATGCGCTCAATACTGGTCGGCATTCTCGTCCTGATGGCGGCCGGCATAGGCTGGCTGACCTTCGACTGGTATCGCGGCCACTATGGGGGCGAGCCTTTCGGTGCCGCCTTTACGCTGGTCGACCAGAAAGGCGCGCCGATCACCGAGGCCGCCTTCCGGGGCCACCCCAGTGTCGTCTTCTTCGGCTTCACCCATTGCCCAGAGGTCTGCCCGACCACGCTGTTCGAACTGTCCGGTTGGCTTAAGACGCTCGGCGACGACGGCAAGAACCTGCATGCTTATTTCGTCTCGGTCGATCCGGAGCGCGACACCCCCGCGGTCATGAACGCCTATGTCAGCAATTTCTCTGACCGCATCACCGGCATATCGGGCGACCCAGACAAGGTCCACGCCATGGCGAAGTCCTTCGGTATCTATTGGAAGAAGGTCGACACCGGCGACGGCGACTACACGATGGACCATACCGCCTCGGTGCTGCTGCTCAACGGCAAGGGCGATTTCGCCGGCACGATCGCCTATGGAGAAAGCGCCGACACCGCCGTGGAAAAGCTCAAACGCCTCGCGGCCAAGGGCTGATGCGAAATCCATGACCCAGACGCGGCTCCATTTCACCGCCGGCAAGATCGAATCCGCCAGAATTTTCGCCGCCCTCGATGCCGCCTTCGAGGACGAAGGCTTGCCGATCGCGGTGCTGGAGGTCGATGAGGACGCGGACATTCATGAAGTCTCTCTCTATGCCGACGGCGATGTCGATGCGGTCGAGGCGCGGGTGAAGGACATTCTGGCAGGGCTGGCCCTGTCCAGGCCGGTCGAGCGCGAGACCTTGCCCGATATCGACTGGGTGGCGCGCTCGCTGGAAGGGCTGAAACCGGTGCGTGCCGGCCGTTTCTTCGTGCATGGCGCGCATGATCGCCGCAAACGCCATAGTGGCGAGCTTGCCATCGAGATCGAAGCGGGGCTGGCCTTCGGCACCGGCCACCACGGCACCACCGCCGGATGCCTGGAAATGCTGGAAAAGGTGACGCGGCGCGAGCGGCCGCGCAACGCGCTCGACCTCGGCACCGGCAGCGCGGTGCTGGCCATCGCCGTGGCCAAGCTCTTCCATATTCCCGTGCTGGCGACCGACATCGATCCCGTAGCAGTAAGCGTTGCCGCCGCCAATGCGCGGCTCAACCACGTCAAGGCGCTGGTGGAGACGGTGACCGCGCCCGGATTCCACCATCCGATCTTTGCCAGGCGTGCGCCTTTCGACCTGATCATCGCCAACATATTGGCGCGGCCGCTGATGCGGCTTGCGCCGGAAATGGCGCGACACATCAGCCTCGGCGGCTCGCTGGTGCTGTCAGGCATCCTCGACCGGCAGCGCGACGCGGTGATCTCCGCCTATGTAGGCCAGAGTTTTCGCCATGTCAGAACGCTGCACCGCGAAGGCTGGGTGACGATCCATCTCAAACGGTGACGCAGCCCCGTCTGGCCCTGCTGAAATCGATTCCGGTTTCCAGCTCCATGCGCTACGGTCGGGCACTATCCGAGGGAGACGCCACCATGTTCCAGACCTTTGATTCCGCTGGCGATCCGGCCGTCGGCAGACCGCGCGTGGCGCTGCTGCGCCAATGGCTGGCGGAAAACGGCCTGGATGGATTTGTCGTTCCCCGCGCCGACGAGCATCAGGGCGAATATGTCGCCGACCGCTCGGCGCGGCTGAAATGGCTGACCGGCTTCAGCGGCTCCGCCGGCGTTGCCATCATCCTGCGCGACCGCGCCTTCATCTTCGTCGACGGACGCTATACGCTGCAGGTGCGCGGCGAGGTCGATCTCGGTATCTTCTCGATCGAGAGCCTGGTCGACAATCCGCCTGCAAATTGGCTCAAGGACAACCTTGGCAAGGGCGCGCGGCTCGGCTTCGATCCCTGGCTGCACACGATCGGCGAGATCAAGGCGCTGCAGGCCTCGGCCGACAAGACCGGCGCCGTACTGGTGCCGCTCGAGGCGAACCCGATCGACATCATCTGGAAGGATCAGCCGGATGCACCGGTCGCTCCTGTCGAACTCCATCCCATCGGCTTTGCCGGCGAGCTCGCCAAGGACAAGCTGGCGCGGCTGGCGGCGGCGATCGGCAAGGAGGGCGCCACCCATGCCGTGCTGACCGATCCCTCCTCGATCGCCTGGGCCTTCAACATCCGTGGCGGCGACGTGCCGCACACGCCGCTGGCGCTCGGCTTCGCCATCCTCGCCGCCGACGGATCGCACCAGCTATTCATGGACAGCCGAAAATTCTCGCGCCAGGTTGCGGCGTATCTCACTCAGCTCGCCGAGCCCCATGAGCCCCGTGAATTCGAGGCGGCGGTCGTGGCGCTGGCCAAAAGCGGGGCGAAAATCGCGCTAGACCCAGTTTTGGCCGCCGACAAGCTGCGCATGCTGGTCGAGGACAATGGCGGCGAGGTGATTGCCGCCCCCGACCCGGCTCGCATCCCGCGCGCCACCAAGAACCAGGCCGAGATCAACGGCTCGCGCGCCGCGCATCGCCGCGACGGCGCAGCCGTGGCCAAGCTTCTGTGCTGGCTCGATCGTCAGAAGCCCGGCTCGCTCGACGAGATCGCGGTCGTCACCCGGCTGGAAGAGACGCGCCGGCAGACCGGCGAAGAAACGCAAATGCCGCTGCGCGACGTCTCCTTCGACACCATTTCGGGCGCCGGCCCGAACGGCGCCATCATGCATTACCGCGTCTCACGCGCCACCAGCCGCAAGCTCCAGGCCGGCGAGCTGTTCCTGCTCGATTCCGGCGCCCAATATCAGGACGGAACCACCGACATCACCCGCACCGTGCCGATCGGCCAGCCGACCGAGGAAATGCGCGAACGTTTCACGCTGGTGCTGAAAGGCATGATCGGCATTTCCACGCTGCGTTTCCCCGCCGGCACGCGCGGCTCGGAAATCGATGCCGTCGCCCGCATGGCGCTGTGGAAGCATGGCTGCGACTTCGCGCACGGCACCGGCCATGGCGTCGGCTCGTATCTGGCCGTGCACGAAGGCCCGCAACGCATCGCCCGCACCGGCACTGAAAAGCTGCTCGAAGGCATGATGCTGTCCAACGAGCCGGGCTACTACAAGGAAGGTTCCTACGGCATCCGAATCGAGAACCTCATCCTGGTGACGCCGGCCGCCCAGATCGATGGCGGTGACATCGCCATGCACGGTTTCGAGACGCTGACCCTGGCGCCGATCGACGTCAGGCTGGTGCGCTCGGATTTGTTGACCCGCGACGAGCTGCATTGGCTCGACACCTACCACGCCCGCGTGCTGGCCGAGATAGGCCCGATGCTCGACGGCGAGACGCTGGCCTGGCTGGAGAAGGCAACTGCGCCGCTGCCGCACGACGCGAAGGTTTGATCTAACTTCGACCGTTGGCGCCTCGAACTCTATCCCACGAACTGCCGCGCCAGGATCAGCATCGCAGCCCCCGCCAAAAACATCGCCATCAGCCCGCCGCGCAGCGAAACCGCGGCGGTAACGACCAATGCCGCCCATTCCGCCGGGCCGGCATTCAACAGCTCGGGCGCCACCAGCGTCGTCAGCACCGCCGCCGGCACGGCGTTGAGGCCGGCCTCGACGCGTGGATGGATGTTGTCGAAGCGCGAGATGACCAGATGCCCGCCGACGCGGGTGAGATAAGTGGCGATCGCGCCGGCGATGATGATCCAGAACGTCGTGCTCATGGCCGTATCTTCACGCCTGAGTGGTGCGGCGGCAGGATGACGGCCAGCAGCACGCCGGCAATGGCGCCGATCGAGACGTGCCAGGGCGAACCTATTGTCTTGTAGGCGATGATGGAGGCGCAAGCACTGGCGACGACCACCGGCAGCCACAACGGCCGCTTGCGGAAGCCCATCACCAGGCCAAGGAAATAGATCGGCAGCAGGAAATCGATGCCCAGCGCATGCGTGTCGGGGATAAGCTTGCCGAACACCGCGCCGAGCGCGCTTTCGATCACCCAGAATATATAGACCGGCAGGCCGAGCCCGAGATACCAGGCGAAGCCGACCGTCTCGCCGGACTGCGCCCTCGCCTCGGCGACGGCGAATTGCGGATCGGTGAGGATGAAGAAGCCGAGCGCTTGGCTGACCACGGGCCAGTGCGCTATGCGCCGGCCAATGCCGGCAGAATAGAGCACATGGCGAAAATTGACGGCGAAGATCGACAGCACGATCAGCCAGGGCGCGACGTGCTGGCCGAACAGCTCGATGCCGACCATCTGGCTGGCACCGCCGAATATCAGCGCGCTCATCAGGAAGGCTTCGAACACCGAAAAGCCATTGTCGACGGCCAGCGCCCCGAACAGCACCGCGAACGGCGCCGACGCCACAACGACCGGCATGGAAAGCCGCACGCCTTGCCAGAAATCGCTCTTTGCGCCGTGCTCGGAGATTGCGTCCGACACCATCGATAACTCCCAGGAGAATGGCCTGATCTAGGTAGCGTGGCCCGCCTTGTCACACGAATTCGGTTGAGCCCAACGATCAGCGGAAATGATCGCCGGGACCAATCCTAGCCCTGCGCGATCTTGCCCTCTATCGCCCTGCCCCAGTCGAGCAGCGGCTTGGCGCGCATGGTGAAATCGACCAGCTCGTCGACCAGCGCCGCAGTGTGGATCCCCGCCGGATCGATGACATGCTGCACATAGAAATGGCGGTTGCGGATCGCCTCGGCCAAATCGGAATCGCCGACATGCTCGAAGCCGCGCGGCGTGCGCTTCATGCGGCCTTCCGTCTCGAATTCCAGACCATTCTTCTTCAAGGCGGCCACCAGGGCGCGGAACCTGTCCGGCCTTGCTGCGATCGCCTTGCGCATGGCGAGCAACAGTTCCGGGGCGGGCTGCCACCAGGCAATGTCGGCGAAGCAGCGTTCCAGCCCGACATGGACATAGAACACGCCCTGCTCCATCTTGGTGCCGTCGGGCGACAGGATCGCCGACAGATGCCGGTTGTAAGGCCGCTTGTCCTTTGCGAAACGCACGTCCCGGTTGATCCGGAACAATGATTTCTTGCGGTCGCCCTTGAGGCCGAGCCCGGCCTCGCCGAAACGGCATGTGAGCGTCTCCACCAGATCGCCCAGCGGATCGCGCAATTCCTGTTCGAACAGGTCGCGATTCTCTATGAACCACTCGCGGCTCTGGTGGAAATCGAGCGCCTTCAGGAACGGAATAGCCTTCTGGCCGAATCCCTTGAATTCGCTTGACATCATGCCTTGCCGATCCGCTGCAGCCACGCGTCCTCGTCTATGACCTCGATGCCGAGTTCACTGGCAAGCTTGAGTTTCGAGCCGGCGCCGGGCCCCGCAACCACCAGATCGGTCTTGGCCGAAACCGAGCCCGCCACCTTGGCCCCCAGCCGTTCGGCCATCGCCTTGGCTTCGGAACGCGTCATCTTTTCCAGCGAGCCCGTGAACACGACGGTCTTGCCCGCGACCACGCTGTCGGCCGAGACGGTAACGACATACGGCTTCGGCCTGACCTGCTCGAGCAACGCGTCAAGCACGTCGTCATTGCGCTCATTGCCGAAGAAATCGGCAAGCGCGTTGATCACCGTATCGCCGATGCCGTTGATCGACGGAAAGACACTATGCGGGTCGTCAGCCGCCGCGGTCTCCTTGCCGACGCGGATCAGTTCCTCGATTGTCGAAAACGTCCGGGCAAGCACGGCTGCCGTCGTTTCGCCGATATGGCGGATCCCAAGCGCAAAGATGAAGCGGTCGAGCTCCGGTTCGCGGCGCGCATCGATGGCGGCGAACAGCTTGTCCAACCCTTCATAGTTGCGGTCCTCGACGCTGCGCACATTCTTGCGCGTCTTGCCGGACGCCGCCTCGCGCTGCCTCGCCTGCTCCTCGCGCCGCTCGGCCAGTGCCTTGGTGACCGCAGGACGCCGGTCCCTGAGCGTGAAGATGTCGGCGGCCGTCTTGACCAGGCCCGCATTGAAGAACAGGTCGATGTTTTCCGCGCCCAGGCCCTCTATGTCCATGGCCCCGCGCGACACGAAGTGGCGCAGCCCTTCCACGGCTTGCGCGGGGCAGATCAGTTCGCCCGTGCAACGCCTGCGGGAATCCTCCTTGCCGGTCTTCTCGTTGATCTCGCGCGTCGCCGGCGAGCCGCAGATCGGGCAAATATGTGGGAATTCGTAAGGCACGGCATCGGGAGGGCGCTTGTCGACGACGACGCTGACGATCTGCGGAATGACATCCCCTGCCCGTTGGATCACCACAGTGTCGCCGATGCGCACGTCGATGCCGTCGCGGATCGGCTGGCCGTTGCTGTCGAAACCCTTGATGTAGTCCTCATTGTGCAGCGTGACGTTCTCGACCACGACGCCGCCGACGGTCACCGGTGCAAGCCGCGCGACAGGCGCCAGCGTGCCGGTGCGCCCGACCTGGATGTCGATCTTCTGCACGGTCGTCATCGCCTGTTCGGCCGGAAATTTGTGCGCGATGGCCCAGCGCGGTTCGCCGGTTACGAAGCCCCACCGGCGCTGCAACTCCAGCTGGTCGACCTTGTAGACGACACCGTCGATGTCGTAACCCAACGAGGAGCGCTGCTCCTCGATGCGGTGATAATGCGCGATCAGCTCGTCGACCGACTTTGCCCGCACCATCAGCGGGCTGACTTTGAAGCCCCATTCCGCGAATTTCTGCACCGAATCGTATTGTGTCGGAGCGGGATCGGCTGTCGTGTAGCCCCAGGCATAGGCAAAGAATTTGAGGTTGCGGCTGGCGGTGACGGAGGGATCCTTCTGGCGCAGCGAGCCGGCCGCCGTGTTGCGCGGATTGACATAGTCCTGGCCGCCGGCGGCCGCCGAGCGTGCCTTCAGCGCCTCGAATTCGGCATAGGTCATATAGACCTCGCCGCGAATCTCGAGGGTTTCGGGCCAGCCCGAGCCTTTCAGCCTGCCGGGTATATCGGCGATGGTCCTGAGATTGGCGGTGATGTCTTCGCCGACAGCGCCATCGCCGCGCGTTGCGCCCTGCACGAACACGCCGTTCTCGTAACGCAGCGACGCCGACAGGCCGTCGATCTTGGGTTCGGCCGTGAAGGCGATGTCGAGATCCTTGTCGCGGTCGAAGAAGCGCCGGCCGCGTTCGATGAAATCGGCGACGTCCTCGTCGGTATAAGCCTTGGCGAGGCTGAGCATGGGCACCGCATGGCGCACCTTGGCAAAGCCCTCCGCCGGCGCGGCACCCACCCTGCGCGATGGCGAATCCTCGCGCACCAGGGCGGGAAAGCGCTGCTCGATGGCAAGGTTGCGCCGGGTCAGCGCATCATAGGCCGCGTCGGTGATAACAGGCGCGTCCTCGGTATGGTAGCGGCGGTCATGCTCCGCGATCTCCTGCGCCAGGCGCTTCAGCTCCGCTTCGGCTTCGCTCTCACTGAGTGAATCGACGGGTCTTTCAGACATCGCACGGCTTCCCTGACCAATGCACGCCGCCCAAAATATGGTGCGATTTTGGGGCAACGACATGCGCAAAACAATAACCAAGGCGCGGCGCGCTTTGGTTGGGCGCCACTATAAATCAGGATTTGGCAGGAGGGAGCCGGCCTGCGAAAAAATCATTCCTGAACAGCAGGATGCAGCCATATCCTGACTCGCCTTCGCGAAAACCGAGCTTTCAGGCAGCCGCCGTGTTCTCCCGCAGCAACCTCTCGGCCGCAGCGCGCGCCTCGTCGGTGATGGTGGCCCCGGCCAACATGCGAGCGATCTCTTCCTGGCGCGCCGCCCGGTCCATTTCGGCGATGCCGGTCGCGACCTTGTCGGTACTGCCGGATTTGGAGATCAGGAAATGCGTCGCCGCGCGGGCCGCCACCTGCGGCGCATGCGTGACAGAGAGCACCTGCACGCGCTTCGACAATCTTGCCAGCCGCTGGCCGATGGCATCCGCCACGGCGCCGCCCACACCCGTGTCGATTTCATCGAAGACCAGCGTCGGCGCCGAGCCCCGGTCGGCCAGCGCCACCTTCAGCGCCAGCAGGAAGCGCGAAAGCTCGCCGCCGGAAGCAACCTTCATCATCGGCCCGGGCCGCGTGCCGGGATTGGTGCGCACCCAGAACTCGATCTGGTCGATGCCCTCTTCCATGCGGCTCTCGGCCTCGCTCTTCATCTCGACGATGAAGGCAGCGCGTTCGAGCTTCAGCGCCGGCAGTTCGGCCATTACCGCCTTGGTCAGGCCGACCGCCGCCGCATGGCGAAGCGAAGACAACTGCGCGGCGGCGATGTCATAGGCCTCGCGCGCGGCGGCCGCCTGCTTTTCCAGCCCGTGCAGGCGCTCTTCGCCGGCGTCGAGATCGGCAAGATCGGCAACCATCGTGTCACGCAATTGCGCCAGATCATCGACGGCAACGCTGTGCTTGCGCGATGCCGCGCGCAGCGAAAACAACCGCTCTTCCGCTTTTTCCAGCCGCTGCGGATCATATTCGGTGGCGCGCAAGGCCGCCTCGACGCCCGACTGCGCCGCGTCGAGCGACAGCATCGCCTCATCCAGCGACTTGACCACTTCGTCGAGCAGCCCTGGGGCCTCGCCGGCCTTGCGCTGCAACCGCCTGAGCAGGCTGGCCAGTTGCGGCAAGGGCGAGGATGGACCCGAAAGCACGTCCTGTGCGTCATGGATTTCGGAGGCGATCTTCTCGGCCCGCATCATGTGGGTGCGCAAGTCGGCAAGCTCAGTTTCCTCACCCGGCTGCGGATCGAGCTTGGTCAGTTCCGCGACCGCTGCGCGCAGGTAGTCCGCTTCGCGTGCCGCCGCCGCCACTTTGGCACGATGGCGCGAGAGCTCCTGCTCGCAGGCGCGCCAATGCCGCCAGGCCTCGCCCGTCGACCGGACGGCGCCGAGATGGCCGCCGAAAGCGTCGAGCACGTCGCGATGGGCACCGGGATCGACAAGCGCGCGTTCGTCGTGCTGGCCGTGGATCTCGACCAGCGCGCGGCCGACGTCGCGCATCAGCGTCACGCTGGACGGCTGGTCGTTGACGAAGACGCGGGTGCGGCCGTCCGCCGTCTGCAAGCGGCGCAGGATGATGTCGCCGTCGTCCTCGATCGCATTCTCGGCAAGCAGCGCGCGCACCGGATGGTTGCGCGGCACGTCGAACACGGCAATCACCTGGCCCTGTGCCGCGCCGTGGCGCACCAGGGAAGCGTCACCGCGAGCCCCAAGTGCCAAGGACAGGGCGTCGAGCAGGATGGATTTTCCGGCGCCGGTCTCGCCCGTCAGCACCGAGAGACCGGGCTGGAAGTCGATATCCAGCTTCTCGATCAGGACGATATCGCGGATCGATAGCCTGGAAAGCATGGTTACGCCTGCATCAGGCGCCGGTGATCAGTTTCCCGGCCTTGGATATCCACGACCCGGCATTCTCGCGCGGCGCAAGCCCGTTGCTCTGCAGGAGCTTGTAGGAATCCTTGTACCATGGGCTGTCGGGATAGTTGGTGCCGAGAACGGCGGCGGCGGTCTGCGCCTCCGAAGTCAGGCCCATCGCATAATAGCTCTCGGTCAGGCGCGCCAGCGCCTCCTCGACATGGCGGGTGTTGGAATAGTTCTCGACCACATTGCGGAAGCGCTTGACCGCGGCGATGTATTCGCGGCGTTCGAGATAGTAGCGGCCGATCTGCATCTCCTTGCCGGCGAGCTGGTCGTTGGCGAAGCGGATCTTTTCCTTGGCGTCATCGACATATTCTGAATCAGGCCAGCGCGTCACGAGATCCTGCATCGTCTGCACGGTCTGGCGCGCTTCCTTCTGATCCTGCGTCACGTCCTTGATCTGGCGGTAGTAGCTAAGGCCGATAATGTACTGCGCATAAGCCGCGTCATCCGTTGACGGATACAGCGTCAGATAACGCTTGGCCGACGAGATCGCTTCGTCGTAGCTGCCCTTGCGATAGTCGGCGAAGGCGCCCATCACCATCGATTTGCGGGCCCACTCCGAATAAGGATGCTGGCGGTCGACCGCGTCGAACTTCTTGCTCGCCTCGTCGAGACGTCCGGCATTCAAATTGGCGAGGCCTTGGTTGTAAAGAACGTCCGCCGGCTCGGTCTGATCGACATAGGTCGACAGGTCGATATCTTTTTCCGAGGACATGCAAGCAGACAGGAAGAGCGATGGAACAACCACCGAAAGCGCCAGGAAAACGGACCGCTGCGGCGCTTTCAATTGACCAACTCGCTTGAAGAACATGATTGGATTGCGCCCTTTCGGCGTTATTTCAGTGCCTGTTGCATATCGTTTCCCCAAAACTGGTCCCCACTTCCAGGCGACATGCACTATCGACGGCAGCAGCCATAAACCATAACCGCCTTGCCCGGCAACGCTATGTCTAGGCAATCGAACATTTTTGTGGCGGCCGGGCCGCCCCGGAGCATCCCTGCGATTTCGCCGGCAAATGATGCATTCATGCAACACCAGCGAGCTGCGATGGTATCCGGAAAGTGGCTGTGACTCAGATCATCCAGGGCGCATAGAGAGGCGCGTTGACGGTGCTCATCTCGGCCGCACGGCCGCGCTCGCGGCGAGTCGTTTCGACGACCTCGAATGCGGTACGGTCCGACAGCACGCGCCGCAAGGCGGCCGCATTCAGCCTATGGCCGCCACGATAGGAGCGGAAGCAGCCGATGAAGCGGGCCCCGGCCAACGCCAGGTCGCCCATGGCATCCAGCGTCTTGTGTCGTACGAATTCGTTGGGATAGCGCAAGCCGCCCATGTTGATGACGCGGTTGTCGTCACCGATCACCAGCGAATTCTCGAGCGAGGATCCCAGCGCATAGCCCGCCGCCCACAGCCGCTCGACGTCCTTCATGAAGCCGAAGGTGCGGGCGCGCGCGATGTCGCGGCGGAAAATGTCCGCATTGATGTCGGACGCGAACAGCTGCCGGCCGATCGCCGGGCTCTCGAAATCGATCTCGACCTCGAAGCGGGTACCATCATAGGGCCTGAACTCAGCCCAGGAGGCACCGTTCTCGATGCGGACCGGCTTGACGATCCGGATGTAGCGCCGCTTGACCGACAGCGTTTCGATGCCGGCCTGGTCTATGGCCTCGACGAACGCCATGGCGCTGCCGTCGAGGATAGGGACCTCATGGCCGTCGATCTCGATGATGACGTTGTCGATGCCGAGCCCGAACAGCGCCGCCATGATGTGCTCGACCGTGGCGATGTGCTCGCCAGAGGGATCACCGAGCATGGTGCACAGGTCGGTTGCGCCGATCTCGGAAAACAGGGCGCGGAACTCGCGGCCTTGCCCGTTCTGACTGAAAAGCTGGAAAACGATGCCGGTGTCGGCATCCGCCGGGAGAAAGCTGATGGAAACTTCCTTGCCGCTGTGAACGCCGGTGCCCGTAAGCGACGCGCGCGTCTTCACTGTCGTCTGATAGTCGTGCAAGACAATCCCCATAAGCCCGAAATGCCTAGGTCCGCTTCTCCAGCCCGAGGGCGCGGCTCTCTTGTAAAAAATCGGCAGGCCAGGTCACTTCCCCCGAAATCCCGGCAAACCGACGACGGTAGGCAGCGAAGATAATGTCCCGGCAGGGATAGTCCAAATCACGGTTTCTTACCCTTTGTAACCGCTACCGAGGTATGGATGGTGTCTTAAGTGCTTGAATTTGCATCCCTTTAAACGTTAACAGGCAAGCAATTGCTTGCTTGCCTGTTAACAATTGTTACAGCCCGTTAACCGCTCAGTTGGCCTGGCGGCGCAAGAAGGCCGGAATCTCCAGCTGGTCGTCGTCCTGAGTCGCCCTGGCCTGCGGCGTCAAGCGGCCCTGGTCGTCGAGTTGGCCGCGACGCGGCGCGTAGAGCTGCGCGTCCTGGCTTGCCAGACGGCGCACTTCCGGCGCGGCCTGACGCAGCTTGGGCTCGCGCGGCTGCGCCGGTTGCAGGCGTGCCGGCTCTTCCTCACGGCGCGTCAGGCCATTGGTCAGACGCTTCAGGAGCCCCATCGGTCCGCTGTTCTCATGGTCGGCGGGTCGGCTCTTGGCGTCGACCTCGGCCTTCACGACAGGCGGAAAGTCCTCGACGCGCGGCATGCGCTGGGGAGCCATCGCGACCGGCTGCTGGACTTCACGCAGGATCTCGCGCGGCTGGGGCGCCGGCTGCATCTGCTGGACCACGGGCTGCACGATCGGCTGCGGCTGCGCCGGCGGAGCCTGGAAGATCTTGCTCTGCGGACGGAAATCATCCGCATGGGCAACCGGCGCCGGACGGGCTTGCGCCATCGCCGCGGCGTTTGCTTCGGCCATCTGGATCGCTTCCGCGACAGGATCGGCGGTGCGCGGCTCGTACGCAGCCTGCTGGACCGGCGCGGGGCGGCTTTCCACCGCGGCAACGGCCGGGCGGGCGGCCGGCTTCTGCGGCGCGGTGCGGATCGAGATCGGCGCGGCAGCGATTTCGGCCGCCGACTTGTCGATGCCGGTGGCGACAACCGAGACGCGGATGACGCCTTCGAGCTCCTCGTCGAAAGTGGCGCCCAGGATGATGTTGGCGTCCTGGTCGACTTCCTCGCGGATGCGGGTCGCCGCTTCGTCGACTTCGAACAGCGTCAGGTCGCGGCCGCCGGTGATCGAGATCAGCAGGCCCTTGGCCCCCTTCATCGAGGTCTCGTCGAGGAGCGGGTTGGCGATCGCGGCTTCCGCGGCCGCCATCGCGCGGCCCTCGCCCGATGCCTCGCCGGTGCCCATCATCGCCTTGCCCATCTCGCGCATTACCGAACGAACGTCCGCGAAGTCGAGATTGATCAGGCCTTCCTTGACCATCAGGTCGGTGATGCAGGCTACACCCGAATAGAGCACCTGGTCGGCCATGGCGAACGCGTCGGCGAAGGTGGTCTTGTCATTGGCCAGCCGGAACAGGTTCTGGTTGGGGATGACGATCAACGTGTCGACGCATTTCTGCAGCTCCTCGATGCCGAAATCCGCAGTTTTCATGCGGCGCTGGCCTTCGAAATGGAACGGCTTGGTGACGACGCCGACCGTGAGGATGCCCTTCTCCCGGGCGGCGCGCGCCACAACCGGCGCCGCTCCCGTGCCCGTGCCGCCGCCCATGCCCGCGGTGACGAAGCACATATGGGTGTTGGACAGGTGATCGATGATCTCGTCGATGCATTCTTCCGCCGCCGCGCGGCCGACTTCCGGCTGCGATCCGGCGCCGAGTCCCTCGGTGACATGCGCGCCGAGCTGGATCAGCCGGTCAGCTTTCGACATGGTCAGCGCCTGCGCGTCGGTGTTGGCGACAACGAACTCGACGCCACGCAGACCGGCGGTGATCATGTTGTTGACGGCGTTGCCGCCGCCGCCGCCGACGCCGAACACGGTGATGCGTGGCTTAAGCTCGGTGATGTCCGGCTTTTGCAGATTGATGGTCATTGTCTCCGTCCTTTGCCTTTCCTGCCGCTTCGCCGCCGCGGCCACTTATGGGGCTGTCCCCGTCAATTAGAAACTGTCTCTCAACCACTGACTCATGCGATGCAGTTTTCCGCCCGTTCCGGTCATCCTGAGACCGGAAATTCCTTTCGCCGGATGGCTCTCGAAGCTCGCCATCTGCGGGTAGATCAACAAGCCGACGGCCGCCGAGAAGGCCGGCCCCTTCGCCGCTTCGGGCAGGCCCGCCACGCCAAGCGGGCGGCCGATGCGCACATTGCGTCCCAGGATGCGGCGCGCCGCTTCCGGCAGGCCGGCAAGCTGGCTGGCGCCGCCGGTCAGCACCACGCGCTTGCCCACCGCATTGCCGTAGCCGGACTTGTTCAGCCGGTCGCGCAAAAGCTCGAGCGTCTCGTCGATGCGGGCGCGCACGATGCGCGTCATGACGGAGCGCGGAATCTGGAGCGGCACTTCGCCCTCGTCGCCGATCGGCTGGATCGAGACCAGGTCGCGGTCATCGGCGCTGCCGGGCAACGCCGAACCGTGCATCACTTTGAGCCGCTCGGCGGCATCGAGCGAGGTCGACAGTCCCTTGGCCATGTCCAGCGTGACGTGGTTGCCGCCGATGGCGATGGCGTCGCCATGGACGAACTTGCCTTCCGAAAACACCGAGATCGTCGTCGTGCCGCCGCCCATATCGATGCAGGCGGCGCCCAGTTCCAGTTCGTCGTCGACCAATGCCGCCAGCCCGCTGGCATAGGGCGTCGCCACCATGCGCTCGACCGAAAGATGCGAGCGGTTGATGGAGAGCTCCAGATTGCGCATCGGAGCGGCGTCGCCGGTCAGCACATGCATGTCGACGCCAAGCGTGTCGCCGACCATGCCGCGCGGATCGCGCACGCCGCGCTCAGCGTCGAGCGAGAAGCCGACGGGGAGCGAATGGACCACCTCGCGCTCGGTCTTCAGCGCCTGCTTGGCGCCGGCACCGAGCACCCGCTTGATGTCGGCCTCGTCGGCCTCATGGCCGCCGAGGTTTATGGTAGCCGAGAAGGCTTCGCTCTTCAGCCGGCCGGCAGTCATGTTCACGATCAGCGAATCGACCGTCAGCCCCGCCATGCGCTCGGCGGCGTCGACGGAGAGGCGAATGGCATGTTCGGCACGGTCGAGATCGATGACGACGCCCGATTTGACGCCCTGCGACTTCTGGTGTCCGATGCCGATCACCTGGATGCGGTGCGAGCGTCCGCGCAGCAGCTTGCCGTCATCGCATGGCTTCAGCTTCGCCACCATGCAACAGACCTTGTTCGAACCGACATCCAGCACCGTCAAGGTGCCGGAGCGGCGCGACGAGGCATCGCCTGAACCGCCAAGCCAGCTCATATCTTCGTCTCCGGCTTGCGCTTCAGCGCCTTTGGTTTTTCGTTGAGCGCGGCTTCGCGCTGGGTCGCCGCCTCCGGCGTCAGTTGCACGACCAGCCGGTCGGACAGCCGCATGTCGACGGCGGCGATGTCGCGCGACAACAGCCCCTTGTCATGATCCATGCCGACGAGCTCGGCGAGTGCCTGATCCTCGCCATCCTCGGGGAGCTTGACGGTGATGCCATTGTCCAGCTTCAGGTCCCAGCGCCGATCGCCAACACGGACATAGCCCCTGATGCGGGTCACGAGATCCGGGTATTTTTCGATTTTCGCCAGAAATTCCGGTGCCTTGGCCGGCGCGCCGGCTCCGATCAGCAACGGCAGCAGCACCTGCTTGCCACCCGAGAACGGCGCGATAACGGCACCGTCTTTTTCGATGACGGAGAGATCGCTGCCCTGCTGCCAAAGCGCGAACGCCTGACGCTCCTCGACGCGCACCTCCAACGTGTGCGGATAGACCTTGCGCACCGCGGCGACCTCGATCCAGGGCAAGGTGGCGATGCGTTCCCGTGCCGCCTCGGCATCGAAGCCGATCAGCGACGTCCAGCCATCGAGTTCGAGCCTGTCGAGTATATCGATCTCGGACGTCTGGCGATTGCCGACAACCTTGACCTGGTCGACGGCGAAGCCGGTGCGGGCGGTGATGCTCTGGACGATGCCGTCGGCGTGACCGCCGAGATAGGCGCCATAGGCGCCGCTCGAAAAAATGAGCACGGCCGACATGAGCGCGGCGGAGAAGCGCGGCGCCTGGAACTCGCCTTCGCCCAGGCGCGCCAGGATACGCACCGGGCGGCGAAGCACGCGCGGCAGCACGAAATGGCCTGATGACAATGGCAGGCCGAACAGCGCCGGCCCGGCCGCGCCCTTCCCCTTGCCCTGCCCCCACTTCAACGCAGACACGAAGCGTCCTCCACCATCCAACTCAACAGATCGCCGAACGAATGCCCTGCCTGGGCGGCGATTTCAGGCACCAGAGACGTCGGCGTCATGCCCGGCTGGGTATTGACCTCGAGCCATACAACCTCGCCATTTTCGGAGTGACGATCGTCATAACGGAAGTCCGACCGGGAAACGCCCCGACAGCCGACAGCTTGGTGAGCCTTGAGCGCCAGTGTCTGTATTTTTTGGTAAATATTCGGTGAAACTTTTGCGGGGCATTCGTGTTTTGATCCCCCCGCGACATATTTTGAATCGTAGTCATAGAACGAATGGCCCGTCGGGATAATCTCGCAGACGCCAAGCGCCACGTCGCCCATGACGGCACAGGTCAGCTCGCGCCCATGGATGTAGCGCTCGACCATGACGGTATCGCCATATTTCCACTCGGACGAGCCGATGACCTGCGGCGGATGCGACTGCCCCTCATGCACGATCACGACGCCGAAGCTCGACCCCTCATTGACCGGCTTCACCACATAAGGCGGCTTCATCGGATGGCTGTTCTGAATGGCGAAGCGATTGGCGACCTTCGATTCGGCGACGGGGACGCCGGCCAATTTCACGACTTTCTTCGACTGCTCCTTGTTCATCGCAAGCGCCGAGGCGAGCACGCCGGAATGGGTGTAGGGAATGCCGAGATATTCGAGAATGCCCTGAATGGTGCCATCCTCGCCAAAAGGACCATGCAGCGCATTGAAGGCGACATCAGGCCTGAGATCAGCAAGCACGGAGCCGACGTCGCGCCCGACATCGACGCGCGTGACTTGATAGCCTTCCGTCTCAAGCGCATCGGCGCAGGCCTTTCCCGAAGACAGGGACACAGGCCGCTCGGACGAGAAACCACCCAGCAGGACGGCCACATGCTTGTTTTTCATTCCCCGTCATCCCCTCTCACGGCGGATCAAAAACCAAGATTTCCGCAACATTGAGTCCGAGTCTCCCGGCAGGTTGCCCCCCAGACGGAAAACGCGGGAAAACGCGTCGAACGACTCAAATCAGGAAACGCTTTGGAGCAGAGAATCAGAGAGTTGATTCACTGGCAAGTGCTTATGATTCCGAGAGATTCACTTTCTGAGAAAATGGATGCGAAAACCGTGCTGTTGAGTCTTTGGAGCAACGGTCGCGAGGTCGTTCCGGACCGGTTGAAGTTCATGCGTCACATGAACTTCAACCGCGGCTAGAGCAGTTGTCCAAGAAACTCCTGCACGGCGTGTCCGGGGCGGAAGTCCCCGATGCGCTTGATCTCCCAGTGCAGTCGGATGCCGGAATGTTCGAGCACCCGAGCGCGCACCGTTTCGCCGAGATATTCGAGTTCGTAGCCGGTCGCCGTCCCGGTGTTGATCATGAAATTGCAGTGCATGGGCGACATCTGCGCGCCGCCGATCAGCAAGCCGCGGCACCCTGCCTTGTCGATCTCTTTCCAGGCTGAGGTGCCTTCAGGATTCTTGAATGTCGAGCCACCGGTCTTCTCCCGGATCGGCTGCACCGTCTCGCGATGGTTCTGCACCGCGTCCATCGCGGCCTTGATCACGGCCTTGTCCTCGGCAAAGCCCTCGAAAATCGCCGAGGTGAAGATCAGCCCGGACGGTGCCGACGAATGCCGGTAGGCATAGCCCATATCGGCATTGCTCAGCGTCCGGACGTTGCCCTTGCGGTCGAGCGCACGCACCTCGACGACGCGCTCGCGCGTCTCGACACCATTGGCGCCGGCGTTCATCCTCAGCGCCCCGCCGATGGCGCCCGGTATGCCGTGGTAGAAATGGAAGCCGCCGATGCCGGCTTCCAGCGCCGCTGCCGCGATGCGCTTGTCGGGCGTGGCCGCGCCAGCCTTGATCGATGTCGGCGAAACAATTTCGGTTTCACCGAACCCCTTGGCCGACAGCCTTATGACGAAGCCCGGAATACCGCCATCGCGCACAAGCAAGTTCGAGCCGACGCCGACTATGGTGAGCGGTATCTCTTCGGGAACCGCTTTCAGGAAAGCAGCGAGATCCGCCTCGTCCGCTGGCTGAAAGAGCGCCTCGGCCAGTCCTCCGGCGCGGAACCAGGTGATCTTGTCCATCTCGGCATTCGGCGTGATGCGGCCGCGCAGGCCGGCAAGCCGGCCGCCAAGTCTGTCGATCAGCGCCTGGCCCTGCATCATGAC
This sequence comes from Mesorhizobium sp. B2-3-2, assembly GCF_006442295.1. Taxonomy (NCBI): domain Bacteria; kingdom Pseudomonadati; phylum Pseudomonadota; class Alphaproteobacteria; order Hyphomicrobiales; family Phyllobacteriaceae; genus Mesorhizobium; species Mesorhizobium sp. B2-3-2. Next base: position 92,237 of record NZ_VFWA01000016.1, on the reverse strand, counting down.
ACGGCCAGTTCCTTGGGCAGCGCATAGGCCCATTGCGTGATGTTGCCGGCGCCGAGGAAGACGACGAAGTCGCTAGGCCTGGCCAGATCACGGATAACAGGCGCTATTGCCTCCGGACCCTCGATGTAGCGCGCGTCGCGATGGCCGCCGGCGCGGATGCGCGACACCAGCGCATCCGAGGTCACGCCTTCGATCGGCTCCTCGCCGGCGGCGTAGACCGGCGCCACCATCACCGTGTCGGCGTCGTTGAAGCAGGCGGAGAACTCATTGAACAGATCATGCAGCCGGGTAAAGCGGTGCGGCTGGGCAATGGCGATGACGCGGCCCTTGGTGGCGCTGCGCGCGGCTTTCAGCACCGCCGCGATCTCGACCGGATGGTGGCCGTAATCGTCGAACACTTCGACGCCATTCCAGGAGCCGGTGCGGGTGAAGCGGCGCTTGACGCCGGCGAAGGACGACAGGCCTTTCTTGATCGCCTCGGCCGACAGGCCGAGCTCATGCGCCACCGCGATCGCCGCCGTCGCGTTGGAAACGTTGTGGCGACCGGGCATCGGCAGGCGCAGATCCGATATCGTCGTCTGGCCGCGTCCCTTGCGGTCGCGGATCACCACATCAAATTCCGAGGTCGCGCCGGCCATGCGGTGGTTGGCGAAGCGCACGTCGGCCTGCGCGTTCTCGCCATAGGTGATGACGCGGCGGTCCTCGATGCGGCCGACCAGCGCCTGCACCTCCGGGTGGTCGGTGCACATGACGCCAAAGCCGTAGAACGGCACGTTCTCGACGAACTGGCGGAAGGCTTCGCGCACCTTGTCGAAACTGCCGTAGTGATCGAGATGTTCGGGATCGATATTGGTGACGACGGCGATATCGGCCGGCAGCTTGAGGAAGGTCCCGTCGCTCTCGTCGGCTTCGACCACCATCCACTCGCCGTCCCCCATGCGCGCATTGGTGCCATAGGCGTTGATGATGCCGCCATTGATGACGGTCGGATCGAGCCCGCCGGCTTCGAGCAGCGTCGCCACCATCGAGGTCGTCGTCGTCTTGCCGTGCGTGCCGCCGATCGCCACTGCCTGGCGGAAGCGCATCAGTTCGGCCAGCATTTCGGCGCGGCGCACGATCGGCAGCAATTTCTCCCTGGCCGCCTTCAGTTCGGGGTTGGATTTCTTGATAGCCGTCGAGACGACCACCACTTCGGCATCGCCGAGGTTTTCTTCCCTGTGGCCGACAAAGCACTCGATCCCCTTGTCGCGCAGCCGCTGCACATTGGCGCTGTCGGCCTGATCGGACCCCTGCACCTTGTAGCCGAGATTGTGCAGCACTTCGGCGATGCCGCTCATGCCGATGCCGCCAATGCCGATGAAATGCACGAGGCCTATGGTCTGCGGCATCTTCATGCGGGCGTTCCCTTCCTGAAATCCGAAACGGTTTTGCGGGACGCAATAGCCTCTGTGAGATCGGCGAGCAACCGCGCGGCGTCCGGTTTGCCGACCGACTTCGCCGCGGCAGCCATTGCCGTGAGCCGTTCGGGATCGTCCATCAGGGCGCCGATCAACGCCGCGATGCGCTCGGGCGAAAGCGAGGATTGCGGCTCCACCTCGCCACCGCCGGCGGCCGCAAGAGCGGCTGCGTTCGCGGCCTGGTCGTGATCGAGCGCATAGGGATAGGGCACCAGCAGCGCCGGTCGGCCGATGACGGCGATTTCCGACACGGTCGAGGCACCTGAGCGCGACATCACCAGCTGTGCGGCCGCTATGCGCGCCGCCATGTCGCTGAAGAAAGGCGAGACCTCGACACCGACGCCGAGCGCTGCATAGGCCGCCTTCACCCGCCCGACATCATCGGCCCGCGCCTGCTGCGTGATCACCAGCCGCTTGCGGAGTGCCTCGGGGAGCAAAGCGACGGCCGCCGGGACCGCATCGGAGAAGAACTGGGCGCCTTGGCTGCCGCCGAATACCAGCAGGCGGAAGGGATCATCCCCGGCCGAGGCAACGTAGGCGGTCTTTGCGGCTTCGAGCACCTGTGGGCGAACCGGATTGCCTGTCGTCACCGTCTTGGCGCCGACCGGGCTGTCGTCTTGCGGCAGGAAGCCGCCTGCAATCGCATCGACGCGGCTGGCCAGCGCCCGGTTGGCGCGTCCCATCACAGCGTTCTGCTCGTGGATCAGCGTCGGCACCTTGCGCCGCGTCGCGGCGTAGAGCGGCGGCAAGGTCGGGTAGCCGCCAAAGCCGACCACGGCATCGGGCTTGATCCTGCCGATGATGGCGGATGCCTGGCGCACGCCGCGCCAGATTTTCCAGAAGGCGCCAAGCAGGGCAACAGGATTTTTCGAACCTAGCGTCGCGGACCCGATCGGATGGACGGCGGCAGCCGGGAAGTGGCCGGCAAAGCGCTCGGCGCGGTCGTCGGTCGCCAGATGCACCGTCCAGCCACGCGCGTTCAACTCATGCGCCAGCGCTTCCGCCGGAAACAGATGTCCGCCGGTTCCGCCCGCCGCGAGAAGGATGATGCCTCTGGCCATGTCACTCCGCCGGCATGGCGCGCAGCGGCAAGGCAAAGCCAACCTGCTTGCGCTTTTCCGGCCGTTTGCGCGTCAGCGCCAGCACCATTCCCATCGAGATGGCGATGGCAATCTGCGAAGAGCCGCCATAGGAGATGAACGGCAGCGTCATGCCCTTGGCCGGCACGAGTTGCAGGTTGACGCACATGTTGATGACTGCCTGCAGGCCGAACACGGTGACGAGGCCGCCAACCGCGTAGCGGGTGAAATCGTCATGCTCCTTCAGCGCCGTGTTGAGGCCGCGCAGCACGATGAAGGCGAAGATGGACATGATGAAGAAACACATGATCAGTCCGAATTCCTCGCCCGCGACTGAAAAGACGAAGTCGGCATGGCTGTCGGGGATGACCCGTTTGACGGTGCCCTCGCCCGGCCCGACGCCGAACCAGCCGCCATTGATCAATGCGTCGCGGCCCATATCGACCTGGAACGTGTCGCCTTCGCCGGTGAGGAACTTGTCGATACGCAGAGCGACGTGCGGAAACACCGTATAGGCGGCAAAGACGCCGCCGACGCCGGCGGCACCCAGCACGACGATCCACAGCCATGGCAGCCCCGCCATGAAGAACATGATGCCCCAGGTGCCGGTCGTCAGCATGGTCTGGCCGAGGTCCGGCTGCGCCACCAGCAGCGATACGACCAGCACCAATAGCAGCATGGCAAAGAGATTGCCCGGAATGTCGGGCTGGCGCTTGTGTTCGGCGAACAGCCAGGCGCACATGATGACGAAGGCGGGTTTCAAAAACTCGGAGGGCTGGATCGACAGGCCGGCAAGCGACACCCAGCGCCGCGCGCCCTTCACCTCGACGCCGATGTAGAGCACCGCCACCATCAGCACCAGCATCAGGCACAGCATGATCAGCGCCATGCGGCGGATCTCCCTGGAGTCCAGGAAGGAGACCGCCAGCATCACGCCCAGCGCCGGCACGGTGAAGATGATCTGCCTGGTGGCGAAATGGAAACTGTCGAGGCCGATGCGTTCGGCGACCGCGGGACTTGCGGCGAAGGACAAGACTATGCCCAGCCCCATCAGCGACAGGAACGCCGCCAGGAACCAGCGATCGATGGTCCACCACCAGGTCGCAACCGGGCTTTTGTCGAGACGGCTCTGCATTATCGTGCCCCTCCGATGGGTTTGACGCCCTCGATAGCATTCGCAGCTTGCCTGAAGGCTTCGCCGCGGACCTCGAAATTCTTGAACTGATCGAAGCTGGCGCAGGCCGGCGACAACAGCACCACCGCCTCGCCGCCATCGTCCTGGGCCGCGTCGTGCGCCGCATGCGCGACCGCCGCGGCAAGCGTGCCCGATATCTCATACGGCACCGCCTCGCCCAGCGTCGCCGAAAAGGCCGGCGCTGCCTCGCCGATCAGATAGGCCTTGGCGATACGCGGAAAAAAGCCGCGCAGCGGCTCGATGCCGCCTTCCTTGGGCAGGCCGCCGGCGATCCAGTAGATGCGGCTGAAGCTCGACAGCGCGGGGGCCGCCGCATCGGCGTTGGTCGCCTTGGAATCGTTGACGAACAGCACGTGACCCTTGCGGCCGACCTGCTCCATGCGATGCGCCAGTCCCGGAAAGCTTTCCAGCCCGGACTGTATCTCGCCGAGGTCGAGCCCGACCTTGAGGCAGGCGGCGACCGCGGCAAGCGCGTTTTGCGCATTGTGCTGCCCGCGCAGCGAGCCGATGCCTTCGAGGAAGGCAACCCGACTGTAGCGGCCATGCACGGCTTCCATCAGATCGGTGCCGTCGGCGAAATAGCCGTCGGTCAGCGGCAGCCGCTTGGAAATGCGGATGACGTGCCGCCCAGCCCGCTCCAGACGTTCGGCGATCTGCGCGCACCAGGAATCGTCGATGCCGATGATCGCGGTTTCGCTGCCGGCAACCAGTCGCTCCTTGATCGAAGCATAATGCTGCATGGTGCCGTGACGGTCGAGGTGGTCCGGCGTCAAATTGAGCAGGATGCCGGCAGTCGGGTCGATCGAGGGCGCGAGGTCGATCTGGTAGGACGAGCATTCGACGACATAGTGACGGTCGGGTTGCGGCGGATCGAGCGTCATCACGGCACGGCCGATATTGCCGCCCATCTGCGTATCGCGCCCGGAAGCCTTGAGGATATGGGCCGTGAGCGCGGTCGTCGTCGACTTGCCGTTGGTGCCGGTGATCGCAATGAACGGCGCCGTCGGCGCGCCCAGCATTCGCTCGCGGCAGAAAAGCTCGACGTCGCCGATGATCTCGACACTCGAACCGCGCGCCAGTTCCACCGTCCAGTGCGGCTTGGGATGCGTCAGCGGCACGCCGGGCGACAGCACGAAAGCGGAAAACCGGGCCCAGTCGGCTGCGCGCAGGTCGCCGGTTGAAATCCCGTCGGCCGCCGCCTTGGCGACACTGTCGGGATTGTCGTCCCAAGCCAGCACCTCGGCCCCGCCCTCGATCAGCGCGCGCGCGGTCGCGATCCCCGAGCCGCCGAGCCCGAAGAGCGAAACACGCTTGCCTGCGAAAGATGCGGCGGGAATCACGGGAGGCCTATCTGAGCTTGAGGGTGGAAAGGCCGACCAGCGCCAGGATGACGGCGATGATCCAGAAACGGATCACCACCTGGCTTTCGGTCCAGCCGAGTTTTTCGAAGTGATGGTGGATCGGCGCCATCAGGAACACACGCTTGCCGGTCATCTTGAAGTAGCCGACCTGGATGATGACGGACAGGATCTCGACCACGAACAGCCCGCCGACGATGACCAGCACGATCTCGTGCTTGGTGGCGACCGCAACGGTGCCGATCAGCCCGCCCATGGCCAGCGAACCGGTGTCGCCCATGAAGATCGCCGCCGGCGGCGCGTTGAACCAGAGAAAGCCGAGGCCGGCGCCGATGACCGCGCCAAGCACCACGGCCAGTTCGCCGGTACCGGGCACGAAATGGATCTGCAGATATTCAGCGAACACGGCATTGCCGGAGAGATAGGCAATGACGCCGAAGGACGCCGCCGCGATCATGATCGGCACGATCGCCAGGCCATCCAGGCCGTCGGTGAGGTTCACCGCATTGCCCGCTCCCACGATGACGAAGCAGGAGAACGGAACGAAGAACCAGCCGAGATTGATCAGGAATTCCTTGGCGAAGGGGAATGTCAGCGACGAAGAGAACGGCGCCTGGCCGTTATGCATGATCGCCCAGGCGGCGATGCCGGCGATGACGAATTCGAGTGCCAGCCGCGCCTTGCCGGAAAAGCCGAGATGCGACTGTTTCGTCACCTTCAGATAATCGTCGTAGAAGCCGATCGAGCCGAAGCCCAGCGTCACCAGCAGCACCACCCAGACATAGATGCTCGACAGATTGGCCCACAAAAGCGATGAGCCGATGATGCCGGACAGGATCATCAGTCCGCCCATGGTCGGCGTGCCGGCCTTCTTGAAATGCGTCTGCGGCCCGTCGGCGCGGATCGGTTGGCCCTTGCCCTGGCGCAGCCTGAGCGAATTGATGATGGTCGGCCCGAAGATGAAGACGATCAGCGCCGAGGTGATCAACGCCCCGCCGGTGCGGAAGGTGATGTAGCGGAAGACATTGAAGACCGAGATCTTGTCCGCGAAATCGACGAGCAGTGTGAACATGCGCTTTTTCGTCCCCGACTTGACCTTAGGTCTGTTTGCCGATTGTCGCTTCAGCCGGGAACTTGCCCAGCAACGCATCGACCAGCTTTGCAAAGCCGATGCCCTTCGACGATTTGATCATCACCACGTCGCCTGGCTTCAGTGCGGCAAACAGCACCGGCTTCAATTCCTCGACGTTGGCGCGGTATTCCGTTCTGATCTCGCCCGGCAGAGCTTCCGCCAGCGCCCGCATCTCCGGACCGCCGAGAAAAACGGTCTGCGTGCCGGTGCCGACGATAAGACCGGCAAGTGCAGCATGCAGCTTGGCCGAATGCTCGCCGAGCTCCAGCATATCGCCCAGCACGGCGATGCGGCGGCCTTCGCCCGTCACCGGCGTCGCGTTGAGCAGCGCCATGGCGGCCGCCATCGAGGCGGGGTTGGCGTTGTAGCTTTCGTCGATCAGCGTGATCGGTCCACCGGGATGGCTCGAAGTCGAGCCCCCGGGATGACGCAGCACATGGCGTTTGCCACGGCCGCGCTCGGCCGAGAGATCGGCCAGCGCCAGGGCAACTTTGTCGAGATCGGCACCGACCAGACGGGCCGCGCCGAGGACCGCCAGAATGTTCTGCACCATGTGGCGGCCGGGCGCGCCGATGCGAGCCGTCACCTCGTGACCGCCGATCCTGGCGGCAATGTCGGAATGATCGGCATGGATCTCGCATTTGACCAGTCTGAAGGTTGAGCGCGCGTTCTCGCCGAACCCATAGACATGCTCGACGCCGGCGGCGTGCGCCATCTTGTCGAGAAGCTTGAAACGCGCGTCGTCGCGGTTGAGGATCGCCGCGCCGCCGGGTTCCAGCCCTTCGAAAATCTCGGCCTTCGCCTTGGCGATCTCGTCCAGATTGCGGAAGAAGCCGAGATGCGCCGCCGCGATCATGGTGACGATGGCGACATGCGGTCTTACCATCTTGACCAGCGGCCTGATCTCGTCGGGATGGTTCATGCCGATCTCGAACACGGCATAGTCGCAATCGGCCGGCATGCGCGCCAAGGTGAGCGGCACGCCCCAATGGTTGTTGAACGACTGCGCCGAGGCATGCACCTTGCCGACCGCCGACAGCACGTGGCGCAGCGCTTCCTTGGTAGTCGTCTTGCCCGCCGAACCGGTCACCGCGATGGTCTTGGCCTGGGAACGGTCGCGCGATGCGACACCGAGCTTTTCCAGCGCTACCAGCACGTCCTCGACGACGATCATCGGCGCCGTCAGCCGGCCAAGCGACGGCAGCTTGCCTTCGGCCACGACCAGCACGCCGGCTCCGGCTTTGATGGCGGCGGTCGCGAAATCATGGCCGTCCATCGCCTCGCCCTTGATGGCGAAGAAGGCGTCGCCCGGCTGAAGGCTGCGGCTGTCGATCGAAATGCCCGATATGCCGTCCGGCATCGGCCCGATCGGTCGTCCGTCCATCGCGGCGACCAGCGCCTCGGATGTCCACAGCAAATTCATGCGGCACGCTCCAGCAGCGCGGCACGGACTTCCTCGTGGTCGGAGAAATGCAGGGTCTCGGTGCCGATCGTCTGGCCTTCCTCATGGCCCTTGCCGGCCACGATCAGCGTGTCCCCGGCATGCAACATGGCGACGGCCTCGTGGATCGCCGCGCGCCGGTCACCGATCTCGATCGCGCCGGGAGCGGCGGCAAGAATCGCGGCCCGGATCGTCTCCGGCACTTCCGAGCGCGGATTGTCGTCGGTGACGATGACGACGTCGGCGAGCCGCGTCGCGATCTCGCCCATGATCGGCCGTTTGCCGCGATCACGGTCGCCGCCGCAGCCGAACACGACGATGATCCGGCCGGTGGTGAACGGGCGTACCGAGGCAAGCACGTTTTCCAGCGCGTCAGGCTTATGCGCATAATCGACATAGACCGGCGCACCATTTGCAGTGGTCCCGACAAGGTCGAGTCGGCCCGGCGCGCCCTTGAGTTTCTCCAATGCCTTCAAGGCCTTGGCGACTGGCGTTCCCGTGGAGATGGCAAGACCGGCCGAAACCAGCGCGTTGGCTATCTGGAAATCGCCGGCCAGCGGCAGGTCGATCTCGTAGAGCATCCCGTCGGCCTCGACCTCGGCACGCTGGCGGTGGCGCTCATGCTCGACCCGCTTCAGCGTCAGGAAATCGCCATGGCGGCCGACCGTCAGCACGTCGAGCCTTGCGGCCTTCGCCGCCTGGATGGTTGGCGCCGACCACGGATCGTCGGCGAAGATCACGGCCGGCGCGCCCTTCGGCAGCAGCGCGTCGAACAGACGCAGCTTGGCTCGGTGATAGTCCTCGACCGTCGGATGGTAGTCCATGTGGTCGCGGCCGAGATTGGTGAAGCCGCCGGCGGCCAGCCTGACACCGTCGAGACGGCGCTGGTCGAGACCATGGCTGGAGGCCTCCATGGAGGCATGGGTGACGCCGGCGTCCGCCAGTTCACGCAACAGCTGATGCAAGGCGACCGGATCTGGCGTCGTCAGCGAGCCATAATCGTTGCGGCCCGGCGCCACCACGCCGGTGGTGCCGATCGAGGCCACCGCAAAGCCGGCCTGCTCCCAGATCTGCCTGACGAAAGCGGCGACCGAGGTCTTGCCGCTGGTGCCGGTGACCGCCACCATCGTCTGCGGCTGTTTGCCGAAATAACGGGCCGCGCTCAGGGCCAGCGCCAGGCGCGGGTCATCGACGGCCAACACTGGAACCGGCAGTCCGCCAAGGGCGTTGTCCTTGCCCGCGACGATCGCGGCAGCCCCTCGTGCGGCGGCGTCCGCGGCATAGGCGGTGCCATCCGCCTTGCTTCCAGCGAGCGCGAAAAAGACGACACCGGGTTTTACCTGGCGGGAATCCGACGAGATGCCGGTAACCTCCAGATCGGCGGAAGCTGTTCCTTCGACTGGCAGGATACCGGTTAGATTTTTGAGCTTCATCGAGTTCCGTTCACCGCAACAAAATAGCGCGCAGTTGCCGGCGCGCCCTGAGAATCATTGATAGGAAACCAGCGTTGCACCATTTTCATGGCTGAAATCTGGCTTCACGCCAAGCATGGCCGCAGAACGCCTGATGATATTGCCGGCCATGACCCCGGCATTCGCGGCCGCGACGTCCGTCATGCCCGGCTTTTCCGGGTGCGGAGCATCGGCAATCGTAAACACGAGATATTGCGGATCGTCCATTGGGAATGCGGCGACGAACGTATTGAAATTCAACTCCTTCGAGTAGCGGCCATTGATGACCTTCTCGGCTGTTCCGGTCTTGCCGCCAACGCGGTAGCCGGGAACCCTGGCATTTCTGGCCGAGCCCTTCTCGGCGTTGAGCATATAGAGATAGCGCATGCCCTTGACCGTTTTGTCGGCTACCACTTTCTTGGCCGCCGCCATCGCGTCCTGCTGGCTGCGGACCAGGAATGTCGGCTCCATCAGATATCCGCCATTGATCAGCGCCGCGCAGCCCACAGCCGCCTGCAACGGCGTTGTCGACACGCCATGACCGAAGGCGATGGTGAACGAGTTGACCTGTTTCCAGACCTTCGGTTCAGTCGGACGGGCGACTTCCGGCAGTTCGGTCTGCATCTTGTCCAAGATGCCAAGACGATGCAGGAATTCGCGATGCGCCTCGATGCCGACCAGTTCGGCCTCCCTGGCCGACCCGATGTTGGACGAATAGAGGAACACCTCCGGCAACGACAGCACACGGTTCTTGCCGTGGAAATCGTGAATGGCCTGATGCCCAACCCGGATTGGATGCGAAGCGTCGAAGCGGCTCGCCATCGTCGCCTTGCCGGAATCGAGCGCCATGGCTGATGTGAAGCTCTTGAAGGTCGAGCCCATCTCATAGAGTCCCGCCGACATCCGGTTCAGCCGGTCCTTGTCTTGTGCATTGTAGGGATTGTTCGGATCAAAATCCGGCACCGAGGCCATGGCCACCACTTCGCCGGTCTTGACGTTGAGCACGACGGCGCCCGCGCCCATGGCCCGATAGCGCTCCAGGCCGGCGGCAATCTCGTCGCGGACCACATGCTGGACGCGCAGATCGATCGAGAGCTTCACCGGCTTGAGATCCTTGGCCACCGCCAGGCCCGACGCCTGCAGGTCGCTCAGGCCCTGCTCATCGATATATTTCTCCATGCCGGAAATGCCTTGATTGTCGATATTGGTCAGGCCGACAATGTAAGATGAGGTTTCCCCGCTCGGATAGAAACGGCGCTTCTCGGTGCGGAAGCCGAAACCGGGAATGCCGAGCTGCATGATGTCGGCCTGCTGCTTGGGCGTCAGCTGCCGCTGCAGCCAGACGAAGCCGGCGCCGCTCTTCAGCTTATGGTAGGTCTGCTCGTAATCGATCTCCGGCAGCACCGTCGACAGCTTTTCGATCGCCTCGTCGGCGTCGACGATGCGGCGCGGCTCTGCAAACAGCGATGCCGTCTTGATGTCCGTCGCCAGCACCTCGCCGTTGCGGTCGACAATGTCGGGCCGCGAGGCCGTCACCCGGCTCTGCGGGCCGCCTGACATGTCGGGGGTCTGGAAGCCGAGATAGACCAGCCGCCCGGAAATGATCGAGAAGATACCGAAGAACACCGCCATCGTCATGACGATGCGCGCCTTGCCCTTGCCTCCGGTCGCCTTGCGGGCGCCATCGACCACGATCGAACCGTCCTCGCTGGCCCTGGGGCGACGTTTCAGCAGTTTGCCGATCATTGGGCGATGCCTCCGGTCACGATGGGATCCTTGCCGTCCGAGGGGGTGTGGCCGGAATTGTCTGCCATGCCGCCTTGGCGCCCGTTCAGGATGTCCTGGATGTCGAGGGCTTTGGCCGGCAGGTCGCCGAGGCCGACGATCTGGTGCGCGCTGACCGGCTCCAGTTCAAGCTGCGACTTGTAGAGTTCGGCGAGCTTCTGTAGCCGCGATGGCTGGGTGAGCAGGCTCCAGTCGGCCTTGAGCAGGTCGATCGTGTCCTCCTCGTAGCGTATCTCAGCATGAATCTTCTGCACGGCTGCCAATTGGTCCTCGGCCTCGCGCTTGGTTTTGTAGGTCAGGGCCGCCGCCGAGACCATGACGGCGATGAGGACGATGTCGCTGGAACGAAACACGTGCTACCTCTCCCCCGGCCGCTCGATGCCAGGAAGTTTTGGGCCGGGAAGTTTTGGAAGGCCGAAAATCGAAAAATCGCCAGCACGCGCCGGCGCATCGGTGCGGATGGCGGCGCGCAGCCTTGCCGAGCGGGCGCGCGGGTTGGCCGCAGTCTCGGCATCACCCGGTGTCACGCCGCCGCCGGACTTGCTGAAGGTGGCGCTGCGTGCCCGTGCCTCCGGCATGTGGCGCGAGCCGCTCGCGGCGTCGGAGCGATCGGCAATGAAGCGCTTGACGATGCGGTCCTCCAGCGAATGGAATGTCACCACTGCAAGCCGTCCGCCCGGCTTCAGCGCCCGCTCGGTGGCGAACAGCGCCTTGGCCAACTCGCCGAGCTCGTCATTGACAAAGATGCGCAACGCTTGAAAGACGCGCGTGGCGGGATGGATCTTGTCCTTCGGCGCCCGGCCGATATGCGTCTCGATGGCGTCGGCAAGCTCCAGCGTGCGCTCGAATGGACGCTTTTCGCGACGCGCTTCGATCATGCGCGCGATGCGCCCGGCGTGGCGCTCCTCCCCGAGGAAGCCGAAGATGCGGGCAAGGTCGCCCGGCTTGAAGTTGTTGACGACATCTGCGGCGCTGAGGCCCGCCTGCGCCATGCGCATGTCGAGAGGCCCATCGGTGCGGAACGAAAACCCGCGCTCCGCCTGGTCGAGCTGCATCGAGGAAACGCCGATGTCGAGCACGACACCGTCGGCACTTTCGACTTGCTGGTCCAGCGTCGAGAACGGCGCCTGCACCAGTCTCAGGCGGCCGCCCGATTGCGCTTCGAGATCGCGACCGGCCGCTATGGCATCCGGATCGCGGTCGATGGCAACCACGGACGCGCCGGCCGCCAGGATGGCCCTGGTGTAGCCGCCAGCGCCGAACGTGCCGTCGACGATGACGTCCCTTTCCGCCGGCGAGAGCGCCTGCAACACTTCGGCAAGGAGGACCGGAATGTGGCGGGCCGGTCCGCCAACGGCGTTGATATCATCGCCGTGGCCCACCGTCATTCCGGTCGCTCCCCAGGCTTCGTCCCCTGCCGAAGCTGCAAAAGCCGGGCCCGCGCTTGCGCTCCATAGGCCGCAAGCCGTCCCGGCTCCCAGATCTGAAAAAAATTGCCCCGCCCGACAAAGGCTACTTCGGCCGAAAGGCCGGCATGCTCGCGGATGAAATCGCTGATCGTGATGCGACCATCCTGGTCCAGCTTCAGGAATGTTCCGTCGCCATGGCAGAAGAACGACATGTCGTCCGCCGTCTGCTGGAACGGATCCTCGAGCGCGATGCGCTGCTCGTAGCGGTCGAGCAGATCGGGCCCGCCGACATCCATGGCCGGCAGATCCAGGCAGCGCAGTGCGTAGAGATCCGAATAGCCGCGTTTCTGAACGACGGCGCGAAAATGCGCAGGAACGGACACCCGCCCCTTCGCATCGATCCTGCTCACCGTGTTCGAAAGAAACCGGTCCATCCCACGTCACAGCAGCTTGCGCCGCCGCACCCCTCTTCGTCGTGTTGCACGCGCCACCGCTACGCGTTCCCTGCCCTGAACCCGCCACCGTGACAGGGGCGAAAACCAGCAAACGCGCAGCCGCCGCGACTGCCCGATTGGCGTACGCTTCACCCTGACACGGAACGAAGGCTTTGGTATCGGTATGGGATATCATGGGGCACTATGGGCGTCAACGGGAATAGGCTTCACAACATGCAGTCGCGACCGATAGAAGCGGCTTTGAAAACACGTCTCGTCTTTATGGATCATTAAGCCTAACGAAGCGTTTAGAGCCGCCTGGCCCAACCGGACGCGCCTTGTCGCGAGCTGTTGCCGGGCATAGCGTCTCACCACACGTCCAGGGTCACCAAGAGGGTTGGAATGTCGATGTCTGAAACAGCACGGTCGCGCGCCGCGGCTCTTGCCCACCTCCGTCGCAACGCACTTGCCGTCGGCGATTCCATCCCGCTGCCACTCACCATGGCCGCCATTTTTCACGCGCCGGGCGACGCCACGGGCTTCAACCAGTATGGTCGTTTCAGCAATCCGACCTGGGATGCGGTAGAGCATATGCTGGCGCATCTGGAAGATGCGCCCTGCGTCGCCTTTCCTTCCGGAATGGCGGCGATTTCGGCGGCATTTTTCGCTGTCCTCAAGACCGGCGACCGCATTCTTCTGCCTTCGGATGGCTATCACACGACAAGGGCACTGGCCGAACGCTTCCTGAAACCACTCGGCATTGCCTACGATGTGAGGCCAACCTCGACCTTCCTTGATGGCGGTTTCGAAGGCTATCGTCTGGCGTTCGTAGAGACGCCCGCTAATCCGGGGCTGGACATATGCGACATTGCGGCGGTCGCCGCGGCCGCACACAAAGCGGGCGCGCTGCTCGTTGTCGACAACACGACGATGACGCCCTTCGGCCAGCGCCCGCTCGACCATGGCGCCGATATCGTCGTCGCCGCGGACACCAAGGCGCCCAACGGCCACTCCGACGTGCTGTTCGGCCATGTCGCGTGCCGCAACGCCGACATCATCGCCGCGGTGACGGATTGGCGCGAAACGTCCGGCGGCATTCCAGGGCCGTTCGAAGCGTGGCTTGTGCATCGCGGCCTCGAAACGCTCGATGTGCGCTTTGACCGCATGTGCTCCTCGGCGGAAGTGATCGCGCGGCGCCTGCAAGGTCACCGGGCGATCACGGGCCTGCGCTATCCCGGCCTGGAAGGCGATCCTTCGCACAACCTTGCCCGCGCCCAGATGGAACGCTTCGGCTTTCTTGTTTCCTTCGAACTCGCTTCGGAACAGAAGGCCGAGGAATTCATCAACAACTGCGAACTGATGCAGGCCGCGACGTCCTTCGGCGGCGTCCACACCTCTGCGGAGCGAAGGTCGAAGAGAGGCGACGCGGTGTCCGCCGGCTTCGTACGCCTTTCGGTAGGCTGCGAACCAGTTGAAGAGCTTTGGGCGGCGATCGAGGCGTCGCTAGACAGGATCGGCGACTGACAAATCGGTTAGGTCGTCGGTTTCGAAGTTGCGATGGCCGTGCAGCACGCGAAGGATTTCGATCGCATCGTCCTCTACACGGTACAAGGTGAGATAATTGCCGACGATCAGATGTCGGGTACCGGGTGCGATGTCGTCCCGCGGCGCGCCCGAGAGGGGGTGCAAAGTCAGCAGATCCCACCGCCTTCACCGATATTCTCGAGGTCGACCACTGCTTTGGGAAGCAGGCGGTATTTCACTCGTGAAAGCCTTTGGAACCAGCCATTTTCAGATATTTGGCCCGCAGTCGATCCACGATTGGCGGTCCGTCCAACGCCGGCCCGCTGTCAATGCCTTCCTGCACCAGCCTGCGCAGCTCCTCGAGGGTATAGCCGAGCAGATCGCGCCGATCCTTCCATTGCCGGAGCGCATCACGGATCACCTCGCTAGCCGAAGCATATTCACCAGCGGCGACCACATCGTCGACCGCCGCTGCAAGTTCCGGCGAGAGGGTGATGCTGCGTTCGTCGACCTGTCCCATGACCAGCTCCTCATCCACTTGCTGAAGCATGGTACGATTAATCGTACCGAATTCAAGAAAGTCCCCGCGACCGTGGATGCGGATTGGCAGGCAACAAAAAGCCGTTGAATCAACAGGCGCGCCCGAGGACGCAACCTGCTGATCGCAAAGGCTTCTTTCGGAGAAAAATTGCCAGCTGGCCTGTAAGCCGGGTTCTGTATGGCCCTCGCCCCTTGCGGCGCGAGAACGTGGCGGCCATTCATCTTGGGCGCATATTGCCATGCGCCTCACGCAACCTACCCGGACGGTGAGCCGGAAACAGCCCTCGAGGGTTTCCCCTCGCACCGCCCCTATTCGGTCTTGCTCCCGGTGGGGTTTACCGTGCCGCTCCTGTTGCCAGTCGCGCGGTGGGCTCTTACTCCACCCTTTCACCCTTGCCCCGACCCGGCAAAGCCAAGTCGTGGCGGTTTGCTTTCTGTGGCACTTTCCCTGGGGTCGCCCCCGCCGGCCATTAGCCGGCACCGTGTCTCCATGGAGCCCGGACTTTCCTCACCCGCGGCCTTTCGGCTTTTGCTGGTGCGGCCGCCCAGCCAGCTGGCCAGGCGTATAAAGGGGTTCACGCCACAAAACGCAACCAAAAAAGCCGGTTACGACCGGTTCTTGTCACGCCGGCGACCCGACAGCCGCCAGTTGCACCTTGACCTTGCTGCAATAGGCGGCTGAGACCGGGTTCATCCGGGTGGCGCCGTGGCCGGCATTGTATTTCAGGATCGTGCCGCAGGTCGTGCCGCCGCCGAGATCCCGCGCCATGGCAAGATACTTCATGCCGTATTTGATATTGGTGTCCGGATTGAAGAGCCCGTTGGCCGAGCCGCTATAGCCCATCATCCGCGCCGTCGCCGGCTTGATCTGCATCAAGCCGATTTCGCCGGCGCCGCCGACGAGGTTCGGCCGGTAGTTGCTCTCGATCTTGATCACAGCGTGAGCGAGCGACGCCGGTACGCCATAGCTTGCGGCGTAACGCGCCACGATGGCCGAATACTGATCGCCACTGGCCACCGCTGCCGTCGAGGCCACTGCTTCCTTGATCCCGATCGATGCCGTCGTCGTTTTATCGACGGTCTTGCGGCCTCGCCTGGTCTTCTGTCTCGTGCTCGGCTTCTTGGCCTTGGTCCAGTTCGCCTTCTCCACTTTCGCGGAAGACCGCTTCGCCGCCTTCACATCCTTGCTGCTTTTGGCCGAAATGGCCTTGCCCTTGGCGGTCGCTGCGACGAGCCCCTGGTCGGCCCGTGGGCTCAGCGGCGCGGCGCTTGCCGCCCCGAAGGCAAAAGTCACTACGCCGGCAGCAAGAGCTGCCGTTACAACGGTCAATTTCTGCATGTGATCCTGTTCTGTCTGAACGCGCGAAGATCTCCGCGCGGCATTGCTTGATTAATGTCGGATCATCCGGGGGGTTAGACATCCGACAAACTGTACGGATCGCCCTTTGAGGCCCGAATTGCGCGCAATGAAGGCGAAGCAAGTCACTTTAAGTGACAGATTGTAACTTAATGTCGGAAAAGCATTACTTGGACGGCATCCTGACCCAAGGTCAAGTTGGGTGGGAAGCGAGCAGCCGTTGAAGCGTGCGCATCGTCGATCCGTCCGCCGCTCCATCGATCCGACGTGGCCGAAAATGACGCTGGAAAGCCTGGACCACGACCCGCGTCTGCTGGTCGAAAACACCCGATATTTCGACCCCATAGCCGTAAAGCGCCAGCATCGATTGCAGCGCCTCGACATCGGCGCCGGCGTCGCCGGCCTTCAGCACGGCGCCGCGCCTGATCGGTGCTGCCGCCACGAAGTGGCCGACGCCGGCCTCGAACAGGGCCCGCCAGGGAAATTTCTCGCCAGGGTCGATCTTGCGCCCCGGCGCCACGTCGGAGTGCGCCAGCACCCGCTGGGGGGCAATCGCATGCCGGCTGGCTATTCCGGCACACAAGCCGATCACGGCATCGATCTGTCGCTTGGGAAAACCGGGATAACCGAATGAATGCCCCGGGTTGACGATCTCGATGCCGACGGAACAGGAGTTGATGTCGGTGCGTCCGAACCACGAACTCTTGCCAGCGTGCCAAGCGCGGTCGCTTTCCCGGACCATCTGCACGATATGTCCATTCTCATGCACCAGATAATGCGAGGAGACCTCGCTGGCAGGATCGCATAGCCACGCCTCGGCCCCGGCGCCTGTCGGCATGCCGGTATAGTGCAGCACGATCATGTCGGGCTTCAGCGTCTCGCGCCGTGGCCCGAAATTCGGCGATACCCTGACCTCGGCGCTCGGCTCGTCGGGCAGGAAGCCGCTCATGCGTGCCGCAGGCCCCGCTCGATCATCTCATAGGCGGTGTTGATCGCCGCGAGCCTCGTCGTCGCGATCTTGATGAATTCCTGCGGCAGGCCACGCGCGATCAGCCGGTCCGGATGATTGTCGGAAACCAGCTTGCGGTAGCGTTTCCTGACCTCCTCGAACGGCTTGCCGCGCTCGATGCCGAGCACGACATAGGGGTCGGCCGCACCAAGATTGACGTGCCTGGCAAGGATCGCCTCGTAGTGCACCTCGTCTATGCGGAAGATTTCGGCGATGCGGTGCAGAAACTGGCCTTCACGCTCATGGATCAGCCCGTCGGCCTTGGCGATGTGGAACAGGCCGTCGAGTATATCCTCCAGCATCATGCAGTTCGAATGGCCGGAGCCGCAAAGCTGCGCCATGCGCTCGGCATAAGTCTCGAAGCCGGCAACGTCACGTTTGGCCAGATCGTAGAGCCGCGCCACATTGCGCGTCTCCTTTGGCGGCACCTCGAATATTTCCTGGAAGGCGCGTATCTCGTCCTGGGTGACAACCCCGTCGGCCTTGGCCATCTTGGCCGAGAGCGCGATCATCGCCACGGAGAAGGCAACGCGGCGGCGCAGATCCGCATCGCCGGAAAAAACCGTCCGCACGGCCTCGACCACGTCGGCGACGCCCGACGAGGCTGAAGACGAAATCCGCGTGATGAAGTCGCCGAGGCGGTCCCAAATCGACATGGCCGCTTCTTAGAGCCAACCGGTCCCCGCTATCAAGCCAATAACGCCGGCATCATACCTCGACGACGATCGGTCTCGTGCGGGAGCCGCTACCCGCCTGGGCGAAGGGCCGGCAAGACGCCGGCCCTCACCAGAACACAGGTACTAATGGACTACTGCGCGGGCGCAGGAGCGGGCGTTGCCGGAGCCGGCTCGGCAGGCTTGGTCGAATTATCCGCGGGCGCCGCGGGTTTCATCGGCTGCTCGGCCGGCGGATTGGTGCTCTGGGTGGTGGTGTTATCCGTCCCCGTGCCGCTGTCGCTGCATGCAGCGACGCCGAGCAGCGCAAGGGCGGACACCGACGCAAGAATGAGTTTTTTCATGATATCTCTCCTTCAACACACGCTCACGTTGCAGTGAACGGTCGAGAAGGAAATGCATCACTCAGCCATGGGTTTCGTAACGATGCGTTTCCGCATGTAACATCGCTCGCATCCTCCCCTTGGGGTGCCTGCCCAAGGGTGAAACAGCCTTGCGCTCCCCTGTGCGGATCGCTGTCATCCACCTGTCATCGCCGGGCGTTACCCGCTTGCGGCAAAGCAAATGGGGAATCAACTTGCCATGACGGACGTTTCCGCAGATCTGATCTTTCGCCGCGGCAAGGAAGTTGGAAAAGCGGTCTACCAGAACCGTCCCCTGTCGAAGGCCGGAATTTCCGAACGGCTGTTCGCCTTCCTGTTTTCGGGCCTGGTCTACCCGCAGATCTGGGAAGATCCCGATGTCGACATGGACGCAATGCAGCTTGGCGAAGGCCACCGCGTCGTCACCATTGCCTCCGGCGGTTGCAATATCCTGGCCTATCTCACCCGATCGCCGGCCAGGATCGACGCCGTCGATCTCAACGCCGCTCACATTGCCTTGAACCGCATGAAGCTGGAGGCCGTGCGCCACCTGCCATCGCAGGGCGACCTGTTCCGCTTCTTCGGCGCCGCCGGCACCAGCCACAATTCGCAGGCTTACGACCGCTTCATCGCACCGCACCTCGACCCGGTCAGCCGCCACTACTGGGAGCGCCGCAACTGGCACGGTATCAGGCGCATCGCCGTTTTCGACCGTAATTTCTACCAGACCGGCCTGCTTGGCCTGTTCATCGCCATGGGCCACCGCACGGCGAAATTCTTCGGCGTCGACCCTGCCGGCATAATGGAAGCCAGGAACATCGGCGAGCAGCGCCGCTTCTTCAACGAGGAGCTGGCGCCGGTGTTTGACAAGAAACTCTTGAAATGGGCGACTTCGCGCAAGGCCTCGCTGTTCGGCCTCGGCATCCCACCGGCGCAGTACGATTCCCTGATCACCTCCGGCGACGGCACCATGGCCAGCGTGCTGAAAGCCCGGTTGGAGAAGCTCGCATGCGATTTTCCATTGAAAAACAATTATTTCGCCTGGCAGGCCTTTGCCCGGCGCTACCCTGAACCCGGCGAAGCCGCCCTGCCCGCCTATCTTGAAAAGCAGAACTACGAGACCATCCGCGGTAACGTCGACCGCGTCGCCATCCACCATGCCAATCTGATCGAATTTCTGGCAGGCAAGGACGCCGGAGCGGTCGACCGGTTCATCCTGCTCGATGCGCAGGACTGGATGACAGACGACCAGCTCAATGCGCTGTGGTCGGAAATCACCCGCACCGCCTCCGCCGGCGCTCGCGTCGTCTTCCGCACCGCGGCCGAGCCAAGTCTGCTTCCGGGCCGTGTCTCCGCTTCCCTGCTCGACCAATGGAGCTACGAGAGCGACGCCTCGCGCGAATTCTCGGCCCGCGACCGCTCGGCAATCTATGGCGGCTTTCATCTCTACGTGAAGCGCGCCTGATGAGCACGACCGAGCTGCCTGCCAGCCACGCCGAACTGATGGACGGCGTCTACCGCTGGCAGCGCCACATCTACGACCTGACCCGCAAATACTATCTGCTTGGCCGCGACCGGCTGATATCAGGGCTGGACGTTCCCCCGGGTGGCACGGTGCTGGAGCTCGGCTGCGGCACCGGGCGCAACATCATCCTCGCCGCCCGCAGCTATCCCGGCGCGCGCTTCTTCGGCCTCGACATCTCGGCAGAGATGCTGGAGACCGCCGGCACCGCGATTGCCCGCGAAGGCATGTCCGATCGCGTCATGCTGGCAAGGGGCGACGCCACGGACTTCGACGTAAAGGCACTGTTTGGCCGCGACAGCTTCGACCGTGTCTTCGTGTCCTATTCACTGTCGATGATCCCCGACTGGGAAAAGACGGTCTCCGCCGCGCTGACGACGCTCGCTCCGGGTGGTTCCCTGCACATCGTCGACTTCGGCCAGCAGGAAGGCCTGCCGGACTGGTTTCGGACCCTGCTTCGCGGCTGGCTCAGAAAATTCCACGTCGCGCCGCGTGAAACGCTGCGCGAGGTACTGGAATCGGAATCGCGAAAAACCGGCGCAACCTTCCGTTTCCGCACACTTTATCGTGGCTACGCCTGGCTGGCGGTGGTCCGGCCGAGCAGCTGACCGGCTAGCGCAGCGCCTTCACCAGCGCCCCCACCATCGTCTGCGGGCGATAGCCGAGCTTGGCCGGCGTCAGGCCGAGCCGCACCACCACCAGTTGCTCGGAAGGAATGATGGCGACGGTCTGCCCGTCATGACCTTCCATCCAGTAGGTGTCCTTGGGCAGGCCGGCCACCACGCCGGCACCGGGATTTTCCTCGTCGCCCGGCGCCTCGATCCACACCTGCCCTTTGCCGTAGACTTTCGAGGTCGACGCCGGCTCGCGCATCCAGTCGACGAAACCGGCCGGCAATATCTGGTTGCCGTTCCAGACCCCGCCCTGCAGCAGGAACTGGCCGAAGCGGGCCCAGTCATGGCCGGTGGCGTAGAGATAGGATGAGCCGACGAATGTGCCCTGCTCGTCGGTCTCGAGCACCGCGCTGTGCATGCCCAGCGGCTCGAAAAGCGCCGTGCGCGGCCACGTCAACGCCTTGGCCTTGTCGCCGACCGCATCCTGCCAGAGCCGTGACAGCATCACCGCCGTTCCGCTCGAATAGGAGAACACCTTGCCCACTTCGCCGGTAAGCGGCTTGGCTTCGGCAAAACCCGCCATGTCGGGTTCGAGATAGAGCATGCGTGTCACATCGGCGACGTCGCCATAGTCCTCGTTGAATTCCAGCCCGCTCGACATCGCCATCATGTCGGCAAGGCTGATCGCGGCGCGGCCATCGGCCTTCCAGGGCGCGAAAAGGCCCTGGTTGGTCATCGCCATCTTGCCGTCCTTGACAAGCGTGCCGACTATGGCGGCATTGACCGTCTTGGTCATCGACCAGCCGAGCAACGGCGTCCGGGCGGAAAAACCATCGCCATAGCGTTCCGCCACGACGCGGCCGTTCTTGAGCACCACCACGGCGCGCATGCCGGCGCCTGTCATGGTGGCATCGTCGACGATCTTCGCCACCTCCGGGTTCTGCGAGGCTTCGACCCGCTCGCCTTCCGGCCACAGCGCGTCCTGTCCTACCGCCGAGGGTTCGACATGGATCGCCGTGCGCCGCGCCTTGCCGACATCGCCATCGGGAACCGAGGCGCAGCCCAGCCCGTCGCGGGAAACCGCGATGCTCTTGCCGAGGAAGCCAAGCAGGCCGGCGGAGACTGTGCCCCGGTTCTTGTCGACCGAGACCCGCATCAGCTTGAGCAAGGGATGACCGGGCGCCTGCACGTCAATGGCAAGCACCTCGTTGGCGTCGCGTCCGGCGATGAAAACGTTGGAGCAGACGATCTTTGCCGAATAGCCCGAGCCAACCCGGATCAGTTCGGGCGGCGCGAAATAGAGCCACCCGAACAGCGCCACGACCGCCAGCACCACCAGGCCGAGCAGCCATTTGACGATCTTGGCAATGATCCGCATCTTTCCCATCCCCCGAATGAAGGCTCGATCCATGTCATCGATTTGCCGCCATTGCTTCCGCAAAATCAGGGCTGTTGTCGAGCGCCGTCAACCAGATATCAACCATGATCGGCGATCACAGATGCATGTCGCCCAAGAGCGCGCCGCGTTTTTGGGGTCACGGCACGAAGACAAATAGTTGAAGCGCGCCGAAAAATGCGCGCTTTGAAGATACCGGGCGATGGAGTGGGGCTGTCGTCCGGCGGGGGCCAGACCAAGCGCCGGCCATCAGTTACAGACCCATCAGCGACCGGCTGAAACCGGCTCGGGAGTTGTGATGCGTCGTCTCGCGGTTCTTTTCATGCTGACGCTGCTGGGCGCCTGCTCGACCGTGGAGGATCTGTCGCCACTGTCGCCATCCAGCGCCCCCACGGTTGCGGCGCGTGCGCCCCGCTTCGCCGATTCCAAGCCGCACGAATGGGACAGCGGCGCGCCGTGGAACTACGCCGTTCACGGCACCGACGTCTCAAAATACCAGACCTCGGTCGACTGGCCGACCGCCAAGGCCAGCGGCATTTCCTTCGCTTTCATCAAGGCGACGGAGGGCGGCGACCGTTTCGATGATTATTTCAACGAGCATTGGGCGCGCACCAAAGCCGCCGGCATTCCTCGTGCCGCCTATCATTTCTTCTATTTCTGCACTCCGGCGGCGGTACAGGCGCGCTGGTTCATCCGGAATGTCCCCGTCGACCCCTCGGCCATGCCGCCGGTACTGGACATGGAATGGAACCCGAAATCGCCAACCTGCAGACTGCGGCCGGACGCGGCCACCGTGCGCGCGGAGATGACCACCTTCCTCGAAATCGTCGAGCGGCACTACGGCAAAAAGCCGATCATCTATACGTCGGTGGACTTCTTTGAAGACAACGAGCTGTCGACCTTCCGCGGCTATCCCTACTGGCTACGCTCCGTCGCCGGCCACCCGCGCCAGAAATATGGCAGCCACCCCTTCACCTTCTGGCAGTACACTGGAACCGGCATCGTTCCCGGCATGACCGGCAAGTCCGATATAAACGTCTTCAACGGCAGCCAGGCCGCCTGGAACAAATGGTTGAGGCAGAACACCCGCTGACACCGTGTCAACGGCAGCCAGGCCGCCCGGAGAAAGAGCTGCGGCAGAACACCCGCTGACACCGTGTCAACGGCAGCCAAGCCGCCTGGGAAAAGGGCTGCGGCAGAACACCCGTTGACACCGGGCCTGCCGCCTGCTTTCGACACGGCCGGCGGGCAAAAGTGCAACCGCCGGTATTCCGGGGCGGCGCGCATCCAGATGGACACGCCAGGCCGCTCGGAATCATGAATGTCGAAAGGAAGTCGATGCGACTGCGTTCCCAAGCCCTCGCGACGCTGTTCCTGTGCGCCACGGCCTTGCCGGCGATTGCGCAGGAATGCGGCGGCGACTTCGAAACCTGGAAGCAGGGCGTGGCTGCGGAAGCCAGGGCGGCGGGTGTCGGCGCTGTCGGTCTCGAGGCGCTCGAGGATGCCAGCTTCGACGAGAGGGCGCTGGCGCGCGACCGCGCGCAGGGCGTCTTCACCCAGACCTTCACCGAGTTCTCCAACCGGATGATCTCGGCCTACCGGCTGAAGCAGGGCGCGGCGAACATGAAGAAATATGCCGATATCTTCGCCCGCGCCGACCAGCAGTTCGGCGTCCAGGCGCCGGTCATCACCGCCTTCTGGGCGCTGGAGACCGATTTCGGCGCCGTGCAGGGCGATTTTCATACGCTGAGCGCGCTGGTGACGCTTTCCCATGATTGTCGCCGCCCCCAGTTGTTCCGGCAGCAACTGGTGCCGCTACTGGAACTGATCGATCATGGTGTGCTGCCGGCCGACGTTAACGGCGCCTGGGCTGGCGAGATCGGCCAGACGCAAATCCTGCCTTCCGACTATCTCGCCCGCGGCGTCGACGGCGACGGCGACGGCAAGATCGACCTGCGGGGCAGCGTGCCGGACGTGATCATGACCACGGCCAACAAGGTGCTGTCGCGCGGCTGGAAGCGCGACGAGCCCTGGATCCAGGAAGTGCGCGTGCCCGACGAGATGCCATGGGACCAGACCGGGCGCACCAACAAATTGCCGCTGACGCAGTGGGCGCAGTGGGGCGTCACCAATCCCGACGGCTCGCCGCTGGTCGACAAGGGCCTGAAGGCCGGGCTGGCGCTGCCCATGGGCCGCAAGGGACCGGCCTTCCTCACTTACGACAATTTCGACGTCTATCTCGAATGGAACCAGTCCTTCACCTACGCGCTGACCGCGGCCAATCTTGCCGCGCGGCTGGCCGGTGCGCCACCGATCGACCCGCGCGATCCCGAACCGGGGCTCAACAACGAGCAGATGAAGGCTTTGCAGACCAAGCTGGAAGCCAAGGGCTACGATGTTGGCACGGTCGACGGGATCCTGGGCACCAACACCCGCGAAGCCATCCGCAAGGAGCAGACGCGGCTGGGATTGCCCGTGGACGGCTGGCCGACGCCGGAGCTTCTAGCGAAGCTGTGATAGGGAATGAAGCTGTGAGTAGGGAATAGTGACGGACCGATTTCACTACTCACTACTCACTACTCACTACTTAATCCGCCATCGTCTCCAGACTCGCCAATCCCACCGGCGCATCGCCCTCGTCGAACGACGTCGCCACCTCGACGAAAGTGTCGGGATAGAAGCCGTTGAAGCGGGTTCTCAGCGACAGCGAATAGGCGCCGATATGGCCGATCTCGATCCAGTCGCCGGTATCGACGGTTTCCGGCAGCCAGAACGGCCGCGACAATATGTCGACGGAATCGCAGGTCGCGCCGCAGACTTTGAATGGCACGATGGTCTTCTCATCGCCATTGCGCGTGCGGATCGCCGGATCGGGAATGAAGCGTGCCGGCAGCGTGATCTTGCCGGTCCATGAATCCGACAGCGACGCCCAGATGCCATCATTGATGTAGAGCCGCTTGCCCTTGCGCAACAGCACCCGCACGATCAGCGACAGGCAGCGCGCCACGATCACCCGCCCCGGCTCGGCCACCAGCGGCATCTGGTCGAACTGGTATTCCTTGAGGTCTCCAGAAAGCCGCGACATGATCTGGCCGAGCGACGGCATCGCGACCTGCTTGCGATTGGGATCGTGTCCGTATTCGGCCGGAAAACCGCCGCCGACATCGAGGCCGGCCAGGTCGAAGGTCAGCCGGTTGCGCACCCAGTCGGCCGAGGCCAATGCCCTTTCGTAGGTGTCGGGGTCCTCGATCTGACTGCCGACATGGAAGCATAGCCCGACCTTGTAGCCGGTGCGGTTCAGCCGCTCGGCGAGTTCGACCGCGTAGGCCGGCCCGGCGCCGAACTTCTTCGACAACTCGTAGGCTGCATGGCCTTTGGTCTGCACCCGCACGAACACGCTGACGGCGCCCGGGTCGATGTCGAGCGCCCTGACCACCCGCGTCAGCTTGGTGATCTCGTCCTCGTGGTCGAGCGCAATCACGCGGATGCCGTATGTCTCCAACGCCAGCTTGATGTCCGACTGCGCCTTGACAGGATGCATGTAGAGCATCTCGGCATCGGCCGAGACCGCGCGCACGGCGGCGAACTCGCCGGGCGAGGCCACGTCGAAAGCGGAGACGCCGGCCTCGACCAGCGTCTTCAGCACGATCTGCTCGCCATTGGTCTTGACCGCATAAGCCGTCTTGCCGGGGAACATGCCCATGAACTGCAAGGCATCGGCCTTCAGCACCTGCGGGCGGAAGCAGTAGACCGGATCGTCCGGGCGAAGCGCCAGTGCCGCCTCGCGGGCATTCTCGAATCGCTGCATGGACGAATCCTTGACCTAGCCTGCGCACAATTAATCCAAGCTAGCGGCCAATGAAAACAATTCTGTGTCTCGTGCGCCTGACGGCAGGGCTAGGGTTGTCAGGGGGACAGCCCATCGGGCAGGTTTCGGGTGGTTCTTGCCTGCGAAGCGGATATGGCTTCTGTCTGGCTGCCTGCATTCGGCCATCCGGGGGGAACGCATCACATGGCAATAGCCGCGACATCAGCACCGCGCGGACCGATGGCGATCAAGGACTGGTCGCAGCTTCTGCTGCTCGGCGCGATCTGGGGCGGCTCCTTTTTCTTCGCCCGCATTGCCCTGGCGGAGCTTCACCCGCTGGTGCTGGTGCTGTTTCGCGTCGCCATCGCGGCACTCGCTTTGCAGCTCTATCTGTTCCTGCGCGGCCCGTCCTTCCGCCTTGCCCTTCCTCATGCAGGACTGTTCTTCCTGCTGGCCTTCACCAACAACGTCGTGCCTTTCTCGCTGATCTTCGCCGGCCAGACTGAGCTTGGCGCCGGCGTCGCCTCGGTGCTCAATGCGACCACGCCGTTCTGGACGCTGATCCTCGCCAACGCCCTGACATCGGACGAGAAGCTTTCCTGGAACAAGCTGGCCGGCATTGCGCTTGGCGTCGCCGGCACGGCTGTGATGATTGGCCCCGGCCTGGTGGCCGGCCTCGGCGGCCCGGTCTGGGCCAAATTCGCGCTGATCGGAGCATCGTTGTCCTACGGCGTCGCACTGATAGTCGCTCGCCCCTTCAAGGGCGTGCCCTCGCCGGTCATCGCCACCGGGCAGCTGACCGCCTCGACCATCATCATGATCCCGGTCGTGCTGCTTGCGCATGGTCCCGCCGGCCTGCTCTCGGCCTCGGCGCCGGTCTGGGCGGCGGTGCTGGCGCTGGCGCTGCTGTCCACCGCCTTCGCCTATATCCTCTATTTCAACCTCGTCGCCTCGGCCGGCGCCACCAACGCCTCACTGGTGACGCTGATCGTGCCGGTGAGTGCCATGCTGCTCGGTTTCCTGTTCCTCGGCGAGCGGCTGGAATTGTTCGAAATCGGCGGCATGGTGCTGATCGGTCTTGGCCTGATTACCATAGACGGGCGGCTGTTCATCCGCAGGGTAGCGCTGCCATGACATGCCAACGACACGAAGCCGCCATAATTTATTCACAGGTTCGTATCTGGTTTTGCCTAGAAGTTTCAACGCCTAACGGCGAAAATGAGGTCGCAAACTCCACAATCGCGTCGCAATGCAGCACATTTTCCGCTTGCCTGTGGCACAAATGACCCTAGACTCCGGCCATAGCTCTTTAAGAGGAGGCTATGTCATGGGACTTACGAGGCCAATCAACGCATTGATGATCTGTGCTGCGTTTGCATTCATCGGCGCCCTCATTATAGGCGTTCTTCCCTGAACCCGCCAAAAACGGGGAAGACCAGCACCCAATAATCAACCAATTTGAAAGGCCGGGTTTTTACCCGGCCTTTCTGCATCTCAAACCCGGTTCAGGCGGCTGCGGAGCCAGCCACTTCCGCCTCATGCGAGCGGATGCCGATCATGTGGCAGACGGCAAAGACGAGGTCGGCCCGGTTCATCGTATAGAAGTGGAAATCGCCCACGCCCCGCTCGACCAGATCCAGCACCTGCTCGGCCGCCACCGCCGACGCGACCAACGCATGCGTCTGCGGATCGTTCTGCAGGCCGTCGAAACGTTCGGCCAGCCATGCCGGCACCAGCGCGCCGCAACGTGCCGAGAAATTGGCGACCTGGGTGAAATTGTGCACCGGCAGGATGCCCGGCACGATCGGAATGTAGATGCCGGCTCGGCGCGCGCGCTCGACATAGCGCTCGTAGAGATCGTTGTCGAAGAAGAATTGGGTGATCGCCCGCGTCGCGCCATTGTCGACCTTGCGCTTCAGCATGTCGATGTCGGTGGCGAAGTCGGGGCTTTCCGGATGCTTTTCCGGATAGGCCGAGACCGAGATGTCGAAATCGCCGGCGCTCTTCAGCGCGCCGACCAGCTCGGCGCCATTGGCATAGCCGTCCGGGTGCGGACGGTAGGCGGTGCCGACGCCCGCGGCCGGATCGCCGCGCAGGGCGACGAACCGCTTCACGCCCATGTCGGCAAATTCCTGGATCACCGCGTCGACCTCAGGGCGTGGAGCGTCGACGCAGGTCATGTGCGCTGCCGGCGTCAGGCTGGTCTCCTTCAGGATGCGGCCTACGGTGCGCGCCGTGCGCTCCCGAGTCGAACCGCCGGCGCCGTAGGTCACCGAGACGAATTTCGGCTTCAGCGGCTCCAGTCGGGTGACCGTGTCCCACAGCCTCGCCTCCATCTCGTCCGACTTTGGCGGGAAGAATTCGAAGGAAACCCTGATCTTGTCGCCAATGTCGGGGCGGCGGGAAAAGCGGAACTGGTTCATCAGGCGATTTCCCCTATCGAACTCACTTTGGTCTGCTGGCTGTCACTGGCAGGATCGGCGATCAGCAGGCGCCGGTCACGGCCAAGCCAGAGCTTGACCGTGAGCCTGGCCTCGGTGCCGCCGCGCGGCTCGAACTCCTGGGCATCTTCGAGATCGAGGCCGGCTTCGGAGAACCACTCGCCGATCTGCCGGTCGGAAAAGCCCAGTCGCATATGCGCGTGCTCGTCGCGCAGGAATTCCAGCGTGTGCGGCGCGAAATCGACGATCACCAGCCGTCCGGAAGGGCGCAGCAGCCGCGCCGCCTCATGGATGGCGCGGGCGGGATCGTCGAGATAGTGCAGCACCTGATGGATGGTGACCAGATCGAAGGCGTCGCGCTCGACCGGCGGCGAGAAGATGTCGCCCTGCCGCACCTGCGCATTGGAGACGCCGGCCTTGTCCAAATTGGCGCGCGCCACGGTCAGCATCTCGCGCGACATGTCGATGCCGATGCCGCGCCGGTAGAGCGGCGAGAAGATCTCCAGGAGTCGCCCAGTGCCGGTGCCGAGATCGAGCATCGACTGGAACGGCCGCTTCCCGACGAGCTTCATGAGCGCGGCCTCGACCGCACGGTCCGGCACGTGCAGGGAGCGGATATGGTCCCAGCTTGCCGCATTCACGGAAAAGTACTCGGTGGCCCGATCCTGCCGTTTGCGCTTGACCGAGGCCAGCCGCTCGAGATCGCGCTCGACCTGCGGATCGGCGCCGCGAATGCCGGCAACCAGCCGCAGCACGAAGTCGCGCGCGGAATCGGTATCCGACAGCCGGAAGAAGGCCCACGACCCCTCCTGGTAACGGCCGATCAGCCCGGCCTCCAAGAGCAGCTTCAGGTGCCGAGACACGCGTGGCTGCGACTGGCCGAGAATCTCGGTAAGATCGGACACGGTGAGATCGCCGCGCGACAGCAGCGCCAGTATGCGCAGGCGGCTCGATTCGGCCGCCGCCTTCAATGTGTCCACCATGGTGTCGAGCGAGACATGCATCAGCGTATTCTCTTTGAAAAAGATATAAACATATGTTTATGTCGATTTTCGAGGTCTTGCAAGCGCTATGTCGCTTCCGGACAACAAAATGCCGCATGCATGATTTCTCGGTGCATGTCGCCCGAAAATGTGTAGCGGTTTTGGGCGAACACATGCGCCAACAAAAAGATGGATAAAATGACCGGGCGACGTGAGATGTTCGAGGTGCGGGCGGGCGAGCAGAGGCTGGAGATCGATCCGGCGCTGATGCCGGCGGATGGCGGCGTCGTCTTCATCGGCCGCATCGTCTCGCCATGGACGACGCGCGAAACCTGCCCCAAGAACATGCGCGCGGCGCGCGAGACCGGGCAGCCGGCAGCACTGACGATCGACCCGCCCTACCGCGCCGGCTTGCAAGGGCTGGAGCGAGCCAGCCACCTCGTCATCCTGTCGTGGCTGCACCACGCGCCGCGGACTCTGATCGTGCAGAAACCGCGCCATGCGGCTGAAGCAAAAGGCGTATTCGGCCTGCGCTCCCCTGCCCGACCGAACCCGATCGGCCTGCATGTGGCGAAGCTGGTTGCGCTCGACATCGCCAGCGGGCGCATCGAGATCGACGCCATCGACGTGCTCGATGGCACCCCGGTTGTGGACATCAAGCCCTATTTCGCATCGACCGATGCCTTCGCCCAGGCAACCATCGAAGGGCGCGACGAATGATGAAGGCGCCGACCGGCCGCCGACGCGCCGTAGCCAAGGCGCTGACCGCGCTTCTGCCACTGGCGCCCTATGCCGATATGGAGAAGATCCGAGCCGATGCCGGCTCCGTTCACATGAAGACCCTGCCGCCGACGATTGCCGTGTGGCTGGCGACGATTGCCCATATCCGCCACGCCCATACCGACTACGAAAAGCTGCTCGCCGAAGGCTATGACCGCGACTCGGCACGTTTCTTCGTCATCGAGCAGACCAATGTCGTGCTCACCCGCTGGCGCGCCACCCGCCTGCTCGACGCCGACGACGAGGATGATTGAAGCGGTTGCCGGTCCGGCACGGCACTCGGTTGCATGGCTGGCCAACTTCACCTCGAGGACGAACGACGCCGGATGACTGGCTCTATGCCCTCTGCCTGACACCGATAGCCTGTGATGCAAGGAGGTGCCGATGAGCCAGACCGCACAGGATACACAGTCGCTGCCTGTGGTGAGCGACCGCCACGTCGACCCGCACACTTATCCCGACGGCATCGCCTTCCTCGACGGCCAGTACCTGCCGATGTCGCAAGCCAAGGTTTCCGTGCTGGACTGGGGGTTCCTGCATTCCGATGCCACTTACGACACGGTGCATGTCTGGAACGGCCGCTTCTTCAGGCTTGACCTGCATCTCGACCGCTTCTTCGGAGGACTGGAGAAATTGCGCATGACGATCCCGTTCGACCGCGACGGCGTGACCGGGATCCTGCACGATTGCGTGGCACTGTCGGGACACCGCGCCGCCTATGTCGAAATGCTGTGCACGCGCGGCGCTTCCCCTACTTTCAGCCGCGATCCGCGGCAGTCGATCAATCGCTTCATGGCATTTGCCGTGCCGTTCGGCTCGGTCGCCAATGCCGAGCAGTTACAGCGCGGCCTCAATGTCGCCATCAGCGACAAGGTGCGCATTCCGCCGGCCTCGATCGACCCGGCGGTCAAGAATTACCACTGGCTCGACCTGGTGCGCGGCCTTTACGATGCCTATGACCGCGGCGCGGAGACAGCGCTCATTCTCGACTTCAACGGCAATATCGCCGAAGGTCCGGGCTTCAACGTCTTCTGTGTCAAGGACGGCAAGCTCTCGACACCGGCCATCGGCGTCCTGCCCGGCATAACCCGCCGCACCGTCTTCGATCTCTGTGCGCTGGAAGGCCTGTTCGCCTCCCCGGCCGACGTCAGCGTCGCGGCATTGCGCGAGGCCGACGAGGTCTTCATCACCTCGACAGCCGGCGGCATCATGCCGGTCACGATGATCGACGGCAGCCCGGTCGCGGACGGCAGGCCCGGCGCGATCACCCGCCGACTGATGGCGCTCTATTGGGACAAGCATGAGGATCCAGCCTGGTCGAGCGCTGTACGCTATCCCTGACCGGTCGTGGCTCCCGTCCAAATAATTCCGCCACCGCCTCTGGAAAGTCGCGGGACGCATCGTATATGGCAAAAAGCGGAGAAGCCTCCGCTTATCTCTGAAAAATCACAGCCCGCACGGGCAAGGACTTCATCATGACAAACAAGGTTTGGTTCATCACCGGATCGTCGAAGGGTTTTGGCCGCGTCTGGGCCGAGGCCGCGCTCGCTCGCGGCGACCGCGTCGCGGCAACCGCCCGCGATGCCGGCACGCTCGCCGATCTCGTCGAGAAATATGGCGACAACATCGCCGCGATAAAGCTCGATGTCACCGACAAGAAAGCCGTCGATGCCGCAATCGCTGAGGCGCACAAGCGGTTTGGCCGGCTCGACATCGTCATCAACAATGCCGGCTATGGCCATTTCGGCGCCATCGAGGAGATCAGCGAACAGGAAGCCCGCGACCAGATCGAAACCAATGTGTTCGGCGCGCTCTGGGTCACCCAGGCCGCCTTGCCGATCATGCGGCCGCAGCGCTCCGGTCACATCATCCAGATCTCGTCGATCGGCGGCGTCAATGCCTTCGCCTCGCTTGGCCTCTACCACGCCTCGAAATGGGCGCTGGAAGCCTTCAGCCAGTCGCTGAGCCTCGAGGTCGCGGAGTTCGGCATCCATGTCACGCTGGTCGAGCCCGGCGGCTTCTCCACCGACTGGGCCGGTCCGTCGGCCAAGGTCTCCAAAGCGCTGGACGCCTATGCGCCCGCCCGCGCCGCCATGGCAGAGCGCCGCAGCCGCACCGTGGCCGGCGATCCCGAGGCCACCGGACCGGCGATGCTGGCCATCGTCGACGCAGCCGAGCCACCTCTCAGAGTGTTCTTCGGCGACGGCGGGCTGCCGATGATCAAGCAGGAATACGCCAACCGCATCGCCACCTGGGAAAAGTGGGACCATGTTTCGGTCATGGCGCAAGGCGCCAACAAGAACCGCAAGGCCTAGTCCGGGTCGCTCAGCCACGCCGTTTCGAGCGGCGTGGCTGTCTCATAAGGCGCGATAAATCCACTGCTCGGGCACCCGCACGGAGATTTCCTCGCCGGACCTGACGACGCCAGGCTTCTCGACCCAGGCGACAAGGCCCCGCAGCCGCTTGGCCACTTTCGGAAAGAGCAGCGCGGTGGCGACGTGGTCCGCCGCCCTGACATGCTCGGCGATCGATTGTCCGGCGACGCGGCATGGCTTGTTCTGGGCATCGATCTTGATCGTCACGCCACCCTTGAAGAACAGCAACGAGCCCGATGGCAGCATCGAAAGATGCGGGATCCCCTCGATCAGCAAATTGGCGCCGATCCACTCGGGCTTGATCTCCTCGATGCCCATGCGTTCGGCGACCAGCGCGAGTTCGTCCGCCGCCACCAGCGACAACTGCCTCTCGTTGCGCATCTCGGTGCCGCGCGGATACCAGGGTTCGCGCCCGCCGGAGCGTCGCGTTGTCCCGGCATGAAAATCGCCCGCTATGCCGTCGAAGCCCAGTTGCAATTCCTCGACCGCCTTGGTCGCGAAATGGTCGAACGGTGCGGCATAGAGCGCCGCCGCCCTTGCCGCCAGCCTGCGGCCCGGCACGATGTCGACCGTCAGGTCCGCCGGAAAAAGCCTTGGGTTGGTTTCCTGCATCGGTCTGGTCTAGAGGCCCTCCGCAATGCGGTCCAGTCGAAAGCGCTGATGATCCGATCAGGCCGTTTGATGCCGATCACGACTTTCTTGCCGGAAACGCAGTTGCCGCCCAAAGCGCGCCGCATTGCCGCCGCGCCGCCGGCATAGACGAGGGCGCCAGATCGGGAGGAGGTTCGGGTCATGCAGGTGGGACACGCCGTTGCCGCGCTCTGGTTGTCCTGGCTGGTATCGTGGATCCTTGCCGCTTCATGGGCGGATCCCGTGCGCAAGCGGGCGGATTTCGGGGCGGAGGCACGATATCGGGTTCTCTGGCTCGCCGGTACCGTCCTGCTGTTCGTTCCGGCGCACGGCTATGTGGGCCGGCTTCGGCTCTGGACACTCACGCTACCCCAAGCCTGGATTTGCGTCGCCCTGATCGCCATCGGCATCGCCTTTGCATGGTGGGCCCGCCTGCATCTCGGCCGGCTGTGGTCCAGCACGGTAACCGCCAAGGCCGATCATCGCGTCATCGACACCGGTCCTTACGCGCTTGTCCGTCATCCGATCTATACGGGCCTGCTGCTTTCGATCTTTGCCACCATGGCCGTCAAGGGCACGGTATGGGCGTCGCGGGTGCGGCCCTGCTGCTTGCCGGGATCGTC
Organism: Mesorhizobium sp. B2-3-2; assembly: GCF_006442295.1. Lineage (NCBI taxonomy): Bacteria > Pseudomonadati > Pseudomonadota > Alphaproteobacteria > Hyphomicrobiales > Phyllobacteriaceae > Mesorhizobium > Mesorhizobium sp. B2-3-2. Next base: position 58,858 of record NZ_VFWA01000016.1, on the reverse strand, counting down.
GTCAAGGCGAGGCTGGAGGAAAGTTTCCTGCGCGGCGAGCTTGGGCCCGCCTATGACGATTACGCGCGCCGCGTGCCGATGCTGGTTCCCTTCCCGCCGGCCTGAAGCGGCAAGCGCCCGTCCTACAGCATCCGCAGCAGCGCGCCGCCGATCGAATACCCCGCGCCGAAAGCGCAGATCAGCCCGAAGTCGCCCGCCTTCATGTCGGCATGGTTCTCCGACAACGCGACGATGGCGCCGGCGCCCGCCGTGTTGCCGAGACGCTCCAGCACCATGGGCGCGCGGTCATGATCGACCTCGTGGCCGAATGACAGTTTCAGGATCATGGCGTTCATGCGCGCATTGGCCTGGTGCAGCCAGAAGCGTCGCACCGCCTGCGGCGTCAGGCCGTGCTCGGCCAGGAACTCGACGATGAATTTGTGCCCGGCGACGGTGACTTCCTTGAACACCTTGTTGCCGACCTGCTTGATGAGGTTGCCCTCCAGATCGATCCTGTAGGGATCGTCCTGTGCGGTGCGGGTGTGATAGCCGAGATTGGTGCGGATGTTGTTCGACATCTGCGTCCAGATACGCGTGTCGAGCACCTCGAAACGTCCCGGCCGTTTCTCGCCGAGTGCCAGCCCCTCGACCACCATCGACACCGAGGCGTCGCCGAAGATGAAATGCGTCTGCCGGTCGCGGAAATTGAGATGGCCGGTGATGATCTCCGGCGTCGTCACCAGGATGCGCTTATGCGCGCCCGCGCGCACCAGATTGACCGCCATGTGCAGTGCCGCCGCGGCGGAGGAGCAGCCGAGCCCCATGTCGAACCCCGCCCCTTTGGTGCCCAGGGCTTGCTGCATCTCGATGGCGATCGCCGGATAGGGCCGCTGGTGGTGCGAGGCCGAGCAGATCACCAGGTCGATATCGGACGGCGTCAGCCCGGCATGGTCAAGCGCCTTGCGGGCCGAAGCGATGCCGAACTCGGCCTCCAGCGACAGCGCATCGTCCGGCCGTGCGGGAATGCGCGGCGCCATGCGGGTCGGATCGAGTATGCCTTCGCGCTCGATCACATGACGGCTGCGCACGCCCGAGGCGTGGACGATGAAATCGCTGTCCGATTTCTGCAGCAGCGGCTGGTCCGTGCCCGACCGGCGCGCGTTCTCCGTGTCGACCCAGTTGTTGAAGCTGGCGACCAGTTCCTCATTGCTGATCTCGGGCTCGGGGATTTCGACGCCGATGCCGCTGATGATGACGCGATGCATGTTCAGTCCGTCCCATCCGCAGGCGTTCAGGGGCTTTGATGTGGGCGCTAGGGAGGCCCGGCGCAACCCTTGTCGCATTGAGCCGGTTTATGCCAGCTTAAACCGGTTGCCGCGTCCCCTCACCATGCGCACAGTTTGGTGTTCGTCTGCGGGCTGTTCCAGCATGCGCCGTCGTGGCGGCCGCGCACGAACCGTACCAAGCCATCTTCAAGCCCGCTTGGCGACGATGAAGATGCGGGGAAAACGCAACAGCACCTTGCCATTAGCCGTCCTGGGATAGGCCCTGGCGATCTTGGCCGTGTAGCTGTCGAGGAACATCTTGCGCTCATCCGCACCCAGCGGATCGACAAAAGGTTTCAGGCCCGTCGACTTCACCCATTCCACGATCGCTTCGGCATCGGCCAGCGGATGATTGTAGACCGTGTGCCAGATGTCGAGCCGGTCCGAGAGCGGCGACAACAGATCATAGTAGAACGATACCGGCGGCAGCGGCGCGCGCGCCGCGCCCTTCATCTTGGCTGCGAACGGCATTTCGGCGGCCGTCTCACGCATCAGGCGGTGCGAATCCTCGCCCATGTTGTCGGGCATCTGGACGGCGAGCGCGCCGCCAGGCGCCAGAAACCCCATCAGCCGTCGGAAGACATCAGGATGTTCCGGCAGCCACTGGAACACGGCATTGGCGAAGATGACGTCGACCCGCTTCTCAGGCTGCCATGCGGCAGCGTCCGCCAGATCGAAAGTGACGTTGGGCAGGCGCGTCCTCGCCTTCTCGATCATGTCGGGTGAGGTGTCGAAGCCGCTGACCTCGGCATCCGGCCAGCGCTCGACCAGCAATTCGGTCGAATTGCCAGGCCCACAGCCGATGTCGACGACACGGCGCGGAAAATCCACCGGAACCTGGGCGACCAGGTCCCGCGCCGGCCGCGTGCGCTCGTCCTCGAATTTCAGATATTGGGCGGCGGACCAATCAGCCATCTAAGCTCCTCATATCGTCTTGAGAAATCCGCCGCCTTCGCAAACCTTTACCGCGTCAGCCTCTTATGCGTCATGCGGTGCGGGGCCGCCGCTTCCGCACCCAGGCGGCGAAGCTTGTCCTTCTCATATTCCTCGAAATTGCCTTCGAACCATTCGACATGCGCGTCCCCCTCGAAGGCGAGCATATGAGTCGCCATCCGGTCGAGGAACATGCGGTCGTGGCTGATGATGACCGCGCAGCCCGCATAGGCTTCCAGCGCATCTTCGAGCGCGCTCAGCGTCTCGGTATCGAGATCGTTGGTCGGTTCGTCGAGCAAAAGCACATTGCCGCCGCCTTTGAGCATCTTGGCCAGATGGACGCGGTTGCGCTGGCCGCCCGAAAGGTTGCCGACCTTCTGCTGCTGATCGCCGCCACGGAAGTTGAAGGACGAGCAATAGGCGCGGCTGTTGACCTCGTGCTTGCCGAGCTTGATGACTTCGGCACCGCCGGAGATTTCTTCCCACACCGTCTTGTTCGGATCCAGCGCGTCGCGGCTCTGGTCGACATAGCCGAGCTTGACCGTCTCGCCGATGCGGATCGATCCGGCGTCCGGCTTCTCCTGGCCGGTGAAGGTCTTGAACAGCGTCGTCTTGCCGGCGCCGTTCGGGCCGATGACGCCAACGATGCCGCCCGGCGGCAGCCTGAACGACAGGTCCTCGATCAAAAGCTCGTCGCCGAAGCCCTTGGTGAGCCCTTCGACCTCGATCACAACATTGCCGAGGCGCTCGCCCGACGGAATGACGATCTGCGTGTCGGTGGGCTTGCGGTTCTGCGACTGCTCGACCAGTTCCTCATAGGCCTTGATACGGGCCTTGGACTTGGTCTGGCGCGCCTTCGGCGAGGACTGGATCCACTCACGCTCGCGCCAGATCGACTTCTGGCGGGCGTCGTCCTCACGGCCTTCCTGGATCAGGCGCTTGGCCTTGGCGTCGAGATATTTGGTGTAGTTGCCCTCGTAAGGGATGCCACGGCCGCGATCGAGCTCGAGGATCCATCCCGTGACGTTGTCGAGGAAGTAGCGGTCGTGGGTGATGATCAGCACCGAGCCCGGATAATCGCGCAGGTGCTTTTCCAGCCACGCCGTGGTCTCGGCGTCGAGATGGTTGGTCGGCTCGTCGAGCAAAAGCAGATCGGGCTGTTCCAGGAGCAGCCGGCACAGCGCCACGCGGCGGCGCTCGCCGCCCGACAGATTGGTCACCTCGGAATCGGCCGGCGGGCACTGCAGCGCGTCCATCGCCATCTCGACCTGCTGCTCAAGGTCCCAAAGATTGAGCCGATCCATCTCGTCCTGGAGCTTGGCCGACTCGTCGGCCGTCTCGTCGGAATAGTTCATCATCAATTCGTTATAGCGCTCGATGATGGCGGTCTTCCTGCCGACGCCGTCCATGACGTTTTCACGCACGGTCTTGCTGTTGTCGAGCTGCGGCTCCTGCGCCAGGTAGCCCACGGTCGCGCCCTCGGCCAGCCACGCCTCGCCCTGGAACTCCTTGTCGAGCCCGGCCATGATGCGCAGGATGGTCGACTTACCCGAACCGTTAGGGCCGAGAATGCCGATCTTGGCGTCCGGGTAGAAGGACAGATGAACGTTATCGAGCACCTTCTTGGTGCCGTAGGCCTTCGACAGGCCGGACATGTGATAGATGAACTGGCGTGCCACGCGCGCTTTCCCTGAAAAACTGACTTGTTCGTCGATTTGAATGGAGGTTGGCCGCTATGTAGGCGATGCGGGGCCGAACGGCAATCGCTTTCGCCGCATCGAACCGATCACAGGCCGCACTAACAACGGGCATTGGCGTTGCCCCGGCCTGCCTCCCGGCTGGAATGAGCTCAGGATCTACTGGAACCCGATCGCGTCGACGGTTCCGGTCGGGCAACCGGCCTTGTTGGTTGGCACCGAGGCCAGCAGCAGGTCCTTGAGCGAGCTGTTCGGGCCGATCGGACCGGCGAGGCCGAGCGTCAACTCTCCGATCAGCCGCCGCCCGCTCGACGGATCGATGACGCAGGAAACGCGCACGCGATCGCCGGCGCCGGCGCCGAAAGCCCGGTCGAAGGCGCCGCGTATCTGATCCGCCGTCAGCTTGCCGCCGATGTTCTTGGCGAAGAGGTCGCGCACCGCCGAGCCGTTCACCGCACGCATCAGGCTGAGCGCGTCGGAAAAGTACTCCTGCTGGTTCTTGCCGTAGCAGGTGCCGTGCTTGATCCATTCATGCCGCTCCAACTGCGAAGCAGTGCCCGGCATGACCTTGTCGAGTTCCGTGCGCGTGCCGGCGTCCAAATTGACCGGCGGAAGATCCTTCCAGTGCGCCGGACTGTCGTTGGCCTTGTCCCCGGCCGGTACCTGGCAATAGAAATTCCCGTTCGGCTGCGGCCACAGGCCGTGCAAGGTGAAGTTGCTGGCATCGAATTCGTTCGGGTTTTGCGCCTTGCATTCGCTCTTGCTGGACTTGGTCTCGCAAAAAGCCGGCTGCCAGCTCAGCGCGAAGACATATTCGGGTTTTCCCGACGCCGCCGGCTTGCCCTGCCCGCCGGGGGTCGCCGGCAGCGTTGCTGCGCTGCTGCCGGAGAGATGTCCGCAACTGACCTTCACCCAGCGCCGATCCGGATCCGCGCTCGGTACCAAGATGAGATAATGCGTCGGCGCATCCTTGTTGCCCGCCAGAAGTTGATAGCTCTGGCCGGCATCGGTTGAGACATTGCCGGGATTCTTGCCGTTCTTGATGGCTTGCGTTGCCGGACATGAGGCATCGGCAACAAAGGTGCCGCTCATCCTGACGTCGGCATGGGCCGCGCCCGTCAATGATGCCGCCGAAATTGCCAATCCGAAAACAACAGCAATGCGCATGGGGAATCCCTGGCTGAAAAATGGTGGGCGACAGACTGAAGCTGTCTCCATGTCAGAATTGCGATATTCCACCGGCCAGACGCAAGAAACATCATCGCGAGAAATCCGGAATGGCGGATTGACGCTGAACCGGCCCCGGCGCAAACAAGGCTGGCGCCACCGAGGCGGGCCAGGGTGGAAATCACTGAATGTTATTCAGCCAGCAGCGCATGGTCCGTTCGCCGACCGGCGCCGACCTCAATCTTCTGGTCCGGCAGGCCGACGGCCATCCACACGCCGTCATCCAGATCAATCACGGGCTGGCGGAACATGCGGCGCGCTATGGCCGATTTGCCGATTTCCTGGGCGCGCGCGGCTTCCATGTCTATGTCCACGACCATCGCGGCCATGGCGCGACCAAAGCGCCCGACGCACCGCTGGGCAGGTTCGCGCATGAGGACGGCCCCGCCAAGGTCATAGCCGATGTCGGCGCCATTCATGATCTCATCGCCAGGGAGCAGCCGGGCCTGCCCGTCATCCTGTTCGGCCATTCGATGGGCGCCTCCGTGGCGCTGAACTTCCTCCTGGCGCATTCGAACCGCGTTCATGCCGCCGCCATCTGGAACGGCAATTTTTCGGCTGGCCTGCTCGGGCAGGTGGCACTCGGCATCCTTGCCTGGGAAAGGATGCGGCTCGGCTCGGATGTCCCATCGCGCCTGCTACCGAAACTCACCTTCCAGGCCTGGGGCAAGGCGGTGCCCAACCACCGGACCTTGTTCGACTGGCTGTCACGCGACGAGGCGGAGGTGGCGAAATACATCGCCGACCCGCTATGCGGCTGGGACGCCTCGGTGTCGATGTGGCGCGATGTCGTCCAGATGGCGCTCCGTGGCGGCAGGGACGCAGCTTTTGCCGGCGTTCGGCGCGATCTTCCCGTCAGCGTAGTGGGGGGTGAAAAAGACCCTGCCTCGGATCATGGCAAGGCGATCACCCATCTTGCCCAACGCATGCGCAAAATGGGCTTTTCGAATCTCGTTTCAAAGGTTTACAGCGAAACCCGCCACGAAAGCCTGAACGAGGTGAATCGCGACATCGTCATGGACGATTTCGCGGCATGGGCAGAGACGGTCCTGAAGCGGTGAAGCGTTGGCCCATTGCAAGAACCGTGACAGCGGCAATCTCTGTTGATAGAGGCTTCGGTTCCGACCAATTCTGGTGATCTATGGCTGAGCCCCCGCTGAAAGGCGTCCGCGTCGTCGAACTCGCCCGCATCCTGGCCGGGCCCTGGGCCGGGCAGTTGCTTGCCGATCTCGGCGCCGACGTCATCAAGGTCGAAAGCCCCGATGGCGGCGACGACACCCGCAAATGGGGTCCGCCCTTCGTCATGGGCAAGGATGGCGAGAACCTGTCGGCCGCCTATTATCATTCCTGCAATCGCGGCAAGCGCTCCATCGCCATCGATTTTTCCACGCCGGAGGGCGCCGAAACCGTGCGCCGGCTGGTGGGAACGGCTGACGTGCTGATCGAGAACTTCAAACTTGGCGGCTTGAAGAAATACGGGCTCGACTATGACAGCCTGCGCAAGATCAATCCGCGCCTCGTTTATTGCTCGATCACCGGCTTCGGCCAGGACGGTCCCTACGCGCCGCGCGCCGGCTACGATTTCATCATCCAGGGCATGGCCGGCATGATGTCGATCACCGGCGAGGCCGGACGCGAGCCGCAAAAGGCCGGCGTCGCCATCTCCGATATCTTTACCGGCCTCTATTCCGTCATCGCCATCCAGGCGGCCCTTCGCCACGCCGAAAAAACTGGCGAAGGCCAGCACATCGACATGGCATTGTTCGACACCCAGATCTCGGCGCTCGGCAACCAGAACCTCAACTATCTCGTTTCCGGCAAGTCGCCGGTGCAGATGGGCAACGCGCATATGAACATCGCGCCCTACGAGGTGCTGCCGGTCCGGGACGGCCACATCATCCTGGCGGTCGGCAATGACGGCCAGTTCGCCAGGTTCTGCGCGGTGGTCGGCCTGGACGAATTGCCCGGCAATCCCGATTTCGGCACCAATCCGGCCCGCGTCGCCAACCGGGTGAAGCTGCGCGAGCGGATCGTCGAGGCGCTGAAGACCAGGGATCGCGACCCTCTGCTGGCCAAGCTCGAAGCGGCTAGCGTGCCGGCGAGCCCGATCAACACGATCGGACAGATGTTCGCCGACCCGCAGGCGATCGCGCGCGGCATGCGGCTCGACCTCGACGACGGCCATGGCAATCTTCTGCCCTCGGTTCGCGCACCGATGATCATGTCCGAAACACCGCTCGTCTATGAGCGCCCCTCGCCCCGCCTGGGCGAACATACTGACGAAATCCTTGCCGAACTGGAGAGAGCAAAATGAAAACCGGCGGACAATTGATCGTCGACGCGCTCGAGGCCAACGGCACCGACCGTATCTTCTGCGTGCCAGGCGAATCCTATCTTGCGGTGCTCGACGCGCTGCACGATTCATCGATCCGCAGTATCGTCTGTCGCCAGGAAGGCGGCGCCGCCATGATGGCCGACTGCCAAGGCCGCCTCACCGGCAAACCCGGCATCTGCTTCGTCACCCGCGGCCCCGGCGCCACCAACGCGTCCGCCGGCATCCACATCGCCATGCAGGATTCGATTCCCGTGATCCTGTTCATCGGCCAGGTCGCGAGCCACGCCAAGCAGCGCGAGGCCTTCCAGGAAGTGGACTATGTCAGGTTCTTCGGCGACATCGCCAAATGGGTGGTGGAGATCGACGATGCATCGCGCATTCCCGAATTCGTCACCCGCGCCTTTGCCGTGGCGACCTCCGGCCGCCCCGGGCCTGTCGTCATCTCGCTGCCGGAAGACATGCTGACCAGTGTGGTCGACGCACCGGTCGCGCTCGCCTACACCCCGGTCGAGACCAGCCCCGCCGAAGCCGAACTCGACCGGCTCGAGGCGCTGCTCAATGCCGCCAAACGGCCGATCGCGATCCTGGGCGGCACACGTTGGGATTTCCAGGCTGTTCAGGAAATCACCCGCATCGCCGAGGCGTGGTCGCTGCCGGTCGGCTGCTCCTTCCGCCGCCAGATGCTGTTCGACCATCTGCATCCGAACTATGCGGGCGATGTCGGCATCGGCATCAACCCTAAGCTGGCGACAGCGATCAAGCAGGCCGATCTGGTGCTGCTGATCGGCGGCCGCATGGGCGAAATGCCATCCTCTGACTACACGCTCCTGAAAAGCCCCTACCCCGACCAGATGCTGGTCCATGTCCATGCCGATGCCGGCGAACTCGGCCGCGTCTACCGCCCAACGCTTGCGATCAACGCCTCGCCCGCCGCCTTCGTGCGCGCCTTCGCCAAACGGAAGGGACCGGCATCGCCGGGCTGGGCGGCGGATACGGCAAAGCTGCACGCCGCTTATCTCGACTGGTCGACGCCGCCGGAAAGCGGTCCGGGCGCCGTCCAGATGGGGCCGATCATGACCTATCTCGAAACGGTGCTCCCCGACGACGCGATCCTGACCAACGGCGCCGGCAACTACGCCACGTGGGTGCACCGCTTCCATCGCTTCCGCCGCTTTGCCACACAGGGCGCGCCTACTTCAGGCTCGATGGGCTATGGCACGCCTGCCGCTGTCGCAGCCAAGGCGCTGTTCCCGGATCGCACCGTGGTCGCCTTCGCCGGCGACGGCTGCTTTCTGATGAACGGGCAGGAATTCGCGACCGCCGTGCAGTACGGGTTGCCGATCATCGTCATCGTTGTCAACAATGGCATCTACGGCACCATCCGCATGCACCAGGAGCGTGAATACCCCGGGCGGGTGGTCGCCACCGACCTCAAGAATCCGGACTTCGCCGCCCTGGCGCGTGCCTATGGTGGCCATGGCGAAACGGTGGAGAGGACCGCCGACTTCGCCCCTGCCTTCGAGCGCGCCCGCGCTAGCGGCAAGCCGGCGATCGTCGAGATCAGGCTCGATCCGGAGGCAATCACGCCGACCCGCACGATGACGCAGATAAGAGACAAGGTCTGAAGGTCGGTGTCCGGCAGGACAGAGGGGGCGCTGCCCGCAAAGCTTTCAAGCTAATACGGGCGCCCCCTGAGCGACGGCGCGTTACATCGACGCCGCCGCCTTTTCGATCTGACCGCGGATCTCGCCGTCCTTATGGGCGGCGGTGTGGATGTTGACGTAATATTTGCCGGCCTCCAGATCGGTCACCTGCGTATCCGTCAATGTCGCCGACCCCTTGATCGGGCTCTTGAGTTTTTTGAACGGGATTACGGGGTCCGCATTTTCCCCCATCGCCGCCGGGCCATGAATATGCGCGGCCGTCGCCGGCCCGCTGAGGCCGGAATATTTGACGTTCCAACTGAGTTTCTTCTTGGCGGTGTCGAAGGTGAATGTGGCGGTTCCCTTGCCCTTGGTGGTGACGGGCGGGCTCTGCTGGCTGCCATCGAGCGTCGCCTTGAACTTCACCATGTCGGCTAGGGCTGGCGATGCGAACAGGAAAGCGGTCGAAATGGCCACCGCCGAAAGCATAGGCAAGACGGTCTGTGTACGCATGAAGAACCTCCGTTTGGCTGTCGCATCCGTCGTGGCTCCCCGCACGCGCATGCCTTCGACGCAACGCTCGGCCGCCGCAATGTATCCAGGCACACGCTTTTGTGATTTGGCCACATGAAAAAGGGGCGGTCGCCCGCCCCTCCACATCAGCCATCGAGCCCCGTCACGAGGCCAGTTCGAGGCTTACTTGATCGCCTTGTCGGTGATCGCGGTTGTATAGGCGCCTTTCGGCTCCTTGGTGATGATCTTCTGGTCGAGCAGCGCCTTGGCGGTACGCTCGTAGGTCGCCGGATCGAGCTTGCCGTCGGCATTGTCGATCAGCTTGGCGACTTCGCTCATCATCCGCTTCTGGTGGTTCTCGTCCTGGCCGCCGCCGTCCATGACGATCTCGGCCGCTTCGTCGTTGTGATCGACGGCATATTTCCAACCCTTCATCGAGGCGCGCACGAAACGCACCATCTTGTCCTCGAAGGCCGGATCCTTGAGCTTGTCCTCCGAGGCATAAAGCCCGTCCTCGAGCAGGTCGTTGCCCATCGCCGAGTAGTTGAACACGGTGAGCTGCTCCGGCTTGTAGCCGGCGTCGATCAGCTGCCAGTATTCATTGTAGGTCATGACCGAGATGCAGTCCGCCTGCTTCTGGATCAGCGGCTGCACGTCAAAGCTCTGCTTGAGAACGGTGACGCCGTCCGGGCCGCCATCGGTCTTGAGGCCAAGCTTGTTCATCCAGGCGTAGAACGGATATTCGTTGCCGAAGAACCAGACGCCGAGCGTGTGGCCCTTGAAGTCCGCTTCGGTCTTGATCGGGCCGTCTTTCGGGCAGACCAGTTCCATGCCGGCCTTCTTGAACGGCTGGGCGATGTTGACCAGCGGCACGCCCTTTTCGCGGGCTGCCAGCGCGCCGCCCATCCAGTCGACGATGACATCGGCGCCGCCGCCGGCGATCACCTGCTCGGGCGCAATGTCGGGACCGCCCGGCTTGATGTCGACGTCGAGACCCTCGGCCTCATAGAAGCCCTTCGCCTTGGCAACGTAATAGCCGGCAAACTGGGCCTGCGTGACCCATTTCAGCTGCAACGTTACCTTGTCGGCAGCCATTGCCTGGAACGCGGCCAGCGACATCGCGCCGGCCAGTACAGGAATAAACAGTCTTTTCATTTTTTTCCCTCTGGAGTTAGTGCCCAAACCCACCGCCCCTATCCACCACGGACAGAGGGATGCCAAAACGTGACGGCTCTTTCGACAAGAGCGACCACGCCATAAAAGACCGAACCCGCAAGGGCTGCAACTGCGATTTCGGCCCAGACCATGTCGATGTTCATCCGCCCGACTTCGGTCGAGATGCGGAAGCCCATGCCGACGACAGGCGTGCCGAAGAACTCAGCGACGATGGCGCCGATCAGCGCCAGCGTCGAGTTGATCTTCAGCGCGTTGAAGATGAAGGGAGCGGCGGCCGGCAGCCTGAGCTTGATAAGCGTCGGCCAGTAGCCGGACGCATAGGTGCGCATCAGGTCGCGCTCCATGTGGCCGGAGGCGGACAGGCCGGCGACGGTGTTCACCAGCATCGGAAAGAAGGTCATGATGATGACGACAGCCGCCTTGGACTGCCAGTCGAAGCCAAACCACATCACCATGATCGGCGCCACGCCGATGATCGGCAGCGCCGAGACCATGTTGCCGATGGGCAGCAGGCCGCGCCGCAGGAACGGCACCCGGTCGGCGAGAATGGCCGTGACGAAGCCGACCCCGCTGCCGACGACATAGCCGAAGATCACCGCCTTGAAGATGGTCTGCCGGACATCGGCGCCAAGGATCGGCAGCGAACTGGCGATGCGCGCGGCGATGGCGCTCGGCGGCGGCAGCAGGATGAAGGGGATGCCGGCGCCACGCGTCACCGCTTCCCAGATGATCAGGATCCAGGCGCCGAAGATGGCGGGGATGATCAGGCGTAGCGCAGTGCGCATCCAGCTTTCCGTGGGGTGCAGTCCCGATAGCACCGCGACGCAGCGCCAGCCAAGCAGCCAGGCGGCGGTGAGCAGCAGGAAGTAAGGCGCCAGTGCGGTGCCTTCGAAACCGGCGATGCCCGAGATAAGCAGCCAGGCAGCGAGATGGGCGCCGACGAAAAGCACGACAGCTTCGACGATGGACGGTATTCTGGCCATCGAGATCAAGGCCGAGAGAAGAAGCACGTCGAAGATCAGCCAGCCCGTCGCTGCATAGGGATGCATCAACGTCCCTGCGGGCTGCGCCAGCGGATCCACCTTTGGCGCGGCGATCGCGCCAAGCGCAAGCCCCGCCACGCACAGCACAATGGCCAGCACCGCCTGCCAGGAAGGTTTCAGCCGGTTCATGCCGGCCTCCCGCCCATGGCGCGGTCGACGAGGCGCCCGGCAATGCCGACCACCATGACCAGCAGCGCGGCGACGATCGAGCCGGCGACCAGCGCCGACCAGATATCGATGGACTGGCTGTAATAGGCGCCGGCGAGCAGCTTGGCGCCGATGCCGGCGACAGCACCCGTCGGCAGTTCGCCGACAATGGCGCCGACGAGGCTCGCCGCCACCGCCACCTTCATCGAGGTGAACAGGAACGGCACCGAGGCCGGCACGCGCAATTTCCAGAAGGTCTGCGCACGGCTGGCATTATAGGTGTGCATCAGGTCTAGATGCATGATCTCGGGCGAGCGCAGCCCCTTCACCATGCCCACCGTCACCGGGAAAAACGACAGATAGGTCGAAATCATCGCCTTCGGGATCAGGCCGGTAATGCCGATCGCCGCCAGCACGACGATGATCATCGGCGCCACCGCCAGGATCGGGATGGTCTGCGAGGCGATGATCCACGGCATCAGGCTGCGGTCCAGCGTCGCCACATGCACGATGCCCACCGCGATGACGATGCCGAGCGCCGTGCCGAAGGCAAAGCCGAGCAGCGTCGAGGACAACGTCACCCAGGCGTTGTAGACCAGGCTGCGGCTGGAGGTGACGCTGCGCAAAAAGGTGTTCTCGAAGAAGTTCACCGCCACCTGGTGCGGCGCCGGTAGCGTCGGCTTCGGCTGCGAGAGCGTCTTGCCGATGAATTCTGTCATGCCGGGCGTTTCATTGGCACGGCTGTCGAGATCACGCTGGAACGGCGTGTTGAGGATGACGGCGAAGACGTACCAGAGCACGACCACGCCGGCGAGGATCGAGGTGACCGGGATGAGCTTGGAACGGAAAGTGTCCATCTAGCGGGCCTCGCCAGTTGGGCGCCCTCCTCTCCCCAACGGGGAGAGGGTGGCCGGAGCGAAGCGGAGGTCGGGTGAGGGGGTAGAAATCTTTCCGTCGAGGCAAGCCAAGATCGTATCAAGGACCGCTCGGCGCTCGGCCAAAACCTCATGGTTCCAGAACCCGAGAACCGAATAGCCCTGTCCGTTCAACCAAGCTGTCCTTGCGGGGTCGGTTTGTGAATCCGCATGTTGGCTGCCATCAAGTTCGACAATCAGCCATTCCTTGCGACAAACAAAGTCAGCGAAGAAAGGGCCGAGCGGCATTTGCCGAACACATTTGTAGCCGTTGAGGTGGCGCCCTCTCAACTCGCCCCAAAGCCGGTATTCAGCCCCGGTTTCGTCGAATCGGAGCTGTCGGGCGCGAGCGGTTGTACCGACCTTTCTCTTGGTCGGATCCGTCGGCGCCGCCCCCTCACCCGACCTCCGCTTCGCTCCAGCCACCCTCTCCCCGTTGGGGAGAGGAGGAAACCCGTCCCCCTCAATCATCATAGCTGTGCCCTGCCCTCAAGCCATCGCGCACCCTCGCGGCGATCGCCAGGAACTCCGGCGTCTCGCGGATGTCGAGCGGCCGCTCCTTCGGCAGCGTCGACTCGATGACGTCGCTGACGCGGCCCGGTCGCGGCGACATGACCACGATGCGCGTCGACAGATAGACGGCTTCCGGAATGGAATGGGTGACGAAGCAGATGGTCTTGTTGGTGCGCGCCCACAGTTCCAGCAACTGCTCGTTGAGGTGGTCGCGCACGATCTCGTCCAGCGCGCCGAAAGGCTCGTCCATCAACAGAAGATCGGCATCGAAGGCGAGCGCGCGAGCGATCGAGGCGCGCTGCTGCATGCCGCCGGAAAGCTGCCAAGGATACTTCTTCTCGAAGCCGGAAAGGTTGACGAGGTCGAGCGTGCGCCTGATCCGCTCTCCCTGCTCCGCCCCGGACAGACCCATGATCTCCAGCGGCAGCGCGACGTTGCGCTCGATGGTGCGCCAGGGAAACAGGGCGGCGGCCTGGAAGACGTAGCCGTAGGCGCGTTTCTCGCGTGCCTGTTCTGCTGTCATGCCGTTGACCGAAATGGTCCCCGAGGTCGGCTTCTCAAGATCGGCGATGACCCGCAGCAAGGTCGTCTTGCCGCAGCCCGACGGCCCGATGAAGGAAACGAACTCACCCTTGCCGATGGTCAGGTCGACATTGGACAGCGCCTGTACCGGCCCGTCATTGGTCTGGAAGGTCAGGCCAAGCTTGCTTGCCGCGACGACGGCTGGCGAAATCCCCGTCATCGGCCGCGGCCTGCCTGTTCCTGCCCCTGCGGCGCCTGCCCGATTCCGATTGCTTTTATCGCGATGTTGTTTTCCACTCGCCCAGTCCCATTGGTCTTGTTCCACTTGTTCGACGCCCGGAGTTTCCCCGATGTCGCCTAAACCCACTTGCCATCTTATCCGCCCTGAAAGCTCTTATGAAGGCAAGCAGGGATTGACCTATTTCGCCGGCATCGCCACCGAGTCGGTCGGCTCATCTGGTATCTGCATGCATGTGCTCACCATGCCGCCCGGCGCCCGCGCCAAGGCGCATCTGCATGAGAACCATGAAACGGCGATCTACGTGCTCTCCGGCGAGGTCCATACCTGGTACGGCGACCGGCTTGAGAACCACATCGTCGCCAAAGCCGGCGACCTCTTCTACATTCCGGCCGGCGTGCCGCATCTGCCCGCCAATCTGAGCGGGGCCCCGTCTTCGGCCGTCATTGCCCGCACCGATCCCAAAGAGCAGGAAAGCGTTGTCCTGTTGCCGGAACTGGATGCATTGGTCGCCTGACGCTGGTGGGAAGGGTTTCGGCGTCATCGGCACCGGGAGACTTCTCCGTAGAGCGCGCCGTCTTCGTCGGCGATCACCAGCTTCTTGGCATTCCTGGCGCTGCGCTTGACGGTGAACTGGATTGGCGACTGCCCTTCTTCGCCTTCCGCCTGGCATTGCGCCTTCAGCACCAGCGAGCCGTCGGCCTGCGCCTGCTTGCCGGTAAAGGTGCAGGCGCTGGCGACCGTGATGAACTCCTTGTCGGTCAAAAGCAGCATGTCCTCCGCATAGACCTGCTGGCCGTTGCTGTTGATGCAGCCGGACTTGTTGCCATAGGGCTTGGTGAGGTCGATGCCGGCCGCAGACGCATGGCCGGCCGCCGCCGCGACGACCGACGCGGCGACCAACAGAAAGGGGCGCATGCTCAAACCCCGGTCGCCGGAATGCCTGTCCGCTCCACCTTGCGCGGCGCGGTGATCTCCTTCCAGGTCGACAGTGCCCGATTGACCGCCGCGTTCGGTTCGCGGCTGACGAACTGGCCATGGCCAGGCTTGGCCTTCACCTCGGCCTCTTCGATCGACAATTCGCCACGCGAGAAGACGAAGCGCGGCAGGCCGGTCACTTCGACGCCTTCGAAGACATTGTAGTCGATGACCGACTGCTGCTTCTTCGAAGAAATCGTCTTCTTGCGTTTGGGATCCCACACGATGATGTCGGCATCCGCGCCTTCGACAATGGCGCCCTTTTTCGGGTACATGTTGAGGATCTTGGCGATGTTGGTCGAGGTTACGGCGACGAATTCGTTCATCGTCAGCCGCCCGGTGTTGACGCCCCTTGTCCACAACACCGGCATGCGATCCTCGAGGCCGCCCGTGCCGTTCGGGATCTTCGTGAAGTCGCCGACGCCGAAGCGCTTCTGGTCCGTGGTGAAGGCGCAGTGGTCGGTCGCCACCACCTGCAACGATCCCGCCTGCAGGCCGGCCCACAGCGAATCCTGGTGTAATTTGTTGCGAAAGGGCGGGCTCATCACGCGGCGCGCCGCATGGTCCCAGTCCTTGTCGAAATACTCGCTCTCGTCCAGCGTCAGGTGCTGGATCAGTGGCTCGCCGAACACCCGCATGCCTTTCTGACGCGCCCGGCGGATGGCCTCGTGCGCCTGCTCGCAGGAAACATGCACGACATAGAGCGGCACGCCGGCCATGTCGGCGATCATGATGGCGCGGTTGGTCGCCTCGCCTTCCACTTCCGGCGGGCGCGAATAGGCGTGCCCCTCCGGGCCATTGTTGCCGGCGGCAAGCAGCTTCTGCGAGAGCGCCGCAACCACGTCGCCGTTCTCGGCATGCACCAGCGGCAGCGCGCCGAGCTCGGCGCAGCGCTGGAACGAGGCGTACATCTCGTCGTCGTCCACCATCAGCGCGCCCTTGTAGGCCATGAAATGCTTGAACGAGGTGATGCCCTTGTCGACCACGGTGGCCATCTCGTCGAATACCTGCTTGCCCCACCAGGTGATCGCCATATGGAAGGAATAGTCGCAAGACGCCTTCGACGTCTTGTTGTCCCACATCTGCAAGGCCTCGAGCAGCGACTGCTGCGGCGACGGCAGGCAGAAATCGACCACCATCGTCGTGCCGCCGGCAAGGGCGGCGCGCGTGCCAGACTCGAAATCGTCGGCCGAATAGGTGCCCATGAACGGCATTTCGAGATGAGTATGCGGATCGATACCACCTGGCATGACATAACAGCCGGTGGCGTCGAACTCATGGTCGCCATGCAGGTCGGAGCCGATGGCGACGATCTTGCCGTGCTGCATCAGCACGTCGGCCTTCCATGTGCGGTCGGCGGTGACGATGGTGCCGTTCCTGATGACTTTGGTCATTTTTCTCGTTCCCTTGTTCCTTCGCGCTTCTAGCGAGCAGCGTTTGGAAATCCAGCTTTCCAGCTTACTCCACGATGACCGCGGTCTCCACCACGGCATGGAACAGCACGTCGGCTCCTGCCGCCGCCCATTCCTTGGAGATCTCCTCGGCCTCGTTGTGGCTGAGACCGTCGACGCAGGGGCACATCACCATGGCGGTCGGCGCGACGCGGTTGATCCAGCAGGCGTCGTGGCCCGCTCCCGAGACGATGTTGCGGTGCGTGTAGCCGAGCCGGTCGGCGGCATCACGGATCGCCTTGACGCAGCCCTTGTCGAAGGTGACCGGATCGAAATGGCCGACCTGCTCGATCTTGTACTGAATGTCCAGTGCATCGCATATCGTGTCGATGCCTTCGCGGATGCGCCCGTCCATGGCGTCGAGCACTTCCTTCTCCGGCGAGCGGATGTCGATGGTGAACACGGTTCGCCCGGCGATGATGTTGCGTGAGTTCGGATAGACTTCCATGTGGCCGACCGCGCCGACGGCGTCCGGCTGGTAGTCCATGGCAATCTCGTGCACCAGTTCGATCACGCGCGCCATGCCGAGCCCGGCATTGCGGCGCTTGGGCATCGGCGTCGAGCCGGTATGCGCCTCCTTGCCGGTCAGCGTCACCTGCAGCCATTTCAGCCCCTGGCCATGGGTGACGACACCGATGTCGATGCCCTCGTCCTCGAGGATCGGCCCCTGTTCGATATGCAGTTCGAAGAAGGCGTGGATCTTGCGATCGCCGACCTTTTCCGTGCCCTTCCAGCCGATCCGCTCAAGCTCCTCGCCGAATTTCTTGCCGTTCTTGTCCGTGTGCTCGTAGACATCGGCCTGGTCGAGCACGCCGGCGAACACGCCGGACGCCATCATCGCCGGGGCGAAGCGCGTGCCTTCTTCGTTGGTCCAGTTGGTGACGACGATCGGATGTTTGGTCTTGATGCCGAGATCGTTGAGCGAGCGCACCACTTCCAAGCCGCCGAGCACGCCGAGCACGCCGTCATATTTGCCGCCGGTCGGCTGCGTGTCGAGATGGCTGCCGACATAGACCGGCGGCAGGCTGGGGTCGGCGCCTTCGCGGCGGGCAAACATGGTGCCCATCTCGTCGACGCCCATTTCGAGCCCGGCCGCATCGCACCAGCGCTTGAACAGATGCCGGCCCTCGCCGTCCTCATCGGTCAGGGTCTGGCGATTGTTGCCGCCGGCAACGCCGGGACCAATCTTCGCCATCTCCATGATGGAATCCCACAAACGGTCTGAATTGATTCGCAGATTCTCGCCGGGTGCGGCCATTCAAAGTCCTTCCATTTCATAGTCCGGGCAGGTGGCGGTTCCCATCGCCACCCGCCCAGACAAAGGCAAGCCTAGTCGATCGACCTCAGCACTTCACGCACATGGTCGATCAGTTCGTTGATCTGGCCCTTGGTGATGATCAGCGGCGGCGACAGCGCGATGATGTCGCCGGTGGTGCGGATCAGCGCGCCGCGCTCGAATGCCTTGACGAAGGCCGAGAAGGCCCGCTTGGTCGGGCTACCGGCGATCGGCGCCAGCTCAATCGCACCGATCAAGCCGATGTTCCTGATGTCGATGACATGCGGCTCGCCCTTCAGCGAATGCAGCGCGTCTTCCCAATAGGGCGCCAGTTCCTCGCCGCGTGTGAGCAGGCCCTCTTCCTTGTAGGTGTCGAGCGTGCCGAGCGCCGCGGCACAGGCAATCGGATTGCCCGAATAGGTGTAGCCGTGGAAGAACTCGATCATGTGCTCGGGGCCGGTCATGAAGGCGTCGTGGATTTCCTTCTTCACGAACACCGCGCCCATCGGGATGACGCCGTTGGAGACGCCCTTGGCGGTGGTCATGATATCAGGCGTAACGCCGAAATAATCGGCCGCGAACGGCGCGCCAAGACGGCCGAAACCGGTGATGACCTCGTCGAAGATCAACAGGATGCCGTGCTTGGTGCAGATTTCGCGCAGCTTCTGCAAATAGCCCTTGGGCGGCAGGATGACGCCGGTGGAGCCAGCGACCGGCTCGACGATGACGGCCGCTATGGTCGAGGCGTCATGGAGCGCAACGATGCGCTCCAGCTCGTTGGCGAGTTCCGCGCCATGTTCCGGCACGCCCTTGGAGAAGGCGTTCTTCTCCGGCAGGTGGGTGTGAGGCATGTGGTCGACGCCGCCGAGCAGCGTGCCGAA
Source organism: Mesorhizobium sp. B2-3-2 (assembly GCF_006442295.1). Classification (NCBI taxonomy): domain Bacteria; kingdom Pseudomonadati; phylum Pseudomonadota; class Alphaproteobacteria; order Hyphomicrobiales; family Phyllobacteriaceae; genus Mesorhizobium; species Mesorhizobium sp. B2-3-2. Next base: position 40,067 of record NZ_VFWA01000016.1, on the reverse strand, counting down.
CATCTTGCGGTTGGTGACGATGCCGCCGACCGAAATGCCGCCGAAATTGACGCCGTGATAGCCGCGCTCGCGTCCGATCAGACGGGTGCGCGAGCCCTCGCCCTTCACCCGGTGATAGGCGATCGCCATCTTCAACGCGGTCTCGACCGATTCCGAACCGGAATTGGTGAAGAACACGTGGTCCATGCCCTTCGGCGCAACGTCGACCAGGCGGTTGGCCAGTTCGAACACGATCGGGTGGCCCATCTGGAAGGCCGGAGCGTAGTCGAGTTCGGCCGCCTGCTGCTGGATCGCCTCGGTGATCTTGGGCCGGCAATGGCCGGCATTGACGCACCAGAGGCCGGCGGTGCCGTCCAGCACCTTGCGGCCATCGCTGGTCGTATAGTGCATGTCCTTGGCGGACACGAACATACGTGGCGCCTGCTTGAACTGCCGGTTTGCCGTGAACGGCATCCAGAATGCACTGAGATCGTTCGGCGTGACTTTCAGCCGGTTGGACATGACCAAGACTTCCCCTTGTAACCTGTTTCGGTACGTCCAACGCTTGGTCTTTGCCGCGCTTTCGTGCTACGCAAATTTTTGACCGATTGGACAAACGTTAGCACCGCCTTGTCGGCGGTCAAGGGATTACTAGCGGAAATGCGGCTCCTGAAGTGCGTTCCACAGGCCGGGGAAAAACTGGTCCAGAGAATTGGGCCAGACCGCTTTCAACACGAGGGCGCGCAACGGTGAACACCAGCACGGAAGCCCCTCGCCGCACCCGCATCCAGCAGGAGAAGCGCGAACTCATTCTCGAAGCCGCACTCGAGGTGTTCTCCACCAACGGCTTCCGTGGCTCGACCATCGACCAGATCGCCGAAGCTGCGGGGATGTCGAAGCCCAACCTGCTCTATTACTTTCGCCGCAAGGAAGAGATTCACGAGACGCTGATGCAGCGCCTGCTCGACACATGGCTGGCGCCGCTCAGGGAACTCGACGACATCGGCGATCCCCTGACCGAGCTCAGGAGCTACATCAGGCGCAAGCTTGAAATGGCGCGCGATTTTCCGCGAGAGAGCCGGCTGTTCGCCAACGAGATCCTGCAGGGCGCACCACGCATCATGCCGTTGCTGACCGGCGAACTGAAGACGCTGGTCGACGAGAAGGCAACCGTCATCAAGGGCTGGATGCGCGCCGGCAAGATCGCCAGGACGGATCCTTGGCACCTGATCTTCTCGATCTGGGCGACGACCCAGCACTACGCCGATTTCGACGTCCAGGTCCGCGCCGTGCTCGGCCCGAACCGTGGCGGCGACGGCCGCTTCGAGGACGCAGCGAGGTTCCTGGAGCAATTGTTCCTCGACGGGTTGAAGCCGAAGGCCTGACCCTGCCCTGAAGGCTCAGGCGCTGCGCCGCTCGGCCGGCAGTGCATCAAGCAAGCTCTGGAGCTTGGCGATCGAGTTCTGCTCGGCCAGCGGCGTGTAGACGACCAGCCGCATGTCGGATCCATCGTCGATCGACAGGCTCATATGCTCGAAGGCCATCGCGCCGGCCGTCGGGTGGCGGACGTGCTTCAGACCGGTCAGCTTTCGCGCCACGTCGCGGCGGGGCCACCAATCGCGGAACTCGGGACTCGAGCGCATCATCAGCGCGATCAACCGGTCGAAATCGGGATCGCCGACATATTTGGCGCTTTCGGCGCGAAACGAAGCGAGCACCACGCGAGCAAGCTCTTCCCAGTCGACGAGCAGGCGGCGATGGTGCGGGCTGGTAAACACCATGTGGACGATGTTGCGGGCGTCCCCTTCCAGCAAGCCATAATCGCCGAACACCGCGGCGGCTGCCGGGTTCCAGGCGAGCACGTCCCAACGCCGGCCGACGACATAGGCAGGCTGCAGGACGAGGCTCTCCAACATGTGCAGCAACGGCCCGTCGACCTTTTCGGGCGTCGCCATACGATGCTCCGGCTGCTGGCGGCCAGCGAGGATGAACAAATGCCGCTTCTCGACAGCGTCGAGGCGCAGTGCCTCGCAGAGCGCCGCCAGCACCTCTACGGAGGGTCTGACTTCCCTGCCCTGTTCCAGCCAGGTGTACCAGGTGGTGCCGACGCCGGCGATCAGCGCCACCTCCTCGCGCCGCAGGCCCGGCGTGCGCCGCCGCGCGCCGCAGGCAATGCCGGCGGCCTGTGGCGAAAGCCTCTCGCGGCGCGAGCGCAGGAAGGCGCCGAGCTCGCGCCGGCGGCTGTCTTCAGCGGAATGAGAAGGAGCATCCATGATCTTATTATAGCAGTACCGATACCAGGATAAAGTTTGAACTGTTTGGCGCGCGCCCGCTGCCCCATCTTCTGTCGAGAGCGACGAATGGAGGCTCAAACATGGACCTGAAAGACAAGACAATCCTGATCACCGGTTCGACCGACGGTGTCGGCCGGGTCGTCGCGCAACGGCTGGGCGCAGGTGGCGCCCGGGTGCTGGTGCACGGACGCGACGCAGCGCGCGGCAAGGCGGCGGTCGCGGACATCGAGGCGGCCGGTGGCAAGGCCGAGTTCTTCGCAGCCGACCTCGCCTCGCTGGCCGAGGTGCGCCGGCTCGCCGAGGCCGTGCATGAAAAAATCGCTCGGCTCGACATCCTCATCAACAATGCCGGTGTCGGCACGGCGGGCCAAAACGCCAAAAGGCAGGTCAGCGCCGACGGCTACGAACTGCGCTTCGCCGTCAACTATCTTGCCGGTTTCCTGCTGACATCGGAACTTCTGCCGCTGCTGAAGGCCAGCGCGCCGGCGCGTATCGTCAACGTCGCCTCGGCGGGCCAGCAGGCCATCGACTTTAGCGACGTCATGCTGACCCGCGGCTACAGCGGCGTGCGCGCCTACTGCCAGAGCAAGCTGGCGCAGATCCTCTTCACCGTCGATCTCGCCGAGCAGCTCAAGGGCAGCGGGATTACCGTCAACGCCCTGCACCCGGCGAGCTACATGAGCACCACCATGGTCCGCCAGGCCGGCGTGACACCGTGGAGCTCGGTCGAGACCGGCGCAGAGGCAATCGTCAATCTCGCCACCTCGCCTGACCTCGAAGGGCGCAGCGGCCTCTATTTCGACGGCCTTCGCGAATCCCGCGCCGACGCCCAGGCTTACGACACCACGGCAAGACAGCAACTGCGAAGCCTGAGCCTCGACCTTGTCGGGCAGGCGACATCGAAGGACCAGCACTCATGACCGAGAAGATCGAACACACAGTCATCATCGGCGGCTCGTCCGGCATCGGCTTGGCGACGGCGCGAAAACTGCTCGGCCCGGGCATGAAGGTGACGATCACAGGGCGCAATCAGGACAAACTCATCGACGCCTGGAAAAGCCTTGGCGGCGCCGCCGACAAGGCGACGTTCGATGCGTCAAAGCCGAATGAAGTGCACCAGTTCTTCGAGCGTCTCGGCCCGTTCGATCACCTCGTTCTGGCGGCCAGCGGCGGCAAGGGCCTCGGCCCGTTCCAGACACTCGACCTCGCCGACATCGGTGGTGGCGTCGACGAAAAGGTGCGGCCGCAATTATCCTGCTTGCAGGCGGCCTTGCCGACGCTGGACAAATCAGGATCGGTCACCTTCATCTCGGCGGTGTCCGCCCAACTCGCCACGCCGGGCGTCGCCGGCATCGGCGCCGTCAATGGCATGCTCCTGACGGTGGCGCCGATCCTGGCTGTCGAGCTGAAGCCGCTGCGCGTCAACGTCGTGGCGCCCGGCGTCATCGACACGCCTTGGTGGGACTTTTTGCCGGACGAGCAGCGACAAGCGGTCTTCGCGGAATATGCCGGCAAGACACCGGTCGGCCGCATCGGCCGCGCCGAGGACGTCGCCTCGGCCATAGCCTTCCTCGTCTCCAACGGCTTCATGACCGGCCAGGTGCTGACCTGCGATGGTGGTTTGCGGTTCGCGGCCTAGCTGCAACCGTCAAAGCGACTGGGCGATCAGTGTCAGGAAGCCGCCGCTCAGCGCGATATTGCCAACAAAACCATTGATACGCGATGCACGCTCCTGTCCCTGATGGTCCCAGAAATTGTGGAACATCGGTGTGGCGACGATCAGGAACAGCACCAGCGCCATACAGGCAATCGCGGTCCAGAAGCCTACCATCACCAGCATGCCGGCGACGATCTGCAGGACGACGCCGGCCCAAAGCGCCAGCCGCGCCTGCGGCACGCCTCGCGCGGCCATCAGCCCCGTCAAGAAGCCCGCGTTCTGAATGTTGCGCAGGCCGGCGAAGACAAACCCGCCGCCAAGCAACAGCCGGCCGAGAACCAACAAGGCGGCGGTCAAATCGGCAAGCATCAAACGCTCTCCCTTTGAAATAGTGGGAGCGCCGCCTCCCTCGGCGGCGCTCCGATCGTGATCGAGCAATCAGGCGGCCTTGGCGGCAGGCATCGGATGAATGGCGTGGAACGGAATGCAAAGCCGGTTCCAGGTGTTGATCATGCCCAGCGCCACGGAGAGCTTGACCAACTCCTCTTCCGAGAAATGCTCCAGCGTGCGGGCATAGAGCTCGTCCGAAACACCATTGTTGGCGATCAGCGTCACGGCCTCGGTCCAGGCCAAAGCGGCGCGCTCGCGCTCCGAAAACAGCGGCGATTCCTTCCAGGCCGAAACCAGATAAAGCCGCTGTTCGGTCTCGCCGTCGCGCCTCGCCTCGCGGCTGTGCATCTCGACGCAGAAGGAGCAGCCATTGATCTGTGAGGCCCTGAGCTTGATCAGGTGCAGCAGGCTTTCCTCAAGCCCGCATTCGTCGACCGCCTTGTTGAGCGCCGACACCGCTTTCATGATCTCGGGCGCCTTGGCGAAGAACTGGAGCCTCTGTCTCATCATCTTTCCTTTCATGCTTGCTAGGTTGAACGGGATTTCTGCTGTCGCTGGTGGCGCTCGGTGAAAGCGCAGCTTGCCGCGACCGATCGCGGATCGGCGCCTTTCATGAAGTCCGCCACGATGTCGGACAGCCTGACCTCGGCCAGCGCCGTGCGATAGGCGCGCTCCGCCTTCAGCATTGCAGCATTGATGCCGCACGGCCTGACATAGGCCGACGCATCGAGTTTCGTCGGGCCGCGCTGGCGGATTTCGCCGCAGCGGAAAGCCGGCTCGCGCCCTTCGACCGCCAGCACGATGTCCAGCAGCGTGATGCGTTCGGCCGGCTTCGCCAACCGGTAGCCGCCCGCCGGCCCGGGAACCGACTCCAGGATGCGCGCCGCCGTCAGCATGTTCAGATGCTTCAGGAGATAGCTCGGCGACAGACCGAACGCCTCCGCGAGGGCCGCACCTGGCATGGTGCTGTCGCCATCGACGCCCGCCAGCGTCGCCGCGCAGTGGATGGCCGCTTCGACGCCCTCGCCCAGTTTCATGGTGCCAATCTCCTATACATGGATAATTTGTATCTTGGATATTTATTGTCTGCAATAGGAAAACGAAAACGGCGCCCGAAGACGCCGCGTTTTCCTCGATTGTTCCGCTCTACTCCGCCGCCATCTTGGCCATCGGGTTGTTCGGGTGCGTGGTCCAGTTGGCGTAGACCGGCGACACAGGCATGCCGGTGCGTTGGTCCATCACCCCGGCGGCCAGCGGCTCCATGGTGATGCAGTTGTCGACCGGGCAGACATTGACGCACAGATTGCAGCCGACGCATTCGGCCTCGATCACCTCGAAATGCCTGACGCCGGCGACCACGCTGGTGATCGCCTGATGCGAGGTGTCCTCGCAGGCGATATGGCAGCGGCCGCATTTGATGCAGGCATCCTGGTCGATATGCGCCTTGGCGACATAGTTGAGGTTGAGATACTGCCAGTCCGTAACATTGGGCGTGGCACGGCCGATGATCTCGTCGAGCGAGCGATGGCCCTTCTCGTCCATCCAGTTTTCGAGACCGGCGATCATCTCCTGGACGATCTTGAAACCGTAGGTCATCGCCGCCGTGCACACCTGCACGTTCCCCGCGCCGAGGGCCATGAACTCGGCGGCGTCGCGCCAGGTGGTGATGCCGCCAATGCCGGAGATCGGCAGTCCCTGCGTTTCGGGGTCGCGCGCGATCTCGGCCACCATGTTCATGGCGATCGGCTTCACCGCGGGGCCGCAATAGCCGCCATGCGAGCCCTTGCCGTCGATGGTCGGCATCGGCGCGAAATTGTCGAGATCGACACCGGTGATCGAGTTGATGGTGTTGATCAGCGACACTGCGTCGGTGCCGCCGGCATGCGCCGCCCGCGCCGGCTTGCGGATATCGGTGATGTTGGGCGTCAGCTTGGTGATGACGGGCATGCGCGTGTACTGCTTGCACCAGCGCACAACCATTTCGATATATTCCGGCACCTGGCCGACGGCGGCGCCCATGCCGCGCTCCGACATGCCGTGCGGGCAGCCGAAATTGAGCTCGATGCCGTCGGCGCCGGTCTCCTCGACAAGCGGCAGGATCGCCTTCCAGCTTTCCTCGACGCAAGGCACCATGATCGAGGCGATCAGCGCCCGGTCGGGCCACTCCATCTTGACCTGCTTCATCTCGCGCAGATTGGTTTGCAAGTCGCGGTCGGTGATCAGCTCGATGTTGTTGAGGCCGAGCAGACGGCGGTCTGCGCCCCAGATCGCACCGTAGCGCGGGCCGTTGACGTTGACCACCGGCGGGCCCTCTTCGCCCAGCGTCTTCCAGACGACACCGCCCCAACCGGCCTTGAAGGCGCGCACGACATTGTAGGCCTTGTCGGTCGGCGGCGCCGAGGCCAGCCAGAACGGATTGGGCGATTTGATGCCGACGAAATTGTTCCTGATATCTGCCATGCTCATGCCCTCCCGTTCGAGGTCAGTGCCCGGTGGATGGATTCCGCCGCGTCACGCCCTTGCGCCACGGCCGAGACGGTCAGGTCATCGCCACCGAATATGCAGTCGCCGCCGGCCCAGACCTTGGCCAGCGAAGTGCGCCCTTCCGCATCGACCTTGATGCGCCCGGCCTCGAGTTCGATCGCAGCACCGCTGCCGTTGAGCGCAGCGGGGACGAAACTCTGGCCGATCGCCTTGAATACCTGGTCGGCAACGAGGGTCAGCGTCTCGCCGGTGCCGGCAAGCCTGTCGCCGCTCATGGCGGTATATTCGAGCTCGATGGCATTGACCTTGCCGCCTTCGGCAATCACCCGTTTCGGCTGTAGCCAGTGTCGGATGACGACGCCGTTGGCGGCCGCCAGATCCTGCTCGAATTCGGAAGCATTCATATGTTCCTGGCCGCGCCGGTAGCAAATCGTCACCTCTTCGGCGCCAAGCAGCTTCGACTGCACCGCGGCATCGATCGCCGTCATGCCGCCGCCGATGACGACGACGCGGCGGCCGATCGGCAGGCTGGCCAGATCGCTGGCCTGTCGCAGCTCGGAGATGAACTCCACCGCATTGACAACACCGTCCGCATCCTCCCCATCGGCGCGCAGCGCGTTGACACCGCCAAGCCCCGTGCCCAGGAACACCGCATCATAATTGCGGATCAGGTCGGAAAGCTGATAGTCGCGGCCGAGCACCTTGCCGTTCTGGATATCGATGCCGCCAATCGAGGTGACATAGTCGACCTCGGCCTGGGCGAAATTGTCGACGCTCTTATAGGCGGCGATGCCATATTCATTGAGCCCGCCCGCCTTCGCGCGCGCTTCCAGGATTGTGACGTCGTGGCCATGGCGGGCGAGCCGATGGGCGGCGGCAAGGCCGGCCGGCCCGGCGCCCACCACGGCGACCGCCTTGCCTGTCGGCGCGGCACGTGGATAAAATTGCCTGTTCTCGCTCATCGCGATATCGGTGGCATAGCGCTGGAGCCGGCCGATCTGCACCGGCTTGCCTTCCGCCACCTCGCGCACGCAGACCTCCTCGCACAGCGTCTCGGTCGGGCAGACGCGGGCGCACATGCCGCCCAGAATGTTCTGGTCGAAAATGGTCTTGGCCGAGCCGATCGGATTGCCCGTGGAGATCTGGCGGATGAACAGCGGAATGTCGATCGAGGTCGGGCATGCGTTCATGCACGGCGCGTCGTAGCAGAAATAGCAGCGATCGGATTCGACCAGCGCCTCGTGGTGATCGAGCGGCGGATGCAGGTCGGAAAAATTGTCCGCGTACTGGTCGGCAGGCAGCCGGCCGCCTGCAATGCCTTCCCTGAACTGGCCTTCTGCCATCGTCAGTTCCCCTTGTTTTCGTTTTAGGAAAGGCTAGCACGTTTTATTTTTTTATCAATTGGTCAATTTTCGACATAAGTCGCTGAAAAGGCTCTAATAAAACATGACATTTCAGTTCATGTTTTAAGTCCGTGATGCGCGAATATCGAACCTTCGAGGAAAGGCTTTCCGCAAGGCGGCCGGCGCGGCCACGGCGCGCCTGGGACACGCAAATTTTTCCTCCGCTGTCGGATTTCCGTCTCGAAGATCGTCCTATGATGGATCGGAGGACGATCGACGCAAAAGGTGAGGAGACCGATGATGCCGAAATCCCCAATGCCCTTTTTCTGGTACGAATTGATGACATCCAACCTCGATGCCGCCGAGGCGTTCTATACCAAGGTGGTCGGCTGGACCGCGCAACCCTTCGACAAGGCTCCCGGCATGCCGCGCTACATCGTCATGAATGTCGGCGAGCGTGGTGTCGGCGGGTTGATGACGATGCCCGAGGATCCCGCCAAGATGGGCATGCCTCCCGCCTGGCTTGGCTATATCCACACCAGGGATGTCGATGCTGCCACGGCGTCGCTGCAGAAAGCAGGCGGCGCCGTTCATCGCCAGCCCGACGACATTCCGGGCGTCGGCCGCTTCGCCGTCGTCGCCGATCCGCAAGGCGCGACCTTCATGTTCCTGCAGCCGAACGGGCCCGACCAGCCGGTCGTGCCGGCCAGCACGCCGGGCCATATCGGCTGGCACGAGCTTTACACAACCGACTGGAAGGCCGCGTTCGACTTCTATTCCAGCCAGTTCGGATGGACCAATGCCGGCGATTTCGACATGGGACCGATGGGAACCTATCAAACCTTCGCGGCCGGCCCCGAATCCGGTGGCGGCATCATGAACAAACCCGAACAGATCCCGGTGCCGGTCTGGCAGTTTTATTTCAACGTAACCGCCATCGACGCGGCGGCAAAACGGGTGACCGACAATGGCGGCAAGATCCTGATGGGCCCGATGGAGGTCCCCGGCGGCAGCTGGATCGTGCAATGCCAGGATCCGCAAGGCGCCCATTTCGCCTTGATGGCGCCCGGACGGTAAGGGGCTCAACGTCGCACAGGAGGACGGCCTTTGACCGAAGGATTGAAGGCCGTGTCCCCGCTTGGCGCCGAGCTATTCCGGCGTCAGCACCGCGACTTTCAGGCCTGCCTTTTTTGCACCGCTGAACTGGACGGTGGCCGGGCCGGGGGCAAGCTTGAACCGAACGCTCTTGCGAATGTCCGGACAGGTCTTGACCCCGCTGTAGCCGGCCAATTTCACGGTATGGCCGTCCTGAATGACATCGATCCAGGCTTCGCCCGACAGGCTTATCTGGATGCCCCCTTCCGGCGGCACAACCATGCTGGCGACGGCGCCGAATGTGCCAGGCGCGGGGGCACGTTCGGGCGGGAGGGCGAATTCCGCTGTCTCGGCCGGCACCAGGACCAGATCGGCGGCAGCGCCGATCGCCAGCGTCGCCCCTGACGCGGCAGAAGGAGGCGCGGCGAACAGCGCCTGCTCACGCGTTACCGGCCATTTGAACGCCTCGCAGCCGGCGTCCTCGGCCATTGCGAAGCTGGTGCCGGCAAGGATTGCGAAAAAGCTGATGACGACTTTTTTCATGGCGAGAGACCCCAAACGATTTCGACTATCTACAATCGATACAACCATAGAGATAATAATGCAACCCTAGGAGGAAAATATCGACGCGTTGCGGAACATCTCGCATCACCATTTGTTGATGTTAGGTAGCGGGAAGTGAATGGTCCATCTCAGGACGATAATCTAGGCCGGACCTGGGGGTGAAAACGGAGTTTCAGATGGCGCTTTTCGAAGGCTTGGCCCGATACCAGCCACAGGCGCTCGGCGTTCTGCGCATCATGACCGCGCTGCAGTTCATCGAGCATGGCAGCCAAAAGCTGTTCAATTTCCCGGCAAGCGCCGAACCTCACGCCCTCAGCGGATTGACCCTGACAGCCGGCATTCTCGAGTTCGCCGGCGGCATCCTGCTGGCGCTGGGGCTGTTCACCCGCCCAGTCGCCTTCCTTCTGGCGGGCGAGATGGCGATCGCCTATTTCATGGCGCACATGCCGCGCGGCTTCTTCCCCGTCAACAATGGCGGCGATTTGGCGATCTCGTTCTGCTTTATCTTCCTCTATCTGTTCTTCGCCGGCCCTGGCGCCTTTGCGCTCGACAATCGCCGCGCTGCCTGAGAGCCGGATGCGGATTGTTCACGCCCGCATCCGCTCCAAATTGGCGTCGAACAGCGGTACCGGCTGCATGCGTGCGGCATGGCGCCTGCCGAGGATTTCGATCTCGAAGCCTTCGCTCTCCTCGGCGATCTCCTTCGGCACGTAGCCCATGGCGACCGATTTCCTTGAATGATGCGCATAGCCGCCTGACGTCACCCAGCCACGCACCGTGCCGCCGAACCAGATCGGCTCGTCGCCGATGACATCGGCCTCGGCAGCCTCGACGATGAAGGCCCGCAGCCTGAGCCTGCCGCCCTGCGTGCGCTCTGCCAACGCCGCGGTCTTGCCAATGAAATCGGCTTCCTTGCCATAGGCGACAAAGCGATCGAGCCCTGCCTCCAGCGGTCCGTAGATCGGCCGGTATTCGCGCGCCCACGAGCCATAGTTCTTTTCCAACCGCAGTGCGTTCAGCGCACGGGAGCCGAACAGGCCAATGCCGAACTCCTCGCCCGCCGCCATCAGCGCCTGGAACGCCGCGCGCTGATATTCCGGCGCCACCCAGATTTCATAGCCGAGATCACCTGTGTAGCTGACGCGGCCAACCAGGCAGGGCGCCATGCCGATATCCATCTTGCCAATGGCCATGAAGGGAAAGGCGGCGTTCGAGACGTCCGTCCGCGTGACCTTGGCCAGTACGTCCCGCGCCTTCGGCCCGGCGAGGGCAAGGCCGGTGAGCTTCGCGCCCGATGCCTCGATGCGGACAGAACCATCCGCGGGCAGATGCTTTTCGAACCAGCGCATATGGTACTGCTCGGCAATGCCGGAACCGGCGATGAACCACTCTTCCCCATCTCGATCAAGAGGGCCGAGATTGGCCAGCGTGAAATCGCCGATGAGTTTGCCGTCCTCCTTCAGCATAGGCGCCAGCGTCATGCGGCCTGGCCTCGGTAGCTTGCAGGCAAGCAGCCGGTCGAGCCATGCGGCAGCACCCTCGCCTGTCACGCCATATTTGGCGAAGTTCGAAATCTCGGCGAGGCCGACGCCCCCGCGAACGTTTGCAACCTCCCTGCCGACATGGGCGAAATCGCTCGAGCGGCGCCATGAGAACTCATCCCTGACGCCTTCGGGCGCATACCAGAGCGGCACTTCCAGTCCATAGGACACGCCCCATTGCGCGCCCTTGGCCGACAGCAGGTCGTAGACCGGCGTGGTCTTCAGCGGCCGCCCGGCGGGCAATTCCTCATTGGGGAAGCGGATCGAAAAGCGTCTGGAATAGTTCTCGCGCACCTTGGCGTTGGTGTAGGCCATCGTCGCCCAGTCGCCATAGCGCGCAACGTCCATGGCCCAGATGTCGGCGCCGGGATCGCCCTCGATCATCCAGTTAGACAGCGCGAGCCCAACGCCGCCGCCCTGGCTGAAACCGGCCATGACGCCGCAGGCCACCCAGAAGCCCGGCAAACCGCGCACCGGCCCGACCAGCGGGTTGCCGTCAGGCGCGAAGGTGAAGGGTCCGTTGATGATCTGCTTGATGCCGGTGTTCTGAAAGGCCGGGAAATGCCGGAAGCCGACTTCCAGCGACGGCGCGATGCGGTCGATGTCCGGCTCCAGCAGTTCGTGGCCGAAATTCCACGGCGTCTGGTGCTCGGACCATGCCTTGTTGGCCTTCTCATAGGTGCCCATCAGCATGCCGCCGCGCTCCTGGCGCAGATAGAGCTCGCCGTCGAAATCGACGGCGTGGATGATCTCGGTGCCGGTCTTGGCGTTCCAGGCGGCGACTTCCGGCATATCCTCGGTGATCAGGTACATGTGCTCCATGGCCAGCACCGGCAGTTCGAGCCCGACCATGCGGCCGACCTCCCGCGCCCAAAGGCCGCCGGCGTTGACGACATGCTCGGCCACGACCTCCCCCTTGTTGGTGATGACGCGCCACAGCCCGTCGGGACGCCGCACGATGTCCTCGACCTTGGTGAAGCGCTCGACCTCGGCGCCCAGCTTACGCGCAGCCTTGGCATAGGCATGGGTGACGCCGGAGGGATCGAGATGGCCGTCCTCCTTGTTGCGGACAGCGCCGACGAACTGCTTGGGGTCGAGCAGCGGCATCAGTTCGGCCGCTTCTCTCGGTGAGATTTCTTCGAGATCGATGCCGAGATAGCGACCCTTGGCGACGACGCCACGCAGCCAGTCGAGCCGCGCCTCGGTCGCCGCCAGCAGCACGCCGCCAGTCAGATGCACGCCGGTCGCCTGGCCGGAAAGCTCCTCGATCTCCTTGTAGAGGTTGATCGTGTATTTCTGCAGCTTGGCGACGTTGGGATCGCCATTGATCGTATGCATGCCGCCGGCCGCGTGCCACGTCGAGCCTGAAGTCAGCTCGTCGCGCTCCAGAAGCACGACGTCGGTCCAGCCATGGCGGGCGAGATGGAACAGCACGGAACACCCGACGACCCCGCCGCCAATGACCACGACCTTTGCATGCGATTTCATGTTTCTTCTCTGATTCAACGAGTTGGATGGGTTAGATGATTCAAAACGGGATGTTCGTGGCGCATCACGGCTCGCCCGTGCCAATCGCTTCCTTGCGCTTGGCCACATAGGCCTCCAGCGCTTCGCGCACGGCGATGTCCATCGGAGGCTCGACATAGTCTTCGAGCGCCTTCTTCCACAACCGCGTGGCGCGCGCGGTTGCGTCGAGGCCGCCGGCTTCCTGCCAGGCTTCAAAATTCTGCCAGTTCGAAAGCATCGGCTGATAGAAGGCCGTCGCATAACGTTCCAGCGTGTGTGGCTCGCCGAAGAAATGGCCGCCGGTCGGCACCGCACCCAGCGCTTCGACGGCAAGCTCGGCGTCATCGACGACGATCGGGCGCAAACTCCATCATGTGCTGGATCATTTCGACGTCGATGATGAATTTCTCGAATGACGCAGTCAGCCCGCCCTCCTGCCAGCCGGCGGCGTGATAGACGAGGTTGCCGTGGCCGAGCACCGCGCCCCACAGCGCCATCAGCGTCTCATAAGCGCCTTGCGCATCGGCGGCGTTTGAGGCTGAGCCCGGCGTTGTCCGGTAGGGCAGCCCATAACGCCGGGCCAGTTGCCCCGACGCGATGTTGGCCTTGGTGTTTTCAGGCGTGCCGAAGGCCGGCGCGCCCGACTTCATGTCGACATTGGAGGTGAAGGCGCCATACATGACCGGCGCGCCCGGACGCACAAGCTGCGTCAGCACGACGCCGAACAGTGCCTCCGCATTCTGCTGCGCCAAAGCACCCGCCAGCGTCACCGGGCTCATCGCGCCCATCAGCGTGAACGGCGTCACCGCCACCGACTGGCCGAATTCGGCCATCGTCATCAGCCCCTCGGCCATCATCTCGTCGAAACGCCGCGGCGAGTTCACCGAGATGATGGTGGCGATGGCGGGATCCTCGCGCAACTGATCCAGCGTCAGCCCGCGCGCGATCGCCATCATCTCGATGCCGTCCAGCGCCCTGCCCCGGCCGATCGCTGAGACATGGAAGCTTTTGTCGGTCAGCGTGAGATTGGTGAAATAGGTGTCGAGATGGCGCGAATTGGCCGGCAATTCGACTGGAGCGCAGACCTGGTTGCCGAGCATGTGCACGCAGTTGAAATGCTGTGCCAGCCGGGTCAGATCCGCATAATCGCGCAAATTGCCGGCGCGGCGGCCGCGCTCCATGTCGTGCACATTGGGCGGACCGGCAACGAGCGTGAAATTGATGGTGTTGCCGCCCAGATGAACAACGTTGGCCGGATTGCGCGGTGTAAGGGCATAGTTGGGCCGCGTCGTCTTCAGCGCCTCGTCGACCATGCCGCGGTCGATGCGGACGTTCGCCGACGCGTGGTCCACGCTGGCACCGGCCTGCTCGAACAGCGTTAGCGCCCGCGGGCTCATCACCTCGATGCCGAAATTCTCCAATATATGCATCGACGCCTGATGGATGGCCTCAATCTGGTCGGGCGACAGCAAGGCCATCGGCGGATAGGGATTGGTCACCCGCCTCGCCGGCAGCTGCGGGATGAGGCCTGGCCCCCGGTTGCTGGTGCGCTCGGCGCCGCGCTTGCGTCTTGGTTCGTTCATGCCAGGCATCAAAGCCTCGGCAAACCGCGCCAGCTGTCAGAAATACGCCGTTTGCGGGCGGGATTTTAACCGAGGCGGCATTTTCGAAACAGTGATTTATAAAAAGCGACAAGATATGTCGGACAATCAATATGGCACTTTCCGAACCGCCCGCGTCGGCGACGCGTTAACGGGCGCGGCAAGATTCCCTTTATGATTTGAGCCTATTGCTCTGCCGATGCGTAGGTCGAGTTTTAGTAAAATTGTAGCGGTTGGTATGCTGCTGGCACTTTCGGCCTGCGCGACCGCCCCCAGCCACATCAACAATGTCTGCGCCGTCTTCGACCAGAATGACGGCTGGTTCGACAATTGGCAGTCGGCCGCCGAACGCGCCGAGCAGAAATACGGCGTGCCCGTTCCCGTTCTGATGGCAACGGTGCGCAAGGAATCCGGATTCAAGAGCAACGCCCGGCCGCCGCGCACCAAACTGCTCGGTTTCATCCCGTGGAAGCACGTTTCGTCGGCCACCGGCTTCTCGCAGGCGCTGGACGGTACATGGTCGCAATATCAGAGCGAAACCGGCAACTGGGCGGCGCGCCGGACCAAATTCGCCGACGCCGTCGATTTCGTCGGCTGGTACCATTCCAAGACAGCGGATACTTACGGCGTCGCCCGCAACGACACCTACAATCTCTACCTCGCCTACTATCTCGGCTGGACCGCCTATGGCCGCGGCAACCGTGGCGATGCCGGCGTCCAGGGCTATGCCCGGGCGACCGACAAGATGGCCCGCGACTATGCCCAACAGCTGAGGCAGTGCGGCAGCTGAGAGGCGCGCCGGTGGGTCAGCGCGGCTCCCTGCCGAACACCTTGATGTATTCCGCCTCGCCGCCCTTGGCGAGCGCCTTCGCCTGCTTGACCCAGTCCTCGCGCTCGATGCGGCCTTTGAATCTAAGATAGTCGTCGACCCATTGGCGCTCGGCTTTTTTCCACGCGGCGACCTGGGCGTAGGTGAAGATGCCGAGGTCGTTGAGGATGCCTTCTGTTTTCGGGCCGACGCCCGAAATCAGCTTGAGATTGTCGGGTTTGATCGGCCTGGCGATGCCGGTCGGACGGTTCTTGTCGGTGGCACTTGCGTCGGCCAGCCGAGCCGGCGGGGCAAGCGGTGCAACGTATGCACTCTCGGCCTGCCGGCCGTCACCAAGCGTTCTTGGCGTGAACGGCGCAGAGGTTGCGTTGGCATCCGTCGCCGGACGACCAGTCTCCGAAACCTCGTCGCGGGCCTCATGGCGACGGGCCTTTGAGACGGCTTCGGTTTCCTCTGCGGCCTGCCCCACCGCATCGGCTTCCGTGCTGGTCGTCTTACCATGCGGCCGCTTCGGAGGCGCACCGGCAAAGCCCGGACCGACACCATGCGGCGCGTCGTCCGGCACGCCCTCACGGTCGGCATGCTGTTTGTCGAACTTGATCACCGGCTCCATCGTCGCCAGCACGTCGTCCGACAGCCAGCACAGGCTCATATGGCCGCCGCCGAGGTTCTTGACCGGCGGCACCTTGGTTTCGCAGAGATTATCCGGCACCAATCTCTTGTAGCCGCAGCGCGTCTGGAATGGACAGCCGGACGGCGGGTTCATCGCCGAGGGTATGTCGCCCTCCAGCACGATATGCTTCTTGACCACGCTGGTGTCGGCGATCGGGATCGCCGACAGCAGCGCCTCGGTATAGGGATGATAGGGCGGCGCGAAGATCTGGTCGGTCGTGCCTTGCTCGACGATATAGCCCAGATACATGACGACCACACGGTCGGCGATATAGCGCACGACAGACAAATCGTGGCTGATGAACAGCATCGTCGTCTTGTTCTTGCGCTGGATGTCCATCAACAGCTCAGTCACCGCCGCCTGGACCGACACGTCGAGCGCCGAGACCGGTTCGTCGGCCACCACCACCTTGGCATCGCCGGCAAAGGCGCGCGCCACGCCGATGCGCTGCTTCTGGCCGCCCGAAAGCTGGCGCGGCTTGCGGCTCTCGAAGGCGCGCGGCAGCTTCACCAGGTCGAGCAGTTCCAGCATGCGCTTGCGCCGATCGGCGACGGTCTTGCCGACGTTGAATTTCTCCAGCGTGCGGATGATCTGCGAGCCAACCGAATGGCTGGGGTTGAGCGTATCGAACGGGTTCTGGAAAACCATCTGGATCGACGACACCGTGTCGACGCTGCGGCTCTCGATGCCGGTCGACTGGATCTCCTTGTTGGCGAGCGTGACCCTGCCGGAGCTCGCCGTCTCGAGCCCGAGCAGCACTTTCGCCAGCGTCGATTTTCCGCAGCCGGATTCGCCAACAATGGCGACGGTTTCGGATTCGCGCGCAGTGAACGAAATCGTCTCGTTGGCCTTGACGACGCGGCCCTCGCTCGAGCCGAACACTTCGCTGCCGCCAACCTTGTAGTATTTCCTCAGATCCTCGATCTTGAGCACCGGTGCGCCAGGCACGACCTTCTCATTGACCTTCTTGGCGCCGGGCGGCAGGGCGTCCCAATCGATTTCGTTGAAGCGCACGCAGCGCGAGAAATGACCTTCATGTCCCGCGACTTCGATCATCGGGATTTCGGCGGCGTTGCAGACGCCCTCGACGAAATGGTGGCAGCGCGGGCCGAAATTACAGCCCTTCGGCCGCTCATGCGGCAGGGGCAGCTGACCGGGGATCGAGATCAGCGGCCGCGAGTTCTTGTCGGCGCCCGGCAGCGGAATCGAGCGGAAAAGGCCCTGCGTATAGGGATGGCGCATCCGGTCGAACACGTCCTTGATCTTGCCGGTCTCGACGGCCTCGCCCGAATACATCACCGTGATGCGGTCGCAGGTCTCCAGGATCAGGCCAAGGTTGTGCGACACGAAGATCATCGAGGTGCCGAACTTCTCGCCCAGCCCCTTCACCAGTTCGACGATGCCCGCCTCCACCGTCACGTCGAGCGCGGTCGTCGGCTCGTCGAGGAGAAGCAGCGCCGGCTTCGACAGCAGCGCCATGGCGATGACGATACGCTGCTGCTGGCCGCCAGAAAGCTGATGCGGATAGGAGCGCATCATGCGTTCCGGATCGGGAAGCTTCACCGAGCGCACCATTTCGAGCGCACGTTTATAGGCCTCTTCCTTCGACACCTTGTCGTGGATCAGCGGCACTTCCATCAACTGCTGGCCGATCTTCATCGCCGGGTTCAGGCTCGCCATCGGCTCCTGGTAGATCATGGCGATCTTATTGCCGCGGATGCTGCGCAGCTCCTCCTCGGAGAGCTCGCCCATGTCCTTGCCCTGGAACTTGATCTTGCCGCCGACGATCTTCCCGATGTTGGAGAGATCACGCATGATGCCGAGCGACACGGTCGACTTGCCGCAGCCGGATTCGCCGACAATGCCCATCGCTTCGCCGGGCATGACCGTGCAGGAAAAATCCATCACGGCCGGTATCTCGCCCTTGCGGGTGAAGAAGGAGATCGACAGGTTCTCGATCTCGATGATCGGCCCATTGTTCGGCATGGCCGGATTTCGAACTGCCTCGTTCATGGGTCGCTCCAATCCTTGGTTCTTCCGGGTAAGCAGGGTCGAGGACCCCGCCATCAATCCTTCATCGATTGCTCGCGCAGGGAATCGGCGAGCAGGTTCAGCCCCAATACGAACGACATCAGCGCGATCGTCGGCGGCAGTGCGGGATGGATGAAGGAGCGCAGCAGCCGGCTGGCATCCTTGATCGCGGTGCCCCAGTCGGGACTTTCAGGCGCCAGCCCGAGGCCGAAATAGCCCAGCGTGCCGAGCAGGATGGTGGTGTAGCCGATGCGCAGGCAGGCATCGACGATCAGCGGTCCGCGCGCATTGGGCAGGATTTCCCACAGCATGATGTACCAGGGCGATTCACCGCGCGTCTGCGCCGCCGCAACATAGTCGCGCGTCTT
This sequence comes from Mesorhizobium sp. B2-3-2, assembly GCF_006442295.1. Classification (NCBI taxonomy): domain Bacteria; kingdom Pseudomonadati; phylum Pseudomonadota; class Alphaproteobacteria; order Hyphomicrobiales; family Phyllobacteriaceae; genus Mesorhizobium; species Mesorhizobium sp. B2-3-2. The sequence continues at coordinate 21,712 of NZ_VFWA01000016.1, read as the reverse complement.
GATGTCCATGGTCAGGCCACGCACGATGCGGAACACGCCCGGGCTCGAGGCGAACACCACCGCCACGAAGATGTTGAGCTGGTTGGGATCGATGTGCACGATCTTCAGCGGATCGGCATCGAACACCAGGCCGGCATAGATCCAGCCGCCGACAACCAGCGTCAGGCCGAGCAGGATGTAGATCCGGTCGGGCCGGTTCTTGTACCGCGTCCAGAACAGCACGCAGAAGAAGATGATCGGGAACAGGAAGAACACGCCGGCCAGCGCGTAGGGGATCGGCGTGTCCATGATGCCCGGCGTCACCAGCAGGTAGAACAGCAGGATGACCGGGAAGGCCAGCACGAGATTGGCCAGGAACGACAGCACGGTATCGATCTTGCCGCCATAATAGCCGGCCGGCAGGCCGAGCGTGATGCCGACCATGAGCGCGAAGCCGGTCGCCGCCGGCGCGATGATCAGCACGATCTGGCTGCCATAGACCATGCGCGAAAAGACGTCGCGGGCGAGCTTGTCGCCACCGAACAGATAGGCGAGGCCCGATTGCGGTTCGATGGCTCCGGGCAACGTATCCTTCATGATGGGAATCTGGCCGAGCGGATCGAAAGGCGAGATGGTCGAGGCGAAGATCGCCGTGAACAGCCAGAACAGGCAGATGGCGACGCCGGCTATGCCAACGCCGCTGTCGAACAGTTGGCCGTAGAGAGCCAGCTTCTTCTTGTAGAGGAAGCTCGCGCCCATGACGATGAAAAGCGCGAGCCAGACCGGCCAGAAGCGCCAGAGCACTTCGAGGACGACGGTGGAGGCGCCGATATATTGGGCTTGCATGCGCCGTCTCCCCTACTGGACCCGAATGCGCGGATTGAGGAACGCGTAGCCGACATCGGAAATGAGCTGCGTGATCAGGACGATGAACACCGAGACAAGCGAGCAGCCGAGCAAAAGATCGATGTCGTTGTTGCCGGCGGCCTCGACCAGCGTGTAGCCGAAGCCCTGATAGCGGAACATCACCTCGACGATGACGACGCCGGTGAGCAGCCACGGAAACTGCAGCATGATCACGGTGAAGGGCGCGATCAGAGCGTTGCGCAGCGCGTGCTTGACCACCACGCTTTTGAACGAGAGCCCCTTCAGCCGGGCGGTGCGGATATATTGCTGCGTCATCACCTCGACCATCGAGGCACGCGTCATGCGCGCGATGTAGCCGATGCCGTAGATCGCGAGCGTGATCACCGGCAGCGTGAAGTTGTAGAAGGTAATGCCCTGGCTTGCCGATGCGGCAGATCCGTTCAGCCAGCCAAGCCAGGAAGCGAAGATGACGGTGAAGATGACGCCCGACACATATTCGGGCGTCGCCGTCGAGGCGATCGAGGCGACAGACAGCACCCGGTCGGTGCGCGACCCCTCGCGCATGCCGGCCAGGATGCCGATCAGCAGAGAGACCGGCACCATCACCGCCAGCACGCAGAACATCAGGATGCCCGTGGCGCCGAGCGCAGGGAACAGCTTGGCCCCAACCGTGGTCTTGAATTTGGTCGAGCAGCCGAAATCACCCTGGAGCACGCCGGAGAACTTCGGCTCGGCCGGATCGTTGCAGAAGGAGAAGCGCTGCGCCGGTTTGCCGGTTGCCGGATCGGTGACCGGCTGCTTGGGCAGGACGCCGAGCCACTGGCCGTAGCGCACGAAGAAGTTCTGCCGGTAGCCGTGATTGACCAGCCAGCTTTCCAGCTGTTCGGCCGAGGTGTGCATCTCGGTCTGGCTGATCGCCAGCTTCTTCAGGTTGGGTTCCAGATTGACGAGGAAGAAGACGACCAGCGTCAGGCACAGCATCGTGAGCAGTATCGTGCCGATGCGTCTGGCGATGAATGAGAACATTGTACCCCCCTGCCGGCCGGGTTGGGGTCAGATAGGTTCAACCCTGTATCAAAAACCTTGTGACGTCATGCCGCCGCTGCATCCAATGCAACGGCGGCGATGCCGCGGGAGCGAAAGACGCTGGCGCCTCCGCTCCCGGCAGGCTGTGGGTCACGCCTGATCGAGCCAGACCTTGCCGAAGTCGTGCTCGTAGGTGGGGTGCATCGAGTGGTTCTTCACCTCCGGCTTGATGTTGATGTAGAGCTTGCGCCAGTAAGGCTGGATGATGATGCCGGAATCCTGCAGCATCTGCTCGATGTCCTTCATCACCACCTTGCGCTTCTCCGCGTCGGCGATCCCGAGCGCCTCGTTGACCTTCTTGTCGAAGTCCGGATTGGCGTAGGCCGTCTCGTTCCAGGCTTCACCCGAGCGGTAGGCGATGGCGATGACCTGGATGCCAAGCGGACGCATGTTCCAGTTGGTTTCCGAGAATGGATATTTCGTCCAGTCGTTCCAGAAGGTCGAGCTCGGCAGCACGGTGCGCTTCACCTTGATGCCGGCCTCGCGCAGCTGGGCCGCGATCGCGTCCGTAGTGTTCTTGTGGTAGTCCTCGTCGTTGCTGATCAGCTCGTGTTCGAAATCGATCACGCCGGCTTCCGTCAGCATCTGCTTGGCCTTGGCGATGTCGCGCTTGATCTTGGGCAGCTCGACATATTCGGGATGGATCGGCGCGACATGGTGGTTCTCGGCCGGCGTGCCGGCATTGCCGTAGCCGAGCTGCAGCACCACCGAATTGTCCACGGCCAGGCACATCGCCTGACGCACTTTCTGGTCGCCATAAGGCTTGGCGTTGACGTTGAAGCGCGACACCACGGTGGCGGCGGTCACGACCTCGGAAGGCGGCGCGCCGACATCTGCGATGATCTTGACGTAGTCGGCGGTCGTCTCATGGTTGGTCTGAACTTCGCCCGATTCGAAAGCCGAGACCGTTGCGGCCGGATCGGTGCCGTAATCGATGAACTCGACGCCATCGAGGAAGGCTTCGCCCTGCCACCACTTGCCGGTCTCGCGGCGCTTGTAGACGACCTTCTGGCCGACGTCATAGGAGACGAGCTCGAACGGACCCGTACCGATCGGGCAGTTCTTGAAGTTAGCGCCCTTCTCGTCGAAGCTCTTGTGCACCACCAATGCCGGATAGTCGGTCAGGTTGGGGATGATGGCGATATCGGGTTTGGTGAGCTTCAGCTTGACGGTCATGTCGTCGACCTTGATGACCGACCCCTCGCGCAATTTCTTTGTGCTGTCGTCGACGAGGCTGCCGAGGCGGCCCGGCATGGAATTGCCTTCCGCGGCCTTGTCGGCCCAGCGGGTGAAATTGTAGATCACGTCGTCGGCGGTGAACTTGTCGCCATTGTTCCACTCGACGCCCGGCCGCACATGCAGCGTGTACTCGGTGGCATCGTCATTGATGTCCCAGCTTTCCAGGAGATAGGGCGCGAATGTGTACTGGTGGGTGTATTTCACCAGCGGCTCGAGCGCCTGCCGCTCGGCGTTGGAGATTTCCGACCAGTCGGCCGTGCGCGGATCCTTGGGATCCTTGACCGACATTGCCACCTTGAGCACGCCGCCTTTCTTTCCCTGCACCTCCTCGGCCTTGGCCGGCGTCGGGGCGGCGAGCCCCAGCAGGCCATAGGCCATGGCCGTCGAAGCGCCGAAGACGCTGGCAAGCGCGAGGAATTCGCGGCGATCGACCTTACCCGACTTGGCTTCTTCGGCCATGGCCAGGATGTGATCCGGAACGCTGTCGCCATTACTCTTGTAGATTGTCATGACTAACTCCCATTGTTGGCTTTCCGCCGATTAACATTCCGCATCCAGGCCATGATGTCAAAGACGGCATGGATTGGGAACATATCGACGAATGTGCAACTTTGGAGGGGGAGCGGTTCGCGTGATAGCGACAGTCTTGGCGCAAAATTGCTAGTGCGCGACGGATTTCCCCTAAATCTCTTCAGGGGAATTAAACTGAGACATTGGCGCGGTTTGCGACAGTGCCAGCCCTCGCCGGGATGAGGGCCAGCCCATGTCCCTGCTTCAATATTCCTTCTCGTAGAAGATGCCGCCCTTGGCTTCGCCGGCGTCCGTTGCCTCGCCGCGCAGTTTGACGCCGCGCCCGACATTGAGGTCGATCATGGCCTTGCCCGAGCCCGGCTTGTCGCCCTTCTGGATGGTTACATAGGTGCGGTCGTTGAGGTACTTGCCGGCAGAAACCGCCGTGCCCCCTTTCTCGTCGGTGGTGACATCGAGATCGTCGACGCCGATCGCGCTGCGCAGGTTTTCGAGCAGCGACGTCGAGCCGCCGACGCCGGCCAACTGTCCGGCGGCTTCGGCCAGCTGCGCGATCTGCAGCGGCGACAGGTTCGACATGGAGCGCCCGAAGATCAGTTGCGCCAGCACTTCGTCCTCGGGCAGCGCCGGCACCGAGGTGAAGGTGAATTTCGGATTGGTCGCCTCGCCCGACACCACGATGGTGACGGTGGCGCTGCTCGTCGTCGTTGTCGCCGTCAGGTTGAGATAAGGCACCAGCGAGCCGGAAAAGCCGACCGTGCCCTCGGTAAAGGTCAGCCGCTTGCCGAGGATCGACAGCCGCCCGCGCTGCAGCGTGAAAGTGCCGACCGCTTGCGGCGAGGAGGCCGGACCGGTCAGCCTGAGCGAGCCGCCGAGTTCGGCGTCCACGCCCCTGCCCTGGATGAAGATCTGGTTCGGCGCGTTGATGGTGACGTCGAGCGCCAGCCCACTGCCGCCGCTCTTGCCGCTGGTCGTGGCCGGGCGCAATGCCTTGTCCTGCGCCCTCACCGCGCCGGGCGCGTTCTTGTGCTTGACGTCGAGAGCCGAGAGCGACCCCGGCAATTTGTCCGGAACGGTGATGACGGTCTTGGCGAGGTTGATGGTGCCGGCAATCACCGGCGCCGACGTCAGCGGTCCTTTGATCGTCAGGTCGCCGCCAAGATTGGCGGTGACCACCCGCCCATCGGTGTAGCGGCCGTCGGTGAGTTTGATCGACAGGTCGGCCGGGAACCCCCGCGCCGGATCGATGCCGACCGTGCCGCTGGCCGACAGGCTGCCGCGCGTCGACAGCGTCCCGGTCAGCCGGTTGATCCTGGCGACACCATTGCCGATCGAGATTTCGGCTGCGATGTCGTTGACGGCAAGCCCGGAACGCGCGTCGAGCAGGCGGGCGCCCGACGTGCTGATGCTGCCGCCGATGACGGGCGATGTCGCGGGGCCGCGCACCTGCACATTGACATTGGCGGTCCCAGTCAGCGACAGGCCTTGCGCAGCGAGCTTCTGACTGAGGATGCCGAACGGCACGGCGCCATTGAAGTCGAGCGCGAGCGCCGGCGTGCCCGATGTCGTCACCGTGCCGCCCCCCTTGAGACCAAGACCGGCTCCATCGCTGACATTGGCGTTGAAGGTCAGCTTGTTGCCGGCAAAGGTGCCCGAGGAAGAAACACTCACTGCGCCGACACCCGCGCCGCGGGTCTGCGAAGTTTGCACACCGGTCGCGTCGAGGTTGAACGCCGCACTGGGGCTGGCTGGCGCCCCGGTGACCTTCACCGTGCCCGAAAGCGAACCGGCGGCATCGAGGCCCGGCGAGAAACTGTTGGCAAGCGAGATCGGCACCCGCGCCAGCGCCGCGTTGATGTCTAGCGCCTGCCCGATCTTGCCGGTCACCGTCGCCGTGCCGCCACCCAGGTTGAGCACCAGCTTGTCCAGCGTCGTCGTGCCATTGGCAATGGTGACGGTCGAAGCCTGCGCGATGGCGGCCTTTATGCCCTGGACGGTCGCCTCGCCGGAAGCAAGCTCTATGGTCGTCGTGCCGTTGGCGGCTTTCACGCGGCCCGCGGCCTTTGCCGGAATTCCTTTCACCGTCGCGCCGCCGGAAAAGCCGGTCCAGTCGCCGTCACGCTTCAGGTCGACGTCGATGCCGCGGATCACCGTGCCGCCCGATGTGACGGTGTCGGCATGGATTTTTCCGGAGATGGCTGGCGCGGCGAGGTAATTGACGATCAAGGCGTCGATCGAAACGGCCTTCGCCCGAAGGTCGCCGCGCGTGACCGAGGCGGTCCTCGCCCTGATGGCGACTTGCGGTGCGGCGCCGTTCTTCGAGAACGCAATCGTGCCGCGCACGTCGCCTTCCGCTTTTTCCAGCGCCAGTGCGGCAAGCGGCCCGATATCGGGCAGGTCGAGCGAGATCGTGCCTTCGGGCACGAATTTGTCGTCCAGCGCCAGGTCGCCGGAAATCCTGTTTTGGCCCAGCGACAAAAGCAGGCCCTTGATGGCGCTCTTGCCGTCCGCAGTCGCCAGCACCGCACTGCCTTGCAGGGGTTGGCCCGCGACATTGCCTGTCAACTGCACATTGGCCGCCGGCTTGGCCGCGTCGGCCTTGCCGGTGGCGGTAAGTCTGAGCCCGGTGATCTCGCGCGATGCCACCGAAAGCTTGTCGCTGTCGACGGTCAGCGACAGATCCGGCGCGGTCGCCGGGCCCTGCGCATTCAGTGCAAAGGCGATAGCGCCTTTGGCATCCTTCGACAGCAGCGAAACGTCGCCCAGCGCTCCCTTGATGTCGGCGGCCACCTTGTTGTCCGCAAGGCTCGCCTGCCCCTGTGCGGTCAGCGCGCCGGAAGCCAGTGTCAATCCGCCTATGGCGATATTGCCGTTGGGCTCGCGCTTCAGCGTGGCGCTCAGTTGCGCCCGTTCGCCGAGCATGCCGCGCACAGCGGCGGGCAGGGCCGACGATGGTGCATCCGCCTTCAGCTTGAGGTCGATGGCGCCGTCTCGCAGCGACACCAGGCCGGCAACCTGGCTGTTCAGCGCATCGCTTCGGAGCGAGCCGCTGTCGATGGCGACAGCGTCGGCTGACAGGCGCCCGCTGAGCGCGGCCGTGACCTTGCCGGCGATCAGCGGCGCGATGGTGGGATTGTCGAGCCCTACCCTATCCACCGAAACCGTGCCCGAAACCGGCCCGGCGCGGTTCTTCAGATCGAACGCATCCGAGTGCAACGCCAGGCTCAGCCCGTCCACCTTCGCCGGTCTCGTGGCGATCGACGGCAGGATCGCGGACATATCCAATCGGGCCCGCGTGCTCTCGCCCGCCACCTTTGCCGACAGCGACCGGACCTCGATCCTGACAGGACTCTCGGCGCTTCCGACCGTGAGCGGCAGACTTGGACCGGACGAGACGAGGTCGAGGGCGAAATCGCTGGCGCCGTTCGGATTGATCGTGCCGGCGGCTTGACCGGAAACCTTGTCACCGGAGAGCGTCGCGTGGTCGAGGAGGACGCCGCCGGCCATGGTGTAGCTGCCGGCCGCGTCGACTGCGAGCTGCCCGAGCCCGGCCTGGCGCGTCTGGCTGGTTTCGGCGCCAGCCAGTTGCACGTTGAACCGGACGTCCGGAGCGGACGGCGAGCCTGTTATCTCGGCACTGCCATCAAGTGTTCCAGCGGCATCGAGGCCGGGCGAAAAGGCGTCGGCAAGGGCAGCCGGCAAGGCGGAGACCTTTGCCGCGAGATCGAGCGTCTGGCCGGCGGTGCCGGACAGCGCCACCAAGCCGCCGCCGACATCGAGCGCCAATTTTTCGATGCTGGTGGTGCCGTCGGCGATGCTGAGCGTCGACGGCTCGGCAATCGCCGCCTTGATGCCGCGAACCGTCCCCTCGCCCGAGGCGATCTCGACGCTGGTGACGCCATCGGCGATCTTCACCCGCCCCGACGCCTTCGCTGGAATACCCGATACGGTGGCGGCACCGGCAAAATTCGTCCAGTCTCCGTCGCGCTTCAGATCGACGACGATGCCGCCGACTTGGGTGGTCCCCGACGTCACAGCATCGGCCTTGATCGAGCCTGAAATCGCCGGCGCCTTGAGATAGTTGGCAATCAACGCATTGACGGCGATCGTGCTCGCCGTCACCTCGCCGCGGGCGATCGACGTGCTCGTGGCGTCGATGGCGACCGAGGGCGCGTCGCCACTCTTGGCAAAGCGAATGGTGCCGTTGATGTCGCCGGTCACCGCCTGGCCGGCCAGCGCCGCAAGCTGATCGATGGCAGGCGCAGCAAGAATGAGCGTGCCCAGCGGCATGAACTTGTCATCCAGCGCCAGATCGCCCGACACCTTGTTGTCGCCCAGAGACACCGAAAAGCCGTTGATCGAGCGCTTGCCTTCGCTCGTCACCAGCGCCGCCTTGATGTCGAGCGGCTGGTCGTTGACGGCGCCGGTCAGCGAGACATTGGCGGAAGGGTTAGTAATGTCGGCCTTGCCGCTCGCGGTCAGCTTGATCGCCTTCACCGTGCGGCCCGAGGCCGTAAGGCTATCGCTGTCGGCGGAGACGGTGAAATCCGGCGCGGTCATGGCGCCGCTTGCCGACAGGGCGAAATCGACACCGCCCTCGACCGGGACGCCGACCGTCGGCGACAGCACCGAAACGTCACCCAGCCTGCCTTTGATATCGGCCAGTATGTCGGTGCCTTGCATGCTGGCGGTACCGCTGGCGCTGAGCGAACCGGACGTGAGTTCGATCGAGTTGGCGGCGAACGAGCCCTGCGGATCGCGCGATGCTGTGGCCGAGAACTTCACCCGCCCGCCGAGCACCGAGGCGATCTGCTGCGGGAAGGCGGTCGCCACGGCATCGGCATTCATCTTGAGCTGCATCGACAGGTCGGCGAGCGCCACGGTCGCCGTCAGCGAGGCATTGAGCGCATCGGACCGGAGCGTGCCCTGATCGATGACAATGGCGTCCTTGCTGAGGGAACCGGCCAGACCGACATCGACCTTGCCAGTGACCAGCGGCGCCAGCGTCGCGACGTCGGTTTTCAGGCCGCCGGCCCCAAGCTTGACGGTAACCGGACCAGTGCGGTTCTGGATGTCGAAACCGTCGGAGTGTATCTGCGCCGCCAGGTCGTCCAGCCGCGTGCCGCCGGCGACGATCGAAACGAAGGAGGCGCCGATATCGACGATCGGCGCCTTGCCGTCGCCGAACGCCCGGGCGGTGGCATTCTTGATCGCCAGCGTGATCGGCTGCGCCTTGCTGCCGACGCTAACCACCACGGGTGGTCCCTTAGCGGCGAGTTCGACCGAAAGGTCGCTGGCTCCGGCGGGATCGACGATACCGGTCGCGGTGCCGTGCATGGCATCGCTATCGATGTTGGCCCGGTCGACGCTGATCCCGCCCGCTGACGTGGCGGTGCCCGCCATATCGAAGCTGGTCTTTCCGGCAAACAATGGTTTCAGGTTCTCCGGCAGGAAGCGGGCGAAATCGCCGTCGCCCTTGGCTTCGAGATAGTTACCTTTGTCGGTGAGCTGATGGCGGCCGGTGAGTTGTGTGACGATCCGGTGATCGACAAGAAAGGTGCCGACGCCACTCCAGTTGGCCAGCGGCCCGGTGCCCGAGACGACGATGTCGACCGGCGGCGTGTCCGGCAGGTTGAGCAGATTGGCGATGATGCCGCCGGCCGGTTCCGACGCCTTGAGGTTGAGGTCGAGCTTGTTGTCCGCTGGCGCGAAATGGATCTGCGCGTCGACGTTGCCCTGTTTTCCGTCATGGCGGGTAATGTTGAGCACCGTCTCGACCGACAGCGGTGCGGCGTCGGCCTTCACCGAGGCCTTGGCGGCGAGTTCGGCGATGCCGCTGCCGGCCAGTTGCTGGCCGAGCGCGACCTCCGGCAGGTCGATCTGTTTGATATCAATGGAAACCGGCAGCGTCGTCGCGCCGCCTTGCGCCGGCTGCTGCGTGCCGGCCACCGGCAGACGCGCAAGTTCGATGCGCTCCGCTGCGATGCGGTCGGCGCTGAAGTTTTTGGACAACAGTGCCAGCGGCGACCAGTCGATGGCCACCTTGCGTGCCACCAGCCAGGCGCCCTCGCGGTCCTCCAGCACGACATGGTCGACACTGAGCGCGCCCGACCAGATACCGTCGATGCCGCTGACGGTGACCTTACGCTCGTCGCTCGAGGCCACGCGCGAAATGATGCCGGCGAGATTGTCGCGTCCACGCTCGGTTTTGGTCAGCACGAAAAGCGCGCCGATGGCGCCTGCTACCACGATCAGCAGCGTGTAGAGAAAAATACGAAGGATGCGCCAGACCGTCTTCATGTTCAAAACGCTTGGCCAATGCCGGCATAGATGCCGAAATGTGGGTCGCCTGGGTCGCGGTTGAGCGGCACGGCGGCGTCGATACGCAGCGGCCCGAATGGCGTCACATAGCGCAAGCCGACGCCGGCGCCCACCTTGACGTCGGAAAAATCGGGGAACGACCTGGTCGATACCGTGCCGGCGTCGACGAACGGCACGATACCGATCGTGTCGGTGATGGCGATGCGCATCTCGACCGAGGTCTCGAAGAAGGAAAGACCGCCGATCGGCTGGCCGGTGAAATCCTTCGGGCCGATGCCCTGATAAGCATAGCCGCGCACCGAGCCGCCGCCGCCGGAATAGAAACGCCGGTCGGCAGGCACGTTCTGCAGGCTGGTGCCGACGATCGAGCCGAGGGCGACACGTTCGGCCAGCACGTATTTCGAAGCGGTATCCAGCGACTGATAGGCCGATCCCTCGCCCTTCAGCTTGAGGAAGGCGGCACCGCTCAATATGTCGTAGCTCGGCTCGGCATAGGCCAACAACCTGAAGCCCTTGGTCGGGTTCAGCCTGACATCCCTGTCGTCGTAGACATATTGCAGCGGGATGCTGGCGATCAGGTATTTATGTTTGCCAAAGGAATCGTGGATGCGTGAATAGTCGAGCGCCACCTCGGCCGATACGGTCTGCTTCTTGGTCAGTTCATAGGACAGGCCGGTGTTGCCCTTGACCGAGAAATGGTCATAGGCGTCGGGATGTTCGAGCACGGTCTTGACGCCGGCAAAGAATTTAGATGCCGGGCCGATCACGCCGGGTTTCTCGAACATGATGCCGGCATTGTAGTTCAATTCGGACAGGTCATTGCTGCCGATACCGCTGATGGCGCCGTCGATGCGCAGCTTCTCGGCCCGGCCGAACAGGTTGCGATGGCCCCAATATCCCTCCAGCCCCAGCCCTTCCGTATTCGAGAAGGTGCCGCCCAGCCCGAAAAAACGCGGCTTGCGCTCGCTGACCTGGACGCCGATCGGAATGTTGCCCTCGGCATCGAGCTTGTCGGCCTCCTTGAAAGTCACGCTGTTGAAGACCTCGAGCGCCAGCAGCCTGTCGCGCGCATCGTCGATCTCCTGCGGCGAGTACTGCCGGCCCCGTTTCAGCCCGGTCATGTATTCGGTGAAGTCGCGGTCGACCTTCTCGGTGCCTTCCACCGTGGTCGCGCCATAGCCGGCGACTGGCCCGGCAGCGACCGTCAGCGTCACGTCGAGGGTCGAGGTGGCATGGTCGGCGACGATCTGCCTGCTGGTCACCTCGGCCAGCGGCCTGCCCTGCTCCTTCAGCGTGCGCACGATCAGCGCCTCGGCCTTGAGCACCGCGCCAGACCCGGCGTCGCCGCCTGATATCAGGCCGAAGTCGGCGCTCATCAGTCCAGCGGCGTCACCCTCCAGCCGGATATCGCCGAGAGTGAATTTGGGACCCGCGGCGATGTTGACGACCACGGGAATGGGCTGCGGACCCTTGAATTCGGCGTCCGGCGGCAATTCGTCCAGCGGCTTGCCTTCGATGGTGATGGTGACGACGCCTTCGTAGCGGGCATCGGCGTAGAGCGCCGCCACAAGCTGTTCTCGATCGCTGCGCGCCTTGGCCATCAGACCGAGCGAACCGGAGACGGGATGGTCTTCGTCGCTCTTCAGCGCCGAGGCGTTTTCGAGCTTTTTTAACAGGTCCTTGTCGGCGTCGGGCGCGGAGATGGTCACGGCATAGCGCATCGGATCGACGATGTCGGCATCCTCATCGCTCGATGAGCCCCACAGCTTGATGCCGAAGATTTCGAAGGCGGCCGCCGGTCCCACCCCGGCGATCAGCGAGCAGCAGATCACGGCCAGAAGCAGCGCGCGCGAAAGCACGCGCCCTTGCGCGGTACCCCCTGACATCTGCCTTTCATACGCCGGCATTACAACAACCTACTTTACAAAACTAAAATTGGAATGAAGTTCTGAAGCGCTCGTAAAGGGGCCACAATCCAATTGTCTGAAATAGGACGGGCTTGGAATTCACACCTTTTGCGTTGCCGCAAGAATGCGTGATCCCCTGTCCTATGGAGGTACTACCGGCTGTTTGCTGGAAAGGAAACCGTTGGCAGGCGGAACCCTGCCGCGTCCTCATGTTGACAAGCCTGACTGAAGCTTGAACATGCCCGGACGTCTGCACTGTCTGGAGGGTGTTATGGCAATGCGCGCGGCTCGTGGTCTGTCTTTCCTGATCCTTCTCTTCTTCGCCTGGGCCAATGTCTTAGCCTCGGGTGTCGTCGCGCAAGCGGCTGAAGTACGGCGAGTCGCAACGACCGACAATTCCGACTATTTCGGTTTCGACCTCCGGTCCGACCAGAATGTTACGCTCGATCAATGCAAGACCACTTGCCTGGGAGATCCTGCCTGCCGCGCCTTCACCTATAACACAAAGGCCAAATGGTGCTTCCTCAAATCCGATTATAACCAGTTGAAGCCCTTCAACGGCGCGGTCGCGGGCAAGATCGTCAATATCGACGGCGACCCCGACATCGGCGCGCCGCCGGAACTCGCCTTCTTCCCCAACTGGATGGCCGACCAGGCCCAGCAATACCGCAACAGGCTGCTTGGCCCGGCCTATGACAGGCCGACCGAGGGCATGGCGGCACTGACCACGGCGGCCGAGCAGGCGGTGCTCACCGGCGATCATCGCACCGCCATGCAGAAATACGAGGCCGCGGTCTCGGTCATGCCCGACGATGGCCAGCTCTGGCTCAACCTGGCGCGCGAAACGCTTGCCGTGCAGCCGGCGGCCAATACATCCGAGGCCTCCACCTTGCCGGCAAACGGCACGTCGGCCGCGTTCAATGCCTACAAGCTGTTGCGTACAGCCAGGACGCGCGCGGAGGCGCTGGCGCTCATCGGCTCCGGCCTCGACAAGCGCGACCTCTATCGCCCCGCGCTGCAGGCTTTTGAAGCCAGTCTTGCCCTGGTGCCCTCGCCGGCGGTCCAGGCCGACTATTCCGATCTCAAGGCTCGCAAGGGTTTCCGCGTCATCGACCACACCGTCGATGCCGACACCAGCGCACCGCGCATCTGCGCCCAATTTTCCGAGGAACTGGTCAAGACCAGCGTCGATTACGCACAATTCGTCACCGTCGACAACCAGCCGCCCAAAGGCGTTGAAGCCAAGGACAAGCAGATCTGCGTCGAAGGGTTGGAACACGGCCAGCATTATGACGTGACCTTCCGTGCCGGCCTGCCGGCCGCCATCGGCGAAGTGACCGCCGCGCCCGTCGTGCTGTCGATCTATGTGCAGGACCGTGCGCCTTCGGCCCGCTTCACCGGCGACAGCTTCGTGCTGCCGGCCGGCGCGCGCCGCGGCATCCCCGTCGTCACCGTCAACATGAACGCCGCCGAGATGAAGCTCTATCGCATCGGCGACCGCTCGCTGGCCCAGCTCCTGTCCGGCTATCAGTTCCTGCATCAGCTCGACAGCTACGACGTCGCAAACATTTCCGAGCAGATGGGCGAGCCGGTCTGGGAAGGCCAGCTCGACATTTCCAACGACCTGAACAAAGAGGTCACCACCTCCTTCCCGGTCGACGAGGCGCTGCCGCGGCGCAAGCCCGGCGTCTATGTGCTGACTGCCCAGGCCGTCAGCGACAAGAGCGACGACTACAACGCGATGGCCACGCAATGGTTCGTCGTTTCCGACATCGGCCTATCGACCTATACCGGCCAGGACGGGCTCAATGTCTTTGCCCGTTCGCTCGGCAGCGCCAAGCCGATAGCGGGCGCCGAACTGACGCTGGTTGCCCGCAACAACGAGATTCTCGGCACCGCGACCTCGGATGCCGAGGGCCACGCCGTGTTCAATCCCGGCCTGACGCGCGGCGACGGCGGCATGGTGCCCGCCGTGCTGATGGCCAGGCAGGGCGACGATGATTTCGTCTTCCTCGACATGGCCCGCGCCGGCTTCGACCTGTCCGACCGCGGCGTCACCGGACGCGCAGCGCCGGGCGCGCTCGATGTCTATGCCTGGACCGAGCGCGGCATCTACCGCGCCGGCGAGGAAGTGCATGTCGCGGCTCTTGCCCGTGACGGCGCCGCCAAGGCGGTTGAGAACCTGCCGCTGACCTTCATCTTCTCGCGCCCCGACGGCGTCGAGGATCGCCGCATCGTCAGCGACGGTGTGTCGGCCGGCGGGCACGCCGTCGATCTGCCGCTCCAGCCGAATGCCATGCGCGGCACCTGGTCGGTATCGATCTACACCGATCCCAAACAGCCGGCGGTCGCCAGCCAGATGTTCCTGGTCGAGGATTTCGTGCCGGACCGCATCGAATTCGACATGAAGGCCGACAAGCAGGAGATCGCGCTGGGCCAAACCGCCAACATCACCGTGGACGGCCGCTTTCTCTATGGCGCACCGGCTGCCGGCCTCGCGCTCGAAGGCGAACTGACCCTGTCGACCGCACGTAACTGGGACCGCTTCAACGGCTATTCCTTCGGCCTTGCCGACGAGCAGTCGTCGGAACCGACCGTCACCCCGCTCACCGATCTTCCGGTGGTCGGCGAGGATGGCAAGGCGACCTTCCCGGTTTCCGTCGTGCAACTGCCGTCGACCACAAAACTCATCGACGCCAAGGTTACGGTTCGCATGCGTGAGACGGGCGGTCGCGCCATCGAGCGCTCGCTCAATATCGGCATCCGCCCGCAAGGCCACATGATCGGCATCCGGCCGGACTTCGCCGATGATGAAGTGCCGCAAGGCGGCGCGGCGAAGTTCAGCCTGATCGCCGTCGACCCCGATGGCAAGCGCGAGGCGCTGAAAGGCGCGCAATGGTCGCTGGTCAAGGTCGAGCGCAATTGCCAGTGGTACCGCTCCAACAACTCATGGAATTACGAACCGGTCACCTTCACCAAATCGATCGCCAATGGCCAGGTCGACCTGAGCGCCGACGGCGAGGCGACGGTGTCGATCCCGGTCGACTGGGGCCGCTACCGGCTCGAGGTCGAGACGGCGGATCCGGAAGGGCCCGCGACCAGCTATGAGTTCGATGGCGGCTGGTATGTCTCCTCCACCACGACCGAAACGCCTGATGGTCTCGAGATCGCCCTCGACAAGGACAATTATGCCGCCGGCGAAGTGGCCAGGCTCAAAGTCTCGCCGCACTTTGCCGGCGAACTTCTGGTCAACATCGGTTCCGACAAGCTGCTGAAGACCGTCACGGCGTCGGTGCCGGCCGGCGGCGGCACGGTCGACATCCCGGTCGGCGACGACTGGGGCGCCGGCGCCTATGTCACGGCAACCCTGTTCCGGCCTGGCGACGCGCAGGAAAGCCGCATGCCGGCCCGCGCCATCGGCGTGAAATGGCTGAAGGTCGACCCGGGATCGAAGAAGCTCGCCGTCACACTCGCCCCGCCGGACAAGACCATGCCGCGCCAGCAGCTGTCGATCCCGGTCGCTGTCGCCGGCGTGGAGCCGGGCAGCAATGCCTATGTCACTGTCGCCGCCGTCGATGTCGGCATCCTCAACCTGACCAACTACAAGGCGCCGGACCCTGAAAACTGGTTTTTCGGCCAGCGCATGCTGGGCATGGAAATCCGTGATCTCTATGGCCGCCTGATCGACGGTTCGCTCGGCACCATGGGCAAGCTCAGGACCGGCGGCGACGGCGCCAACATGCAGGCGCAGGGCAGCCCGCCGACCGAAAAGCTGGTCGCCTTCTTCTCCGGCCTGGTGCAGCTCGATGCCGACGGCAAGGCACGCGTCGACTTCGATATTCCGCAGTTCAACGGCACGGTTCGCGTCATGGCCGTCGCCTGGACCAAGGAAGCGGTCGGTCACGCCCAGTCGGACGTGATCGTGCGCGATCCCGTGGTGATCACCGCCGGCCTGCCGCGCTTCCTGGCGCCCGGCGACGCCGCCGTCATGCGGCTCGACATTGCGGACGCCGACGGTCCGGCCGGCGACTATGCGCTGTCGATCGATACGACGGGCGGTCTCTCGACGGGCGACAAGCCCCTGCCCCAGAAACTGACGCTGGCGCAGGGCAAGCGCCAGACCCTGACCGTGCCGCTGATCGCCCAGACGGCAGGCAATGCCTCGCTCACCATCAAGCTGGCGCACGCCGATGGCACCAAGGTCGAGCAGACGCTCTACGTGCCGGTCCGTCCGGCACAACTGCCGGTCACCACCCGCATGGTGGTCGACCTCAAGGGCGATGGCGGCGCGCTGCGCGTCGACAAGGAGCTTTTGGCGGCAAGCCTGCTCGACGGCGCTTCGGTCAGTGTCGGCGTTTCGCAGGCGGCGGCCTTCGATGTGCCTTCGCTTCTGATGACGCTCGACCGCTACCCCTATGGCTGCGCCGAGCAAACCACCAGCCGGGCGATGCCTCTGCTCTATGTCAACGAAATGGCCTCGGGCGTCGGCATGGAAAGCGATCCCGAGCTGCATGGCCGCATCCAGGACGCGATCTACAAGGTGCTGAGCTACCAGGCTTCGGCCGGCAGCTTCGGCCTGTGGGGCCCGGGCTCCGGCGATCTATGGCTCGACGCCTATGTCACCGACTTCCTGACCAGGGCGCGCGAGCAGAAATACGATGTGCCGGCGCTCGCCATGAACCAGGCGCTGGGCAATCTGCAGAACTCGCTCGGTTACGACCAGAGCGTACAGGACCGCGGCAGCGAGATCGCCTACGCGCTCTACGTGCTCGCCCGCAACAAGAAGGCCTCGATCGGCGATCTGCGCTATTACGCGGACACCCAGCTCGAGGCGTTCACCAGCCCGATGGCCGTTGCCCAGCTGGCGGCGAGCCTGGCGCTGTATGGCGACACGCAGCGTTCGGAAGCAACGTTCAAGACCGCGCTGCAGCTCGCCAAGTCGAGCACCGCCTATGACTACTATCGCTCCGACTACGGCTCGGCGCTGCGCGACGGAGCGGCAATGCTGGCGCTTGCGGCGGACTCGAAGCCGGTGCCTTCGGTCGTACCGGAGCTGATCAAGCTGGTGACCAGGGAACGCGCCGAGGTCCGCTGGACCAGCACCCAGGATGAATCCTGGATGCTGCTGGCGGCCAAGGCGCTGAAGGAGGGCAATGACTCGATCACGCTCACCATCAATGGCGCGCCGCATTCCGGCGGCTATTCCGACAGGATCGACGGCAGCGATCTGGCCGACAGCCCGCTCACCATCGCCAACACCGGCAAGACCCCGCTGCAGGCCGTCGTCACCACCGTGGCGTCGCCGGTGCAGCCCTTGCCGGCCGGGGGTGACGGTTTCACCATCGAGCGCACCTATTACAAGCTCGACGGCACCGAAGCCAATGTGACGGAGGCAACCCAGAACGAACGTTATGTCGTCGTGCTGAAGGTCAACGAACAGAACAACTGGCCTTCGCGCCTTTTGATCACCGACCTGTTGCCGGCCGGCTTCGAGATCGACAATCCCGGCCTGGTCTCCAGCGCCCAATTGTCGAACTTCTCCTGGCTGGCGCAGACCGACGCCGCGCATCTGGAGTTCCGCGACGACCGTTTCGTCGCCGCCTTCAACCCCAGCGACGGCGAGCACGACCACAATCTGACGCTCGCCTATGTCGTGCGCGCCGTAACGCCGGGCACCTACGCCCATCCGGCCGCAACGGTGGAGGACATGTACCGGCCGCAATATTCGGCCCGCACCGCCACCGGCATGATGGAGGTCAAGGCGCCGTAGGCGCCTTGACGGACATGAACGTGAGGTTTGCGCTGCCCCTTATTGCCCTGCCGGGCATTTCTCCCCGTATAGTGACGGGGAGAAAGAGGATTGCATCGACGCTTTCGCCAATGTCCAACGTTGCAGAAAAGGTGCCGACGATCGCGACCGCCCTCTTCTCCCCGTCACTATACGGGGAGAAGGTGCCGGCAGGCGGATGAGGGCAGCGCCATGCTCTCAACAACACTGCTGCGCCGGGCAGCCATCGCTGGAACCTCCTTGGTGGCCGTTATCGCTCTTTCAGCCGCTACCCTGTGGCAGCTCGACCGCGCCTTCCCGCCTCCGCTTCCAGAAAAACTCACCGTCTCGACGGAAGTCCAGGATCGTGACGGCCAGCTTTTGCGCGCCTTCGCCACGCCTGACGGTTATTGGCGGCTTGAGACCCGCCTCGATCAGGTCGACAAGCAGTTCGTCGACATGTTGGTCACCTATGAAGACAAGCGCTTCTGGGACCATAAGGGCGTCGATGTGCTGGCGCTTGCCCGCGCCGCCGGCCAATTCGCCGCCAGTGGCCACATCGTTTCCGGCGGCTCGACGCTATCGATGCAGCTTGCCCGCCTGATCGAGCCGCGCGAGAGCCGCAGCCTCGGCTCCAAGCTCAAGCAGATGCTGCGCGCCATCCAGATCGAGCGGCGGCTGTCCAAGCGCGAGATCCTCGAACGCTATCTGACGCTGGCGCCCTATGGCGGCAATCTCGAAGGCGTACGCGCCGCTTCGCTCGCCTATTTCGGCAAGGAGCCGAAGCGGCTCACCGTCTCGGAAGCCGCGCTTCTGGTCGCCCTGCCGCAACTGCCGGAGAAGCGCCGGCCCGACCGCAATCTCGCGATCGCGCACGCCGCCCGCGACCGCGTGCTGACCCGCATGGCCTCGGCTGGCCTGCTAGGCGAACGCGAGGCCGCGCGCGCCGCGCTCGACGATGTGTCTGGCCTGCGCCATAAATTGCCGGCGCTCGCCGCGCACGCCGCCTATGCGATGCTGCCCAAGGCCGTTCCCGGCCAGCCGCTCAAGCTGACGGTCCGCAAGAGCGTCCAGGAAGGACTGGAACAGGTAGCGCGCGACGCCGCCACCAAGCTTGGGCCGCGTCTCTCCGTTGCCATGGTGCTGGCCGATTCCCGCACCGGCGACATTCTGGGCGAAGTCGGCTCGGCCAATTTCTTCGACGCCAGCCGCTCCGGCTGGATCGATATGACAAAGGTCGTGCGTTCGCCCGGCTCGACGCTGAAGCCGTTCATCTACGGCCTTGCCTTCGAACAGGGACTGGTGGCGCAGGAAACACTGATCGAGGACAGCCCGGCCGATTTCGGCGGCTACCGGCCGAAGAATTTCGACATGGGCTACCAGGGCGACGTCAGCATCCGGCAGGCGCTGCAACTATCGCTCAACGTGCCGGCGATCCGTGTTCTCGACGCGGTCGGGCCCGCGCGGCTGACGGCCCGCTTCCGCCAGGCTGGGGTAAAACCGATCCTGCCGGTTAACGAGGCGCCAGGCCTGGCCATCGGCCTTGGCGGCGTTGGAATTACGCTGCGCGATCTCGTCCAGCTCTATACAGGGCTCGCCAATGGCGGCAAGACGCACACGCTGCATGATGGCACCGAGCCGGCCGATGCCGAGCGCACCACCACGACCATCCTCGATGACCAGGCGAACTGGCAGATCATCGACATCCTGTCGGGCGTCAAGCCGCCCGAGGGTGCGTTGCAGCGCGGCATCGCGTACAAGACCGGCACCTCCTACGGCTACCGAGACGCCTGGTCGGTCGGCTTCGACGGCCGCTACGTGCTGGGCGTCTGGGTCGGCCGTCCCGATGCCGGCGCGGTGCCTGGCCTGTCCGGCTATGTGTCGGCAGCCCCAATCCTGTTCGAGGGCTTTGTTCGCTCGGGTCTCGCCACCGTGCCGCTGCCGGGCAAGCCCCCCGGCGCCTTCACTCCTCGACGCAACGACCTGCCGGTGACGCTTGCCCGCTTCGGCGCCGGGTCCGACGGCCTGGTTCAGGCCTCGACCCCCACAGAGCCCGCGCCGACCATCATCTTTCCGCCCGACGGCGCCCGCGTCGATCTCGCCACCGACTCGGCCGACGCCTCGCCGCTGGTACTGAAGCTGCAAGGCGGGCGCGCGCCGTTCCGCTGGCTGGCCAACGGCAAGCCGCTGACCGGCATCGACCGCCGGCGTACCGCGACCTGGCAACCGGACGGCACCGGCTACTCGACCTTGACCGTGATCGATGCGGCGGGACGCGCGGCAAGTGTGAAGGTGTTTGTTGAATAAGATTGCGCAAGCGATTCAGGGGATTGCGCTTCTTCGCCTGAGGTACAGCGCCTCGCGCCGACCTTCACCGGTAGCGGCGACAATACTCGCAACGCTGGGTTCCTTTACCCGCAATCTCCTCCCAGCCCGCGCCGACGCCCTGCCCGCCGGCTTCGTCCGCCTTGCCGGCCCCCTCGATCCGCCAGGATATCCGTTACGCCGGAACGGACAATTTTCCTGTACCGCAAGCGAAGCGACGGCAAGCCGCAAGCTGCTGCTCCGCGCGATGCACTCGGCCGGATTCAAGAACTATGCACGCGAATGGCGGCACTTCACGCTGAATCACGAGGCCTTCGCCAAGCAGCGCTTCGATTTCCCAGTCCCAGCCGGATAGCGTGTCGACCGAATGCCATAGCCTTGCTTCGGCACCGCTTGTTCCTAGATAGATCGATGGGGATTCGCCAAGGGGACATTTGAGGGAAAATGTTTCTCCGCACCGCGAAATCAGGCCCAAGATTTTCTCCAAAACGACAAAAAAGGCAACATTTAATGCATCTAAATTCTACCAATTCGGTAGATTTGACGTGGGTTCAACGGAGGCAGAAATGACCAAACCTCGTTTCAGGAGACTGCTCGGCGCACTGGTCGCCACGTCCGTCCAGTTCGGCACGCTCGGTTTCGCGTTCGCCGATACCACCATTCTCAACGTGTCGTACGATCCGACACGCGAGCTCTACAAGGCCTATGACGAGGCCTTCGCCGCTCACTGGAAAGCCGAGACAGGCGAAACGGTCACCATACAGCAGTCGCACGGTGGATCGGGCGCCCAGGCCCGCGCCGTGATCGACGGCCTCGACGCCGACGTGGTGACGTTGGCGCTCGAAGGCGACATCAATGCCATCGTTTCCAAGTCGAAGAAGATCAATCCGGACTGGCGCACGAAATTCGAGAACAATTCGGCGCCCTACACCTCGACCATCATTTTCCTCGTCCGCAAGGGTAACCCCAAGGGCATCCACGACTGGAGCGACCTCGTCAAGGACGGCGTCCAGGTGATTACGCCCAACCCGAAGACATCAGGCGGCGCGCGCTGGAATTATCTCGCCGCCTGGGCTTATGCCAACGCCAATGACGGCGGCGACGAGGCCAAGACGAAGGAGTTCGTCGGCAAGCTCTATGCCAACGCCCCGGTGCTCGATACCGGTGCGCGCGGCTCGACGGTGACCTTCGCGCAAAAGGGCCTGGGCGACGTGCTGATTGCCTGGGAAAACGAGGCCTATCTGGCGCTCGACGAGTTCGGTGCCGAAAATTTCGATATCGTCTATCCCCCGACCTCGATCCTGGCCGAGCCGCCGGTCGCTTTGGTCGACGCCAATGTCGATGCCAAGGGCACGCGCAAGGTCGCCGAAGCCTATCTGGGCTGGCTCTATTCCAAGGAAGCGCAGACGATCATCGCCAAGAACCACTATCGTCCGGCCAAGCCCGATCTGGTGCCGGCAGAGGACCTGGCCAAGCTACCGCCGATCAAGCTGGTCACCATCGACGACCCACAATTCGGCGGCTGGAAGAAAGCACAGCCTTACCATTTCGGCGATGGTGGTATATTCGACCAGATCTACAAGCCCCAGTAAGCAGTCGATATTCAGGACGATATGATCACAGCACCCGCTCGGGCGGGTTGGCGGTTTCGACAGCCGAGCGTCATTCCGGGTTTCGGATTGACGCTCGGCTT
>NZ_VFWA01000015.1:0-140299 GCF_006442295.1 Mesorhizobium sp. B2-3-2 | reverse complement strand
GAGGGAGGGAGGGGCATCGGCCAGAGGCCTAACCTCTCACGGCATTGGACGTTCCGGGCCGAAAGAAAAAACCGCTAGCTGGAGCCAGCGAGCAGGAAAGAAACTCCAGGACGGACTTTTAGGTTTGGTAAGAGTCCCCTTCGCTTCAGTTTTGAAATCCTCCGGATCTCCAGCATCGGTCAAACGAACGAAGAGCCGTGCGGGTGAGGCCGCTATCAGCGCCCCGCCTTCTTGCGCTTGTTCTTAGGTGCTGGTCTCGCGCAAGGTATCTCAGCCTTCAACCGCTGCTCCCGGAGCCGAGCTGCCTTCGCATCCCGCGCCACGCGCTCGACCTCCATCAGTTCCCGCGCAGCATCCGAGGTGCGCTCCTTTCTGTCTCGTCTTTCCTTCTCGGTGAGCCGTTGACCTTCTCGCATCGTTGCCCTGACTAGACGGTACCGCGCAAATGTTGCCGCACAGAACGATTGTCATCAGGTCGGGTTCCACCGGACTGCAAAAGCCCGCCACCTTTCCATAGCGGGAGCGAACCATCCTCCCCGCAGCACGCGCCAGATGTCGGACCAATAGGCGGTGACGAGCGACGCCAGCGCCGTCGCGACTGCCAGCGCTTGGCGCGACACGCGCTTCCGACCGTTTTCGCTTTCCTCCTCGATCTATCGTCCGGACCGACAGATCAGCGTTGATCACCAGCGGCCTTTCTAAATTTTGAGCAGAGGAACCAAGGTTCGATTAAGTCTTCTCCTATACTCTGTAACAGTCGGAAGGTTGCACCGACCGAGATTCCACCTTGCCATTTGCCATTCATCAGCGCTTCCGTACCTTGATGACCTGGACCAGTCTTCCGGCTGTGGTCGCCCTTGTCGTGCTGTTAAGTGCGGGAATCTATGCTGATCATCAAAATAGCATTGTTGCCGAACAGGCATTGCGCGTCGACGTTGCGAAGGAGATGAACCTCGTCCGCGCCAATCTCGAG
The DNA here is from genome assembly GCF_006442295.1 of Mesorhizobium sp. B2-3-2. NCBI lineage: Bacteria > Pseudomonadati > Pseudomonadota > Alphaproteobacteria > Hyphomicrobiales > Phyllobacteriaceae > Mesorhizobium > Mesorhizobium sp. B2-3-2. Next base: position 139,326 of record NZ_VFWA01000015.1, on the reverse strand, counting down.
GGCAATGTCAATGGAGACCTTCAACTGACGCGCGGTCTGATCGCGACCATCGTTACCGAACCGAATATGAGCCAAACCCGCTTTGCCAAGCTGGCAAAGAGCCTCTTTCGCGAGAAGACACAGGTCAGAAACATTGCCGCTGCCCCCGGCCTGGTCATCTCGTTGATGTATCCAATGGAAGGCAATGAAAAGGCCGTTGGATTGGACTTTCGCAAGGATGAAGAATTGCGTGAAGCGGCACTTCGGGCGCGCGATACCAAACAACTGGTTCTGGCCGGACCGGTGGAGCTCAAGCAAGGAGGTCAGGCCTTTATCGGCCGATTTCCCGTCTTCCTTGACCCTGATCGCCCTACCGAGACGTTCTGGGGCATTATGGCTGCGGTAATCGACATTCAGAAGCTGTACGAGGACAGCGGTCTTTTAGACAAGAGACTGTCGATCGAGATCGCTCTGACGGGCAAGGACGCTCTGGGCCGAAGCGGCGCGCGATTTTTCGGCCCGGCGCGGGTGGCGGAAGACAACCCCGTTACGGCGGAGGTGCGGTTGCCGACAGGATCGTGGCAGATTTCCGCCGTTCCCAAGGGTGGCTGGAATGCGACACCCCGGAACGCTTGGATTTTGCGACTGGCAATGCTCATCGGCGGCGCTCTAGTCGTGGTTCCGATTGTCATTGCGGGACGGCTTTTCGAACAACGGCATAAGCATTACGCCGATCTGCGCCGGAGCGAACGACGGCTTGCACAGCTTTCAGAGAGGCTGGAGCTTGCCCTTGATGCCTCGCAAATTGGCGTCTGGGAACAGGATCTCGACGCGGACATCATATACTGGGACGACCGCCTGAACGAAATCTATGGAAAGCCGGCAGATGGCAAACTGAGAACCTTCGAAGAGTGGTCAAGATCAATCCACCCCGACGATTGTGAACAGGCCAAGCGGGATTTCGCGCAGGGGATAGCGACCGGCATATACTCTTCGGAATATCGTGTAATGCTTCCCAACGGAGCTATTCGACATCTTCGCGCGCGTGCCAAGAGTTACAAGGACGGCACTGACCACAAAATGGTCGGAGCGGAATGGGACGTGACGGCGGACGTCGCCCTGACGCTGGAGTTGGAACGGGCAAAAAACCTCGCCGAAACGAAGAATGCTGAGCTAGAGGCGGCGACGGCGCGCAATGAACATACAGCGCTTCACGATTCTCTGACCGGCCTTCCAAATCGCCGCCACCTCGACACGGTCCTCGATCGTCAGGCCGCTACAGTATCGACGGCTGGCAGCGGCGCCGCGCTTCTGCATCTTGATCTCGATCGCTTTAAACAGATCAATGACACGCTTGGCCATGCCGTCGGCGACGCCGTGCTGATCCATACCGCGAAGGTGCTGACATCGACTGTTGGGTCGGCAGATTTCGTTGCCCGAGTCGGAGGCGATGAGTTTGTCGTAGTCTGCAGCCGCGACATCTCAATGGAGCAACTCAAACAGTTGGCGAACCGGATCATACAGCGACTGCGGCAGCCGGTTCCCTATAATGACCACCAGTGCCGTATTGGGGTCAGCATCGGGATCGCAGTCGATGGGGGCCGTCCCATTGACGGCCCACGCCTGATGGTCAACGCGGACATAGCGCTCTATCGGGCCAAAGGCCGAGGACGCAATCGGTATGAGTTCTTCACCGAAGATCTCCAGTCCGAGATCGTTCGGACCAAACGGGTGGCCGATGAAATCCTCGGAGGGTTGGAACGCAACGAGTTTGTTCCGCACTACCAGCTGCAATTCGACGCCAAAACGTTGGAGGTTGCCGGCGTGGAGGCGCTGGCGCGCTGGAACCATCCGATCGACGGACTTCAGCTGCCAGGTAAGTTCCTGAAAATTGCGGAAGAATTGAATGTCGTTTCGGTTATTGACCGACTGATGCTCAAACAAACTCTCCACGACTTTGATCAGTGGCAGAAAGCACGGCTGCTGGTTCCGCACGTCTCCGTGAACGTCTCTGCGAGACGGCTGCAGGATGAGGAACTGATCAACAGCCTGACTTCACTGTCAATAAAACCAGGAACCGTTTCGTTCGAGCTTCTGGAATCGATTTTCCTCGACGACAACGATGAGCTTATGGTGTGGAACGTCAACCAGATCAAGGAACTCGGAATCGACATCGAAATTGACGATTTTGGCACCGGCCACGCCTCCATTGTCAGCTTGCTCAAACTGCAACCACGACGGCTGAAAATTGCACGCCAGCTAATTAGTCCAATCGCAGAGTCAGTCCAGCAGCGCGAGGTCGTAGAATCGATTGTGCAGATTGGAAGGTCCTTGGGGGTGGAAGTCATCGCCGAAGGTGTCGAGACAATGCTGCAGACCAAGATCCTCAAGGATTTGGGCTGCGACATCTTGCAAGGGTATGCGCTCAGCCGACCGATGAGTGCGTACAAGATCATGGAGTTTTTAGGCAGCCGGCGAATGCGCTCAGCATCCTGAGATCGATCCATGCCGTGACGATCATCACGGCTCCGCGATTGCGGTCGCGGCTGTCTTTCCCACAGGGCTTTCGCTGCCTCTGCGGCTTCAGGCACGGTCTATTTCTCCACAGCGAGGCGTGGGAGGAATGCTCGGAGTTCCCCTGGCCGCAAATCCGCTCGGAAGCGCCGCTTCGCCTCCGCTGCAGCCCTCATCTCGGTCGAATGCGTCAACGGCTGATGGCAAGTTCGTTCTTGTAGAATACACCACCCTTCATAATCGCTTGGAAGGCTTTGCCTTCGTCGCCGAGCAGCGAGATGTCCTTAAGCGGATCGCCGTCGATTACGATCATGTCAGCATAAGCACCCGCGGCAATGGTGCCGACCTTGCCGGGCATCAGGCACAATTCAGCCGCGTTAAGGGTGGTCGAGCGTATTACCTCGATGGCCGGCAGCGCCTCTGCGCGGATATTGAATTCCAGGTTCTGGTACGGGTGCAGGAAGCCGAGATGGTCCGAGCCGTGGCAGATCTTCACGCCGGCCTTGTGCATAATCTCCAGCGATTCCGGTCCACGATCGCGCACCCACTTCAGGCGCTCGACGGCACCCGTATCGAGACCCAGCCTTTCTGCTTCGATGATCTGCGCCTCGTACGCGCTGATCGTCGGTGTCGAATAGGCTCCCTTCTCGGCCATGATCGCGGCCGTCTCGGGGGTGATCAGCGTACAGTGCTCTATCGATTTGATCCCGCAAGCCAACGCGCGTGCTATCGATTCGTCGGAGTGGGCGTGCACGCAAACATAGGTCTTGGCATTGTCCGCCTCCTCCTGGAAGGCGCGAAGCTCGTCCATCGAATAGGCATTCCATGAGCGTGGCATCCGCAGCTGCGCCGCGCCACCGCCGGCCATCACCTTAATGAACTGCCCTCCCTTACGGATCTCTTCGCGCGCAGCGCGGCGACATTCGTCAACGCCGTCGACGATCTTCGACACATTGCCGAGCTGATTGTTGAAGGTCTCGGCCGAGATCAGTTCGCCGCGCTCGCGCGGATCGGTATGGCCGCCGGACTGGACAAAGGCCTTGCCACACATGGTCAGCCTCGGGCCCTCGATCAGACCCGCCTCGAGCGCATGTTTGAAGCCGAGCGTTGCGCCTCCCACATCGCGGATCGTCGTGAAGCCGCGCGTCAGCATGCCCTTGACGATCTTGGCCGCATGCAGCGCAACCAGTTCGTTGGGCATACGCGAACTGGTGGACGGATCTTCAGCCGCCGAATAGACGTGGACGTGGCAATCGATCAGGCCGGGCATCAGCGTCTTGCCCCTTAGGTCGATCCTAATCGCGTTTGTGTCCTTGATCGGCGCCTCGGAAACTTCGTCGATCAGACCTTCCGAAACCCGCACGTGACGGTCGTACTCCCCTTCCTGCGAGGAACCGTCAAGCACGCGCGCGTTTTCGAAAACATATGAATGCATGGGGATCTCCTCTTCGATTGTCTGTTATAGCCGACCTAGTACGTCGCCCGTCCACCCGACAGGTCGAAGACCGCACCGGTGGTGAATGAATTTTCCTCGGTCGCCAGCCAGCAGATCATGGACGCTGCCTCCCTCAGTTCGAGCATGCGCCCGCGCGGAATCTTCCCAAGGATGTAGGCAATGTGTTCGGGCGCCTGGGCCATCGCCCCCGGTGTCTTGGCGACGGCCGGGGTCACGCAGTTAACGGCAATGTTGCGGTCTGCCAACTCCTTGCCCAGCGACTTGGTCAGCGCGATCACGCCGGCTTTCATCGACGAATAGGCGACCGCGTTGGGATTGCCTTCCTTGCCGGCGATGGAGCTGAGATTGACGATGCGTCCGTAGCCCTTCTCAATCATGTGCGGCACGATGGTACGGCAGCAGTGGAAGGTGCCATTGAGGCCGACCTGGAACACCTCTGCGAAGGCATCCGGCGGATACTCCCAGGTCGGCATATTGGGGCCAACGACAGCGGCGTTGTTAATTAGGATATCGACCCTGCCATAGCGCTTGAGCGTCGCCTTCGCCGCCGCCTCCACGGAGGCAAGCACACCGATATCGGCTTTCAGGCAGTGCACGCGGTCGTGCTGTCCCAGTTCGTCAGCGCAGGCGCTCAGCACCGTCTCATCGCGGTCCCAAATGGAGACGTGCGCACCCGACTCGAGCATACGCTCGACGACGGCAAAGCCGATACCTTGAGCACCGCCCGTGACGATCGCGGTGCGGCCTTTGAGATCATACTGGTTCATGTATGGATGGATCCTGTCCTTTCCGGTGGCATCCCGGCTTCACCGCATCGGGCAATTTCGTTTTGTGTTTTCTGCCAAACCGGAATACGACCTTATTGGAGACAGGGCGGGCAGCGCGAAGACTTGATTGGGAATGCGTGCGTCGTGATCCGCGATGAGCCCGCGCAACTGAACGGTCGCGATCGTCGATCCCTTCCTGGCGCGAGGATCGTGAATAGCGGTCGGGCAATCCAAGCATGGAGCTGTGTGACGAGTGCGTTTCGACCTATTGTCATTGGAATTGTTCGTAGCCGTTTGTGAAGAGCAAAGCATAGCCAAGGCCGCCGATCGCGAACACATAGCTGCGTCGGCAGTCAGCAAGCGCATTTCCGATCTTGAGGTCCGGCTGAAGACTCCGTTGTTCGTGCGCAATTCCAAGGGGCTGGAACTGACCGCGGCCGCCTATTCGCTGCTGCATCACGCCCGTGTGGTCATGCGCGATCTGCGCCAGATGGAATCCGAACTGTCCCACCATGCCAGCGGCATGCGCGGCCACGTCCGCGTCCATGCCAGCGTTTCCACCATCATCCAGCACCTGCCGCGCGATCTTGGCGAGTTCCTCGCCCTGCATAACGGCGTGCGCATCGACTTGCAGGAAGGCACCAGCCAGCAGGCCGTCGAGGCAGTGGCGGAGAACGCCGCAGACATAGGCGTGTTCGGCGGCGTTGTGCCGCGCCAAGGCTTGAAGATCATTCCCTACCGGGTCGACCGCATTGTCGCTCTCGTTCACAAGGACCATCCGCTTGCGGACCGCGCGATCATCAAGTTTGCCGAATTCACGGATTTCGATCTCATCGGGCCGATGAAGGGATCCTTCCTCGACTCGCTCGTGCTCCGCGCTGCCTCCGAACTCACCCGCTCGTTGCGGATGCCGGTCCGCGTCAACGGTTTCGAAACCGTATTCAGCATGGTCGAAGCCGGGCTGGGCATCGGCCTGGTGCCCGAGAAGTGCGCCGAGCGCTACGTGACCAGCGGCAACACCGTCGCCATCGTCCTTGACGAATCCTGGGCCGAGCGACAGTGGAACCTTTGTGTGCAGGAAAGCCAGACCATGCCGGCGCCCGTGCGCCTGCTGCTCAACCACCTTACCAACAGCGAGAGCCGGTAAGGCCGCGCTCATCTCAGCCACCTTCGTCGTCGGAGCGGTGGGCCGGCGGCCGTCGAGGCGCATTCGCCTATGGCGATGGACGGCTTCCGAAGGACGACTTCGAGAATTCTAGCGGCAGACCTATAAGACGCCGGACAGGGCGCGGGCCGTGGTGGATTGCGCTCCTGTGAAATCTATCTGGAGAAACAGGACGTGAAAATCGCGGTACTTCCCGGCGACGGAATCGGCAAGGAGGTGACCGCCGAGGCGGTCAAGGTGTTGCGCGTACTCGCCGGCGAGGGCCTCGCCTTCGAGATGATAGAAGGCGTCATCGGTGACGAAGGCATTCAGACGGTCGGTGATGCGTTGCCGAAAAAAACGCTTGAGCTCTGCCGCGAGGTTGACGCCATTCTGCTCGGCGGCACCGGTGTGCCCGCCGACGAACACCGTCCGCCGGCCGAGGGTGCTGGCAACGGGCTGTTGCGGCTCCGGCGGGCACTGTCGCTTTATGCCAATTTTCGTCCGGTGCTGCTCTATCCCGAATTGCTCGACGCATCCACACTGAAGCCGGAAGTGGTCGAGGGGGTCGATATGTTGATCCTGCGGGAGTTGAATGGCGATCTCTATTTCGGCGAGCCGCGCGGCATCTCGGTCAATTTGGCCGGCGAGCGCGAAGGCATCAATACAATGCGCTACACCGAGAGCGAGATAGAACGTATCGCCCATGTGGGATTTCAGGTGGCGCGGAAGCGCAGCAAAAAGCTGTGCTCTGTCGACAAGTCGAATGTGCTGGAGACAATGATGCTGTGGCGCGAGGTGATGACCCGCGTCGGCAAGGACTATCCGGATGTGGAACTGACACATCTATATGTCGATGCGGCTTCCATGGCGCTGATCCGCAATCCCAGGCAGTTTGACGTCATCGTCACCGGCAATGTCTTCGGCGACATCCTCTCCGATGCCGCGGCGATGCTGGCCGGTTCGATCGGCATGCTGCCGTCGGCCTCGTTGGGTGCCGGGAACAAGGGTCTCTACGAGCCCGTCCACGGCACCGCGCCGGACATCGCCGGCCGCAACATCGCCAATCCGCTTGCGGCAATTCTCTCGGCAGCGCTGATGCTTCGCTATTCCTTCTCTCTGGAACACGAGGCGGCGCGCATCGAGGCGGCAGTCCGCTCGGTGCTTGGCGCCGGCTACCGCACCGCCGACATCATGCGGCCCGGCTGCCGTCAGGTCGCCACCAGCGAAATGGGCGACGCCGTTGTAAAAGCCTTCCAGGCTCAAGCCAGCACGCGCGCGGTCGGCTGAGCTTGCCCTGGTATCACGGGCGCCGATCTCCTGCCCGGGCATATCGATTTCACGCTTCCTGACAGACCGAAAATCCCGGGCAGAAATTCAATGGAGTAGGACACGCGATGAAATTGCTGCGATACGGCGAGCCGAACGCGGAAAAGCCCGGCATTCTCGACAGCGATGGCCGGATTCGCGACCTTTCCGGTCATGTCGCCGACATTGCCGGCCGGACGCTGTTTCCCGAGGGTCTCGATGCGCTGCGCACCCTCGATATGGCAACCCTCCCGGTCGTCGGCGGCAATCCGCGCGTCGGTCCTTGTGTTGCCGGCACCGGCAAATTCATCTGCATCGGGCTGAACTACTTCGACCACGCGGAAGAAACCGGCGCTACGGTGCCGCCTGAGCCGATCATCTTCATGAAGGCGACGTCGGCGATCATCGGGCCGTGTGACCGGGTCGAGATTCCGCGCGGTTCCGAGAAGACCGACTGGGAAGTCGAACTCGGCGTCATCATCGGCAAGATGGCGACGTCCGTCTCCGAAGACGACGCGATGGACCATGTCGCCGGCTATTGCGTGGTCAACGATCTGTCCGAACGCGCCTTCCAGGCCGAACGACAAGGCCAGTGGACGAAGGGCAAGTCGGCCGACACTTTCGGCCCGATCGGTCCATGGCTGGTCACAGCCGATGAGGTCTGCGACCCGCAAGCCCTGAAAATGCATCTCGAGGTCAACGGCAAACGCTTTCAGCACGGTTCGACGGCCACCATGGTCTACGGCGTGCGCTACCTGGTTTCCTATCTGTCACAGTTCATGAGCCTTCGTCCCGGCGACATCATCTCCACCGGCACGCCGCCCGGCGTCGGGCTCGGCCAGAATCCCAATGTCTTCCTCAAGGCTGGCGACGTTATTACCTTGGGCATCGAGGGCCTTGGCGAACAGTGACAGGAATGCATACAGGCGTAGCGGACCCGGCGAACGGACGCCGAGACCGCCGATTTCGAAACCTACCGGAGCAGGCATGCATTTCAATTTTTCCGAGCTGAAGCCCATCGAGCGCTACAAGCTCCTGTCCTCCACCATCACGCCCCGTCCGATCGCCTGGGTTTCCACCATCAGCGAAACCGGCGAGCGCAACGCCGCGCCGTTCTCCTTCTTCAATGTCTTCGGTGAGGAGCCGCCGGTGGTCGGATTTTCGATCAACGACCGGACGCCGGGTGACCGCAAGGACACCGGCCGTAACGTCCGTGCCACCGGCGAATTTGTCGTCAACCTGGTCGATGAGGACCGGTTGCAGGCGATGAACGCCACAGCCACCGAATACGGCCCAGGCATCGATGAATTCAGCGCCTCGGGGCTGACCTCCAGTCCGTCGCTGTCGATCGGCGCGCCACGCATCGTAGAAAGCCCGGTATCCTTCGAGTGCAAGCTGATGCAGATCGTCGAGCTCGGCCCGTACCGGTCCCTGATCCTCGGCCTCGTGCAAGTCATGCATATCCGAGACGATTTGCTGACCGATCCGGAACGATTCTATGTCGACACCGAGAAGATGCGCATCGTCGGGCGCATGCAGGGTAACGGCTACATCATTTCCGACGACATTTTCGACGTCGCCCGCCTGCTGCCCTGAGCCGGACCACCTTTCAGCTTTTCGATATGGACGCGGCCGGCAACGCTGCTCGGCTCTTGGGATCATTTGGCTGAAGCCCCGAGATTGAGCCATGGCATCGCCTCCGCTGAGGCTTTCTCATGACTTTCGATCGCCGACAGTTCCGCCAGCGTATCGTCGATAAAATCGTTGCCCTTGAGCAGCCGGTCGCGGTCGGAATCTGAAATGTCGAACGGCACCGTGCCGAGCCGTCGATTCCTGAATTCGCGCCTTTCCAGGTCTACGGTGAAGCGCGCCTCCTGCGGGTTGGCGGCCGCGCGAAGGCATTCTGCCAACACCTCCTCGCTGACGGTCGCGGGAACAATGCCGTTGTTGATGCAGTTCGCCTTGAAAATATCAGCGAACATGGAAGAGATCAGGCAGCGTATGCCGAATGATTTCAGTGCCCAGGGCGCGTGCTCGCGCGACGAACCGGAGCCGAAATTACGCCCCGCGATGATGATCGTCGCCTCGTCGTAGGGTTCCTTGTTGAGTATGAAATCCGGATTCGGCGTGCCGTCCGATCTATAGCGCAGGCTGTGGAACAGGAACGGTGCCATCGCATTGCGATCCGGCTTGCGCAGGAATTGCTGGGGATAGATCAGGTCCGTGTTGACGTCGGACATCGGAAAGGGCGCGGCGATGCCGCTGTGCCTGGAGATCGGTTCCATGTTTGCCTCAGATCAGTTCGCGCACATCTGTCAGGTGGCCCGTGACCGCCGCGGCCGCGGCCATGGCTGGGCTCATGAGATGCGTGCGCGCCCCGCGCCCCTGTCGCCCTTCGAAATTGCGGTTGGATGTCGAAGCGCAGCGTTCGCCGGGCTTCAGCCGCTCGCCGTTCATCGCCAGGCACATCGAGCAGCCGGGCTCGCGCCAGTCGAAACCAGCCTCGATGAATATCCGGTCGAGACCTTCCTGCTCCGCCTGCTCCTTGACCGACCCCGAACCGGGCACGATCCAGGCGCTCGTGCCATCGGCCACCTTGCGCCCCCGCACCACCGCGGCCGCCTCACGCAAATCCTCGATGCGGCCGTTGGTGCATGAGCCGATGAAGACGTGGTCGACGCGGATGTCGGTCAGCGCCTGCCCGGGCTGCAGGCCCATATAGTCGAGCGCGCTCTGGGTGCTGGCCCGCTCGCTCTCGCTATCGCAGGACGACGGATCCGGGACCTTGCCGACGATCGGCAGCGATTGACCGGGATTGGTTCCCCAGGTGACGAAGGGTATCACGTCGGCCCCGGCGATTTCGACATCCGTGTCGAAGATCGCGTCCGGATCGGATTTCAGCGAGCGCCAGCATTCCGCCGCCCGCTCCCACATCTCGCCCGTCGGGGCGTATTTGCGCCCCTCCAGATAGGCAATGGTCTTCTCGTCGGGCGCCACCATGCCGGCGCGCGCGCCGCCCTCGATCGACATGTTGCACAGCGTCATGCGCTGTTCCACGGTCAGCGCCCGAACCGCCTCGCCCTGGTATTCTATGACGTGGCCGGTGCCGCCCGCCACGCCGATCGTGTGCAGGATGGACAGGATCAGGTCCTTCGCCGTGGCGCCGGGGGGCAGTTCGCCCTTCACGTTGACACGCATCGACTTGGACTTGCGCTGCACGATGGTCTGTGTCGCCAGCACATGCTCGACTTCGGAGATGCCGATGCCGAAAGCGAGTGCCCCGAGGGCGCCGTGGGTGGAAGTGTGGCTGTCGCCGCACACCAGCAGCGCGCCAGGTAGCACAAAGCCAAGTTCCGGCCCGATCACGTGGACAATGCCCTGGCGGCGGTTGCCGACCGAATAGACGTCGATGCCGGCCTCCCGGCAATAGGCCTCGATGTCCTGCACCATCTTGCGGGCGTCCTCGTCCTTATAGGCGATCCCATTGACGCGCGGCGTCGTGGGGACGACGTGGTCGGCAACGCCGATGGTCAGGTCGGGGCGATGCACCTTGCGCCCGTGCGTATGCAGGCCTGAAAACGCGTAGGTCGCGACACCATCGTGAACCAGATGCCGATCGACGAACAGAATGGCCCTGTTGTCGCTCAGCGGCTTGACCACATGTGCATCCCAGATTTTTTCATACAGTGTCTTCGCCATGGTAACCTCTTCGCGACGGGGCCTGGCTGCACATGCCGCGGACGCTCGCTGGACAGCGCTCGCGGCTGGACACCAGACGCTCGTCGCCGGCGAGTTCCCCGCACGTTTCAGGCCACCAGCAATCTAAAAGTCGGCTCCGCCGTCTTGAAGGCTCATTTCGACATGCGTCCGTCGCGAACCACGATGCGGATCGCCCAGTCGATCGTGCCAGCCCAATCGCCTCGGCAAATCAGTGGGTTGGCCGGATGCGTTCGCCCTCTCCGTCAGCATGAGGCGCATGGCGCCGGACAGTGCCCCGGTCGGGGCTCACAACGACCTTGAAAGACTGCTCCCAAGGTCAATTCGGGCGCGGCTTTTCGATGGGAAATACCACGAAGCTGTCAAACGCCAAGATGATCGAGCAGGCTTTGTTCCTCATCGGCCATCTGGAGTTTCGTCAGTTCCTTCACCATTTTCCCGTTCTCGATCATGTAGTACCTGTCCGCGACCTCGGCCGCGAACTGAAGATTCTGCTCTACGAGGAGGATTGTCAGCCCGGTCGACTTGATATCCCTGATGATCGCGCCGATCGCATCGACCACCACCGGGGCCAGGCCCTCCGTCGGCTCGTCAAGCAGCAGGAACGACGCGCCCATATAAAGAGGGCGCGCTATCGCCAGCATCTGCTTTTCTCCTCCGGAGAGCGATGCCGCCTTTTGTGAGCGCCGGGCTTCCAGGATTGGAAAATGCCGGTAGATCCGCTCGAGCGGCCATCCCATGTTTCCATGTGGCCGACCGATCGTCAGGTTCTCGTAGACGTTCAACGTCGAGAATATGCCGCGATCCTCCGGCACGAAGCCGATCCCCCTTCTGCAGATACGCTCGGGTGAAAGGTCGATGATTTGCGAACCGTCGAAATGGATGCTCCCCGTTCGGCGCGGTATATCGCCGATGATGGATTTCAGCAGAGTGGTCTTGCCGGCGCCGTTGCGACCCACCAGCGTGACGACCTCGCCCGCTTCCACGGACAGTTCGACGCCTTGCAATATATGGCTTTCGCCATAATAGGCATCGAGACTTCTTATCTCCAGCATGCTCAATGGCGTTTTCCCAGGTAGGCCTCGATCACGCGGGAGTCTTTGCGCACCTCGTCATAGCGCCCGCGCGCGAGGAGAGCGCCCTGTTGCAGCACGATGATCTCGTCGGCGACGTGCGCGATGACTCCAAGGTTGTGCTCCACGACGATGATTGTGCGCTCGGCTGACAGCTGAGCGATCAGCTCGGTCGTGCGGGACACGTCCGTGGTCGTCATTCCCGCAGTCGGCTCGTCGAGAAGAAGGATCTTCGGGTGTGCCGCCAGCGATATGGCCAGTTCCAGAGCCCGCTTGCGCCCGTAGGGAAGATCACTCGCCGGCCGCCCGCGCAGAGATGGCGGAATGCCGACCTGATCCAGCAAGGCGTTCGCTTCAGGTCGGTGATTGTCGTGCCAGTTGGCCTTCGCGAAGGCCTTTATGCCTCCATCGGCCCGCTGCTGCACCGACAGGACGACATTGTCGATGACCGTCAAGTTGGGAAAGATGCTTGTAATCTGGAAACTTCGAACGATCCCGCGCCGGGCAAACTGCTCGGAACGAAAAGGCGTCATGTCTTCGCCGTTGAACAGCAGACGGCCACGCCTGGGTCGATAAAAACCGCTCAGGATATTGAACAGGGTCGTCTTGCCGGCGCCGTTCGGCCCGATGATCCCGTAAACCGGCTTCTTCTCGAACTTCAGGCTGAGGTCGTTGATGGCCGTGAAGCCGCCAAAGCTCATTGTGACAGACTGCAGTTCGAGCAGGGGCATGTCCGTCGACCCCACCCCGCGCACGCAGTTACTAACGCCAGCATCAGGCATCCGCCACGTCTCCGGTTGCTACGATGCGGTCCGGTTTTGCCGCCATATCGGATGAAGCGGCGCGGTCGACCGAATGATGCACGAGCTCGCCCAGTATCCCGCGCCGGAACAGGAGCACGACGGCCACGAACAGAAGGCCGAGGAACAGGCTGCCGTTGTCCGTGATCGACGACAATGTGTTGCGCATGAGCAAGACGATGCCGCTGCCGAGAAACGGGCCGAAGATGGTGCCGGCCCCGCCGAGAAGCGTCATCATGATAGGCTCGCCCGAGGCGCGCCATCCCACCATTTCAAGCGTGACGAATTGATGGTTGAGGGCATAGAGGGCACCACCGATCGAGCACACCAGGGCCGAAGACACATACGCCTTCACCCTCAAGCCATAGACGCTGTAGCCGACGCTCGTCATGCGCTGCTCGTTCTCGCGGGCGCCGAGAAGCGCAAGGCCGAAAGGCGACTTGAGAAGCCGGAGGATGGCGTAGACCACCACCACTGCGGCGGCCAGGCACACATAATAGAAGACCCGGTCGTTCTTGAGGTCCAAACCCAGCAGGGTCGGGCGAACAAGCCCGTGCAGCCCGTCCTCGCCGCCCGTGTAGTCGGGGAACTGATTGACGACGAAATAGACGATCGACGCGAACGCAAAGGTGATCATGGAGAAATAGATCCCCTTCTTCCTTGCGACGACGAAGCCGAAAAGCAGGCTGACGATCGTACTCAGGACGACACCGCAAAGCAGCGACAGCACCATCGGAACCCCGAACTTGACCATTAGGATCCCAGTGACATAGGCGGAGGTGCCCCAATAGGCGGCCTGTCCGAACGAGAGCAGCCCGCCGAACGCGAACAGCAGATCGAAGCCGAGCGCAAACAGTCCCCACAGAACGATGTCGGTCGCCAGGACCGGATAGACCAGCCAGGGAAGCACAAGGGCCGCCGCCAGGGCGATGAGAGCGGCAGGCCGACTAAGGAACACACGCCGGGCGCGCTCCGTCATGGGCGTGTAATGCAGTGCGAAATGCGAAATGTCGATGCCCTGGAAAATCCCGCCGGGGCGCACCAGAAGCACGCCAAGCATGAGGATGTATATGACCGCGGAGGCCGCCGGCGCGTAGAAGATCGCCGCGATGGCCGAGACCAGACCCGACGCAAAGCCCATGATGGCCGATCCGGCGATCGAGCCCATTCCGCCCGCGACGACCACGGCGAAGACGAAATTGATCATCTCCTGTCCCATGAACGGCGACACGTTGCGCATCGGCGCGGAAAGCGCTCCCGCCAGTCCTGCCAGGGCGGAGGCGAAGAAGAACGTGCCGGAAACAAGAAGAGGCACGTTGCCGCCGAAGCATTTGAGGAGATTGGGCCGCTCCGATGCCGCCCGGATCAGCGCGCCCAGGCGCGTCCGCTCAAGCGCGAAATACGTGCCGGCACACAGAACGATCGACACCACGACGACGAAGAGACGGTACTTCGGATACGAGGCGAAGCCGAGGCTCACGGCGCCCTTGAGAAGGTCCGGCACAAGATACGGTGCCGAGGTGACGCCGTAGAATATCCGAACGACGTCCTCGATGATGAGCGAGAGACCAAAGGTCAGGATCAGGATGTAGGCGAGATCCAGGCCATAAAGGCGGCGGATGAGCAGACGCTCCATGACCACGCCGAACAATCCGACCAGAACAGCCGAGATAAGAAAGCCCAGCCAAAGCGAAACACCGAGATGCGACCCCAGAATCACCGCGATGATTGCGCCCAGCATGAACATGGCGCCATGCATGAAATTGACGACGCGCATCATGCCGAAGATGATGCTCATTCCCAGGCTCATCAACGCCAGGACGCCTCCCGTCACAAGTCCGTTGAAGAGCAAAATCGCATAATAGGACATTAGCCGGCCTCGGTTGCGTTACGGATGAATGCGCCCCGCCTTCGGCGGTAGGCCGTCGGCGGGCCGCATGTCTCTTCCGTTACCAATCGTGCTTGCAGGTGCTTTCTGCTTCCGGGTAATATGCCTCGTCGCCCGGAACCGATCCGACGATGTTGAAAAAGTCGCTGTCCTTCTTGACCTCCGATGCGGGCTTGACTTGGCCGATGAAGGTACGCTTCACCACAAGGTGGTCGCGTTTGCGCATGAGCGCGTCCTTGGTGAACATGTCGCTGAAACCCCGGCCTTCGAGGGCCTCCGTCACCTTGTCGGGATCATCCGTGCCGATTTCCTGGACGGTCTTCAGCACTTGATAAACGGCGGAATAGTTGCCCGCGTGTATGTCACCAGGATAGAAGTTCAGTTTATCGTGGAAACGTTTCGCGAATTTTCGGGTTTCGTCGTCCAGATCCCAATACCAGATCAGAGCGGCGTTCACGCCGGCCCAGGTGTCGGGCCCGAGAGCCTTGACATCGGACAGGTTCAACTGTCCTGGAACGATCTTGATGCCGGCATCCATCAAGCCGAATTCCCGAGCCTGCTTGACCGCGTTGCGCAGATCCTGCCCAGATTCGAGGATGCCGATAGCCTCGGCGCCGGCCGCCTGCGCCTTGAGAAGATAGCTCGAGAAATCATCGTTCGGAAACGGCACCATGTCCACGCCGACGATCTCACCACCATTGTCCTTGACGGCCTTGGAAAATGACTCCAGCAGCGACTTTCCGAAGGCAAAGTCGGCCGTGATAAAATACCACTTCTTTGTGCCGTCCTTGGTCATTTGCTTGATCGGCGCCGACATCGCCGAGGTATCGTACCCGTAGTGCCAGGTGTATTTGCCGCAGGCTTCATTGGTTAGCGCCGTGGTTCCCGGGCTGACAAAGGTCGTCAGAATATGCCTTTCGTTGGCCAGCTTGGCTATGGCGATGGCGGCAGCGGAACTCGACACGTCGGTTATGAGATTCACGCCCTGCGAGTCTATGATTTCGCGCGCCTTGTTAACCGAGAGTGCCGGGTCAAGCTTGTTGTCAACGACGATGACGTTGATCGGCACGCCATTGACCTTTCCGCCGAAGTCGTCGACAGCCATCTTCGCAAATTCGACGTCCCCGGGACCAGATGTCTCCGAATAGACCGAAGAAAGATCGGTCAGCATCAGAATATTGAACTGCTTGCTCTTCATCTGGGCGGACGCCGGGACAATACCAGTGGCAGCGGCAGCCACCAGAAGACCAGCGGCGGCCAATGATTTTATATGCATTTCGACTCCTCCTCCTTGAAGACAGGCATCCCCAGCCGTGAGCCACTCCAGTGGCCACATGTTATTGTCAATCAATTTCTAACGGCAACGAGCGGACTGGGAGAAGTCTCATATGAGCAGCACGTCATCGCGTTTGGAGATGCTTTGATCGCCCGGACTTCGACCTCGCCTCCGCCGTCCCCGGGACCGGGCGGAATGGTGGCGATCGAACTGGACAATGGGCGGCGCGTGTTTGCGCCGACCGGCAGCACCCCGGCCGCGGTGAAGCGGCAACTCGCGGCCAAGCAGAAGGCGTCATGATCATCGTTCCGGCCGGCGTGAAAGTGCATCTGGCATTGGGGCACACCGACATGCAAAAGGAACTGGGTGCCCTCGTGATGCTGATCCAGGAACAGTTGAAGAAAGCCCCGTTCTCGGGCCATCTGTTCGTGTTCCGCGGTGGAACACGTGCGAGGCGCCGCGAACCGGTCGTTGGCTGCTTCAAATCGAATGGCCGCTTCAGTTTCGAAACGAAAGAGCGGCCCGATATCGCCACGTCAATGCCCATGCATGCCTCGCGACATCTTTCATTGGCGCGGCCCAAAGCCTCTATACGGCCGTAGCGGAACAATGGAGACCATTTCCTGCATACCGCTTTTGAACAGTGGAAGGGCATTGAGCACCGAGCGAACCTCGTCCTCCCCTTCGGCCTCCATGAGAAGACAGGCGCCGCCCATGTCGCCGCGATTCCAGATTTGTCGCACGGTGCTTGCCATGAAAAGCCGGCGAACGCCTTCGGCTTCGGCTTCCAGTCTCTCGGGCGTGTAGTCCGCGTCGTTGAAGCTTTCCGTCCGCCGACGTGTCAAGACCATGAACTGCATGTTCTTTCTCCTGTTGATGAAGGCAAGGCTTTCCGGTTTTCCCGCCGGGTGCTTGATGCCTGTCACGGTCCTCGGCCGGCAACGTCGGCGCCAGAAAGACCGATGTCTTGCAATTGCGAGTCCGTGAGTTCCATCAGCATGCGGCGGCTCCGGCGCCTTTCCATACCGGCTTCGACCCAGACCTGGATCGCCGCGACGCGCGCCATCAGAATCTGTAAAGCCTCGACTCCACGCCGCTGCGGTGCACTCCTTGTTTCGGCCCGCTCCAAAGCGGCGCCGTTGACGACTGCGTCCATCGCATTTCTCCTTTTTTCGCGACCGGCCGAACCCGAGGCGAAGGCGGCGGATGAGCCCGCCGCTTTGGGGGTTCGGCGGCCCGAGCCGGTGTCTAGCGGTTGCCGAAAAGGTCCCGGCGATGCTCGACCGCCTGATCCTGCGTGATGGCCGCATTGGAGCCCGCATTGAGCAGTTCGTAGGCTGCACTGTGCGGGATCGAGGACGTGTGGGTGTTGTCGAGCTGATCCCGGGCAATCGCATTGATGTCGGAACCGCCGACATTCGGGTTCTCGGCGAGCGCGGCGCCAGTGATGGCCAGGAACGCGGCGGTGGCAAGAGCGATCTTTTTCATGGAAATCTCCTAAGATTGAGTTCTGGACTTGGTTCAAGAACAGGTCCTTGCCCGTTCGCCAAGAAGATGCATCTTGGATCCGCCCAGGATAATCTTCGAATATTGGAAAGGATCATCCGCCGAGAGCGGACAATTGGATCATGAGCAGGCGCGCTGCCTCAGCGCTGACCCCTCCCCGATCGAGGATTTTGCCATGTCGGTGCTGGCAATCGCTCCGGCCCTTGCCCGCATGTGGCCGGCCAGAAGATCAGAAGGCACATCAGCCCGCCGACTTTCCGGCGGGGACGATGGACTGCTGTTCAGTACTTCAATTCCATCCATCTGCGGTGTTCGGCAAAGCGCTCGGCCAACAGATCGATGAAAGTCCTGACCTTGGCCGAGATATGGTGACGATGCGGATAGAACGCGTTGATCGCGAACTCGACTCCTGAATATTCCTCCAGCACGCGGACAAGGCGCCCGGCGCTCAGGTCGTCGGCCACGAGAAAGGGCGGCGGTATGAATAGACCGCGGCCGTCGAGAGCGAGGCGTCTGAGCGTCTCCTGGCTGTTGGTCAGCAGGTTGCCATCGACGCGGACGGAAACGGGCTCGCCGTCCGGGTCCTCAAAACGCCACTCGTTACCGAAAGGATAGGAGGCATGGCGCATGCAATTGTGGCGTGCGAGGTCATCGGGCCGCCGCGGTGTTCCATGGCGTTCGAAATAGCCGGGTGAACCGCAGACGATGTTGCGCCATGAGGTCAGCCGCCGCACGATCAGGCTCGAATCGGGAAGCGGCAGCGAACGCACGTCAAGGTCGAAGCCCTCCTCGACCATGTCGACCATTCTTTCGCCGACGGTGAGATCGACCGAAACAGCCGGATAAAGTTTGACGAATTCGGAAACGATCGGCGCCAGAAAACGGATGACGCTCATGCTGGAATGAAGGCGAAGCGTGCCTTGCGGCGTCGCCTGAAGCGCTCCCGCGACGCGGTCCGCCTCCTCCAGATCGGCGAGGATCTGCGAGGAACGCTGATAGTAAGCCTGGCCGATCTCGGTCAGGCTCACCTTGCGGGTGGTGCGGTTGAGAAGGCGGACGCCGAGCCTGTCCTCCAGCGCCTGGACGTGGTTGCTGACCATCGTGGTAGACATATTGAGGCGTCGGGCTGCCGCGGAAAAGCCTCCGCATTCCACAACGCGGCCAAACACCGTCAAGCTTGTGAGCCTGTCCATTCCGATTATCCGCTCCTAATGGATGATCCTTCCGTTCTTTCCCCGATTATCACATCAGGCTTGCCGTTGCATCTTCCTTGACGCCAGTCGGCCACTCGGGCCGACCGTGAGAGGAGATTCAGATGAACGTAAGCGTCAACCCAGCCATCCTAGAATACTCGGTTGAGGTAAAACCCGCGCCGCGGTCCCGCAAGACGATGATCAAGCGCACCGTTGTCGGGTTGGGTCTGGTGGCGGGCCTGACCGCGGCTGCGCTCTACGGCTATGACTATTGGACGGTCGGGCAGTATCTGCAATCGACCGACGATGCCTATATCAAGGCCGACTATACGGCTGTCGCGCCGAAGATCTCGGGCCACATCGCCGAGGTACTTGTCGAGGACAACACTCACGTCAAGACGGGCCAGGTTTTGGCCCGCATCGACGACCGCGATTTCAGGACCGCGCTCGATCAAGCGCAAGCCAAGGTCGAAGCAGCCGAAGCGACGCTGCACAATCTCGACGCCCAGATCGGCCTGCAGCAGTCGGTGATCGAACAGCAAAAGGCCAACGTCGCCGCAACCGAGGCGAAGCTCAAATTCGCGCAGCAGGAGGGTGATCGCTATAAAACCTTGCTGAAAAGCGGCTACGGCACCAGCCAACGCGCCCAGCAGGCCGCGGCCTCCCTTAGCGAAAGCGAAGCCCAACTGCAGCGGGATCGCGCCGCACTGGTTGCGGCCCGCAAGGCGATCGACGTGCTCACGACGGAGCGCAGCAAGGCGGAGGCCGAGCGCAACGGCAGCCAGGCCGCCCTGCGTCAGGCGAAACTCAATCTCTCCTACACCACGATCACAGCGCCCGTCGACGGCATCGTCGGGGCCCGTTCGCTTCGCGTCGGTCAGTATGTGCAGGCCGGCACGCTGCTCATGGCGGTGGTGCCGCTGAATGCGATCTATGTCGTGGCCAATTTCAAGGAAACACAGCTCGCTCATGTGCAGAGCGGACAGCCGGTCGAGATCGCCGTCGACGGCTTTCCCGGCGTGGCACTCAAGGGCCGCGTGGACAGTGTGTCGCCGGCCAGCGGTCTCGAGTTCGCGCTGCTTCCCCCGGATAACGCCACCGGCAATTTCACCAAGATCGTGCAGCGCATCCCGGTGAAGATCGCGATCAACGACGGCAGGCTCGCCGGCAAGCTGCGCGCCGGCATGTCGGCGGAACCGACGATCGACACGAAGGCAACCATCCTGGCCGAACGGGGTGAACCGGACAGCGGCCGCCGGATCATCGCCGGCTGGTAACTCGTAGCGGCTGCGCGAGGTTCTCCGGGACCTCGCCTGGTGGCCGCCACGCCAGTGTCTCACGTGCTCTTCGTCAAACAAGGAATTCAGCCGTGCCCGCAACCCTCACCACCAACCCCACGCCTGCGCCAATGGCAGCCAAAGCATCGAGCCTGGCGCCCACCGATGCCTCTTGCGCCTCGCTCAAGACCTGGATCGCCGTCATTGGCTCGACGCTCGGCGCCTTCATGGCGGTCCTCAACATCCAGATCGTCAACGCATCGTTAGCCGACATTCAGGGCGCCATCGGCGCGGGCATCGATGACGGCGGCTGGATATCGACCGCCTATCTGGTGGCCGAGATCGTCGTCATTCCGCTCACCGGCTGGCTGTCGCGGGCCTTTTCCATCCGGGTCTATCTTCTGGCCAATGCAATCCTGTTTCTCGCCTTCTCGGTTGCCTGCGCCTTCGCGCAAAACCTTCAGCAGATGATTGTTCTGCGTGCTTTGCAGGGCTTTTGCGGCGGCGTGCTGATTCCGGTCGCCTTCACCATCACCATAACCCTCCTGCCCAAGGCGAAGCAGCCGATCGGATTTGCCCTGTTCGCGCTGTCGGCGACCTTCGCACCAGCCATCGGGCCGACAATCGGTGGCTATCTCACCGAGAACTGGGGCTGGCAGTTCATCTTCTATGTCAACTTGGTCCCCGGCGCGCTGATGGTCGGCATGCTGTGGGTGTCGCTCGAAAGGGCACCGATGCAGCTCTCGCTGCTGCGCCAGGGCGACTGGGCCGGTATCATCACCATGGCGATCGGGCTCGGCTCCTTGCAGACTGTGCTCGAGGAGGGCAACAAGGACGATTGGTTCGGCTCGCCGTTCATCGTGCGGCTGTCCATGATCGCCCTCGTCAGCCTCTCGCTTTTCCTGTGGATCGAGTTGAGAAGCGAAAGGCCCTTGCTTAACCTCAGACTGTTCGCCCGCTGGAATTTCGGGTTCTCCATCCTGGCCAGCTTTCTGCTCGGAATTGCGCTCTACGGGGCGGTGTTCATCCTGCCCGTCTATCTCGCGCGCATCCAGGGCTACAACGCTCAGCAGATCGGCATGGTGCTGGCCTGGACAGGCCTGCCGCAACTGGTGCTGATCCCGCTGGTGCCGCAGTTGATGAAGCGTTTCGATATGCGCATTATCGTCGCCTTCGGCTTTGCGCTGTTTGCGGCAAGCAATTTCATGAACATCGAAATGACGGCGGCCTACGCGTCGGAGCAGTTCTTTTGGCCGAATGTCGTCCGAGCCGTCGGTCAGGCACTGGTCATGGTACCCCTGGCTGCGGTCGCTACGGCCGGCATCGAGCAGGAGAATGCCGGCTCTGCCTCCGCATTGTTCAACATGATCCGGAATCTCGGCGGCGCCGTCGGCATCGCCATGCTGCAGACTTTTCTGACCAAGCGCGAGCAGTTCCACTCCAACGTGCTGGTGCAGTCGGTATCGCTGTTCGAAGAGAGTACTCGCGCGCGCATCGAGCATCTGACCCGATACTTCCTGGCCCATGGCGCCGGCGATCGCGCAGCCGCGATGCACAAGGCCGTCATCGCCATCGGACAGATGGTGCGAAGGCAGGCTTACATCATGGCTTTCAGCGACGCCTTCTATCTGCTTGGAGCAGCCCTTGTCGTCGCCTTCTTCGCCACGCTGCTGTTGCGCAACCCGGGCCATATCGAGGCGGGTGGCGCGCACTGAAAGATCGGAAAGGAACGACAATGATCCCGACCTTCGCCAGCGCGGCCTTGCTCATTGCGAGCGGCTTTTGGCGCCGGAGCCGGCGAGGCTCTTGTCCAGGACATGGAAGGCCTTTACCCGGCCTTCACGGACATGGGGGCACACCGCCACGCAATTGAGAGCGCACACGAGGCCGCGATGGCGACGGGCGCCATCCGCGAACAGACCATCGAGGAGATCCAGCAGCTTACCTTAGATGCAGGTGGTGCTGCGGCCAGGAATACATTGTCCGCGTCAAGGACATCCTCAACGGCTCCGTCGAGTGAAGGCAGACAAACCGCCGAAGATGATGAGCAAGAGCAGAACAACGGGAAATCGCATTGCTGGCCTTAGCGACTGGAACAATCGGCCGGCGTTTGACCCCGCTCTTGCGTGAAATTCTGATGTGATCGTCACGATCCGGTCGGTGGAAAAGCCGATATGCTGCGCACAATGGCGGACGTCAGGCCACGCTCCTTCAGCGCGACAAGCGCCTCCAGCGTGCCACACCTCGTGGTGACGAAGAACTTGCTGCGCTCGATGCCGGATGCCGCGATGGCGGCCCCGACCGCAGCCTCGTTCTGATACATCGCGGCCGTGTCGATATGCCGATAGCCGAGTGCGATTGCGCTCTCGACGACGGGCTGGGCATCGACGCCGGGCATGCGCAAGGTGCCGAAGCCAAGGCGCGGAATGGCGACGCCTTGTATGATGATGCTGTCCATGATGATGTCCTTTTCGCGAATGCCTTGCCGGTGGGCGCGCCGGCCTTGCGAGGCGGGTGCGATCCCCCCCTCAGGCGGCGGCCGTGACCCGGCTCTCGACGAGCCCGGCGATGACGCTCTCCAGCGTCGTCGTGCCCTTCACAGACGACAGCCCCTGATCGTGGAATTCGATCCAGCCTTCGTTGAAGCCGTCGAGCATGCGGATGCGCGGCAGCGGGTTGCGGGTGCCTTGGGCTCGGAAGATGGTCTCCCATGTTTCGCGAGGTACGATCTCGACCGAAACCGCGTGCTCCAGCGCGGCGGCGAAGGCGCGAGCAATGTCGTTGGGAGAAACCCGAGCGGGACCTTCCAGTTCGACGACCCGCGTCCCGCTCCAGTTCTCGCGCAGCAGGGCGGCGGCGGTGCAGCCGACGTCCTGTGTCGCGACCATCGGGAATGCCTTGTTCGCCGGTTGCAGGAAGCTGCGCAACACGCCTTCGTCTCGTGCCGCAGGGACATCCCACTGGGCATTCTCTATGAACCAGCCGGGCCGCAGGAAGGTAACCGGCAGGCCGATGCCGCCAAGCGCTTGCTCCAGCAGCGTGCGCTGGGTGAGCAGGTTCTCGTGCGGCGCGTCGGCGCCGATCGTCGACAGGCACACCGCCCTGGCGGGACGTGCCTCGACCAATGCCGCACTCACGGCGTCGATCAACCGCCTTGCTTCGGGGAAGCCCGGCTCTGGGTCAAACTCCGACGGCGGCAGGATGAAGACACCATCGGCGCCTTTGAAGGCTGACGCGAGACTTGCCGCATCGTCCATCTCGGCCAGAGCGACATCGCAGCTCTTGGCCTTCCACTCCACCGCCTTGGTAGCATCGCGCAGGACGGCGCGGACGGGCAGCCCGTCGGCCAGGAGGTTGCGGGCGAGCGCGCCGCCGACTTTGCCGGTGATTCCGGTGATTGCGTACATGATGGTTCTCCAAAAGGATTGATGTGGAGTGCGCGTGTCAGGCGAGGCTCGCGTAGAGCTCCCGCTCGAACGCGCCGTAGAGGGCGACAACCCGCTCGTCGTAGAAGGGCAAGATTTGGGTGAAGAGCGCGCCGGTGACGTGCTTCACCGGGTCAAGCCAAAAGTAGCAGTTGAGCAGGCCGGCCCAGGAAATGCTGCCGGCGGAACGTCCATTCGGACCCGGCTGCGTATTGATGTCGAAGGACAAGCCCCATTTGTGCGGTTGACCGGGGAACTGGTCGAAGCTGCGCGAGAAGGGCGGCTGCGCCGAGCGCATCTCGTGAACGTTCAGCTCACCGATCTGGTTCTGCATCATCATAGCGACCATTTCCGGCCGTAGGATGCGCACGCCGCCCAGTGCGCCGCCGTTCAGCAGCGCCTGCAGGAAGGTCATGTAGTCGCGCGGTGTCGAGAACGCGCCGCCGCCGCCCATGAAGAACTCCGGCCGCTGCGGCATCTCGAAGGGGGCCGGCTCCAGCCCGCCATCGGCACGGCGGTTGTGGAACGTGGCGACGCGCCGCTTCTGCTCCGAGCCGATGAGGAAGCCTGAATCTTTCATGCCGAGTGGCGCGAAGATGTTTTCGCGGAAATAGACTTCCAGCGATTGGCCGGACACCGCCTCCACCAGCTTGCCCACCCAGTCCATGCTGATGCCGTATTCCCAGCGCTCGCCCGGCTCGAATTCGAGCGGTGCGGTGAAGGCGGCGTTCTTGCAGGTCGCGATATCGGGCATGCCCGTCACCTGTTCGTAGCGGGTCAGCGCCTCGCTCCAGATCGAATAGGTGTAGCCGGAGGTGTGCGTCAGCAGGTGGCGTACGTTGATGGCGCGCTTGGCCCGGCGCAGGCGCGGCGTTCCGTCCGCGGCGAAGCCTTCTAGGATTTGCGGCGACACGAGCTCCGGCAGGTATTTGGCTGCGTCATCGCCGAGACCGATGCGGCCTTGCTCGATGAGCTGCATGCAGGCCGTCGTCGTGAAGGCCTTGGTCATCGACAGCAGCCAGAACACCGTGTCGGCGGCCATCGGCGCGCCTGTCTCGACGTTCGCCTTGCCGAAGGCGCCCTCATAGGCGATGCCATTCGGCGTGGCAGCCATGGCGACGACGCCGGCCACATCGTGCCGGGAGACGCCGCCGAGCAGGGCGGCGTCGATCGCGGCGGAGTTGCGCAGCGAAGCCAGGGGTGCCGTCCCGGCCAAGGTGGGGTTGACCGCATCGAGAGCCAGAATGGCCCCCACCATGCTCCCCCGCTGAAGCATGGTCCTGCGTGTGATCGGGTTCATGGCTCATTCCTTTCCGGCTCGTGGGAAGACCGATTTGTCGGCGGTTCACCACTGACGCCGTTGCGATGCCGATGTTCTAAGCCGCGCCATGATGTGATTCACACGCATTATCGTCCGTGCTACATTGACTCAGATTCACTGCGCTTATCATGGAACCGCCTGACGAGCTGCCGCACCGGCAAAGGGAGATCGCATGGCTTTTGACACCCGGCTGCTGACCGGCGTCGGCGTCCTGGCTGCCGTGACGGAGGCAGGGAATTTTGCCCGCGCGGCGGAAATGCTCGGCTTGACGCCTTCAGGCGTGAGCCGGGCGGTCGCGCGCCTCGAGGCGCGGGTTGGCGTTCGGCTCTTCGACCGCAATCCGCGGGAGGTCAGTCTTACCGAGGAAGGCCGACGGTTTCACGGGCAGGTGATGCCGCTTCTCGCCGGCCTCGACGAGGCGGCCGCCGAGGCCGCAGGCGCGGCGGCAATCGTGCGGGGCCGACTGCGCGTGTCGGTGGACCCGTGGTTTGCGCGGATGGTGCTTGCGTCGAGACTCCAGCAGTTCCTAGTCCGCTATCCTCTGCTGTCGCTCGATTTCTCCACCAGCAACTATCGGGAGGAGATGATGGCGGGCATCGATGTGGCGGTACGGTTCGGCCAACCTGACGAGTCGTCTCTCATCGCACGCAAGCTCCTGGAAACGCCCATTCTGACCGTTGCTGCGCCGGCCTATCTCGAACGGCACGGCACGCCGCGATCGCCGCATGACCTCGTCCATCACGAAGCACTTCTCTTCCGCGATCCGCAGACAGGTCTGCCCTTTCCGTGGGAGTTCCACCGCGACGGGGAAATCGTCGATGTTAAGGTTTCAAGCCGCTTGGTCCTTGATGATCCCTTCGTCGCGGTATCCGCCTGCGTGGCGGGCCAGGGTATTTTCCAGAGCCTCGCGATTGGCTTGGCGCTGTTCGTGGAACGTGGAGAACTCGTACCCATCCTGCCGGAATGGTCGGAGGAACTTTATCCCCTCTACGCCTATCATCCCTCGCGCCATCTGCCACCCGCGAAGGTTCGGGCGTTTCTGGATTTCATCCAGGAGGTCGCCAGGAACCAAGCCTCTCTATGTCGTCAATGAGGCGCAGCGCCACTGATCGAGTACGAGGCGGTCACGACACGGCCCGAGCACCTGAGGCTCCGGCCTCTCGGCGTTGCTAGATGCCGTGGCGGCCGTCTCCGAGCCGGTTCGCGTTCTCTTCCTCTGGCGACCCGCCGTTCGCAACCCGGACGACGACACGGTGCTGGAGGCTGCGGTAAACGGACGGGCGAATGCTATAGTGACGTTCAACTTCCGCGCCTTCGGCAAGGTGGCCGAGCGCTTCGGTGTCATGGTTCTGTCGCCCGGTGAGGCGCTGACACGATTGGAGAGAAAGACATGAGGAGAAGCAATTTCGCACTGCGGCTTCAGCTTCCGCTTCTCGATGAGGCGCGTAAGGCGGCCGACAGCGAGGGCGTGCCGCTCAACCGATTTATTAACGTGGCAGTCGCCGAGAAACTTTCGGCGCTGCGCACGGAAACCTACTTTCAGGAACGCGCTGCCGTGCCAACATCCCCAAGGCGCTGCACTTCTGAAGCAGGCCGGCAAAGGGAAGGCGCCGATCAAAGGTGACGAATTGCCGGAGTAGCACACCCATGAGGTGGAGCGGTATCGCTCGTAGTGGAGCCTTGCCTGCGTCCAAAGCGGCCGTCGGGCCGAAAACTGCCGGTCAAGGCTGGTACAGTACGCGCCACCGCGAAGCGGCTCTGCTGGGTTCTTTGGAAAAAATTACGACCGGACGGCGATTTCCACGGGCAGCGGCGAGCGTTGGTTCTTCAATGAAGCGGCAGCTCGCCGCTTGAAAGGAGTGAACCAATCAACTGAGTGTAATCCCGAACACCATGAAGGCGATTGCCACACCGAAGATCGGGGCGAGCAGCCATCGCGCTTGAACAACACTGTTCTCCATCAGTTTTTCTCCAGCAACTTGTAAACCCGACAACGGCGGCAAACGGCGGCTGTTCCGATTGGGGCCTCAGACAGGTCTATTGCGTGTTGCGGTCAGACTTACGTCCTAGTCGCGTCCGACCGAAGCCCAGGCGCAGGAACTTTTGCAATGGTCCCCGAGTTTGCTGGCGGGCGTGGGAAACGACATTGCTGCGCCATCTTCACAAAGGAGGACGTCATGAGAATGCATCTAGGCGCCGCTGCTGCGGCTTTGTTGCTGCTTGCAGGAATCGGCGCTGCCGCTGCCGAGGACGTGATTATCCAGCCCGAGCAGGAAACAGTCATCAAGGAATACGTGAAGAAGCAGCCTTTGGCTTCGGTGAAGCTTCCCGGCGTAGAACTCAATGTCGGCACCGCTTTACCCGACACCGTCGAGCTCCATGAAGTCCCCAACGTCAAATACCGCTACACAGTGATCGATAACCGGACGGTGGTCGTGGATCCGGGCACCCACAAGATCGTCAAGATCATCCAGTGAACCAAGCACCAGAATCAAAGCCCGCCGCCCATCTTGGCGGCGGGCTGCCAAGACAAAAGGACTATCGATCGATGCCAAGCGGCGGATCTACCCAGTCCAATGCGTTAGGAGTGGGCGTGGCCGACCTTAGGGCCAGAATGCAGGAGGCACAGATCACAGGGGGCGAATTGAAGTCCCTCCAGAAGGTTGCCGCGTTGATGGATGACGGCTCGGGCCGGATCAGCGGCGACGATTTGATTGCCGCCTCCTTCGCCAACGACCTGCCGCACCAGGATGCCGTCGCCGACCAAGCCGACAATCAGCAGACTCTTCGATTCCCACGCCGAAGCAATCAGGGCCGCAGGCGACCTGGTGGCAATGGGAGTTCCTCGCTTAAAGATCGCCGTTATAGGACCTTACAGCGCCGAGTTGGCAAGTTTGGGGATGGTTCCAGCCGCCAGTCTTGGTGCGGCGGTCGGCGGGTTGGCCTGCTTGGGCGCGTTTGTTGCGGGTTACGGAATAGACCCTCAGGCACCAATGCCATCGCCGATAGCTCTGGCCGCCATGGTCTGTGGCAGCATTGCTGGCGGGCTGCTCGGACCGCTGGCGACTGATGCACTGCGGCCGGGTATTGCAACTCTTGTCGAGCGGATCGTCCTGGTGACGGCGCGTGTCAACGATGGGGGAGCTGAAATCGTGCAGGCGGTTCTCGACAGTTGCATCTCCATCGCCGAAGAGTGCGGGAAACCCGCCCCGGCATCCGCCGAGACGGGCTCGTTCCCGTTTCCAGTGCTTGGAATTGGACAATCGACAGAAGTCTAACTTCGAGGAGCCGCGAACGTTCCGGCATTTGTGGAAGGCCGTCGAATATCGTCCACCAGCCGGATCGCAGTCGGTCGAAGAAGCAGCACCACAGTGCGGCGCCAGTCGATCAGTTGCACCCGGAAAATTGCCCGCGGTTTCCCTGAAGACGCTAGGCTTCTCTTCCGTAGCGGAAATGGATCCGGATTGGCTGACGAAACTGCTGGCAAGACGGAAGTAGCTGGTTGAAAGCCCACTATCGGATCAGCAATTTCTGTTATCCTCGGCTGAATCCGCCAGCACTCAACCTGTCGCTGCAACGCTTCAGAAAATGCCGCAATGTCAGCTTGGCGCCTCAAGCCGGCATGCTGGGGGACAGCTCTACGGCCACAAGCTGCCGTCAGCCGATGCCAGGCCCTCGCTCGCTGGCAGTGAGAAGGCTGACGGGCGCGTCTGGATTGGCTGGTGGGTCGCGGCGTCCAATTCGTCTCCTTGCCGTTAGCCAGCCTGCCGGCAATTGCCCTTGGGGCGAAAAGCCTGCAACGAGCCCGGCGAAAGACCATACTTTCCCATGGTCGCAGGCTCAGTGCCAGCATGGCCATCATCCCCAACCACCGATTTGGTTGGACGGCGCAAAAGTAGCGTGGTGAGCGCTAGATCAAACCTTTGCGAACGCCCTATCTTGTCGAAACCGCAGCCTCACGACGTCCGGCGCTCAGGCCACTGCCTTGTGATGGGTCGTAGCCGCTCTTTCTTTGCTCTCTTTCGCCCGCATACATAGCGCGCGGAACTCTTCGACCTCGGCCTCGGTAAGGTGCTCGATGCCGATGAAGGCGTTCTTGGCGGCACCCGAGCGGATCAACTCATCGAGTTTAGCCTGTATGGCGGCACCGTCGCGGTTCTGGGTGTTCTGAATCAGGAAGACCATCAGGAACGTTACGATCGTCGTACCTGTATTGATGACCAATTGCCAGGTTTCGGAATAGTGGAAAACCGGGCCGCTCACGGCCCAAACCAGTACAGACGCCAAGCATAAGGCAAAGACCCACGGGCGGCCAGATGCGTGCGCGACGACGGTCGCCACGCGATTAAATGTCTTTTCCATTGGGTGTCCTGATGACGAAATGTGAAACTGGCCCCAACAATGTACAAAGCCCGATTTTCGTTCCACGCGCATCGGACAAATCGGGCGCAGCCGACGCCGACGCCGACTGTCAGCGTCGGAACCTCTGGATGACCCCGGGGTTAGCCATCACCTGACACGGGAGACTCAACAATCTGAATCTGGAGAGTTCCAATGGTTACAAGCAAGAAGGCCGCAGCTGCTGACCACCTCCCGGTCGAGTTTCTGCCTGCCGCGCTGGTCGGAAGAGGCATCGAAAGACATCGCTACGTCCTTATGCGCGTTCAGGCGCGCCACCACGTTGCCGAAGACGATCGCAAGCAGCAGCACCAGGCCTTGGAAGATACCGGTGTAGAAAGAGGAGACCCCTCCCGAGAACAGCACCTTCTGCAAAAGCATGAGCGTGCCGGCTCCGAGGATCGATCCGACGAGGCTGCCGCGGCACCGCTAAGCGGCGTGCCGCCGAGCGCCACAGCGGCAAAGGTGAGCATCAGGAACGGCGTGCCCGCCGACGGATTGCCGGTCGCGGTCTGAGCGCTCAGCATGAAGCCGGCGACGCCGTAGAGGATGCCGGCGCCGACAAAGGCCTGTGATACGCACGCCTGAGACAGCCACGCCGGAGAAACGGGCCGACTGTTCGTCGGCGCCGATTGCATAGAGGCCGATGCCGGTGTCGGTGCGCCGGAAAGCCAGCCACAGCAAGACAACGGCAACCAGGAACAGGCCGGCAATCGGAACGACGCCGAAAAGCGTATCGGTCAGGGTGTAGGTGACGAAGTCGGCGATCATGCCGCCGGGCGCGTCGAGAATGACGAGCGCGAGCCCCTGACAAATGATCATCGTGCCGAGCGTCGGCGCGATGGTCTGGAGCCCGAGCCTGGAAACCAGAATGCCGTTGATCAGGCCGACGAAGGCTCCGATCGCGCAGCACATGAGCGGGCTGACAAACGCTCCGCCCGGGCCGTCGAGCGGATAGACGGCCACCAGTACGTTGGTCAGCAAGACGACGCCGGCGACGAACAAGTCGAAGCCGCGGCTGATGACGACAAGCGTCTCGCCCGCGGCCGCGAGCGCCAGCGGCGTCGAATTGTTGATGAGGTTGGTGAACGTGTAGACCGACAGCGCATCGGGGCGCCAGAACGCATAGAGCGCATGGAGCGGCGGCGCGACCAGTATTGGCACAGCCTTTCAGGCGGTGAGCGCCAACGCGTCCACATCGCCCGCGCCCTAGCCCAGACCCCAACCGAAATCTTGCTGGACGAACCGACAAACCATCTGGATATCCAGCATCAGATCGAAGTGCTGCGGTTGATTTCACAGCTGTCACTGACCAGCATCATCACGCTGCATGACCTCAACCATGCCGCGATGTTCTGTGATCAGTTGGTGGTGTTGGACAAAGGCCGCATCGTCGCATGCGGTGCGGCCGGATCGGTAATTACAGAGGCTTTGCTACGTGACGTGTTCCGAGTGGAGGCCCGCGTCGAGACGAGCCCGTACCACGGGGGACCGCACATCCACTATTTGGCCGAAACAACTCCAGCCAGATCCTCTACCGTTATAAGGTAGTGCTGAGTCAGAGCGCGCGGAGGCCTTCTCAGCGTCCCCGCCGAGCGCGGCTTGTGCAAGCGCGCTGCGTTCGGCCTCGACGTCGCGGCCCACAGCCACCGCGGACGCGAGTAGGCTGGGATCGGGGTGCTCGGCCCCCGCGACCGCGGTCAATCAGATGCGCGGCAACAAATCGCTCGCATCACCTTGAGGCCAGTGGGTTGTCTTGACGCCATGGGCAGTCCATTCAGGCAAAATGTAATTCGGGCCAGGATCGCCCTTAGCGACAACGGAATAATGGAAGATAGTGCCTGAATGCGGGGATGCCCATTGAAGGCGGCCTACTGACATGGATGGCGCCGCCGGCGCGCCTCTGCGCCGGGCAAAGTTGTCGCCTAGAAATAGCCGAGGATGGATTTGACCTCGAGATATTCCAGCATGCCTTCGACGCCATATTCGCGCCCGTTTCCCGACTGCTTGAAACCGCCAAACGGGGCGTGTGGATCCCAGGCCGGGTAGTTGAGGTGCACCTGACCAGAACGGATCCGCGACGAGACGTCCCTGACGACCTCCAAGTCCTCGCCTTGCACATGGGCCCCCAAGCCGTACACCGTGTCGTTGGCGATAGTGACGGCCTCCTCGACTGTGTCATAGGGGATGATGCAGAGAACCGGCCCGAAGACCTCTTCCTGCGCGATCCTCATGTGCGTGCGCACGTCCGAAAAAATGGTCGGCTTTACATAGAATCCGACATTCAGACCGCCGGGCCGACCCTCTCCGCCGGTCAGGAGTTTCGCGCCTTCCGAAATGCCGACACCGATCATGGTTTGGATGCGATCGAATTGAGCACGGTTGGCGATTGCACCATGAGTCGAGGCTTCGCAAAGAGGATCGCCAACAACGATCTGGGCAGCGGCTCCTTTGGCGATTTCCTCGATCTCGGTGAGCAGCGGACGTGGCACGATCATGCGCGTCGGGGCGCTGCATGACTGGCCGAGATTGCGGAAGGCGGCGGCTATGCCCAGAGAAACGGCACGGTCGAGATCGGCGTCCGGCAGGATCACGTTGGGCGACTTGCCACCGAGTTCCTGCGCGACACGCTTGACCGTCTGCGCTGCCGCCTGCGCCACCGCAATGCCCGCCCGGGTGGACCCGGTAATGGAGATCATATCGACATCCGGATGGGACGCGAGACCAGCACCCACGCATGCACCATCACCTTGGATCAGATTGAACACCCCGGCAGGAAAGCCGGCTTCCTCGATCGCTTCGGCGAACAGCAGGGCGTCCAGGGGAGAAAGCTCGCTCGGCTTCAACACGACCGGGCAGCCTGCCGCGAGCGCCGGCGAAACCTTGGCGGTGATCTGGTAAAGAGGCCAGTTCCACGGAGTGATCAAGGCGCAGACACCGATCGGTTCGTGGGTGACGGCGGTTTGCCCCCGCTGCTTGACGAAGGGAAAGGCTGTCAGCACATCACGCGCAACCTTGACATGCGCGATCGCCAGCGGCACCTGAGAGCTGCGCGCATATCCGATCGCCGCGCCCATTTCGAGGGTGAGGCATTGCGCAAGCAGTTCACTGCACCCTTCGAGCAGCACCTGTAGGCGATCGAGCAGGCCGGCACGATATTCCGGCGTGGTCCGGCTCCAGGCGGCGAATGCACGGCGGGCCGCCGCAACGGCCACATCCACGTCCAAGCTGTTTCCAAGCGGAAACCGAGCCACAACCTCTTCGGTGGAGGGGTTCACCACGACGCCCTTCGCGGTGCCGCTCGGCTCGACCCATTGACCGTCGATGAAGAACTTGTCCAGGTGGCCGTTGCGCGACAGATGTTCGAGGGGCGTCATCACGCGACAAGATCCTTTATGCGGTAATAGGCACCCAGAACCGGCAGGAACCAGGGGTGCCCGAAATAGCCGGGGATCACCGGCCAGTTGAAATCCTTCCAGGGATTCAAGTCGGGGCGCCCATCCATGACATCAGTCATGGTGCTGCCTATCAGCGTCGACATATACAGCCCGTAAGAGGTAGACTTCATTTTCTTGACCACCAATGCTGATTTAAGTGGGGCGGCATCCGAGGCATAGTTGCGCGCCTACCAGCCGCGCATCCGCTCCCAATGCGCTTCAATCCTGGGGCTGTCCCCTCTGACGACACAGTAGAAATCATGCTGCGCGGCCATCGCGCACGCATGGTTAGGCAGGATCCGCACCCGAGACCCGAGCGGCAGTTCGGGCATGGATTTCCCTGAACCGGCACGCATGGCAAGGATACCGTGTTCCTGGCTGGCCTGGGCCACGATCACATCGTCAAGCACCCGCCCCTTTTCGTCGCAGACCACGCCGTAACCCTGATCGATCCGCTGGTTTGCGGTTCCCCGGTCGCGCGAAAGCGCCATCCACCCGGCGTCGACCAGCACCCATCCCTTTTCCGGCTTCGAGCCGATCACCGTGGCCAGTACGGAAATCGCGATATCGTCGCGGTCGCAGACCCCAATCCCGTGCTGGACGAGATCGAAGAACATGTAGACCCCAGCCCGCAGCTCCGTGACACCTTTGAGATTCTGGGCGAAATGCGCTGTAGGCGTCGAGCCGACGCTGACGATCGGGCAGGCATGGCCTTGGGTGCGCAAGATTTCAGCTGCGCGCACGGTGGCTGAACGCTCGTTCTCCGCTGCCCTGACCAGTACATCGGGCGTGTTCAAGCCGTAGGATTCGCCCGCATGAGCGAGAACCCCGACGAGCGTGGCACCGGCAGCGACGACCCTGCTGGCCACGACGGGCAATCTAGGGTCGTCCGGCTTCAATCCGCCGCGATGGTCATCGCAGTCCAGTTCGATGAAGACCGACGGCGTCATGCCGGTGGCTTGGCGCGCGCCGGCCAGGGCGTCGGCCTGCTCCACAGTATCGAGCAACAGCTTCACATCAGCGCCGGTACGGCGACAAAGCTCCATGGCGCGCCTGGCCGAAGCCGGCGAGATGCCAACCGCATAAGTGATGTCGCGAAAGCCGTGGTCCGCGAAATACTCCGCCTCGGCGATGGTCGAGACCGTGATCGGACCGGGCTCGCGAGGGAACGCGTATCGGGCGACGTCGATGCTTTTGGCCGTCTTCATATGCGGGCGCAGCACCACGCCAAGCTTCTTGGCACGCTCAGCCAGCCGTTGAATGTTGCGCTCGAGCCGTCCGCGATCCAAAAGCAGCGCTGGGGTAATCAAGGCATCGATCGTCTCAGTCGTCTCGCTCGCTGCCAGATTTGCCGCCATCTTGTTCATCATCTCGTTTCCTAGGTGAACGACTGGTTTGCCAGCGCGTACATATGGGCTGAGCCCTCGGAGACAGGCCGCTGCCCCTTGACCATGGCGGTCGCCGAGCTGACCTGCTGGAGGCCGAGGCTCTCGAGCCAATCGCCCAATCCATCTTCGGCATAGATATCGATGCGAACGAATTGATGATGAAGCTTAGAAAGCTGCGCCAAGATCAAAAGCCGCGCATCCTGGTCACTCTCGGCCGCACAGGGACCGATGACATAGCCACGGCCGAACCTCCTGCTGATGGCGTAGCCGGCAATCCGCCCGTCGCGCTCGATGACGACGACTTTGCCCGCATCGGCAAGCGCCGCCACCAACGACGAGCGGGGCATGCCCATGGCCCGTTCGTCGAAAGCCTGGATCGCCGCGAGGTCGGAGATCGTCGCCTGACGCACACCGTCACCGGCCCCCCGCGTCACCGCAGTGGTCAGAAGGGCTTGGTGCTGGAGCACCGTGCCCCAGGCAGTAAAGCCGCGCCGCTTGTAGAGCGCGAGCCCCTCTTCGGTGGACGTGAGCAGCACGTTGCGACCCTGCGCCGCCTCAAGCAATCCATCAAACAGCCGCGAACCGTTGCCACCGCCTTGCGCAGGGCCAGTGACGATGATCATGCCGACGGTGGCAAAAGCCTTGCCGTAAATCCACGACATGGCGGTGCCAATCACCTGCCCTGCCTGCTCGAGAACCAGCCCCCTGCCGAAAGTGGCGGCGAATTCCCAATCCTCCAGGCGATAGGGCCAGCCCATCTCCTGCGACAGCTTCAGCGCGCCCGGCAGATGGCGAGGCTCCAATTTCATCAACTCGCTAGGGATGACGATGTCTCGCTCGAGTTGCGGGGCCATGGGGAGGTGCCGTCTCTTGATCACTGTCGAATCGAAGTCGGACCTTAGAATTGCGCCCCAACAGCAGATTTCTCTGCTGTTTTTCCCTTTCAAATAAGCGAGATCATTCGTTTTCGGCAGTTCCTCGGCACGCCAAGTTGCACAAATCGGGCGAAGAATGTCCGGCAGCTTGAGTCCCGTTTGTGATTACCCTCGCTGGGCGATTCGTCCGCACCATCCAAAATAAATGCGATCTCAGCCTCTACGATGGCATAGCCGCAAACACTTCCCAGCGATGAGCACTTGATGCTCAGAAGGAATTTCGGATGATCTATATCAGCGAGGAGGAATCAGCCGCCCTCGTCACCCATGAGCTTGCTTTCGAGGCGGCGCGGGAGGCTCTTGTGGCAGCAGCATCGGGGCAGGGCTGGGTATTCCCTGCTGTGATCGGGCGCACACGGGAGGCGACCAATACCTTCTCTGTCAAATCCGGGTCGTCTGACGACCTGACCGGAGTGAAAATCGGCTCCTTCTGGTCGGGCAACCCGGCACGTGGCCTTCCCCGCCACAACTCCACCATCGTGCTGCTCGATCAGAATACAGGACGGCTCCGCGCTGTAATCGAGGCCGGAAAGGTGAACGCCTACAGGACGGCCGCAGCCGACGCGGTTGCAGCTGATCTTCTTGCGCGCAAGCAGGCCAAGGTTTTGGCGATATTCGGCGCCGGCAATCAGGCGGGCTTCGAAGTGAGGGCGCTCGCACGCATCCGCGCAATCGAAAGCGTGTTGGTGGTGGCCCCGTATTCGCCGCGGCGCGACGCTTTTGTTGATCAGATCGGCGAATGGGGCCTGCAGGCGCGCGCTGCCTTGCCCGATGAAGCCGTGCGTGCGGCCGACATCGTGGTCACGGCGACACCCTCACGCGAACCGCTGTTCGATGCCGCTTGGGTGGGACCCGGAACCCAGATCGTCAGCATGGGGTCGGATGCTCCAGGCAAGCGCGAATTGCCGAGCGAACTATTCCCCAACGCACGTCTGTTTTGTGATCTGCTTTCCCAGTCCGTTCAGATCGGCGAGTTCCAACACGTGCGCGACGTGATCGACGCCGGCGTGCTTGCAGTAACACCAATCGGCGACGTCATTGCCAAGCGTGCGTCCGGACGCCTCTCCGACACCGAAATCACTGTCTTCGACAGCTCCGGTATCTCCCTGCAGGACCTCTACATGGCTGACGCGCTGATCCGCGCCAAGACGCCCCACCGCTGATCAGCTTCGCACCGAAAAGTCCCCGCCTCGATGGTGCGGCTGCGCTGGAACAAAGAGCCTTACGACAGAGCTCCGCGGCCCCGTACGAGCGCAACCACACACGGCAGCCCTGAGTGGGAAGACCTCAGGAATCGGAAAAGTCTCAAGCGCGCGCACCGGCGCGATCTTGGCGGTCCCGAAAACCTCGGGCGTATAGGTCTTCGCGCAGATGGCCTTCAGATCGGCGGGCGGAATATCGTCGATGTAGAGCGACAGGATCTCGAAGGCGAGGTCCGGATAGGACAGCCTCCGCCACCGATCCAGCATTGCGTCATCCACACGCGGGTAGGTCTCGGGCACATGAGCCCGCCATCCGGCGCCAGACGTTCAAGCAGGATTTCGCAGAACTTCCTGCGTTCGGGATGGCCGCGCGTGGGCATGTAGTGCATGTGACGCTCTTGCTTGTAGACGCGATCGTTCAGCGGGCCGCAGCGCCGCAGGGTCAATGGGCCGCCAGCTTCAGCCGTCAACGTTAGGCCCGCCACCACGCGATCTTGTCCTGCAGGCCATAGCGGCGATTGTTGGTGCGCGTCAGGCCTGACTTCCGGCTGATCTTCAGATAGCGGCGATGTCCAGCTTCGAGCCGTCGACCAGACGCGACAGGCGGAACGGTGTAGGATCGACGCAAGGCGTGTCGTTTACGACAAGCTCGGCGGCCAGACAACCAAGCCCCGGGCCCAAACCGAAGCCGTGGCCCGAGCAGCCCGCCGCGAGGACGAGGCCTTTCACCCCGTCCACCTGCGATACCACAGGCACTGCGTCCGGCGTGCAATCGACGAAGCCGCCCCAGGCACTATCGATCTCTATATCGCCGAGTTGGGGGAAGGTCTTCCGAACACTCTCCACCACTTGGCTTACCAGCCATTTTAAGGGTGGAGGATCCAGCACCCGATTCTGTTCGAAGATCCGATCGTCGCTTGTCAGCAGCGCCGACACTGAATCCGGCCCCCAAAGGAACGATTGGCCGATGCCGAGCCTGACGTTCTTTAGGCGACGCAAGAATTGCAGCATGAATTCCCGGCTATACCGGATAGCCTGGGGCGTGATTTCGAGGTTCGCCTTGCCGCTGATCGCAAGCGTATAGCTGCCGTCCAGTCGGCGCGTGATCGTGCAGTAGGGTGTGGAGATTGCCTCGCCTATGTTGATTGTCGGGGTGGAACGCAGCGCGGTCTGCCGGATGCTCGCTTGGGGGAAACTGATCCCGAGCGGCCTAAGGAAGCGCGAGGACCAGGCGCCAGCGGCGCACAGCACCGCGCTGGTTCTGATGTAGCCCTTCTCCGTGTGCACGCCCGCAATCTTGCCATTGGCCAAGTCGAGCGCCCGCGCGGCGCATTCCTGGTGGATGGTGGCGCCCAGAGCTCTGGCCCCATCGGCGATAGCCGGCGCAGCGAGCGCAGGTTCGGCCTTACCATCCCGTTCCGAATAGGTCCCGCCGATCCATTTGTCGCGCGCTTCGGGGACGCGCTCGGCCACCTCCGCCCGGCTCAGCATGCGGGTGTCGACCTCGTACTCCCTGGCGACCTCGCGCCACCTTTCCCAGCCGGCGAGCACAGCCTCGTCGTGAGTCGCAAAGACGAGACCGCAGCGTCGAAATCCAAGGTCCCGATTGATATCGCGCGTCAGCTCGTCCCACAGCCGCATGGAGATCACCGAGAGCGGCAGTTCGCGCCGATCGCGGTTCTGCTGACGGCACCAACCCCAGTTTCGGCTCGATTGTTCACAGGCGACGTGCCCCTTCTCGAGCAGAGCCACAGAGAGGCCACGCTTCGCCAGGAAATAGGCGGCCGTAGAGCCTAGGATGCCGCCGCCGACTATGACGACGTCGACCTCGGCCGGGAGACGCTCATCGCTGTGAATGCGTTCGACTCGGGGCGACATGTTCCAACCAACCTCGGCTGCCAAGAATGCGGAAGCAAAGTTCCGACCAGCCCTTCATCGCATCGTGCGCTCGAAAGAATGTACCGAAATCATCTAGGACTTCGCCAGATGTGTGGGTTTTTGATCCCTTGATCGATACGAACTGCTCAAGCCCGACCGAGTTCCAGTTCGGCGCTGGGCGGCGTAACCTGCTCGCGAGTCCGTTGGATCGCGCTTGAGGGTCTTGAGCTTGCAGCGAAGTGGTAGGCGGCAACGAAGTCGGCGAGGTGTTACCTGAGCTGATCGTGGGTCTCGTAGTAGAAGCGTTTGACCGTAGCGTCCTTGATCGTGCGATACATCCTTTCGACCTGTCCATTGGTCCAATGATGCTTGGCGTTAGTCGTACGATGCTCGATGCCGTTCGTGGCGCAGCCATATTCGAAGGCATGCGCCCAGAAGCGTTCGCCGTCGGCGATAGCCTCTTGATCTGCGGCACGGCCGAGGTGCCTCCAGCCGGGCCGCAGCGACGAATGGTCAAAAAGGCCGTCACCTTTGGCCGTCAGCGGCTGGCGCGCCAGAAGGCGATACGGTCCTGCAACCGATAGCCCTGGATAATCGCCGGCATGAACCATGGATTGCCGCGATAGAGCGGAATGGCGGAAGGCGGTCGAAAGTCGAACGCCGTGCGCGACTGCTCGCCATGCCCCATAAGCTTGTGGGCCGCACGCATACCGACCCATGGTGCCCAGACCACGCCCGAACCGCAGAAGCCGGTGGCATAGACCACACCGTCCTTCTCGAAGATGCGGGGCAGCATGTCGCGGTTCATCGCGACGTTGCCGAACCAGCAATGCGAAAGGCGCACGTTTTCCAGCTCCGGGAACAGGTTCACCAGGCCCTTGCGTAGGAGAAGTTTCGGGGCAATCGGATCGCCG
Organism: Mesorhizobium sp. B2-3-2; assembly: GCF_006442295.1. Taxonomy (NCBI): domain Bacteria; kingdom Pseudomonadati; phylum Pseudomonadota; class Alphaproteobacteria; order Hyphomicrobiales; family Phyllobacteriaceae; genus Mesorhizobium; species Mesorhizobium sp. B2-3-2. The sequence goes on along the minus strand of NZ_VFWA01000015.1, from coordinate 100,530 downwards.
ACGCGAGAACTGTCGCGCCCTCCCAGCAGAATGCGCTTTCCGTCAGGCGAGGGACGATAATAGAAACCAAGTTGCCGGTTCTCGGTGATCGTCATTAGCTTCGGCATCAGGCGGGCCATGACATCGGGCGCGAGTTCCTCTGTCACGATGATCCGACTGCGGACCGGAACCAGGCGGCGGCGCAGAAAGGGGGCGGCGCCGTCGGTGTAGCCATTGGTACAGACCAGAACCTGCCGTGCATCCACGGTCCCTGCCGAAGTCACGACGCGGAACCCCGAACCATTCCTCTCGATCGCTTTGACCGCTGTATGCGAATGGACTGGCAACCCGGATGCGAGCGCCACCCGCAGGAGTTCAGCATGGAGTTTTGCGGGGTGCAGGCCGCCAATGTCCATCCGAACGGTTCCGCCGCGGTAGAAATCGGTGCCGATATAGTCTCGCTGCTCGGCATGCGGAACGGCGTAGGACTCGATCCCCAGTTTCTTTGCCAGAGTCTCGGCGCTGCGTGCCATCTTCTCGTACTGTCCGTATCCGAAAGCGCCTTTGAACTGGCCAACCAGTCGGAAGTCGCAGTCGAGCCCTTCGGTCTTGATCAAGTCGTAGAGGAATTCGCGCGCAACCTTGCCCTCGGCCTCGATCGCCATGGCTTTCGCTTCACCGAAGCGCTTGGTGATCGTGGCGTAGTCCGGCCGGATGCTCCCGCTCGTAATCCCGCCATTGCGCGTGGAAGCACCCTCGCCCGGATTCATCGCATCAAAAGCGGCGACCGAGCGTCCCTCGCGCGCCAGCACAAGCCCGGCCGAAAGCCCGGCATAACCGGCGCCGACAATTGCCACGTGAAGTGTCTTTGCCACGCGCTGCGGCGGCGGCGGCATGACGGGCGCCGCTTCCCACCAGTATGGCGTGTTCTTTTCGATTCTGGGCTCGTGCACGTTGCTGACTTCTCTTGATGTTCCAGGGATTAAGAAAGCGATCGCTCGCGGCACTTCAAATATGGTCATCCCGGACGTCCAGCGCGTCACGCAGTCCGTCGCCAATGAAATTGAAGCTGGTTACCGCGATGGTGATTGCCGCTCCGGGAATGATTGCCAGCCATGGTGCGCTGCCCAGATATTGCTGGGCGCCATTGAGCATGTTGCCCCAGCTTGGCAGTGGCGGCTGAATGCCGTAGCCGAGGAAGCTGATGTAGGCTTCCATGAGAATGGCGCGCGCGACCGTCAAGGTCGAAGCAACGATAATTGGACCGATGGCGTTGGGAAGTATCTCCCGAAACATGATATGCGTGCCGCTCAGCCCCAGCATTCGCCCAGCCTGGACGAATTCGCGCTCGCGGAGCGAGCGGACCTCGGCCTCCACAATTCGGGCTACTTCCATCCAGCTGGTCGCAGCGATGACGACGGTAATCATTATCGGGCTGGGTTTCAGCGCTGCGGCAAGTGCCAGCACAAGAAAGATAGATGGGAAGGCCAGAAAGGCGTCGACCGTGCGCATCAGCGTCGCCCCGATCCAGCCGCCGCGGTATCCAGCAATTACCCCAACGAGCGTGCCAATCAGCGTCGACAACAGCATGGCGAAGAAGCCCACCAGCAGCGAGATACGTCCTGCCATCAAGAGCCTTGCCGCCAGGTCGCGGCCGAGCGGATCTGTGCCTAGAAAGTGGTGACCCGTAAGCGGAGGAGCAAAGCGAGCCCGCAGATCGATATACAGTGAGTCATACGGCAAGAGATGGGGGCCGAGGACGCAAGCAAGGGTCAGGAAGACGATCATCGCCAAGCCGAGCAGCGCCAGGCGATGTCGCATGAAACGAAGCGCCGCGCGGTTGTTTGTCCAGCGGCTTGGAGCTGCATTTGCGGTGAGAGCGGTCATGTCGGCTGTCTCCTGTCGGGGGAAGTTGCGCGCTCAAGCCAGACGAATGCGCGGATCGACGATAGCGACGACAATGTCGGCGATCAGGTTTCCAAGCAGAACGAGGATAGCCGAGAACATCAAAAGCCCCATCACAACCGGATAGTCGCTGTAACCAAGGCTATCAAGAAACAACCGTCCCATTCCTGGCCAGGTAAAGACAGTTTCGGTCACCAGCGCGCCAGTGAGAACGCTGGGAAGCTGCATTCCGGCCAAGGTAATCATCGGCAAAAGCGCGTTGCCGACGACATGCTTCATCAGAATCCGGCGTTCACTCAACCCCTTGGCCCGAGCCGTCTTGACGAAGTCCTGGCTGATGGCGTCGAGGGTCGCCGTCCGCATATAACGGCTCCAGATCGCGACATGGACCAGCGACAGAACGATGCTTGGCAGGATCAGATGGTGGAGATAGCCCAGGACCGAGCTATCGCCGATCTCGGACATATTGCCCGCCGGCAGCCAGCCCAACTTCAGGGTAAAGATGTAGATGCCGACGAGGCCGAACCAGAAGGTAGGGACCGACAATGCAACCATAGCACCGACAGTTGCGAGATAGTCGAACAGCGAGTAGCGGCGCGTGGCGCCGCGGATTCCAATCCAGGCGCCAAGAGAGATCGCAATCGCGGTTGAGGATCCCATCAGCAGCAGTGTGGCAAAGAGATGGCTGCCAATGATCTGCAATACCGGCGCTCCGTCGCGGAATGAGTGACCCCAGTCGCCCTGCACCAGCCGCCAAGCCCAGTCCAGATATTGGATCCATATAGGCCGATCGAGGCCCAGCAGCCCCTTAAGGCGCTCGATATCCTGCTGGGTCATTCCGGGATCGAGTCCGAATTGCGCCAGCGGGCCGCCGGGAAGGAGGTTCAGAATGCCGAAGCCGATGATCGAAACGATCACAAGCAGCACCAGGCTCTGCGAGAGGCGATTGAGCAGGAAGCCGCGCATTCTGAATCCTCCGTTGTAGGTTGACGATTTCAGTTGTTGCCGCCGCACCAGTGAAATTGGGCCGCGGCAACTGCGTGATTAGGCCTTCCACTGCCAGGCTGCGGCATGCCACGACGCAGTGCGCGTGTTGGCGTTGGGCTCGAAACCATCCAGTCCCTTCTTGCGCCCAAGGACGTTTGTGTACGCGAACAGCGGCAGGAAGGGCAGGTCCTGGCGCACCAATTCCTGCACGCGATTATAGATCCCGCGCCGCTCTTCCGGATCGAAGCTGCGAGCACCCTTTTCGAGCAAAGCATCGACCTCAGGGTTGGAGTATTGCCCGGTGTTCGAACCGTGTCCGCCTTGGGCAGCGATTGCCTTCGTATGGAGGCGGTTTGTGGCGTCGGGGTCCGCGGCAATCAGATAGGTGACTCCTACCATGGCGGTGTCGAATTGCGACTTCAGCCAGAACTCGCCCCACATGACGGCTGGGGGTAAATTCGAGATGACCATCTCGACGCCGATCTCGGCAAATGTCTGCTGCAGGAATTGCTGTGTTTGCTCACGAAGGTTGTTGCCTGACGTCGTCGAATTGGAGAAGGACAGTCGCACCCCATTTTTTGCGCGAATTCCATCTGAACCCGGCGCCCAGCCGGCCTCATCAAGGATTTGGCGCGCCCGGTCCAGATTGAACTCCTGAACCGGCAGCTTCGGGTCGTAGTAGTAGGACTCCTTAGGCATGAAAGTCTCGGTAAGGGCGCCCACGCCGTAGTAGATCGTGTCGACGACCGCCTTCCTGTCGATTGCGGCATAGAGCGCCTGGCGCACCGCCAGTTCCTTGAACTGCGGACGCTCAAGATTGAGATAGATGGACTCGAGCGCCGACCCTGTCTCCAGCGTCACCACGCGATCCGGCAGTTCATGAGCCTCCGTGTAGTGGTCAGCCGTGATGTAGGCTTGGTCGACCACGTCCACGTCGCCGCTCTTGAACTGCGTGTAGAGCACGGTCATGTCGGGGATGTATTTGAAGATGAGTTGCTCGATATAGGGACCTTCGCCGGCATAGTCGGGATTGGCGACGAGTTCGATATGATCGCCCGCGACGCGCTGGCTCCATTTGAATGCGCCGGTGCCGACCGGCGCCTGGTTGAACGCGCCAGTATTCGGATCGGCCTCTTTTTCCAGCATGTGCTTGGGCACGATGAAAGTCTCGGCCAGGAACGACAGATAGGGCGCGAAAACCTCCTTCATCCGCCATGTGATCTCGGTGGGCGAAACCACCTTAATGTCCTGTACGAGCGAATGGCCGCTTGTACGCCAGGCGCGAAACTTCGGGTTTGTGATGAGCTCAAGGGTGTACTTCACGTCCTCGGCTGTGAAGGGTTCACCGTCGTGCCAGCGGACATTGTCACGCAACCGGATGCGCCAGCTGAGGCCGTCTTCCGAAATGCCGCCATTTTTCTGGCTTGGCACCTCGGCTGCGAGATTCGGCTGGAGGACGCCTTTAGCGTCCATCCTGACCAACGCATCGAAAACCGAGAAATGGACCGCGTCATCGACTTCGATGTGCGCCATCAACGGATTGAAGACCGTTGGTTCTTGTGAAAGACCGACGACGACGCGACCGGACGGACCCGCGGCAGGAGTCTTGGCGAAAGCGGGCTTGCCCAGCAGATTGGGCGCGATTATGCCCGCGGCTCCACCTATGGCCATCAGTCGCAGCGCCTGGCGTCTCGAGTAGTTGGAAGTAGTCGTTGAATTTTTGGTCATGATAGTTCCTCTCTTGTTATTCTCATGCGTTTGCTGCAACGGGACGGGCATTGCCCGGCCGCTCCCCTGGGATTGCCGCTACCAGTTGGCGCGTGTAGGCCGCCTGCGGGTTCAAGAATATCTGCGAGGGCGGTCCGCGCTCGACGATCCGGCCCTTCTGCATCACGGCGATTTCGTCACAGATCTGGCTGGCCACGCGCAGGTCGTGCGTGATGAAGACCATCGACACGCCGGTCTCGCGCTGGATCTGGTCCAGGAGCTGCAGGATCTGCGCCTGGATCGAGACGTCGAGCGCGGAGACCGCCTCGTCAGCAATCAAAAGCCTCGGCTTAAACATCAAAGCCCGAGCGATGCCTATGCGCTGGCGTTGCCCACCCGAAAACTCGTGCGGATAGCGGTCGAAGGCGCCAGCATCGAGACCGACATGGGCCAGAAGCACCCGCGCTTCTTCGCGCGCTTGCGTATAAGGCATCCCGTGTGCCACGGGGCCAACCGTGATGATGTGGCCGACCGTTGAGCGTGGGTTCAGGGACGCGAAGGGATCTTGGAAGATCATCTGGATCCGCGGTCTTAGCGGGCGGAACTTCGCTTCGGAAAGCTTTGCTATGTCGGACCCCTCGAACAAAATCTCGCCGCCGTCGCTGTCCAGCAATTTGATCAGAAGCCGGCCCAGCGAGGATTTTCCTGAACCGCTCTCGCCCACGACCCCCAGCGTCCGGCCAGGCGCCAGTTCGAACGAAACCTCGTTCACAGCTTTCACAATTCGCTGCGCGCCGAACAACGCACCGCCGCCACGATAGGTCTTCACCAGACCCTCGACCTTCAGGATTGGCTCCTTGCTGGCAGGCTCCGCACGAGGGCGATCCTCGCCGATCAGATGCGGTACGGCCGCGATCAGGCGCTGGGTGTAAGGATGCTTGGGCGCCTTCAAGACCTGCTCGGCGCTGCCCTGCTCGACGATGTGACCCTTTTCCATCACCACGACACTGTCGGCGATCTCGGCCACCACGCCGAAATCGTGGGTGATGAACATCACGCTCATGCCCTTGCGGCGCTGAATGTCTCGGATAAGTTCCAGGATCTGTGCCTGGGTGGTTACGTCGAGCGCGGTGGTCGGTTCATCGGCGATCAGCACCGTCGGCTCGAGCGCCAGGGCCATGGCGATCATGACGCGCTGCCGCTGCCCGCCAGAAAGCCGGAAAGGATACTGGTGATACATGAGTTCGGGATCTGGCAGGCCCACTTCGGTGAGCAGCTCGATGGCGCGGCTGCGGCAGGTTTTTGGCGTGCCGTATCCATGCGCGGCCATGACCTCGTCAATCTGCGCACCTACCGTCATCAAGGGGTTGAGCGCGGAGAGCGGGTCCTGAAAAATCATCGACACGACCCGTCCCCGCAGGTTGCGCAGCTTGTCGGGAGACATGCCGATGATGTTCATCCCCTCCAGCTGGATCGCACCCGTTGAGACGCGGATCACCTTTGGCAGAAGGCCCATGATCGCGTTTGCCGTGACCGACTTGCCCGATCCGGACTCGCCTATGATGCAAAGGATCTGGCCGCGTTTCAGATCAAACGAGATATTCTCGACCGCATGGACCCGCTCCATGCCGGCCGGCAGACTTACGGTCAGATCGCGCACCGAGAGCGCCACTTCATGAGGAGCTACAGCTTGGATGCTGGCGATCATCGAGACCTCTCCCTTTTCAGCCGCGCTCTTCAGCCCGCTGCGGATTGCGTTGTCGATCTCCGCCCGGGGCGATCAATCGGTCAAACTGTTCCCTATCGTGAACTCTCCGGCTCACTTACAAACCTCCCTGCCATCGTGGCACTGTGTGGCGGATGTCCGGGGAGTAACGGACCTTAATCGACAATGAGTGTGACCCATTCTGGCCGGCAGAGTCGTTGAAATTCGGCACGCAGGCAGCACGAACTTCTGCAAAGGAGGCCAAATTTGGCATTTCACTCTGCGCCTGTTCCAGCGCCACGGGAACAGATCAGGCAAGTGCATCCTTGCGACGACAGTATGTGCCTACCATGGCAAGGAGCCGTGGCTGCTGCCACGGCCGAATCCCTCGAAACCGGGGCGACCATCGCTCCGCCAATGGTGCCAGAGTATCGTGACAGCAGGAGCAACTCATTGCAGCGTCACGCTCATGGTCATCCCGGGCCGATCCGAACAGGTGAGGATATGCCCGGTTCCGGTGGTGAGGACGCAACCGGTCTCGAGCCGCAACAATTGTCCGTCCCCCACGGCTCAAACGGCAGGATATTTCGCCCGCCTACGAATTTCGCGGGTTATGGCTGAAGTCCATGCACTAGGCTTTGTCAAACACAGGTTTCCCGCCCATGCCTGCACCACTCATGCATATCGAAGCCAGTCCATCACTGCCTCGCGAGGCGGAGGTCGTCGTCATCGGGGGCGGCGTGGTGGGCGTGTTCACGGCGTATTATCTCGCACGCCGCGGCGTCAGCGTCGCCCTGGTCGAGAAAGGGCGCGTGGCGGCGGAGCAGTCCAGCCGAAACTGGGGCTGGTGCCGCCAGCAGAACCGCGATGCGCGCGAGCTGCCGATGGCGACCAAGAGTCTCGATCTCTGGGAGAAGGTGGCACAGGAGACTGGCGAGGATACTGGATTTCGCCGTTGCGGGCTCCTCTATCTCTCACAGGACGAACATGAGCTGGCGGGCTGGGCGAAATGGCGTGACTTCGCCAGGACGGTAGGCGTTACGACGCATGTTCTGTGCGCGGAGGAAGCCACCGAGCGGGGCAAGGCGACCGGACGCGAATGGAAGGGCGGCGTTTTCTCACCGACTGACGGAACGGCGGATCCCTCCAAGGCGGTGCCGGTTGCCGCGCGCGGAATCATGGCGGCGGGCGGCACCGTGAATCAGCATTGCGCAGCGCGTGGACTGGAGTTGAGCGCCGGCAGGGTCAGCGGCATCGTGACGGAAGCGGGAACCATCCGTGCGAAGACCGTGGTCATGGCCGGAGGCGCCTGGGCTTCCTCCTTCTGCAACCAGCTTGGTATGCGCTTTCCGCAAGCTGCCGTGCGTCAATCCATTCTAGCCGTGGCGCCAGGCGCAACTGGCCTGCCTGATACCCTGCATACCGCGAGCGTCTCGCTGACGCAGCGCAGCAACGGTGGATACACGCTGGCGATCAGCGGGCGGGCTCGCGTCGATCCAACGCCACAGCAGTTCAGGTTCAGCCGCGAGTTTATACCGATGTTCGCACGCCGCTGGCGCAATCTCGCTCCGGGCGCCTTCGAGGGCTGGCGTCAGGGCCATGAAAGCCTGCGCAAATGGGGCCTTGACGATATTACGCCAATGGAACGGAACCGGATTCTCGACCCGAAGCCTGACCTGGGACAGATTCGGCTGACATATCGAAGAGCCTGCGAATTGATCCCCGAACTCCAGCGCGTCGCGATCTCCGATGTCTGGGCGGGTTATATCGACAGTACACCCGACGGCATTCCCGCAGTCGGCGAAGTGGAGGGGATTCCGGGTTTCATCCTGGCGGCGGGGTTCAGTGGTCACGGCTTCGGGATTGGCCCGGGCGCAGGGCATATGATCGCCGACATAATTTCAGGCAGCGAGCCTATTGTCGATCCGCGTCCTTATAGGCCCGAACGCCTGAAGAGCGCTGCGTGGGGCAAGGTCGCTGAATTCTAAGGAGATCAGCTTGCCAAGGTACAACCGGCGCACACGAGATTGAGGCCGCGAGTGCTCAAAACAGGGAAGTGACGATGCGCGAATATGAGATTGCCGCCATTCCTGCCGACGGGATCGTCCCAGAGGTGATCGCCGCCGGCCTCCAGGCGCTTGAGGCGCTGCAGCAGCGCTGCGGCGACTTCAAGCTGCGCGTCCAGCACTTCGACTGGGGCTCGGACTACTATAAGGCCAATGGCCGGATGATGCCCGAACATGGCATGACGCAACTCAAGCGCTTCGACGCCATCTTCTTTGGCGCGGTAGGCGTCCCCGATCTGCCCGACGACATCACGCTCTGGGGCCTTCGGCTGCCGATTCGGCCCTGGTGATGTGGATTGGGTGATCGTGCGGGAGAATTCGGAGGGCGAGTATTCGGGCCACGGCGGCCGCGCCCATCGCGGGCTTCCCGAGGAGGTGGGAACCGAAGTCACGATCTTCACGCGTCGGCGTCACCCGCATCATGCGCTATGCATTCCGGCTGGCGCGGTCACGGCCGCGAAAGCTCCTGACTGTTGTTACGAAGTCCAACGCGCAGCGTCACGGCATGGTAATGTGGGATGAAATCGCAGCCGAGGTGGCGCAAGAGTTCCCTGACGTCGCGTGGGACAAGATGCTGGTTGATGCTATGACGGTGCGTATGACGCTCAAACCTCGCAGCCTCGATACGATCGTCGCCACCAATCTCCACGCCGACATTTTGTCGGACCTTGCAGGCGCGCTCGCGGGCAGTCTCGGCGTTGCACCGACCGCCAACATTGATCCCGAGCGGCGCTATCCCTCGACGTTCGAGCCAATCCACGGATCGGCTTTCGACATCGCCGGCAAGGGCATTGCCAACCCCGTGGCCACCTTCTGGACCGCTGCCCAGATGCTCGAACATCTGGGCGAAGGCGCAGCCGCCTTCCGGTTGATGAGCGCTGTAGAAGCGGTGACGAGTGAAGGCGTGCTGACGCCGGACGTTGGTGGGACAGCGACCAAGTAGGAAGTGACGGACGCCGTCTGCCGGACGGTCCGCGGTTCAAAGGTGTGACAGGTTTGCGATGAAGCTCGACAAGATCGACATCAAGATCTTATCCCAACTGCAAAAGAACGGGCGCGTCACCAACGTCGAGCTTGCCGACCTGGTCAACCTTTCGCCGAGTCCTTGCCTGATGCGAGTGAAAAAGCTTCAGGCGGAAGGCTTCATTACCGGCTATTCCGCCCAGATCGACGTGTCCAAGCTCGGACAGACTCTAACGATCTTCACCGAGGTTACGCTCAAGCACCATCAACCGTATGACTTCGCGAGATTTCTCACCGCCATTCAGAAAGTCGATTCTGTTATCGAATGCCATCTGATTTCGGGCGGATACGATTACCTTGTGAAGTTCGTCACGGCGGGCGTAAGCGAGTATCAGACGATCATGGAGCGCATGCTCGAAATGGATATCGGGATCGACAAATATTTCAGCTTCGTCGTGCTGAAGTCACCGATCGTAAAATCCCATTTGCCTCTCGACATCATTTTCGACAGATGAAAAGGCGCGCTCGGCGGTCGTGAGAGCCATACACTGTTCCGCCACGTTTGTGCAACGTAAGGACGTTCCACATAGCTGAAATTGCCAAGTTCGCTTCGGCGATGGCATCGGTCAACCCTTCATCGTTGCCCGCACGTCCTTGTCTTCGAGCGTTTGATCCAGCGTCATTCGCGTGCGTTCGAGGATACCATCGATATCGTCGTCCGTGCAGCAGAGCGGCGGCGCAAAGCCGAGAATACCGCTGTTGAAGGCGCGAATGACAAGGCCGTTCTCCCACGCGCGGTCGAAGATGCGGCGCCCCGGATCGGCGGCCGCCGGCAGTGGTGTTTTGCGCTCCTTGTCCGTGACAAGCTCGATTGCGGCCAGCATGCCGCGACCGCGAATATCGCCAACCAGCGGGTGATCGGCGAGCGAGCGGAGGCCGTCCATCAGGCGATTCCCGGCCTTGCGCCCTTTCTCGAGCAAGCCATCTTCATAGAGACGCAGGCATTCGAGCCCGACTGCCGCGCTCACCGGATGGGCTGAGTAGGTATAGCCGTGGCCGACAGCCGCTTTGCCGGCTCCGTCCGCGATCGTATTATACACATGGTCGGTCATGAAGACGGCGCCCATCGGCACGTAGCCCGACGTCAGTCCTTTCGCGGTGGTCATCAGATCCGGCACGACCTCGTCCTCCTCACAAGCGAAAAGGGGGCCCGTGCGGCCAAACGCAGTGATGACTTCGTCGGCAACGAACAGAACGTCGTGTTCTTTGCACACGGCGTGCAGGGCCTTTAGCCAGCCTGCTGGTGGAACCAGGACACCACCCGAACCCTGGATAGGTTCAGCGTAGAAGGCCGCGACGCGATCGGCGCCCAGTTCAGCGATTTTGGCGCGCAGCGCCGCGACCGATGCATCGATGATCGCCTGCGGGTTGGCACCGACCGGATTGCGATAGGCGTAGTGCGAGGGGATCTTGTGCTGCCAGTCGTAAGGCACGCCAAAGCCCGCATGGAAAGCCGGCAGCGCGGTCAGACCTGCCCCTACCGTCGAGGATCCATGGTAGCCATACTCGACCGAGATGAACTGGTCTTTTCGCGGCGTACCCTTGGCGTGGTAATAATAGCGAATGAAACGGATCGTGCTGTCTATCGCGTCGGAACCGCCCAGCGTGAAATAGACATGGTTCAGATCGCCAGGCGCCAGTTCGGCAAGCCGGGCGGCAAGACGAATGGCCGGCTCCGACCCCAGCCCGAAATATCCCGTCGCATAAGGGAGCTCTCTTAGCTGCTTGGCCGCTGCCTCGACAACACTTTCCTGCCCGTATCCGATGTTTACACACCATAGACCCGCGAATCCGTCCAGCAAGGTTTTCCCGCTTGCCTCGGTCACCGTCGCGCCCTTGGCGGATTTGAGCACCCGCACGCCCGTCTCTTCGTGGCTCCGATAGCATGAAAACGGGTGAACCAGATGTGCGCGATCGAGTTCGATCAGGGAGTTTGCAAGCATTTCTTCCTCCGATTTCAGCGTAGCGCCTGACTGACGAGCGCATAAGTCCGGTGTGGTGTGGTTTCGTCCTTCGGCTCGCCTGCGGTTCGTCGCATCGTTATGCCATCGCCGACGCGAGCCAGTCGGCGCCGGGTAAACCATTCGCCGAGGTCTGTGGATTCGTCCGTGTCGATGCGGACAAACTCGCCCGGACAGTCGGCCAGCAGGAAATCGATCACGCATCTCGCTTCGTAAAGGTTCCTCGCCACCACCGGCCCAATGACCAGCCCGCGGCCAAACCGACGAATTGCCGCAAACGCCTGAACATCGCCTTGATCGCGAACGACGGCGAACTTCGCGCGCTCGCGCAACGAGCGCATGAGCGCCGACCGGTCATGACCAAACGCCGCCCGATCCAGAGCGACAAGGCGCGCCTGGTCGCCGTCCTCGCTCCATGACACATGTTCCGGCGCGTCTACAGGCGGCGCCAGGCCTTGGTGCTGCACTATCTTGCCGGTCGCGACAAATCCCAGCTTCTCGTAGAGCGGAAGCCCTTCCTGAGTCGCCACCAAATAGCAGGTGCGCTCGCCTGCCTTGGCAAGCGCCTCCTCCATCAGCCTGCGCCCGAGCCCGCGACCGCGCATTGCGGCATCGACGATGACCATGTTGACGGTAGCGGCATCGTGGCCATAGGGCGTCATCAAGATCGTCCCCACCACGCATCCTTCCTCCTGGACAACCACGCCTTGGCTGAGCGATTGCATCAGTTCCCAGTCTTCACGACGGTGCGGCCATCCGACCTGGCGGGACAATTCGACAGCATCGTTCAAATGCTCGGTTGTCATTGTTTTGAGCGTGACGCGCTCTGCGGTCATGGGTGGTTTCCCGGCCTGAATTCTTCAATGCCAAGTTAGGCTGCGGCCGACAGCAGTTCCTCCCGACGCGTTCCGGTAGGTGAGGTCTTTTGACTTTCCTTTGCGGCCGGCGCCGCATTTTATGCCGACGAGCCGAGGCGAAGAAGCTCCTGGCAAATTCGCAACCAGGTCGTGCGCAACTCTCTGCCAAAGCCCTACCACGATACAAAACAATCTGCTTCGAGCGGCAGAGAATGCGGCGACTAGTCCTTTCCGCTGTTCGTTATGATCCTTGTCGTAAAAGGCACGCTGTGCCGCCAGAATAGGAAGGATAGACGGCAATGACGCGGTTTAGACCGAAATACATCACCTTCGATTGCTACGGTACGCTGACCAATTTCGACATGGCCGGCGCGGCGAGACGAGTTTACAGTGCGGAGCTCTCCCCAGCCGCAATGGCGCAGTTCATCAAGGATTTCTCGGCCTATCGCCTCGATGAGGTTCTTGGCGCTTGGAAGCCCTATAGCGAGGTCGTGCACAATTCCGTGGAGCGCGCCTGCAAGCGCAACAACGTGACGTTCCGGCCTGAGGATGCGCAGCGCATTTATTCGGAAATACCGACATGGGGTCCGCACCCGGATGTCCCTGCCGGACTGGCCAAGGTCGCCAAGGAAATCCCGCTGGTGATCCTGTCGAATTCCATGAAGAGCCTGATCATGTCGAACGTAGAGAAACTCGGCGCACCCTTCCACATGATCATCACGGCCGAGGAGACTGGCGCCTACAAGCCGCACATGAAGGGCTTTGAATATATGTTCGACAAGCTCGGCTGCGGCCCGGAGGACATTACGCATGTGTCGTCTTCATTCCGCTACGATCTCATGACCGCCTATGATCTTGGCATCAAGAGCAAAGTGTGGGTGAACCGTGGCCACGAACCCGCGAACCCTTACTACGAGTACACCGAAATCAAGGACATCGGCGGTCTGGCTGGCGCCGTCGGACTGGAGCCCGTTCGCGAATTGGCCTGAACGTCTGTTGCCAGTGTAGTCGGGCCAGGTAGAGGCGCTTCCACCAGGTTAATAACCACTGGGCGCAATACAAGGAAGGGGCGGGTTTCACCGCCCCTTTCTTGTTGTTCCAATGCTTGGAGCAGAAGTTGTTTCCACCTGCTTGCAAGAGAACTAGTTAAGCCCGCCAACATGAAGCGTCTTGACCTCGAGATATTCCTCGATGCCGAGCTGCGATCCTTCGCGACCCACCCCTGACTGCTTGACACCGCCGAAAGGCGCTACCTCGGTCGAGATCATGCCTGTGTTGAGCCCGACCATACCAAACTCCAGCGCCTCGGCAACACGCCATGACCGTTTGAGATTGTCGGTGTAGAAGTAGGCGGCAAGGCCAAAGGGCGTACCGTTCGCGATCGCGATGGCCTCTTCTTCGGTCTCGAAGCGAAACAGCGGGGCCACCGGGCCGAACGTCTCTTCCGATGCCAGGAGCATTTCGGTGGTAGCCTCTCCCAGCACAACGGGCCGTGCATACTGCTTGCCGTCCGGCACCGTCTCGCTTTGGGCGATGATCCGCGCGCCTTTCGCCTGTGCATCCGCGATGTGACGCTCGATCTTGTCAATCGCGGCCGCATTGATCATCGGGCCGATCTCAGTGCCGTCGTCGGTCCCTGCGCCAACCTTCATTCGCGATACGCGCTGGCTCAGCTTTTCTGCGAAAGCGTCGTACACGCCCGTCTGCACGAGAATCCGGTTCGCGCAAACGCAGGTTTGACCGCCATTTCGGAACTTGGATGCGATTACCCCCTCCACTGCATTGCCCAGATCGGCGTCGTCAAAGACGATAAAGGGCGCGTTGCCGCCGAGCTCGAGGCTGAGCCGCTTGATGCTATCGGCCGCGCCACGCATGAGCAGCGCTCCGACGCGGGTCGAGCCGGTGAACGAGATCTTGCGCACCGTCTCGTTAGCCATCAATTCGTTGCCGATTTCGACGGGCATGCCGGTCACAATGTTGATCACGCCGGCAGGAATACCTGCCCGTTCCGCCAGGACGACGAGCGCCAGCGCCGAGAATGGCGTGAATTCCGACGGCTTGATGACAACCGTACAACCCGCGGCCAGCGCCGGCGCCACCTTGCGCGTGATCATCGCGTTGGGGAAATTCCATGGCGTGATGATGGCACAGACGCCGACGGCCTCCTTCAGCACCAGAATGCGGCGATCGGGCGTGGGCGACGGAATGGTCGCGCCACCGATCCGGCGTGCCTCTTCGGCGAACCATTTCACGAAGGAGGCGCCATAGCGGATTTCACCGCGTGCCTCCGCCAGAGGCTTGCCCTGTTCCAGCGTCAGCAGCAACGCCAGGTCCTCTTCATTTTCCAATATCAGGCTGTGCCAGCGTTCCAGAAGCGCTCCGCGTTCGGCATGGGTCCTGGCCTTCCAGTCCTTGAACGCCGCCTGGGCGGCGTCTACTGCAGCCCTTGTCTCATCCCGGCCCATGTCGGGCACGGTTCCAAGCACCTCCAGACTGGCCGGATCGGTCACATCGACAGTCGCGTTGCTGTGCGCATGCTGCCAGACATCGCCAATAAGTCCCCGCTGGCGAAACAAATTCCCATCCTTCAGGAAACCGATCTTCGTTATCGCGTTCATGGTCTTTTCCTCTGCTCCTTCAGCTTAATCCTGCCAGCACGGCTTGCGTGATTGCTTCAGTCGTGTCCTTGCCTGCAATCGTGCCTATCCCACGTGTGGTTGCGGACTCGATCGCCGACATCACTTCGGCCGCGGCCTGCCCCTCGCCCAAATGGCCGAGCATCATGGCGCCGGACCAGATCGCGGCGATCGGATTGGCGATGCCGAGATGCGCGATATCGGGTGCCGAACCATGGACAGGCTCGAACATGGAGGGCGCGCTGCGATCGGGATTGATATTGGCGGAGGCGGCGAGACCCAGTCCGCCCTGAATGGCTGCTCCAATATCGGTGAGGATGTCGCCAAAAAGGTTCGAGGCGACGATCACGTCGAGGCTTTCAGGCGCCAGGACCATGCGGGCGGCAATGGCGTCGACGTGGTAGTGCGAGACCTCCACATCGGCATAGTCTTTCGCCACCTCGCGCGTGACCTCATCCCAGAAAACCATCGAATGTCTCTGCGCGTTGGATTTGGTGACGGATGCGAGCTGCTTGCGACGCGTCCGCGCCTGTTCGAAACCGAAACGGAGGATTCTTTCGACGCCCTCACGCGTGAAGATTGCCGTCTCGATCGCGACCTCATTGGCCGTGCCGGAATGAATGCGCCCACCGGCGCCGCAATATTCGCCTTCCGTGTTCTCGCGGATGCACAGGATGTCGAAACCATCACGGCGAAGGGGTCCCTGAACGCCTGGCAACAGCCTGTGCGGGCGTGTGTTGGCATACTGCGTGAACCCTTTGCGGATCGGCAGAAGCAGCCCGTGAAGCGATACGGAGTCTGCCACCTTCGCTGGCCACCCCACAGCGCCGAGGTAAATCGCATCGAACTTCCGCAGCATCTCGACGCCGTCAGGCGGCATCATCGCCCCGGTTTCCAGATAATAGGCGCACGACCATGGAAATTTCGTATGATCAAGGGCGAAACCGCCTCGCTTTGCCGCCGCCTGCAGCACCTGCCATCCCGCCTCGGTCACATCCTTGCCGATGCCGTCGCCGGGAATGAGCGCTATCGTGTAAGCCTTCATTGAGATCCTCCTGGAGACCGATGGGTACCGAAGGTCGCAGCTTGCTCAACACGCAGCGACAATAGGTGTCTCGTACCGAGTTTCATCGGGACAATAGTCGACAGCGCGCCGCATTTTCCGCCGAGGATGAGCCGCCCGACGGCGTCGAATCGCGTTGGGCGTGACCTGGAAAGTCGATTGTTCTGGATCCGCCGCGCGCTCTTCGGCCGGACTTTGAGCGTTGAGCTCAGTCGTAAACGCTGACGTAGATCTTGCGCACGGTTTCGATCGTGCGCCACACGCCGACAAAACCCGGCTTCATCACGAAACTGTCGCCGGCACGGTAAGTCTTGGTCTCACCGCCTGTCTCCTCGATTTCGACGAGACCCGAAACGATGTGGCAGAATTCGCAGGTAGTGCCTTTGATCGAATGTGTCTCGCCGGGCGTCGCCTCCCAGACGCCGGTCAGGACCTTCTCGCCTTTCGATGCGTCCTGCGCCCAAGTCTTGAAGGAGGGATTGCCGGAGATGAGCCGCTCCGGAGCCGGTAATGCCTGCTTGGGCGCGAAGGCTGGATCTGTGTCGATCGTGATCAGAAGTGACATGTCATGTTTCCTGGTTAGTAGCCGAGTGTCCGATCGACGAGGCCGATCAGTTCTTCTCCGGCGCGGTGGCGCCGGATATTGTCCACGACGGATTTCGCCGCAGAATCTGCTTGCGTTACGGAAGCGATGTGCGGCGTGATCGCCACCTTCGGGTGTCGCCAGAGCGGATGGTCGTCTGGCAGCGGCTCGGGATCGGTGACATCGAGCATCGCGGCAGCGAGGTGACCGTTGTCGAGAGCCTGGACAAGGGCGGTTTGATCTAACTGCGGCCCGCGGCCGACATGCAGCAGCCTCGCCCCGGCTGGCAGCCGGGAGAAGAGTTCCGCATCGAGGATGCCCCGGGTTTCTTCCGTCAGCGGCAGCAGGCAAACGAGAATATCTGTCTGCGCGAGAAAACCGGCAAGCTGGGCGGCGCCATGAAAGCAGGTGACCCCTTCGATCTCCTTACTGCTTCGGCTCCAGGCAGCGAGGGGAAAGCGAAACGGCAGCAATCGCTCGATGGCGGCCTGCGCCAGCATGCCAAGGCCAAGAAACCCCACCCGGCGTTCGGTCGCCTGCGGAGCGGCAAGACCCCGCCACGTCCGGCACTTCTGGTGTTCACGATACGCCACCATATCCCGGTGGAGGCTCAGCACGCCGAGGACGACATATTCCTGCATCATGCGAATGATGCCGTCCTCGATCATGCGCACCAGTTTCGCCTGCCGAGGCAGGCTTTCACGCTTGAACTGGTCGACGCCGGCGCCAAGCGAAAACAGCACTTCGAGATTGCGATAGCGCCCGATGTCATCGGGCGCCGTCCAGGTCAGAAGGTAGCGCACCTTCTCAGGGTCGACACATTCGCTGCTGTGGAACAATTCCACGTCCGGAAGCTCGCGTGCGAAGACCTTGCGGAAGACCGCTGCGCGCACCGGGTCGGAATTGAAAAGAAAAGCCATGAACCTGCCCTCTCCCGCTATGCGACAAGGCGCATGCCGAGACGCTCGATCATGCTCTGGCAGGCAGCAAGTTCGCCGATCTCGATATACTCGTTGGCACGATGAGCCCGGCTGATATCGCCGGGACCGCATATGATCGCGTCGATGCCGGCCTGCTGATAGAGGCCAGCCTCCGTGCCGTAACTCACCGCAGGCAGCGGCTCGCGCCCCGTCAACTCGCCCAGAAGGACCGCCAATTCACTCCCTTGCGCGAGCGAGAGCCCCGGATAGGCGCTCAACTCACGCCACGCCACCTCGAAGCCGCTGTTACGTAGAGCCATTAGCTGGCCCTTTACGGGCTCGAGCAAAGATGATGGGGAAACACCCGGCACGGCACGGACCTCGATGTCGGCGGTGCAGCGATCGGGGATGATGTTGACGGCTTGGCCGCCCGCGATGACACCGACCTGCAGTGACGAGTATGGAGGCTCGAAATCCGCGTCGAACGGCCCGTTCGCAAGGGTCTGGCCATAGGCCACGACCTGCGTGACGAGACCTGCCATTGCGTGCACGGCATTCAGTCCCAGCTCGGGCCGTGAAGAATGGCCGGACCGTCCGCTCACCTCGAGCCGCGCAGCCACCTTGCCTTTGTGCCCCCGCACGGCTTCCATCCGGCTCGGCTCACCGATAATCGCGCCAAGCGGCTTCTCGCACAGGTTTGGCAGAGCGGCGATGAGATGCGGCACACCACGGGCACCTGCCTCCTCGTCATAGGAGAATGCGAGATGAATGGGCCGCTGCAAGTTCATTGCCGCAAGCCGCGGCAGGGCGGCCAGCACGCAGGCGAGAAAGCCCTTCATGTCGGAGGTGCCTCGACCATGAAGCCTGGCGCCGTCTTGACGCAGCACAAAGGGATCCGAGTTCCATTCCTGTTCCCCGGCCGGCACGACATCCATGTGGCCCGACAAGATGTAGCCGCGGGCGCGCCGCGGTCCGATTGTGACAAACAGATTAGACCGGTCGCCTTCGGGCCCGCGAAGGACGGTCGCTTCCGCTCCGGCCGCCTCGCAATATTCACGCACCCAGTCGACGATCGCGCCATTGGGCGAGCCCACGACCGAGGGGAACGCAATGAGCCTCGCAAGAATTTCCTCAACATTCACCGGGCGCCGCTCCACACGCAGTTCGCTGGATGCGACAAGTGTGGCAGCAGGCGAGAGCATTCCGTGCCGAATGAAGCTATGCTTTGGCGGAAGATTTCGAATATCGGCCCGGAACCAGCGAAACCTGCTGGCTTTCGGGTGCAATCATAGGGCAAAAGACAGCTGCGGAACCGTCAGCGGCATCAGGACGTGCTAGCAAGCACTGGACTTGGACAAGGAGCGGGTCGACTGAAATGCAGAGATCAGTGCGCCTGAAGTCTTTCGAACTGGTCGCGCGGGACATCGACGAAGTCGAAGTCGATCTGCTCCACGCGCTCTCGATCTCAGTCCGCTGGCCGCATCGGCCGAAGGACTGGGATATGCTGCGCCGTGCGGGCCGCGGCATCGTTGCCGTAGACGGCATTGGCCGGGTTTTCGGCAGCGCGATGTGGTTTCCGCAAGGAGATGATTTCGCCACCATCGGCGTGGTGATCACAACGCCCCGCACACAAGCGCAAGGCGGCGGCCGATGGCTCATGGACCAGGTACTCGAGCAATGTGGCGATCGCAATTTGGCGCTTAACGCCACCCATGCCGCCTATCCTCTCTATGTCTCACTTGGTTTCACGACCGAGGGAATCGTATTCATGCGCCAAGGGGAGGTTTCGTCGGCACTCCCGGCTATGCCGGCCATGGATGGTGAATTGCAAGTGCTGCCGAGCGACAGGCTGAAGGCAATCATGGCGCTCGACAAGCGTGCGTTTGGGACAGACCGCGAGAGGCTGCTCGCACTGCTTTCGGCGAATGCCTCAATCCAAACTTTGAGCCGTGGCGGCGAGATCGTCGGCTATTCCATGTGTCGCGAATTCGGGCGTGGTTATGTGATCGGTCCGGTGGTCACGCGCAGCGATCTGGACGCGGTCCATCTCACCGCCGTTCATTTGAGAAATCTTGCAGGACGCTTCGTCCGAGTCGATACCCGGGAGAAGGATGGCGTGTTTGCCACGTTTCTCGAGCAGTGCGGCCTTGGCGTTGCCGAGACCGTTACGACCATGTCCAAAGGGCGCCGATTCCTGAACCGGGAAGAAAACGGACCGTGGGTTTATGGATTGGCCGGCCACGCATTGAGCTGAGGGCCGCACCACAATGTGGCCAAGACGCCTGCTAGGCGAGTGTGGGATGCCGTTCCCACCCTTGTCGCCGTGGCGTTGGCATCTCTGGTTTGCCGTTCGCTTTAGAGCCTTTCAGGTTTTGACGGAAGCGTATCCAGCGTTGTTGAAGTAGTTTGAGCATTCGTTGGGTTGTATGGTTGCGACGAGGTGTCCGATGTGTCGCCAGGTATCGGTGATGGTTCGCTTTTGGGCGGCTCGCATCCAGTGCTTGATCTTGGCGAAGGCCTGCTCGATGGGGTTGAGATCGGGCGAGTAGGGCAGCAGGTACCAGAGCCTGGCGCCTGCGGAGCGGATCATTTGCCGGATAGCGGCCGACTTGTGGGAACCGAGATTGTCCATGACGACGATGTCGCCGGGTTCAAGCACGGGCACGAGCTGATGCTCGACATAGGCTCGGAAGCACTGGCCGTTGATCGGCCCGTCGAAGACGCAAGGTGCAGTCAGCCGATCGCAGCGCAGCGCTCCGAGGAAGGTCAGCGTGCGCCAATGGCCATGCGGAGCCAAGCCGCGCAGGCGCTTGCCCGTCGGCCCCCAGCCTCGCAGCGGCGCCATGTTGGTCTTGATCCAGGTCTCGTCGATGAAGACTAACCGTCTCGGGTCGAGGCCGATCTGCCAGGATCGCCAGCGTTGACGCCGCCGCGCGACGTCGGCGCGAGCCTGCTCAAGAGCGAACAGTGTTTTTTTTGAAGCTTAGGCCCTCGCGCCGCAGGAACCGCCACACCGCGTCGTGCGACACCTTCACACCACGCGCCGCAAGCTCATCCTTCAGGCGATGCACCGACAGATGCGGCGTTTGATTGATCCGCTCTGCGATGAAAGCCCGGTGTGGCTCCAAGACACGCTTGCGGTGACCGCCCATCTTACCAGGCGCGACAGAACCGGTCGCCCGATAGCGCTGCGACCACTTCACCGCCGACGACACCGCTATGGTAAGTTTGATCCAAAGACGACTTACTTATGCTGAGACATTGACGGCCGCTTCGCGCCCCCATCTCGGTCATTCGTGGCAGCTTGGCCGCTCTTGCAGGCATTGATTGGCCTGTCCGGGATCGTCGCGCGAAACTAGCTGAAGATCAGAGCTATGTGCTTGATGTGATCCGAAGGGGGACGGAGAAGGCGCGAAGCCAGACCGATGCAACGAAACGGGAAGTCGTAGAGGGTCTCGGCTTGGCGGCGCTCTAGGCTCTGCTCTGGGTCGGGGTTATCGGTTTCTGATCGCTGCCGGTCGAACACCGTTCGAGTTGGCGCGTTATCCTATGGCTTGCAGGACCCCTTGAGACATTTTGACGATATCCGCCTTTCGAGGATGCAACGTTCAAGTCTCAAACGCCGTCACTCCGACGCGCGGCCGTGGCCGCGAGTATTGCAAATATCCGACCACGAGACGGGTGGCCTCGTCGACGAGCGTTCTAATCATTTTGTCAGAAAGTTTTTCATCGCTATGCAACACGGCAGTGTGGGCTAGCGCCTCGATCGAGGTCACACACACAAAAGCTGCAAGTGCCAGGTCTGCCGCGCGTAACTCGTCTCTGTGACTTTCGAGATAGGCCTTGAACATGGCATGGGCCTCACGATTGAAGGCTTCTACATTCTCAAGGCGTCCCGTACGGGGTATCTGCTCGGCAAGGACACGGTGCAGTTTGGGATCGATGCGATGCGCCTCGATCGCAACTGCGATATGCCGGCGCACGGCTTTTTCAGCCGGCTGCGACGCGACCTCCGCAAAAGCTCCGCGCACTAGCTTCATAATTTCTTGATTGTGACGATCGATTACGGCGGCGACGAGCGCCTCCTTGCCAGGATAGTATTGGTAGAGCGAGCCAATGCTCACGCCCGCCTCATCGGCGATCCGGTTGGTGCTTGCCTTGTCAAAGCCTTCCCTGATCAAAATGCGAGCGGTCGCCTCAACAAGTGCATCGACTGTTGCGCGTGACCTCTCCTGAGACGCGGTCTTCCTTGGGCTCGTGCTCGGCTTTGATCCCATGACGCCCTCGTCACCAATGCGAGTAGACAATTGTGAGCTATCACTCGTATTGTGTCTACAAATCTTTCTGCACGATGGAACCGGACGAAATGCTTTATGGAACTGTTTTGGGAATTCATCTCTATGCCATGTCCGCTGCTTTGCACCTTTCGTGGCGACAGAGTTTCTCCTGATTGGGGCAAGACGAGGGTACGATAGGCCAGCAAGAATGGCCTTCTTGGCTAGTCGCTTGGCGGGACCTCTGACGGGCGCTGGCGTCCTTGCCGGCATCGTTCTTGTGATTCTTGGCGGCTGGTCCCTGTTGACGCCGTGGCTGGTAGCGTCCATCGCTCTTATCGTCGCTCTAATGGCCGTTGAGCGCAAATTCGTTCGCCCATGGGCGGCGCGGGCACAAACGGCGCTTCTTGGTGCCATCTCAGCAGTCGACGTCAAGGCATTTGCCGCGGACAGACGTGCCATGGCTGGACGATTGGCCACGATCGCGCTCTTTGCGCTCATCATCGCTTTGATGATCGCGAAACCAGAATTGAACGGGTTTGCATGATTTCGGAATCTGGCGCTCCTCGGCACGCGCCAGCGGCCGGAATATATGTAAAAAGCAAGTCTAGAAATGACACAGTTGGTTCATGACAATGGAAGAACGCTGCAACGGCTTGCTTCAGCCAGCGACGGTCCGAGCCTGCAGAGCCGTATTCTCGTTGGCTTGCTGAGGTTGCTTCGTTTCAAGAAGCGGATGGCATCCGCGGGTGCCGTGCACGTGCGCTGATTGGCCTTGCGGCCGGCCTTCTTCAGCCGATCGGACTGGAACGCGGCATCGAGGTGACGAGAAAAGACGTGGCTGGGTGGCCCGTTTATCATACGGCGCCATCAAGGCATTCTCGCGGTTGTAACAGCGTGGTTTTCCTGCACGGCGGCGGCTTTGTCAATGAAATCGTTCGCGCCCACTGGCGTATTGTCGGCTACATCACCCGCACTGCCGAGGTCCGCTGTATCGTTCTTATCTATCCATTGGCACCCCACAACACCGCGAGTGAGGTAGTGCCGGCCATGGGCGAACTGTTGCGTAAAATCCTGCAAGATGCGGGGCCGGTGAAGGTGACAGTGGTCGGCAATTCGGCGGGAGCTGCGTTGGGGTTGGCAGCGGCCCAGCGGCTGCGAGATCGTGGATACACGCAACCGAGCCGACTTGTGTTGATCTCGCCTGGCGGGGACTTTTCCGTCAGCCGACCGGAGCAGGTGGCGATTGCTGCGCGGGATCCTGTCAATGATATACTTGGCGTGCGCGAAGTCGGGCGCCTCTTCGCCGGGGATCTTGCTATCGCCCATCCATATGTCAGCCCATTGAATGGCGATCTCCGTGAACTGGCGCTGATAACCATCTTCTCCGGGACGCTCGATCTGTTTTATCCTGATTGCGTCGACATGGCTGCCAAGGCATGCGCGGCAGGAGTGGCGGTCGAACTTCATCTTAAACAGGGTCAGCCGCACAATTTTGCTGGGATGCCAACGCCGGAAGGCCGGGAAGCACGGATCACGATCTTGCGGGCCGTGGCCTGAGGATAAAGCTCACTACACGGGTATGTATTCTGACACGGGCGTTTGGGGGTACGCTTCGTCCGAGAGCATAGGGTCTATGTATGACGTCATCGCTCGGCACTCAGATTTTGCAGGAATACTGGCCCTTTCCGGTAAAGGATCGGCGTTCGGGTAACTATGTCGATTTGCTGCCTTTGAGCGTGAACGACGCTGACGCTCTTTGGCCGGCTGTCGTTGCGGCCCCTGAGACTTTTCCCTATCTGCGATACGGACCGTTTGAAGAGATAAAAGGCCTTCAGATATTTCTTAAGGAGGTCAGCGCTCGTGCGCACCAACCATTCTGGATAGTGGTGCCAAAAGGGCAAGCACCGCAGGGATGGCTTTCAATTTGCGGCGTGGATCAAAAGAATAGCAGCATCGAGATCGGCAGTATCTGGTTCGCCCCGTCGTTGCAGGGGACGCGCGCGGCGCGGGAAGCAATTTTTCTGCTGATGTGCCATGCGATGGATGAGTTGGGCTATCAACGTCTCGTCTGGAGATGTCAGTCGCAAAATCAAAAATCGTTCAAGGCTGCCAAGAATCTTGGAACTTGGTGATTTTTGGCGATCGTCTGGCGCCCGGTGCGCTCGAAGTCATTGAGGATCACGGGCTGATCGATTGGCAGGCCTGGCAGCGCGCGAACAAAGTCGCTTTCTAGCGTTTCGCACAGCTCGGCGGCGACAAAACAACCGTCACAGGGTCGGGCATTGCGTTAGCCACCGGTTGGACTCTGGTCGACTGTGGGGGGCACGTTTCTCCCGCCCTACCCGCGTGTGCTACGACTGCACTGTGGCAGATGCGTCAATTATAGAATCGCACTCGACGTGACAGGTTACATCAACTCTGCGCACCGTATGGCCGAGTGAGGCAAGTTCGGCTGCGAAACAACGTCGGAGGGGTAAGATGAGCGAAATGAAGTTGCCACCCGTAATGACATACGGGAGGGCCGATCTCCTCGAAGAGCGGCTTGGACTGAAGCCGGTGGTCGGCCAGCGCATTGCGGCAATCATTATATTCGCCGCCACAATAGAGCACCACCTTGAGCGAGCTCTATGGAAGCTCAAAGGCTTAAATCCTCAGGGCATTAGGCCTGAGACAGATGCGAGGATGATCTCTGACTTGATCGGAATGCTAGAGAGGTTTGCGCTAACTCTGGCACCAGGGGAGGAACGGACCCTTCTCGAAACATGGGGAAAAGCGGCCCGGTTCGCGTTTGCGATCCGGAATGACATCGCCCATGGGGTACCCACCAACATGGGGGAAACGCTAGCATTTATGAACAATCCTCGCTGGCATGGCGAGACGCGGAAGAGACCGTTCAGCGACTATTGGGCCGAACACTACTCACTGGATCTCGTCCGTCACGCATTCGCGGTCCTTCTGCGCGTCATTGTTGGCGTCTCCTCAGAGAAGATGACGTTGGCCGAGCTTGCTAAGCCACCATTGCTACGCGCTTTGCGCGACACGCTTTCTATTCTGGGCGAAATGGCCTCGAAGGACTACAATCCGACTTTCGAAAAATACTAATAACTCCCGCACGCTCGCCCACCGGCGCTCAGCTGTATCCGCGCCGTTAGGCGGCCCTGCCCGGTTGGCATCCGCCAAAGCACGCCATTGACTTGGCAAGGTCGCGTCTGCGGCCAGCACTCTTCGACAAGTGGGATGCGGCCGAGGAGTGGGGGAAAGGCGGCAGCGCCCTACCGACTCGAACTCACCACTGCGTGTCAAGACACCCAGCGTTTCTCATAAGCACGCGGGATTCGGCCGAAGGCGCAAGGCAGAAAGTTCGGAAAGCTTCCAAGAACCCCGGGCCCTAAAGCTCTCCTTGCTCGTTTTTTCGCTCAGGCTGAACGCTCCGATCGGATCTAGCGCATCTTGGCATTTTTGCTGGCGTCCGTAGAGCGATTTAGTAGAATGTTTCAAGGCTTGGGGGGAGTGTTTGTCTACTATCATCAAGGGAAACAATTTCAGGGACCTAGTCGCTTCTACTCTGGAAGCAGCAGGATTTCATGCCGAGTCGGAAATTCGGGTTGGCCCGAAGAAAGTCGACGTGATCTGGCATCGTGAAGATATCGACGGCATCATTCGCTATGGCGTCGAGGCAAAGGACTACGCTTCAGCCTTATCGATGGTTGAATGTCGCGAGTTTGTGACAGACTACGGCACACTCGTGAACGACAAGGCCGTTGATCGCGCCTGGCTCATTTCTCGCGGCGACGTATCCCCCGACGGGCGCCTGCTCGTTGACAAAAACCCAAACTTGAAATGCATGACATTTGCCGAACTGCAACGGCGGTTGATGAACCTCGACCCGTATCTTCGGCATTTGGTCGAGACGTTCGAGCATGATCGAATTCCGGAATGGTTCGTGGCGCCGCATACGGATGAGGACGAACCGCTGGACGATGTTGTTGATCGATGGCTTGTCGAGTTTGACGCTCCGCCGTTGGCGATCGTTTCAGGGTATGGGAAAGGCAAAACGACCTTCGCACGACACTTGGCGGCTCGACTGGCGCGCAACGCGCTCGCTAATCCGACCGAACGACTGCCCATTCTCATACCCTTGGGCGAGATCGTTGAAGAGCAGTCTCTCGAAGGCCTTCTGGGAAAGGTTTTCACAACCGGTCCCGGCGTTCGCGGCTACAACTTTGGCCTCTTTCAGAGCCTGAACCGGCTGGGTCGGTTCGTGATCATCTTCGATGGCTTCGACGAAATGAAGCACGGCATGACGCTTCATCGCTTCGAGCAGATGATCGTGGAACTCATGCGGCTTGATGCGGGAGGCGCCAAGATTGTGATCCTAGGGCGTGATACCGCTTTCCAGGACGATATCGAATTCAAATCGATAATTCT
The DNA here is from genome assembly GCF_006442295.1 of Mesorhizobium sp. B2-3-2. Lineage (NCBI taxonomy): Bacteria > Pseudomonadati > Pseudomonadota > Alphaproteobacteria > Hyphomicrobiales > Phyllobacteriaceae > Mesorhizobium > Mesorhizobium sp. B2-3-2. The sequence goes on along the minus strand of NZ_VFWA01000015.1, from coordinate 74,433 downwards.
CGGTCGCCAGACGACGGCCGGGGGCACTGAGGTCGCGGCAAGGGATCGCCGAGCATTTCGGCAGGTTCAACTGCGAGAATTCAGCCTCGATGAGGCGCATGCATATGTCCGTGCCTTTTTTCCGATCGCTGCGAATGACGCTTTGCGACAGTTACCAGAAGTGGACCGCGAGCACTGGAAAACGGCAAGGATAGAGGAACTGACGGTCGGCACTCTCGATCCTCTTTTAATTCGTCCAGTGCACGCGCAAATGCTCTGCCATATCGCGACAGACAGAACTGTTGAGCTCAAGTCGTTGTCGAAGCATGGGCTATTTGATCGGTTCGTGCATTTCCTGCTCGATCGGGAGGTTCGGAAAGCCGGTCGAGATCCGAACTTTACCCTCGCGACACGTCGACGATTCAATGCAGAAGTCGCCCTTTGGCTATGGCTGCAAGGCGGCGTCTCCACCACCTCTCTCGCACATGTGCCCTTCGAGCTCTGCAAAACCGCCGCCGCCGGGGTTCAGCATGACTACGACGAATCCGCGTTGCGCAAGGAGCTCACCGCCGGTTGCTTGATCGAGAAGGCTGCGGGAACAGTCTATTTCGGCCATAGGTCCTTGCAAGAATTCCTCGTGAGCGAGGCGATCCTAACGAGAAGCGCAAATGCGGGCTTCTCGGAACGAGACCTCGATATCTACATACGAGCTGTAAACTCTGAGATCGTTGACTTCATTGTTGGCGCGATGGACTCGCAAGATAGCGCAAGAACTGCCATGGAGCGCTGGCTGGCGAACCTACCGGGATGGGAGAGCATCGACCTTGAAAAGACGGGCATGCGCCTCCTGGTGGCGCTCTACGAGCGTCTCAAGCCGGACAGCGATGTTCTCGGGCCTTGGCAGCCATTTCTCGAATATTTCTCAGCGAACGGGCAGATCGAATACGCCTTTCGCTCCAGGCGTGCGCGGGAGGTTGCTCGTCGACTGGCCTTTGACTCACGCACCGCAAGTTTTAGAGTGCAAGCTTCGACGGCGCTGCTCATTGCCCGGCTACTGAGCGCAAACCAAGAGAGCCGGCCTGATCTAGTTGCCGGGATGGTCGATCCGAACTCAATACGCACCGCCATCGCGAAGGCTCGGGAGATAGGCAAGCACAAGATTCATTATGTGCGGCGCGAAGCGGACTATGCTCTTTGGCTGCTTTTGTCTTCGCTGACATTCTCAATGTCGCAATCGGGTAGTGGCGTGGTGGTGAATTTGGACAGCTTTTACTCTGATGCGGCTGATGGATCGCCCGTCGATGTCATAGATCGGGCGACTGAAGGAGGCGAAAACGTTGTCATTCCGCCTCAAGCCCTCTATCGAAGCTGGGGAGCTCGCGAGAGTGAAATTGAGCGTGTGAGACCATTCTTTACGGAAAGATCAATTTCAGACCGAATCAGGCCCTTGGAAGTTGAGGTCTTGCGAAAACGCCACGTCCGATCGTCGGCCGTTAGCGAAACCTTGCGGCAGGCCAGACCGACACTGACTATGCCAAGAAAGAAGTTATCGTAGAGCATTGCGCCGCCGAGACATGTCGCCCGCAGCCTAGCGGCGACGTTTCGCAACTTACGACCTATGGCATCACAGAGATCGTCATACGGTAAGCGCTGTCCCGTTGGCACCTTTCGCGCGTTGTCGTGAGCGACGATGCTCGGAGCCTTTGAGGGCTTCGACACATGACGATTTCAGAGCTTACGCTTAAGTCCAGGGACGAGGAGCCGGTTCGACGGCTTGAGATATTCACGGGTTCTGGACGGCGGCGCGAATGGTTGCCGGAGGAGAAAGCGCGGATCGTGGCGGAAAGCTACAATGCTGGCGAGACGGTGAGCGCGGTGGCTCGGCGACATGCATTGTCCCCGCAGCAGCTGTTCGCCTGGCGCCGGTCCGCGCGGGTGCCGTTGGCGAATGCGCCGGCACCGGAGCCGTTGTTTGTTCCAGCGGTGGTCGCGGCACAGGAGCCCGAACCGGCGGGGAAGCGCGCGAGATCGACACGGCAGCGGAAGGCCGCGCGAGAAACCGGCGTGATAGAGCTGGAGATTGACGGCGTCGCCATGCGGGTAGGTCGTGGCGCCGACGCCAGGACGGTGGCGGCGGTGATCCGTGCGCTGAAGGCGCCGTCGTGATCGGGCCGACGGGTGTGGTCAAGGTGATGGTCGCGACGAAGCCGGTGGACTTCCGCAAGGGAGCCGAGGGCCTGGCGGCGCTGGTGCGCGAGACGATGGGCGCCGATCCGTTCTCCGGCGCGGTCTACGTCTTCAGGGCCAAGCGCGCCGACCGGGTCAAGCTGGTGTACTTCGACGGCACCGGCGTGTGCCTGCTGGCGAAGCGTCTGGAGGACGGGAAGTTCTGCTGGCCTGCCATCACCGATGGCGTGGTGAGGTTGTCGGCGGCGCAATTGCAGGCGCTCCTGGAAGGGTTGGATTGGCGGCGCGTGCATGACGCCCGCGAGACGCGCGCGCCGGTCGCGGCAAGTTGATTCCATGGGAGGCTAGAGGCGCTGGCAAAGCATTTGGAATGCATGATCGAATCGGCCTTGTGAGCAAACCGGCCGAGCCTCAGACCAACGATCCGATCGCGCTTCAGGCGATGCTCGCGGCGGAGCGCGCCGAGAACGAGCGGCTGCGCCAGATCATCAAGGAACTGCAGCGCCACCGCTTCGGCCGCAGGGCAGAGAGCCTGCCGGTCGACCAGCTGCTGCTGGGCCTGGAAGAGGCCGAGCAGATCGAGGCTGAAGGCTTCGCCGCGGAGGACACCGCCGATACTGCCAAGCGCGAGGCTCGCGCCAGGAAGCGCCGCGCCAACCGTGGATCACTGCCCGCGCATCTGCCGCGTATCGAGCAGATCATCGACATTCCCGACAAGATCTTCCCGTGCTGCAAGGGAATGCTGCATGTCATGGGCGAGGATCGCTCCGAGCGCCTCGACATCGTGCCGGCCCAATTCCGCGTCATCGTCACGCGCCGACCGAAATACGCCTGCCGGAGCTGCGAGGAGGTCGTGGTGCAGGCACCGGCTCCGCCACGGCTTGTCGAGGGCGGCATCCCGACTGAGGCGACCGTCGCCCATGTGCTGGTCTCCAAGTACGCCGACCATCTTCCCCTGTATCGCCAGGCGCAAATCTACGCCCGCCAAGGCGTGAACCTGGATCGCTCGACGCTTGCCGATTGGGTCGGCAAGGCGGCTTTCCTGCTCCGCCCCATCCACGAGCGGTTGTTCGAGCGGCTGAAGGCCTCCGGGAAGCTCTTCGCCGACGAGACCACGGCGCCGGTGCTCGATCCCGGGCGCGGCCGCACCAAGACGGGCCAGCTGTTCGCTTATGCTCGCGACGATCGCCCCTGGGGCGGGATCGCTCCACCTGGCGTCGCCTATCTCTATGCACCCGACCGCAAGGCCGAACAGCCACTGCGGCACCTTCAGGGCTTCGTCGGAATCCTGCAAGTCGACGGCTACGCCGGATACCGGGCGTTGGCTGAGCGCAATGCCGTGAGCCTGGCGTTCTGCTGGGCGCATGTCCGTCGACGCTTCTACGAACTGGCCCAGTCCGGGCCCGCGCCGATCGCCACGGAGGCGCTCCAGCGCATCGCCGAGCTCTACAAGATCGAGAACGAGATACGGGGACGCTCGCCCGAAGAGCGGCGCACCGCGCGCCAGGAGAGAAGCCGCCCCATCATCGATACCCTCCAGCCATGGCTGCGCGAGAAGCTCGCCCTGGTCAGCCAGAAGAGCAAGCTCGCTGAAGCAATCCGGTACCCGCTCTCGCCTTGGGCCGGACTTGGTCGCTTCCTCGACGACGGCCGCGTCGAGATCGACTCCAACGTCGTCGAACGCTCGATCAGGCCAATCGCCCTCAATCGGAAAAATGCGCTCTTCGCCGGTTCCGACGGCGGTGGCGAGCACTGGGCGACCATCGCCTCGCTCGTAGAAACCGCGAAACTCAACGGCGTCGACCCGTACGCCTACCTCGCCGACGTCATCACCCGCATCGTCGCAGGCCATCCGCAAAGCCAGCTCGACGACCTGCTGCCCTGGGCCTATGCCCCCGCGCCACTCAAGGCCGTGGCCTGAGAACAGCGGTTACGTCATACGTCCCCACTCAAGCCGAAAGTCCGAGGCGCCGTGACGTGAGATCGGCGCGGCGACGAAACTGTTAGCATCCAAGCCGGCTTTGCGAAGGAACAGCGCTTCAAATAGACGCATATGGTTTCATTGTTGACGACCGGTGCATCGGGACAGCGACACGTCCTAAGCCTTTGCATCCGAGCGCTGAATGTAGAACGCCATGGGCACCATCTGCAGGTGATGCTCGGAGCTAGACATCAGCAGCAGACGATTAATCGTGTTATCCTGGATCCCTGTCGGCGCGAAAACGCAGGAAATCCTGCCGTCATTCCCGAATTCCCCCCGTTTACGGAGAGCCTTCTGGGCCGCCTGATGTGTGCGAGCGAATCGGGCAGCGAGCCCCGCCTCGAAATTCGGCCTGGGACCGCGTTTCACCACATCAGCCAGATACCGGAACATCTCGCCGAAAAGTGCGGGGTAGCCTGCCAATATGCCCTCGCGCGCCATCCGGATAATGCGGTCGGGATTGTCGGGAAACAGGAACTCGGCGTCGGCGAGATTTCCAGCGAGCTGCCTGAAGCGCGCCGGAGGCGCTCCTAACCTCGGTCGCGCCGCGCGGATGATCTCCTGCCAGCGGAAGGCGCTGTCAGTCACGATAGTGGCCCCGGTCGCCTGCGCCAGATACATCGCGATTTCGAAGTTCGGCCCCATCTGCATCAGGCGCATCTGGCCGCCTTCCTTGCCGCCATCGAAGATGCCGTCCTGCAGGGCCGCCAGCGGGTCCTCCTCTTTCAGCCGCTCCAGCTCGGACAATGTTTCCGCGATGCCGGCCGCATCCAGATCGGGAAAGTTCTCACGCATCCGGGCCTCCTGCGCGTTCCGGGGCCACATCAGCATGTCGCGCATGAGGTCGACACGCACCAGTTCCTCCAGCCGCGGCTCTCCGCGGAGGCTAATGTCGATCCCAGCAGCACGGTCCTCCGCCATCGCCATGGTTTCGCGGCGGAGATGGTAGTCGAAGGTCCACGGGTCCGGAATGAGGTTGATCAATCCGGCGTCCACCAGCGGCATGACGTTGAGGAAGAATGCCACAGCCTTCAGGAATTCGAGATGGTAGCTGCGCGGATGCTCGGTCGGGCGGAACTTCTCGGCGATGGTGCCGGAGTGGACGAACGGCGTTTCGACGATTAGGTCGCCGAAGTAGAGCGACGCGCCTAGGGCAAATTCTACGATGGACTGCGGATGGAGCGATCCGGTGTATACGGCGCGCGGCCGCCCGTCGGGTTTTGGCAGGAGCGATAGAAGATCGGTTTCGAGCGGCCAGAGCGCCTCGTAGAGAAAATAGACTTCCCTGATCTGGTCGTCGGTCAGCTCCCGCCTGACCGCTGTCCAGTCCTTGCCCGTGTCTAAACCCAGGATCGAAAGGATGCCGCGATGAAACACGAGATTGCGCTCTCGGATGCTTCGTTCAGTCCAGCTTGGCCGCAGCGCCAGTGGCCTGGACTTGCAACAGACGCGGTAGGGATGTCCTGACCCGCAACCGCAGGGCGCGCCCAACGCGAGCTCCTTCGTCGACAGTACCTTCTTGAGAGTTTCGCGTTCCTTCTCGGTCCGGCCGAACGCATCTTGGTAACGGACGCTGCCGTCCTTGAACCCCACATAGGTCTCGCCACCGAAGTTCCAAAGCTCGTCGTGCGGCGGGAGCAGCGTCACGGCAAGGTCGGCCCATGATCCGGTCGCTTCCTGTTCGGGATAGAGCCATTCTCGCCTGCCGGCGGCGATGTGGCGCTGCGCCCGCGCCTTCAGCACCCGGTTGATCTGCGAGACCTCAAGGTCCGTGAGCCGTCGCGTGCGTATGATCTTGTCCGTCCGGACCATCGACTGGCGGAAGTTGCGCGCGAATGTCCGCTTCTCCAGCGGCGGTGCCGACGGATTTTCGGCATATTCGAGGTTGGTCAGGATGAGGCAGTGTTCCCTGCTGAGCGGGAACAGGGTCTGCGATGCCTTCAGCGCGATTCCCGGATCGTGGGGGAAGGCGCATTGCGGCGCTTCGGGGGGCAGCGCGTGGTTGTAGATCGTTACCGGATGGTCGGTCAGGATGAACTTCACGTCGGCATCCTCGGCCGAGACGATCTCCCGGACACTCTCGGTCCAGATCGTGGTGTGGAGCATGCGGATGCCCTGCATCTCCATCATCAGCTCGTTCTGATGGAGCGCCGGATACTGGGCCCTCAGCCACGCCAAGCCTTTCGGTGTCCGCAGTTTCTGGATGTCGATATATTCGAAGAATCTCCCGAAATGCTCGTGCCAGGCGGCGATGTCGGTTCCTGCGAAGGCTCTGACGGCTTGCGACCCGCGCGTGTCGATATCGCCGAACAGCCTGCGCTCGATTTCGTCGTTCACCTCCGTACCGAAGAATGTCGAATAGAGGTCGGTCTGGAAGAAGCACCGCTTAGTGGGCGCGTCGAATAGCGACCGCTCTTCAATGATACGTCCGCAGGCGAGGACTTTGGTGGGGGGCGCGAGGTCGAGATAGGCCAGCGTTGAGCTTTCGGGTTCAAGGAATCCCCTTTGATGCCATTGCGGAACGAAGTGGTTGTTTCTGGTGATCGCCATCTGAACCTGGGAACCTATAGTCAGGCCGCGCCCCGGACAATGTCGAGCCGCGCCATCTGGCACATGATCGGCGTTGGGAAAGGTATCATCGCTCCGTTGTCGTTTCCCTTTCGTTCCGCTACGTATTCCTTTTGCCGCAACATAAGGATTCCGTCGATGGGGTCGTTGCAAGCCCTGCTTGAAGAGCAACTATCCACTATTCCGCGGGTCATCGCGACCGAGTTGGTCTGCGACAAGCTCAAGGCGTCGGGACATGCCGAGGATGAAAAGTTGATAGGCTCCATCGTCGATGAGCTGCTCGGCGCCGGCTCAGGAACAGACGCGGATGGCGACAACGAGGATGTCATGGAAATCGAGTCCGACGAGGACATCGTGCTCCAATTCACCGACGCCGATACCGCGCGCGGGCAGGACTATGCCGACAAGATCAGCGAGACGCTTCCTGACCTGATCCACACGGTCGCCGAGGCGGCGGCAGGAAAGATGCTGCGTCGATATGAGCGCGACTGGGCGGTCTGGCGCGCTGCGACCGACATTCAGATGGATCAGTTTCGTTTCAACCTGCAGGCACGATGGGGAAAGGGCTTCGATGCCCTACGGATGCTGATTGAGCTGTCGCGAGACATCGGCACAGATTTTCACCGTCGCGCCAGCCGCTCGCGGTCGCGCCGGCGCGCGCATCTGAACAAGGCGCTCTTTCACCTCCATGTCCGCGCGATCCAGATCGCGTCCGAGATCATGGTTCTGATGGAGAACGGCTATGCCGACGGCGCAATGGCGCGGTGGCGCACGCTTCACGAAGTTGCCTGCGTAGCTATGGTCCTTGACGATGGCGGCGAAGTTCTCGCCGAGCGCTACCTCGCGCATGAGATCGTTGAGGCGAAGAAGGGCCTCGGGCAATATCAGCAATGCCATACGCGTCTTGGCTATGCTCCCATTGCGAAACGCGCCGCCGCGCGCATCGAAAAGGACTATGCCGATGCGACCCGCCGCTACGGCAAAGAGTTTGGCGGCGATTATGGCTGGGTCGCTGCGCATTTGGGGAACCCAAAGCCAAATTTCAGCAATATCGAGGATGCCGCGGGCCGAGCGATGATGCGCTCGCACTACAAGATGGCGAGCCACAATGTTCATGCGAGCACCAAGGGCATCGCCTATCGGCTCGGGTCACTCGACCGCCGCTACGCAGTCGTCGCAGGCGCCAGCAATGTGGGCTTTGTCGAGCCGGGTCAAAACCTGGCTTTGAGCCTATTGCACATCGCCATGCTTCTGCTTCCGACGTCGTGGACGCTCGACAAGATCGCACAGCTGATCGCGCTGAACAAACTTCACGATCGTATTCCGCGCGCGCTCGCGCAAGCCGAACGTGCGATTGTACGAGACGAGAAGAAGATTCGTGAGGCTGCGGTAGCTCGCCATGTGAGCGCTCACGCAAAGCGCTAACCGAGATCGACGCGCGACGGTAAGGCTGGCCTCCTCGGCCCGGAGCGGATCATGATGGAGAAGTTTCTTGTCCACACCGCCTGAAGCGACGCTCAAATCCCCGGATTATGCGATCATCGCCATGGTCCAGGGTAGTATAGGCGAGCCGGCTGTCGCGCTCGGGACGAAGGGGCGGTGTCGTTTCTGCGGCCAAACCGAGCCCCGCGCCTTCCGCAACGTTGCCCATACGCTGCCAGACGCGTTCGGCAACAAGTGGGTGACCTCACTCGACGAGTGCGACGCCTGCAACGCCAGCTTCGGTATGTTCGATGACGCGCTCGTCAAAAGCATGGGCGCGATCCTCACAGTCGGCGGCACGCAGGGCAAAGGCAACAAAGTACGTCAGACCGGCCGCAGCGACGGCCCGGCCTCGATCCGCCACCGGATATCGACGGCAAACGGTCGATATCGATGCGCACAAACGGAACGCCGTTCGCGGATCATTTCGGGGTGAAGCCGAAAACAGGCGAGTTGGTATTTCGCATCCCCGGCGGGACCGAGCGCTTCATCCCAGCCAGAGCCTATAAAGCGCTCGTCAAGATGGCGGTGGCGCTGCTGCCGGCGGATGAGCTGCCGAACTTCACGAAGATCATCGCCTGGCTTCATTCCACCGACGACGATCTCCTGCCGCACATGATTGTCGGCATTTCCTTTTCGACCATCGGCAATTCACCGCCGCTGCTCGCGGCCGCGCTCCTGCGACGGACGTCCGGCAACCTCGACACGCCCTATATGCTGTTCGTCACGACGATGGGTTCGGTGTGCCTGCAGATCGTGCTTAAGGCCGACAGCCAAGACGGTGAATGGCCGTCCCGGCTTCGCACCCGCCCCAATATTCGTTGGACGAACATCCTGGCGCCGACGGGCGAAGAGCCGCTTGCGCTTGTCTATGATTATCCTGTCCATCTGGACTGGGGACGTGCCGGCCTTGAGCCACCAGTGATTGAGGCGATCGTTACCGCCGTCCATCCGCAGACTGGCCAGGGGCATATGTCCGCGGTGCTGCGCAAGAGCGCGCTCGCGCCATCACCGTCATGATCCTGTCCGGTCAGGCGGCGCGCTTTGTCGGAAATTCAGGCTTTCGCCCATAAGCGGCGCCGCGCCCTGTGGGTCGCGTAGTCGCTGCGGGCGTAGAGTAGGAAAAGGCCGCAGAGGGCGGCCAACGGCGGTTTGGCGGAACGCGAGGGATTCGAACACATACCCGAAGAAATCTTCTGGCGCTCGGCGGCTCCATAAGCAATGTCGGCTTTCAGGAAGACTCAGTGTCAGTCGAACGGCCGGAATGATGCGCTTAGCCGCCAGGCGGCAATGGGGCCGTGAGCGGTCGGTCAGCTTACGGTGAGGTGCTGCCGAAAAACAGGCATTACTTTGACGGCTCTACACAGCCGGAGTGTCACTCCTCCCGGAACGCGCGCGCTATCTGATCGGCCAGAGGTTTCACCAGGTAGGACAGCATGGTGCGGCTGCCGGTGGAGAAGAACGCCTCGACAGGCATACCCGGCGCCAGGGTCAGGCCTTTCAGTTTTTTCAGTTCAGTGCGCGGCAGGCTGACGCGAACGGTGTAAAAACCCGCGCCGCTGCGCTCATCGACGCTGAGATCGGCAGAGATCTCGTTGACCACCCCGTTCAGTTCCGGCGCCACGCGCTGATTGAATGCCGAGAGCTTCAGCGCAACATCCTGGCCCAGCGAAAGCTGATCGATGTCCTGCGGCGCGATACGGGCCTCTACGGTCAGATCGTCCGCTACGGGCACCACCAGCATGATGACCTCACCTGGTGAAATCACGCCGCCAATGGTGTGGACGGCAAGCTGGTGAACCACCCCATCCTGCGGACTGCGGATGTCGATGCGCTTGAGCTGGTCCTCGGCCGAGACCTTGCGTTCGACGAATTCGGACATTTTGCCCTGGACGTCCCGAAGCTCGGTCGCAACCTCGCTGCGCAGATCCTGATCGACCTGGATGATCTGCAAGCGGGTTTCGGCGATGCGGCCTTTCGATTGCGCAATCGATGCCGTCAGTTGCCCGTGTTCGCCATCGAGCCGAACCGCGTCGCGCTCCAGCGCCGTGAGGCGGTCAATCGAGACAAGCTTCTTGAGCCAGAGCGTACGGATGCTGTCCAGCTCGGTGCCGATCAGCTCTATTTCGCGGCTCTTGGCGGTCCGTTGTTCGGTGAGCCCGGAGGCTTCTTGCGATAGCTGCGCGATACGTTCTTCCAGCTGCGCTTTCTGTCCGGCGCGGGCCTGCCGGCGAAAGTCGAACAGCGACTGTTCTCCGGCCATGGCACGCGCAACGTTGAGGTCATCTCGCCTCGATGTCAGCGAGGCAGGAAAGGCGATTTCGGCATGGTCGTCCCGCTCGGCTTCGAGACGGGCGAGACGTGCCTCGAATTCGTCGAGACCCTTGGTCACGATCGCCAGGTTGGCGCGGGTGACTGTCTCGTCGAGGCGGATCAGCATCTGGCCCGATTTCACGGCATCGCCTTCACGCACCAGGATCTCGCCGACCACGCCGCCGGTGGGATGCTGCACCTTCTTGACGCTGGAATCGACGACCAGCTTTCCCGATGCGATCACGGCGCCGGAAAGCTCGGTGACCGCCGCCAGGCTGCCCGCGCCGCCGACGAGCAGGATGCAGGCAGCCACGCCGCCCAACAGATAGCGCCGGATGGTCCGATCGATGATGGGAGCCGCGGCGGCCATCAGGATACGTTCTCCTCGGGCGCGGACACGACCTTCAAAGGAACGCCACCCGGCCGGGTGACCTTGTTCAAGACCTCGTTCTTCGGTCCGAAGGCCTGGACCCGGCCATTGGCCATCACCAGGACCTGATCGAGGCTCGCCAGCGCGCTTGGACGATGCGCCACCACGACGGCGATGCCGCCACGGGCTCGGACACCTTGGATGGCCTCTGTCAAGGCGGCCTCGCCTTCGGCATCGAGGTTCGAATTGGGCTCATCGAGAATGAGCAGGAACGGGTCGCCATAAAGCGCCCGCGCCAACGCCACTCTTTGCCGCTGGCCGGCCGACAATGCAGATCCCGCCTCGCCGATCCGCGTCTCGTAACCGTCCTCCAAATGAACGATCAGGTCATGCACGCCAGCTGCCCGCGCCGCAGACAATATCTTGTCCGAGGGTGCTTCGGGCTCGAAGCGCGCGATGTTTTCGGCAATCGTGCCGTCGAACAGCTGCACATCTTGCGGCAGGTAGCCGACATGCTTGCCGAGTTCCTCCGGCGACCATTGGTCAAGCGTGGCACCATCGAGCCTCACCGTACCGCGGGCCGGCAGCCAGATGCCGGCAATTGCGCGCACCAGTGAGGATTTACCCGAAGCGCTCGGCCCGATGATGCCGAGACCAGCGCCCTTTTCCAGGGCAAAACCCGCATCCTGCACCACCACACGCCGTTCCCCCGGTGGGGTGACGCTGATGCCTTCGACAACAAGGGCTGAAGCCGGCGCCGGCAGGGAGACGGTCGTCACCGCCTCGGGAAGCAGCGCGAGAAGCTGGGTGAGTCGCGCCCAGGCCTGGCGGGCGTTGACGAAGCCCTTCCAATGCGCGATTGCCAGTTCGATCGGAGCCAGCGCCCGGCCCATCATGATCGAGCTGGCGATCATGATGCCGCCTGTTGCTTCCTGATGGATGACGAGCCAGGCGCCGATCGCCAGGATGCCGGATTGCAGCATCATGCGCAGGATCTTGGAGATGGTTCCGAGCGTGCCGGCAAGATCGCTCGCTTTGGCGTTCGTGCCGAGGTAATCGGCATTGATACCAGCCCAGCGCCCGGCGATGCGCGAGCCAAAACCCATCGCCTGCAGCACCTCGACATTGCGCCGTGTCGCTTCGGCCAAGGTGTTGCGCGCGGCTGCATGTCGATTGGCCTCTTTCGCAGGCTCGCGCGTGCGGGCCTCGGCAAGCAGCGTCAGGCTGAACAGGATGATCGCGCCGGCGAGCGCCGTCATACCGATCCAGAAATGGAAGAGGAAACAGATACCGAGATAGAGCGGCATCCACGGCAGGTCGAAAAGCGCCGTCGGACCGGCACTCGACATAAACGAGCGCACTTGATCTAGATCGCGCAGCGACTGCATGCCGTCGCCCGCGAGCTTGGTGCGCAAGGGCAGCCGCATCAGTGCTGTATAGACCTGGCCGCTTAGCTGGGCGTCGAGACCCATGCCGATGCGCACCAGCAGGCGCGACCGGATGAGCTCGAGCACGCCCTGGAAGACAAACAGCGTGCCGGCAAACACCGCAAGGCCGACCAGCGTCGGCACACTGCGGCCGGGGATGACCCGGTCATAGACCTGCAGCATGAAGAACGAGCCGGTCAGCGCCAATATGTTGACGACGCCGCTCATCAACGCGATGCCGGCGAAGGCACGCCGGAAGGAACCAAGAACCGCCGCGAGGGTTGCTCGCGGCGGTTCGGATGGACGGGACTGCGGCATCGCCTTCAAGTGATTTCCAATTCAGGCATCAGGCGGCGATGAACTGGAAATCGTCTTGGTGCAGGTTCGCCAACGCGACGTTCTTTAGGGTCAGCACATTGCTGGCATCGTGGGTGATCACCGTGTCGGTGCCGACCTGGGCTGCCGCGGCGAGGACAGAAGCGAAATCGGCGAAGACGTCATTTTCGAATTCGACGACGTCCTCCGTTCCGGGCCCGGCAACAAAGTCATTGATCTCCTGATTGCCGAAATTCGGTCCGAAGACGAACGTATCGCCGCCTTCGGTGACGTCGATCGTGACGTGGACACCGTTGGGGGTCATAGTCTGGTCTAGGTGATCGGCGTCGTGCAGGCCGTAGGTCAGCGTATCGGTGCCAACGAACCCTTCATCGGGCTGATAGACATAGGAATCCGACGCACTGCTCCAGGAGATGGTGCCGTGTTCCGGCTGCACCCAGATATAGTGCTCGGCATTGGCCCCGCTGGGAATGACATCGTTGGCCATCAGGTTCAGGATGATCGGCGTATCCTCACGCGTGGACAGCGAGTCATCATTGCCGACCCATGTATCGGGGTCGGTCCCGCCTTGCGTGACCTCAATCGAGACATGCACGCCATTGGGCGTCATGGTCTGGTCAAGATGGTCGGCATCGTGCAGACCGTAGGTAAGCGTGTCGGTACCGACAAATCCAGCGTCCGGTTCATAGACGTAGGAATTGTCGGCACTGCTCCAGTGGACCGTGCCATGCTCGGGCTGCACCCAGATGAAGTGCTCGGCGTTGGCGCCGGCCGGGATGACGTCGTTGGCCATCAGGTTGAGCACAAGCGCTGTGCCTTTCGTTGTGGAAAGCGCATCGTCGGTGCCAATCCATTCTGCTGGCTGGGCCGGGCCAATCGTCAGCGACAGCGTGTCGGACACCTGCAGGGCGCCATCGGACGCCGTGACGATGACATTGATCGCACCTTCGGACCCTGACGGCGGCTCACCCGACAACGTACGCGTAATCGCATCGAAGGTCAGCCAGGAAGGAAGAGCGGATCCATCGGCCAGTTTGGCCGACAGCGTCAGCGATTGCCCGTCGGGATCGGAGAAGGTGTTTGCCGGCAGCACCGCACTGAAAGACGCGCCTTCCGGGGTTTCGTAATCCGGCAGCGCATTGGCAACGACGGGCGTATGAGCCCGGGCTGTAAAATCGGCCTTGGCCCAGATCGTGCCGTTGGCGAAGCGCACCGTCTCGACACCACGATCCCAGTTCGGATCGCCAGTCCCGGCAAGTGTTATCCGGCCACCGTCGGCGGCACCGACTGCGCTTTCGCCGATGACAAGGACGACGTCGTTGCCGGCCACGAGATCGAATGTCACCGATGATGGATCGATGCCGTTCAGGATCAGTGTGTCATTGCCGCCGAAGGTGTAATAGCCATTGGCCTCGTTGATGATGTCGTTGCCGTTGCCTCGGTTGTAGATGTAGGTGTCGTCACCCAGGCCACCGATCAACGTATCGTTGCCGGGTCCAGCCTGGAACGTATCGCTCGAATTGAAGCCGGTGATCGTGTCGTCGCCTGATGTATTGGCCCCATCGAGATAGCGCGTCTTGAGATCCGTCTTGGACCAAACCGTGCCGTCATCGAACCGCACTGTTTCGATACCGCGATCCCAGTTTGCGTCGCCGGACCCGACAAGCGTGATCCGACCGCCGTCGCCGGTGCCAGGAGCGCTATCGGCAATGACGACAACTATATCGCCATCGAGAAGATCGAAGCTCACTGATGCCGGCGTTACATTGTGCAGGATCAGCGTATCGTTGCCGCCGAAGGTGTAATAGGCGTTGCCCTCATGGACGATGTCGTTGCCGTCGCCCCGGTTGTAGATGTAGGTGTCGTCGCCAAGGCCACCGATCAGCGTATCGTTACCGGCGCCGGCGTGGAATGTGTCGCCCGAATTGAAACCGGTGATCGTGTTGTCGCCGGCAGTGTTGATCCCGTCGAGGTATCGCGTTTTCAGATCGGTCTTGGACCACGCCGTACCGTCGTCGAAACGCACGGACTCTATGCCACGATCCCAGTTTGCATCGCCTGTTCCAACAAGTGTGATCCGCCCACCATCTCCCGCACCCGGCGCGCTTTCGCCGATAATGAGAATGAGATCTCGGTCGGTTGTAAGATCGAAGGTGACCGATGACGGTGTCACATCGTGCAGGATCAGGGTGTCGTTACCGCCAAATGTGTAATAGGCATTGCCCTCGTTGACGATGTCGTTGCCGTCGCCACGATTGTAGATGTAGGTGTCGTCACCCAGGCCGCCGTTCAACGTGTCGTTGCCGAGACCGCCCTGGAAGGTTTCGGACGCGTTTGTTCCGTTGAGCACGTCGTCGCCATCCAACGAACCGGACGCAAGAGACAGCTCGCGCAAGGCGGTCCTGTCCCAGATCGTCCCGTCGTCGAACTCGACTGTCTCTATGCCATTCTGAACATTGTCAGTGCCCGATCCGACCAGGCTTATCTGGCCACCGTCCCCTTCCCCCGAAACGCTCTCGGCAATCTTGAGAATGATGTCGTTGCCGGAGCGGAATACCGTCACGGAAGACGTAGTTATGCCGTGCAGCACAGCCCGATCCGTACCGCTGGCATAGACACCGGCGGTGGTGTCATCGAACACATCGTTGCCGTCGCCGCGGCTGTAGGCATAGGTGTCGTTGCCTGCCCAACCGGTAAGGGTGTCGTTGCCATGGCCGCCGGTAAGCGTCTCGTCACCATTGGTGCCGACGATGGTGTCGTTGCCTGTCGTCGTCTGGCGGTCCACGATAAGCTGACGCAGTTCGGTGCGTGTCAGCGTCTGGTCGCCGAATTCGAAGAACTCGATCTGGTCCAGCAAGGGCAGGCTGAGCACCTCTCCTGTCTGCGTCAGCGTGAACGTGGCGCCGTTCATCGTCGCACCGGTCACGGCTATGGCAACATCTGTCGCATCGATGCCGGCGCCGAACCTGATCCTGTCCTGGTCGGTGCTGACCCAGATGGAATCCGAGCTTTCCGAAATCGTGTCGTTGCCGTCGCCATAGCCGAACACATAGGTATCGGCCCCGCCAGCGCCATCCAGCAGGTCGTCGCCGGCGCCGCCATAGATGGTGTCGTCGCTCCAAAAGCCTTTGATGGTATCGTTGCCGGAGGTCGCCTGCGACGCGATCAGTTGAGCAATGACGTCGGACTTGGTCAGGACAGTGTTGTCCTCGAAAACGAACTGCTCGACATCATACCAGGTGAACCAATTCCAGAGGGCGTTCTGGCCATAAATGGTCAGGGTTTCGCCCGTCGCATTCAACGTCGCCACGAGATCGCTGCGATCGGCGCCGATGGAGAAAGTGACGTCGCCGACGCCTATGCCGGTACCGAAGCGAACCGTGTCGTTGTCGCCCGACAAAACGACTTCCAGACTCTCGTGAATGGAATCGTGTCCGTCGCCATAGCCGAACAGATAGGTGTCGTCGCCGTCGCCGCCAGCCAGAATGTCGTTACCGGCGCCACCGGCGATGGTATCGTTCCATGGAGATCCGTAGATTTCGTCGTCGCCTGGCGTCGCCTGATCGGCAAGATAGCGCGCGACGAAATCGGTCTCCGTCCAGACCGTGCCGTCGGCGAAATGTATTTCCTCGATCCCGTCCGGTCGCCAGTTGATGTTGGTGTGCCAGAACTGGCTCATCAACCGGATTGAGCCGCCGTCAGACATGTTGATGATCAGGTCGTTGGCAGCAGCCGGGTCACGGCTGAAGTGGACGTCGTCGGCATCGATGCCGGCTAACTCTATGATATCGAAGCTGCCGCCAAGGGGGGCCTGGCCGTTGTCCCAGATGCTGTCATGTCCATCGCCAAGCGTATAGCGATAGATGTCGTTGCCGTTGCCGCCGCTCATGAAATCATCGCCGAGGCCGCCCTCGAGGATGTCATAACTGCTGAAAGCATAGATGGTATCGTTGCCGTCAGTGCTTGCACGGTCGAGCATCTCAAGTTGCAGATCGACCCACGACAGCGAATGCGCCTGGCCCGCACGGTCGACATAGTTGAAATTATCGATGCGGTTGAAATAGACGACATCGGGTATGAACGGGTAGATGGCGTAGAACTGGTTGACGATCGTCACGTCGCTGCCGTCGGCAAGCCGCAGCGTCAGATCCCACGAATTGCCGTCCCTCAGAAGCTGCAGCTCTTCGAGATTGAAGCGCGTGGTGAAGGTCAGCGCGTCGCCATCCAGGCCGCCGAAAATGTTGCCGGCGCCATCGTCGATGCGATCGTGACCATAGCCCGCGCCAAACAGATAGGTATCGTTGCCATTGCCGCCCTGGGCAAAGTCGTTTCCACGGCCGAGATCGATCCTGTCATCGGCGTTGAAGCCATAGATATTATCGTCGCCATCGGTCGATTGATAGTCGATGAGGCGGTCCATGATCTGCCGCTCGGTGATCGACGAGCCGTCGGTGAAGACGATGTACTCGATGCTGCTGGTGAAGAACTCGGGATAGAACGCCGGATAAATCTTGTCGTTTGCGCCCTCAACGACAATCTGGTCGCCGAGATTGCCGTAGTTAATGGTGTAATCGCTGGAATTGCCTTCCCGGGTGAACGAGACGTTGGCGGCGGTGATGCCGGCGCCGAAATAGATCGAATCCGCCATCGAGCGGAACGGATTGCTCTCGAAATCATGGATCACGTCATGGCCGTCGCCAAGGTCGAAGCGGTAGATGTCGAAGTCGCCGCCGCCTTCGAGCCGGTCGTCGCCCTTACCGCCCCAGATGTAGTCAGTGTCGTTCGAGCCGGTAACGGTGGTGCTGCCGGCATCGACCGTCGCCGCCTCGCGGGTCAGGTCGGCGTCGTTCCAGGTCGTGCCGTCGGCGAAAACGATCTGGTCGATCCCTGAAACCGGCCAGGCGTTGCCGATCAGGTCGCTCGGCCATTCGCCGGCGAACTGGTCCTTGATCGTCACGGTCTCTCCCGTGGCAATCAGGGTCAGCACGAGATTTGAGCCGTCCTGGGTAACGTCGAAATCGGACGCGACATGCTGCGAGAACCGCACCTGATTGCCAGTGCCGTCGGCCAGCACGACCGTATCCTCGATGACGACGTGGCCGAGATTGCGCCCGAAGACGTAGGCGTCTGCCCCGGCCTTACCGGAGACGTTGGTCTCGTCACCATTGAGGTAGAACAGGTCGATGTCGTTGCTGCCGACTACATCGCCGCTGGCGGCGATGATCGCTTCGCCCGGCAGGCCAATGGCGGTCGCGACGTCGACGAAGTCCAGTGTCGATCCGGCCGTTTCATAGCCATCGACGACATTCTGCAGCAGGAACGGGTTCGAGTTCTGCAGAAAGGCCTCGCCGCGCTGGAAATTGCCGATGACGTAGTCGAGCAGCGGCTTCCAGTCATGCAGCCAGTCGATCGGATCGGCCTGTGTTCCCGCTTCGGCGATGATCTTTTCGAATGACCCGCCGAGTTGCCGCAGATGATTGGTGGCGACGAACACATTGGCATCGGCGTCGTAGGCGAGATCGCTGAAATAGCTGGACAGCGGGCCGCCCTGCACCGCGACCCGGACGGCCAGTTGCTTGTAGCCTTCCTCCATGCGGGTGATCGTCTCGATCAGCGTCGTGACGGGCGCCGATTGCGGCGCCGGCCGCTGGTAGAAGACGGACAGGTCCGTGCCCGTGTAGCGCTCGAAGAAGGCCAGGTCTTCGCCCTGCACCCACTCGAGAACCGTACCGGGCGTAAGGCCGAGGTCGCCGGTGGCACCGTCGATAACTGGCCGGGGCGTGCCACTGACCGATCCCGCCTGATAACTTATGAGGCCGCCATCGGTGCCTTTCAAATTGTTCCATGCGGAGGCCGCGTCGAGTTCGTAGGCGTCGCCCGTGCCGAACAAGCCATCGTAGAGATCGTGCCAGTCGCCGATCGCCGAACCGGTCGACAGATCGGAATCATGGCTATGCACGATCCTGGCGCCGCTGGCGAATTCGACCGTGGTCAGCGTGATCGTGCTGCCGTCCGTGTCCAGCACGGTCGATCGCGTACCGCCCCAGACATAATCGACGATCTGGCCGCCGACGCGCACCACCAGCAGGTCGGGCAGGTCCTCGAGCCCGGTGACGATGGCGCCGGCGTCGTTACGCACGGGCGCCGCATTGCCCCAGATCTGGGCGATCGGGCGCACCGCGGCGGCGAGGGCCTCAAGGTCGTTGGTGTCGAAGGCCGCCAGCAGATCCTCGATGGCAGCCGCGCGGTCATGTGCCGCCTGCTGCTGGACCGGATCAGCGGGGTTTTGCATATAGCTGATCGCCGAGCGCAGATCGGTCAGCATGCCGAAGCCCTTGAGGTTTGGCAGGGCGGCCGCCTCGGTGGTGACCGTGATCGGCGGACCGTCATAGCGGGTGTTCATATCGTCGATGTTGAACAGCACCTCGCCGACGGTTCCCGTCGAGCCGTCGGCCCGGGTAAAGGTCGAGGTTCCGATGACATGGTTGCCGTTGATGGTGTCGAGGATCACGGCTTCGCCGTTCGGGCCGATTTCGACGGCGCCGTTGCCGGCTGTGGGCAGAGTGAACGAGACGATGCCGTGCTGGCCGACCGTCTTCAGTTCGGCCGCCTCGGAAATCAGATTGCCGTTGAAATCCTGCCAGACGAGCAGGCTGCCGAACGTGTCGGAGCCGTTGACGATGCCATCGCCATTGAAGTCAGCGAGACCGTTATCGGCGGCATCGACGATGCCGTCGTGATTGCCGTCGAGCGCAGCCAAAATGCTGTAGCCATAGGTGTCGCCGTAGCCGAACAACTCGCCGCCGCCATCGATGACGCCATTGCCGTTGATGTCGCGCGCCAGCATGCCATCATCGGGCTTCGCCCAGGCGGTGCGCTCGGAATAGAGGTCGAAGTCGACGTCGAAACGCGCCGACGTCCCGGTGCGCATGGTCAGTTCGAGCCCGTCGCCATCGAGGTCGAGCACCAGCGGATCGGCTGTCTCGGGGCCGCAGGCGCCGGTGAGCATACGCAGCTGAAGGTCGACCAGACTCCAGAGATCAATTTCATTGGCCATCTTGGGCCGCTCGTCCATCAGCCGGTACGACGTGATGGTGATTTCCGCGAGAAGGATGTTGCCGGGTCCGGTGCCGGCACCAAATTCCCCGCCTTGCACCTGCTGCTGCCAACCCTCGATGAACATGTGGGGATCGCGCCCGTCAGCCGGGATCATCCATGGATTGATAACGAGCAGGTCGCCATCCTGGTTGATGCCATACTGCACGCCATAGGCGCCGACCGCGTAGGGCGATTCCGAAGCGGAATTCTTCCAGCCCCCATAGAGGTTGAGCGTGCCGAACAGCGTCAGCCGATCGTCGGCGTCGAAACCCTGAACGAGGATGCCGGGCTGCAGCCAGACCTTGTCCTGGCCATCGCCGAGTTCAACGATCGACCCGTATTGCGCGCCGACGAACACGTCGTCCTGGTTCGTCAGGACAATCCTGTCGGCGCCTTCGATGCGCAGATTGTCGACGTTGCCCTTTCCAGTAAGCAGCCCGAACTCCGTTTCAATGCCTCCAAGCTGCGAAATGCCGCCAGTGAGCAGGCCCTGTTCGCGCTCTGTCGTGAGGCCGTTGAAATAGACCAGACCATGGCCGACGCCGGAGTAGTCGACAGTGTCGACATTGTGAATGAAGGCATCTTCGTCGAGGATGTCGCCGGGTTTCAACTCGGACTGGACACGGCGCGACGTGCCCATGTCGATGATGATTTCCGCATCGAGCGAATTGTCGGTAACGCGTACGATATCTGCATTGTCGGACAGTTCGACGCGTTCAATCGAAACCAATGTATCAGTGCCGGAGGTATGGTTGGCCTCCATGTCGCGGACGACGATTTCTATGCTTTTATGACCTTCCTCGGAAACAGTTTCCAGCCGCTCGACGATGACGCCGCTTCGGTTTTCCACCGCGGGTTCATGCGTCACTGGATCGATCAGGTCAGGGGATTGGGCGCCTGAATAATACTTTATCGTGTCGGTATCATCCGAGCCATGGTTTCCAAGAACCCACTGGCTCCAGGGGGTCGCGCGGTCGGCGCCTCCGACATAGGTGTCGTCATAGTCACCGCCGCTAGGCGAGCCCGAGTTGGCCATACCGGGCAATGCGATGAATGTGTCGTCTCCCTTGCCTCCAGCCAGAAAATCTTGGCCTGCCCCGCCCACAAACGTGTCGTTTCCGTCACCGCCGAAAAGGATGTCCGATCCACGGCCACCTTCTAAAAAGTCATCGCCCGCCCCACCAACCAAGACGTCGTCACCTGCCAGACCGACAAGGTGATCGCCGCCGGCGCCACCCACGAGAGCTGAATTGAGATCAACGCCGTTGTGGGTCTGCGCATGAATTGTAACACCCGTACCCCCTTGAGCGTCAAACCCGTAGTATTGGATCTTCTTGATAGCAGTCTCTCGGGCGGTATCATCACCAGTATCCCAGATTGTCCTGACTGCGCTCTCAAGGAGAGAGGTCGCATCGGCGTCCGGGTTGCCTGACGACGCCAGCCCCTGATACACGGCATTTAGCGCGAATTGCCTTGGTTGCTCCTTTTCCAAGGTGCTCAGCCCCACTGAGTTGGGCGCTACATAGTCAATGACGGCGTTGATCTCGGCCGAAAACTCGACTGACAGAACACCAGATTCGACCAGACCTGACTTAAGAATCCCGGTGGATGTGCCACCTCCGACCGTGCCCGCGCCCTCTGTTTTGGCAAAGCGGTCGGCGTACCAAGTGGCCAACTGCGCAAGCTGAATCTGGGCCTCGCCAGTAGAAACATATGACTGGGGCGCTTGGTGCAAGATGCCGTTCAACTCACGCGTATCGTCGGCTAAAGCGTCCAATCCGCCCTGCGCAGCCAATCCATGATCGGGGTTTGTCGAATTGAAAGCAGGATCATCGGAAAGCCTGATACGAACCGCATAACGAGCGTTAAGCTGCGCTATCAGCGTTGCATCGGTGACCTCAACGCCGATTTCGGTCTCGGTGTTGTGTCGCCATCCAACGACGTCGTCGTTCTCGCCGATGATTGGAGTGAACCCGTCAATATTATATGGATCACCTGCCAGGCTGGGGACTTCGTGCGTGACGGCATATTCGTAGATACGCGTGATTATATCTGCAATGACTGACGACGGAACTTGAGCATTCACCGCGGAGATGGCCTGTTCGGCCGTTAGACCAAACTTTGCCATGACATCGTAAGTTGACTTCGCGTTTGCTGCTATAAACTTGTCATAGTCGAGGGGGTTGTTCGCGATTCGTTGACCAACGGTATCGCCCGGGGTCCCGGATAGTGGAAAATTCCAATAGTAGAACGCACCGCCCCAACCACCATATGTTTGCCCACCGCCCAATACGGCCTGACCGACATCTCTTTTTACGATCTCCTCAATCGACGGCATCACGCTATTGGAGATCACATCCTCCAGGACTGATCTACCTATGAATGTCGAATTTTGCTGAATATCGAAGTCAGTGATGCCATCGAATAGGAAACCATATCTTGTAACACCGCGAACGAAATTGGCAGCTTCGCTTGTCGAATCATTGATATTGATCTCGCTAGCTTTCGTCAGCCAGTACGCTGCTGATGAAGAAGAAGAGTCAGCTTCTATCGCCGATCGAATGAAAATATAACCTGCCCAGAAATTATCCTGTCCATTATTTGTGATAGCCTTTAACGTCTCTACTTGATCGTCCGACAGAGCAACCATAACACAGGTCTCCCATGTGAATATAATTCTACTTCTTCGGAAGCTTCCAGCGCATGAGGAGCGTCCTGATGCCCAGAGATGCCTGTTGATACTTTCTGAAAACCTCCCTGCGTATTGCGAATTGTGCAGTCAGATTCATGTCTTTTAGATCGAGGTATGCTTGGCAGTATGTCGGCATACATGATAATAAAAGGCTATCCGTGTCATTCCTCAAATAATACTGGTCGTTGTAATTTGTGGTGTACTTTGTTTGAATTTTCGAAAGCCCATCAATATTTATAATACTAAGATTATCTTTGCGAGATATTCTAAGTAATTTGTCAATTCTTTGGTCAGCAGTACTTTCCTTCAGCGGATACTCTTGGTCGTAATACTGTATTCCCGTAACTCTAATAATTGAGTCATCCGGCCCGGGATTCGGCCTATCCGTTTCAACCGGATGGAACTCCGGCATTCCCCAAAGGTCCCGCTCCGGCGCCTTCAGGTCCGGTATCCAGAATATAATCCCGACCGACTTACGGTTCGGATTGCAATTGAGATGAGTGGAGAACGGCCGGGGATAGATGTAAGCCCATGGTATCTCGAATTTCAGCAGCCCGAGGTTGATCGCGACAGGGTGCGCGGGGTCGATCAGGCGCCTGCGCTCAGCTTCCTTCGTCAGATGCCCAGGCTCGGCGCTGAGATCTGGTTCCGTGCAAGGCAGCTTGTAGACATCTTCCGCCGTTTCAGCGGCGAATGCTCTTGGTACTAGCAAATAAAAAGTCAGTAGCGCGACCACAGATGGCAGACGCAATCGATTCTTCGACCTTGCCCGCAATGGGTTCCTCGACGCCACACTTCTAGCTCTGCTCCTAAACAGAGATATCTCAATATCCGGGAAAAGCGCCGATGCAAATGTCCCAGCCCGGGCCGCACAATGAGCAGACCGGTCGGCCACAGCACGTTTAGACGATGCCGGTTCCCACTCGCATATGCCTCCAGCCATGCCAAGCGTGACGCCCGACACCATTAAACCCTCGCCGCTTTTCATGGGCGCGCGACGATCACCGTCGCGTTACCCCCGCAGCAAATTTGGTAACATAACCGAGAGCAAGTGTTAAGGGCCTCGCGGGAAAACAACTTAAGAAATTCTTGTTTCTTTCTATGAGTAACGCCTAATTTATGCCTCTATCTACTGTACATGTCTGGATGAGGCGGGCTTCCGCTCGCCGATAGCAATATTTCCCAGATTGAAGGCCGTGCGGAAAAATATTCCGCCAACAGGCGGCCAACGCTGCTATTTCCAAAACTTACGACGGCACGGGCGCACGCTTTTCACTGAGCTTTTCCAGTATTTCCTTGTCGACCAATTGCCGGACCATCGGATGAACGTGCACCGGCGCGCCCTTGGAGAGCTGGCCGAAACTGATCAGCACGCTGGTGGCCAGCGCGCGGTTGGCGGCAACCACGTCGAGCAGCCAGACGATGTCGCCGCTGTCCCAGTCATTGCCCTTGAGTCTCACGGAAAAATTGCCGGCGCGGGCCTGCTCCTCGATCCTGGCGCCGACGGCCTCCGACACCTTTGCCCAGATCGCCAAGCCCACCATCGGCCCCTCATCGCCGGACGCCGGAAGCTTGCCGGAGGCAATCGCGATGCGGTCGCGCAGCAGCGGTTCCAGCACCAACCACTCAAGGTCCGAGATTGACAGGTTGCGATAACGCGGCGTCGCCATCAACGCCATGGTGACCTGGGAAAACGCGGTGGCGAGCTTGCTGCGCATCTCGCGCAGTTTCGCCTGGGCCTCGGCAGACAACTGGGGCCGCGCCGCCTTGACTTCGGCGGTCGCGGCGCTACCCCTGCCGGGTTCGCTCCCACCGCCAGTCTGCTTCGACGATGTTTTTGGTACCTCGCCATTGCCGCTCTTTTCGTTCGCCATCAGATCCTCGCCACGCCTGCAGTTTCGGTTCGGCCATGGTTGCTGCAACCACCGTCGGGGTCAACAACCGAACTGTCGACTCCGATAGGCGTAAAGGATGTCCGTTGCTATGGCCTTGCGCCAAACCATTCCGCCCGGCAATGAATCACTTTCCGTATATCGGCCGAGCCGAGCTCAAATCGCAATCAAACGCGATCTCGGAAATGATGCGCGTACTTGAGTGATCCAGATTGCGGTATTGCCCCAGGTCCTTAAATCGGTGCCAACTGCGCCTGCGGCTCTACGTTCGACAGAACCTTGGTTTGCTGAGGTGGACATAGGTTGGCTAACCGGGCCCTGTTCCGCCCCCGGCACTCTGCCTCGCACGGGTTGTTCTCAAGATCAGCTTCCGTCGCAACCGTGACCGCCCGTTTGGTCGCGGCAATATCCGCTTTGGGCGACCGCAAAGCTGACCTGGACGGCCGATATTAGGCGCAAAGCTGCCGTTCGCGTCGGGATAGCTTTTCGAGCCGGACTCGCTCATTCCCTACGGTCTGTGCAGCACCGAGACACGCCCATCACGCCCGACACTGTAGAAAATATCGCATGCTCTCCGAGTGGGGGGAAAGGCGGTAGCGCTCTCCCGACTCGAACCCCCGATGGCGAGCGAACCTCCCCGATGATCAAGTTTGACCCGAAGTGTGATCAGACGTCCCAATCTCTTGAACACGCAGCTTCATTCGACTGGAGGAGCACGACACAAGTTCGAAGCTTCCAGGGACCCCAGTCAAACTGGATGTTCTATGGACAATTTCGTCCTGGTGGCATGGCTCGACGCCGCTGCACCTGACACAGCGTTCCGGGTCGCCCGTCAGCGTAAGAGCCCATCGCTATCGAAGTCTTCCCATCCGCGTAACTTGGGGCGGGTCACCTCATCGCGGCTTTTGTCGGTATCATTTGCAGCCCCGCCGTCCCTCTTTTGCGAGCGCTTCAGCGCCGACTTTGCGGCGGCCCGTCGCCGGTTCTCGGCGGCCGTGGCCGCGTCTTCCTCGCGCCAGACGGTGACCAGGTCGCGGTCGAGCACATCTTCGATCTGGCGTGGATCGAACACGTGAAAGGTGATCTTGCTTGCGCGGCCACGAAGTTTGACCGTCCTGGTCCCGGTGCTCTGCAAGCGACCGTCCTTCAGCCAGCGGTGCCGCTCGCCGGAGGAGATCGTCAGGATGTCCTCGACCTCGCGAGGGATTACCGGCAAATCTTCGATAGCCTGCATGGCTTTGGACACAATCGCCGCTGCCGCTCCAATGTCGGCATCCGTGCCCTCCGGCAGGCGCAGGGTCAGCACGCGGGATTCGATATGGAGCAACTTTTTCAAGGGCACTGGAAGGCGCGCGCGGATCTCGAGAAAAATGCCCCTCGCCCGTACTGACGATCCAAGCGTTGCAGCCGCAGACAACGGCCACTCCGCTACTTTTTTTGCGGTCGGGGCGATTTTTCGGCGCTCAGGCATGCCAGCTAAATAGGACTCTTTCAGATTAGCTTCTAGATGGATGAACTTCATGCAGTTGAGCAACGCCGGGCCATCCTCAGGGTTCTCCGCATTGGCGCCATGCATGTTGGAGATGATGAAATCGAGGACTCCAGGATCGATTGGAACTGCGCAAACCGCTCTGGAAAATTCTAAGCCAGGGACTTCATCACCCGCACGTTCCGCATGATCCTGTCCAGGTAGCCCCTGGCCGCGACGAGTTCGAGATTCCAGACGCCACTGAGTGCCGCGGCAGTCTGATACTCGCCGCACACGTCGGCTAGCTCGGCTTCCATAGCCGCCATCTCCATGGGATCTATGCCAACGAATTGCTGCCGCGGCGTCGAAGGATCGGCAAGTTGTGAAGGCGGTGTGCTGGTGCCGTTGAGGATCAGCTGAACGCCTGGTGGTTACACTCGCGAAGAGGATCTTTCCCGTTTGGCAACCAAGGCGTTCAACGGCTGGGAAACCCTGATTCAGTTCGTGAGAGGGCTCTGCCGCCGTTCCGCCGCAATGCGACCGCATTCCGGGGCTTGTTCGCCCCAGCCTGTCTGTCGCCCGGGCTTCAGAGGAGTTCGAGTGATGTTTATCAAGAAGGCCATACTCGCGGTGCTGATGACCGCGGCGCTCGCCGGATGCGAGACGCAAACCGAAGGCCAGCAGCGGGCCACTGCCGGCGCATTGGTCGGCGGCGCCGGCGGCGCGCTCGTTGGCCAGGCGATTGGCGGAAACACCAAGAGCACGGTGATCGGCGCGGCCAGCGGTGCACTGCTCGGCGCCGTGGTCGGCTCAGCCACCACGCCGCAGCGCCGCGGCGAGCAGCTCTGCCGCTACCAGGATCGCTCCGGCCGCATTTATACGGCGCCCTGCGACGGTAATTATTGATTGAGCTGCTCACCGAGGGAGCCGGTGCATTGGCGCCGGCTCCCTCTCGCTGTCATTCTTTTGTACGATTTGCGCGATAGGGAGATTCTCAGCGGGCAGGAGGAGGTCGAGTATGCCAAGCCTTGCCGATGCTCTGAGGAACCGAAGCCGACATGCCGCAAAGCGGCTGCTTCGCTACGACAGCCGCAACTGGCTGCGCATCCGTCAGATCGAAGCTTTCACCATGTTCCTTGAAGCGGCCAACCGCAAGTCGCGGGACGTGATCGAGATTTCGCCGGGCTGGAACCGCTACTGGCGGGCGCTCTGCCCCAATTATCGCTCCGTCGACTTTCCGGACTTCGATATCTGCAAGGACCGCACACCAGAACAATATTCCATCGTCATCGCCGACCAGGTGCTGGAGCACGTGCAGCGCCCGATGACAGCGGCCGCCAACATCCACGCCATGACCAAGCCCGGCGGCTGGGCGATGGTGGCCACGCCCTTCCTCTTCCGGGTGCATGCACGCCCCCACGACTATAACCGCTGGACACCGGCGGGGCTGAGACAGTTGATGATTGAAGGCGGTTTCGCCGAAGATGATGTTCAGGCGTTCGGCTGGGGCAATAAGGCATGCGCCAAGGCCCATATCGGCGGCCCGGTACGGGCGTATGGACTGTGGCGCGACCTCAGCAACGATGAGGAGTACCCGCTGATGGTTTGGGCGTTCGCCAAAAAACGGGGGTGACGACAAGCCTTGCCGGCGAGCTGAAACTTCTTGCCAAAGAGTGGGTGACGCACTGCGCTCCGGCGCATTTCGCATGGCACGCGCCGCGTCTGTAGCGGTGAGAGGTCACCATTTAACAGCGCACGCTCGACCTCGGCGTTCGTTTCCACCCATATCGGCGAGATCTGGATGGTCAATGACAGCCATCACCGACCGGGTCGGCATCGGACGCCGTGCTGCCTACATGGGCATCCGCAGCCAGCGTCCGACCGGGCAGTGTAAGGCGATTCCGCGGCCGGTTCGTGCGCTCAGGCCGGACTGATGCGGGCGCTCTGGGCCTGGGCATTCATAGATCAAGCGTGCTTGTGGAAATTGTGGTACAGGTATGACGCTGTCTTTTTTACGGAGATTGCGATGAGGCAGAGAACGATCGAAAGCGGGCTAAGTCCGCCAATGCAGCAGGCCATTCCGATAATTCGACGTGTTTTTAAGCAATACGCGCCGAGGCACCTTGAACTTGAGCTCACCGCTGGAAAGGAGTGGTATAATCACTCTCGTTGGTCCCTTCATCATTCCGGTAACGCAATCGATATTAGGACAAGAAAGCTGGCGGATCGTGGGACAGGTATATTGTCAATCCTTTTGGGGCACTTCTTACAGCAGGAACTTAATTCTGAGCTTGGCAAGGCAAAGTATTTAGTCCTCGTGAACGACCAAGGGCCTATGTTTCCGCATATTCACATTCAGTATAATCCCGGGGCTAGGATGAGCACACCCGGGGACCACGATGGAAAGCGACAAAGGAAGACGGTCTAGTCGCCTCCTCGAAGAAAAGAACTCCTTTGCGAGCGCCATGCCAATCTGTGGCGAGAGATGGTCCAATGCGCAAACCATAATCCAATCATTACTCGAAAGAATATGTAAAGCCGCCCTCGGAGGCTCCGA
Organism: Mesorhizobium sp. B2-3-2; assembly: GCF_006442295.1. NCBI lineage: Bacteria > Pseudomonadati > Pseudomonadota > Alphaproteobacteria > Hyphomicrobiales > Phyllobacteriaceae > Mesorhizobium > Mesorhizobium sp. B2-3-2. Next base: position 46,083 of record NZ_VFWA01000015.1, on the reverse strand, counting down.
CCGTCACCTTCGTCATCTTCTCACCCTCCAGCGACCGGTTGAGCACGCCGCGGCTTAATTCCGGCAGAAGTGTGTTGGTTAAGATGGTATCGATCATCCGCCCGCCGGATTCGATCTCCGTGCACCGTGCCCTGACCAGATCGATGACACCGTCGCTGATCACCAGTTCCGCGTCACTGGTTGCACGCAACCGGCGGGCGATCTTGGCGAACTGATGACGAGTGATCGTCTCGATCATCGAATCAGAGAGCGGATAGTAAGGAATGGTCACCACCCGTCCGAGAAACGCCGCAGGAAAAACCTTCAGCAAAGGCGCGCGCAAGGCCTTATCCAGATCGTCTAGTCCGGCCCGAACCGTGCCGTTCCTCGTCCGGTCCATGATGACTTCAGAGCCGACGTTCGAGGTGAGCAGGATCAACGTGTTCTTGAAGTCGATGCGCCGCCCTTCGCTGTCGTCCATCATGCCCTTGTCAAAAACCTGGAAGAAGATCTCGTGGACGTCGGGATGCGCCTTCTCGACCTCGTCGAGCAGGATCACCGAATAGGGCTTGCGTCGAACAGCCTCTGTCAGGATACCGCCCTTACCATATCCGACGTAGCCGGGCGGCGCACCCTTCAGGGTCGAGACAGTATGCGCCTCCTGGAACTCCGACATGTTGATCGAAATCAGGTTCTGCTCGCCACCATAAAGCGTCTCCGCCAGGGCCAGTGCCGTTTCGGTCTTGCCGACACCAGAGGGGCCACAAAGAAGGAACACGCCCACCGGCTTTTCCGGCGCGCCAAGCCCGGCGCGGCTGGTCTGTACACGCTTGGCAATCATCTCCATGGCATGATCTTGGCCGACGACGCGCTCGCACAGAGTGACGGCCAGCCGCAGGGCTTTTTCGGTCTGGCTCGACAGCATCCGCCCAGTGGGGATGCCAGTCCAGTCTTGGACCACCGCAGCCACGGCATTGCGGTCAACCGATGGCAGGATCAGCGGCGCCTCGCCTTGTGCCTCCGCAAGTTCGGCCATGAGTTCGCGCAGACGGGCAAGATCGGCGACCGGACGTGGAGGTTGCTCGGCAACAGCCGGCATTTCGAGCTCTGTCCTGGATACCTTGTCTTCGATCATTTCGGTCTCAGACAGCCCAGCCTCAAAGGCGTCGGCATCTGCTGTTTCGGACTCCGGCGTTTCTGCCGCATCGAGCGGCATACCATCGCCCCGTATCCGGGCACGCAATTCAAGTATCTCGGCAACCAGGACTTTTTCTCGATCCCAACGTTGTTGCGCAGCGATCAGTGTGACCTCTGTTTCGTCAAGTCCGGTTTCGACCCGTGCCTGCCGCTCGGTGACGTCGATGCCGATCGCCGCCTCGCGATCGATGATACCGTGCTCGACCTCCAGCGCTTGGCGACGCCGCATGATGTCCTCGACCTCGGCCGGTGTGGCATGCTGCGATATGGCGACCCTGGCGCTAGCGGTGTCGAGAAGGCTTACCGCCTTGTCCGGCAATTGCCGCGCCGGGATATAGCGGTGTGACAGGCCGACTGCCGCCTCGATGGCCTCATCCAGTATCTGGACCTGGTGGTGCTGTTCGAGAACGCCGGCCACCCCGCGCAACATGAGAACGGCCACAGCCTCCGAGGGCTCGTCGATCTTTACCACCTGGAAACGGCGGGTCAGCGCGGGGTCTTTTTCTATGTGCTGCTTGTATTCAGCCCAGGTCGTTGCCGCGATGGTGCGCAATTCACCGCGTGCCAGCGCCGGCTTCAGAAGATTGGCCGCGTCGCCGGTTCCAGCAGCGCCGCCTGCGCCGATCAAGGTGTGGGCCTCATCGATAAAAAGTATAACCGGCGTTTCGGACGACTGCACCTCGTCGATCACAGCCTTCAGCCGTTTTTCGAACTCACCCTTTAGGCTTGCCCCGGCCTGCATCAATCCGATGTCGAGCATGCGCACGCTGACGCCCTTTAGCATAGGCGGCACATCGCCCTGGGCAATACGCAACGCGAAGCCCTCGACGACCGCAGTCTTGCCGACCCCGGCTTCGCCCGTCAGGATAGGGTTGTTTTGCCGCCGTCGCATGAGGATATCAACGATCTGCCGGATCTCCGGGTCGCGGCCAACGACAGGATCGATTTGGCCGTCGCGGGCACGCTGGGTCAGGTCGGTCGCATATTTCGCCAGCGCCGCATCGCCGCCGGCTGCGCGCCGTGGCGCCTGTGGTGCGGAGGTCATGGTCGAGGTGCCAGCTTCGAGTGAGCCCTCCATGACATCGGCGAACCGCGCGATCACCGCGTCGGCGTCGATCTTGTCGAATGCGCCGCTGATCTTCGACAGCAGGCCTTCTAGCACCGGCGTCTTCAGGCAAGCGAGCAGAATATGCGCGCTGCGGACTTCCTCGACGTTGAACTCAAGCGTCGCCAGGTTCCAGGCCTCCTGGATGGCATGAAAGATGTGGTCGGAGAATTCCTCGATCGATGTGGCGCCGTAGGGCAGCTTGTCCACGGCGCGGGTCATATCGGCCGTGAGCCGGCTGACATCCACTCCCGCATCGGCGATGATCATTTGCACGTCCGAGCGATCGGAAAGCACGAGTTGCTCGATGAAGTGGACGAGTTCGACGTAAGGATTGCCGCGCAGCTTGGCGCTGTCCGCAGCTGCCTTGAAGGCACGCACCCCGACAGGATTGAGCTTGCCGACCAGTTCCTTACGCTTGAAGCTCTGTGACGACCGGCGCTGTTCCATCGAACGTGCTCCTGCAATCTGCCAATGGATACCCTGCCACATAAGCCGCCACTTGACAAAGCGCCCGATGGATGCGGGCGCGCCGGTGGTTCGGTGCCGTCAGCCTTTGGAAGCTCGGACCACTGGCGGCAGACGAATTCGTGCATCCATGGGGGCATTTTACCGACTGTGTTGGGCAGTCTCGCCAAGCCCTCCACATCGCGAACACGCGGTTGGTCAGCTTTCGTTAATTTTTAAGCGGCGGCTTAATTGGCGTACGGCACGTCAGTGTGGTAACGTTGGGTTAGGTGCCGTTGAGGGCCGGTCGCTGGGGGTCTGTGTGATTGATGTCGCACTTTGGCTTACTCCGCTCGACGGTGAAAATCCGTCAGGGGAAGATTTGCGCAACGATCCAGCCTTCCATGAGCTGGAGCGCCTGACGGAGCAGCAGAAAAAGGTCGAGTTCCGGGGCAGCAAAAACACGGAAGTCGACGTTCCGATCGACTGGCCCGCCGTGCTCACAAGGGCCGAAGAGCTGCGCCCACACGGCCGGGATTTGCGCCTTCTCGTCATTGTCACGCGTGCTCTGGCCAACGAGTACCGCCTGGCCGGTCTAGCCGACGGCCTGACCCTCATAGCGCAAACCTTCGATCAGCATTGGGCGACCATGCATCCGGCCTTGCGACCGGGCGCCACGCCGCGCGACGCCGCATTGCGCCGCATCAACGCGCTTACTGACCTTCAGAACAGCCAGAATGGCCTGCTCAAAGATTTGCGGAAAATGACCTTCTTTGCGCCGCGTTCCATCGGATCTGTCCTGGGCGAGGATCTGGAGAAGGGTTCGCTCGACGAGCGGGTCATGCTTCAGGAGGCTGCTTCGGGACTGAACACGGCAGAAAAGGCGAAACTGGCAAGCGAGCACGGGCAGTTGGTCAACCGGGTGCGCAGCGCGTGCGCGGCGCAGATCGAACAGGCCGCGGCAGAAATGATGTCGCTCCTCGCCGACGCCCGCGCCGCGATCGCCGGCCTCGATGCAGTCGACAGCGCCCTCAACGCCCGCCTTGGAGGCGGTGGCGCTAGCGTTCCGGAATTAAAGCGGTTTCTGCAACGTTTGCTGACGACTCTCGAACGGAATTCGGCAGCCGGCGCCGCGGGGAATGGCGCGGCCAAACCGGTGCAAGCGCCCGCAGAACCGGCAACAGCTGTTCGCAACGGTTATGGAGCCGACACGATGGCAAGCGTGGCAGGCAACGCAGAGTCCGGCAGCGGCGGCCTGCCCGACCGGATCTCGTCGCGCGATGACGTCGTCAAATGCCTCGACCTCGTGGTCGCCTTCTATGACCGCACCGAACCGTCCAGCCCGATCCCGCATCTGGCGCGGCGCGTGCGCCGAATGGTGCACATGGATTTCGTTGAACTGATGGAAGATCTCGCCCCTTCGGGGCTGAAGGAATTCCGGCTTCTTGCCGGTGTTCCAGACGTCAAGAAGACGGCTCAGAAGGATGAAAGGTAACAACACATGCCAGCTGAAAGCAAATCCAAGGTCATCGAACGAAATCGTGCGCCGCGCGTGCAGATCTCCTATGACGTGGAAACCTATGGCAGCCCGACGACGATCGAACTGCCGTTTGTCATGGGCGTGATGGCCGACCTTTCCGGCGCTTCGCAAACCAAGGAAGCGTCAAAGTCAGTACTGGACCGCTCCTTTGTCGAGACCGACGCGAACCGCTTCCCCAAGTTCATGGAGGCGCTCGGGCCTCGGGTCAAAGCCCGGGTGAAGAACACGCTGCCGCAGGCCGAAGGCCAGGAGCGCGACGAGGAACTGGCGCTCGATCTCACCTTTACCAGAATGGGCGATTTCGCCCCCGACAAGATCGCCGAGCAGGTTCCGCAACTGGCCGAGATCCTCAAGATGCGTCGTCAACTCGAGGAGTTGCTGGGCTTCATGGATGGCCGCGTCGATGCCGAAAAGCGCATTGCGCAGCTGCTGAACAACGAGCCGCTTCTTGGCAAGATCGCCGGCCAGGCGCTGGCCGACGACGATAAGGCGGGAGAATAGATCATGGCTGAACAGCAAAAAACCGCCGACGTCGCCGCCGAGGCCGAAGCCATAGACCTTGGAGAATTCAGCGGGCTCCTCGAGAAGGATTTCAAGGTCAAGAAGGACGACAGCGAGAAGCTGCAGCAACTCGTGCGCAATCTCGCGCTCGCGGCGCAGTCGCGTTCCGAAACCACGACCATTTCGTCCAATGCCATCAAGTCGATCAAATCGCTGATCGCCGGCATCGACAAGGTGCTGACGACACAGGTCAACGAGATCCTGCACGCGCCGGAAGTGCGCGAGATGGAAGGCACTTGGCGTGGCCTCTGGTATCTTATCAACAACACCGAGACGGATCAGAAGCTGAAAATTCGGGTGATGAACATTTCCAAGGAGCAACTGGCCGACACGCTCGAAGACTATGAAGGTCAGATGTGGGATCAGAGCCCGATCTTCAAGAAAGTCTACACAGACGAGTATTCGATGCTTGGCGGCGAGCCGATCGGCTGTGTGATCGGCGCCTATGAATTCTCCAACCACCCGCGCGACGTGGGTCTGCTGCGCAATATCTCCGGCATTTGTGCTTCGGCGCACACGCCGTTTATCGCGGCTGCCTCGCCGCGCCTGTTCCGTATGGACAGTTGGCAAGAATTGCCGAACCCGCAAGACCTGCAGCAGATCGTCTCCAACGCGGCCTACGCCTCGTGGCAGTCACTTCGCGAAAGTGAGGATGCCCGCTACATCGGCCTGACCATGCCCCGCGTCCTGGCACGGCTGCCCTACGGCACCGAGACCGTTCCGGTAAAGGGTTTCACATTCGAGGAAGAGGTGCACGGCGACCACAACAAATATGTCTGGATGAACGCCGCCTTCCCGATGGGCGTCAACATCAACCGCAGCCACAAGTTGTTTGGCTGGGGTACCCAGATCCGCGGGGTCGAGAATGGCGGCACGGTCCTCAACCTGCCGGTGCATAGCTTCCCAACCGATGATGGGTCAGTAGCGATGAAATGCCCGACCGAAGTCGCCATCGATGACCGGCGTGAGGCGGAGCTTGCCAAGCTTGGCCTGATGCCGATCCTGCATCGAAAGAATACCGATCTTGCGGCCTTCATCGGCGCGCACTCGCTACAGGACGACGAAACACGGGCGGGGCGGCTGGTCGATCCCGATGCGCAGGCCAATGAGCGCCTGAGCGCCAATCTGCCCTATCTGTTCCCGGTTTCACGCTTTGCGCACTATCTCAAGGCGATTGCGCGCGACAAGGTCGGCTCGTTCAAGGAGCGCTCCGACATGCAGATATGGCTGACGGAATGGATCAACCGCTACGTGTTGGCCAACCCGGCCTTCGCAGACGACAAGGCGCGCGCCAAGCGTCCGCTTGCTGCCGCGGAAGTTACAGTGAACAGCGTGGAGGGGCGGCCGGGCTACTACAATGCCACCTTCGCTTTGCGCCCGCATTACCAGTTGGAGGGCATCAACGCCTCGTTGCGGCTGGTGTCGGAACTGCCCTCCGTTAAGACTTGATCTGCAGCAACAACATCTTGGTTTTGAAAGTGGTGGAGAGAGACAATGCCAGTGAAGATTGACGGTTTTCTGAAGGTTCCCGACATCAAAGGCCCCAGCACCCGCGATGGTCACGACGACGAGATCGAAATCCATGGCGTCGACTACAAGATGGTCGCACCCTATGACCCGAATTCGCTCTCACGTCGAGGCCGCGTGTCCATGGGCATGATCAAGTTCATCAAACATTACGACAAATCCTCGCCCTATCTGAAAAAGGCTTTGTTCGAGAACAAGGCCCTCGACGAAGTGGTGTTCTCGGCACGCAGGACAATCGATGGCGAGACCAAGGATTACCTGGTCGTTACCCTCACCGATGCTTCGATCATGGAGTACGACATGTCGCAGGCCGAGGATGAGGAAGACCTGATCGAGGAAGCTGTCAGCTTCGCCTATAAGAAAATCAAGTTCGTCTATGACGGCAATGATGAAGCCGAAATGGATGTCTATGTCGGCAAGTGAGGTACGGCGGCCAGGCGCGGGCAGGCAGCAGCTCACGGGCAGCTTGCGAGCAAAAAGCGAGGCCGTCCAGCCGTCGCTTTGGGATCGCCTCGTCAATGACCTGCCAGGCCTGACCTCGGAGATAGACGGGCTGCGCCAAGTCTTGCGGGACGAGCTTGGCGCGGATCGTTTCGATAGCCTCGTTGCCGGCAGTGCACGGACCATCGATGCGGATGCGGAACTGACAGCGGACCAGAAACGCCGCCTGCATCGATTTGCCTTTCAGACCCAGCACCGCCTCGAGATCGAAGGCCGTCGCGTGGTGGTATCGGCCCGTGTGCTCAGGGAAGCGGTGCGGCGTGACATCGAGGCGCTCTTCAACACCGAGCGATTCGAGGCCACACCGCTTCTGTCCGATGTGGAAAATGAACAAGTGTCGGACAACCCACCTTCGCTTGCCGACTTTCCGGAGGTGCGCCGAAGTGTGGTCAATTACGGCGTGCCGTCCTTTTCGGGCCGGTCGTCGCGCGACTTTGATCGCGATGTGCTGGCGCGTGAGATCCGCGCGGTGCTCGCCACTTTCGAGCCGCGCCTCAAGGATAGGGAGACAAAGGTCACGGTCACCCTTGGCGACAAGACCATGGGCCTGAAGATCGAGATTGACGGTGTGCTGATCATGACGCCGACGCCGGAACGCATGCGCCTGCGCACCACGATTAATCTTGATAACGGCTTGGCGCGGACCGAAATCAGGGACGCCTGACATGGATAGGGTCTTCGTCGAATATTACGAGGAGGAACTAACCCATATCCGCGGCCTTGCGGCGGAATTTGCCGACATGCACCCGGCGGTGGCGCGCAACCTTTCCCTCGACACGGTCCCCTGTCCGGACCCCTATGTCGAGCGGCTGCTGGACGGCGTAGCTTTCCTTGCCGCGCGCACCCGGCTGAAGGTCGACGCCGAGCGTTCGCGATTCTCGCGCAGTGTCCTCGACGTCCTTTATCCTGATCTGATCACGCCGGCGCCAGCAACGGCGATGGTGGTGCTAAAGCCGGGCCAGCAGGTGCAGACCATGCTCGACGGCCATGTCGTCAAGCGCAACACGCGGCTGGTTTCCAGCCTGCAGCCCGGCCTGTCGACGCGCTGCACTTTCTCGACCGCGCAAGAAGTGACCCTATGGCCGATAGCGATTAATTCAGTCAGCTATTTCCAAGACCGCAGCGCCTTGGCGGCAGGCGGCATAGCCACGATCGGCGGTGTGCACGGCGAGGCGGCGCTCCGCATCACGCTGGCCCGGACCGGAAAGGGCAAGCTTAACGAATTGGCGCTCGACCGGCTCGACCTCTATTTTGCAAGGCGCACCAAGGCGTCGCTGCTGTTCGACGCGATTTTCGGCACTTGCTCGACCGTTGGCGCACGCGCGCAAGGCAACACCAACCCGTTCTCGCCCTTGCCGGCACCAGACATGGTCGGCATCAGCGACGACGAAGCCCTGATGCCGCGCACCCGCCCGACATTCGAGGGATACCGCCTGCTGCGCGAATACTTCATGATGCCCGAGCGCTTCCACTACGTGCGCGTTTCGGGGCTACAGCCCATCGTGCGTCGATGCGACGCTGGGCTTGAGATCGTTTTCCTGTTCAGGCGTCCGGTGCCCGAGTTGGCCGATCTGACGCCGGCGGACTTCGAACTTTTCGCAACGCCGATCATCAATCTGTTCGAACGTGAGTGCAACGTGGTCGAGGTCGATGCGCGCAAGACACGCCAGGTCTTGCATGCAGACCGAACGCGCGCGCGCGACTTTGAAATCTATCGGATCATCCACGTCGAGGACGCCGACACGGAAGGCAACGAGGCCGAAATTCCCGAACTCTTCAGCCTGGGGCAGAACAGCGGCAGTGGCTGGGTCTACTCAACCGAGCGGCGACCGCGGCGGGCGACGGAAGAGGAACGGCGCGACGGGCTGACCCGCACGTCATACACCGGCGACGATGTTTTCCTGGCCGTATCGCGGCCGCTTGCCACTCCGGCGAACCGGCCGCTGAAGCGTCTCGACGTCCTGGCTCTTTGTACCAATCGTGACCTGCCGATCCTCGACGACAGTCCGACGTTGACGCTGGAGGCCGGCGACCCGGTCGAAACCGTCAGGCTTCTTGGAGCCTTGCGTCCACCGCAGCCGGCGGTCCCTGCGGCACTGCCCACAGGGGCCGACGGTGAATCGCGCGCCGACGACCTAGCCTGGCGATTGATCGCACAGCTCATGCTCAACTTCGTCAGCCTCGCCAAGGATGGCCGCGGCGTCGACCCGTTGCATGCGCTGCTCGACATCTACGCCGACCGCGGCGATCCGAGCCTTGCTCGCAACGTCCATTCGATCGTGCGCGTCGATTCCCGGCCCGTCGTCGAACGGCTGCCGATCAATGGGCCGATGTGCTTCGGACGCGGTACTGAGGTGACGTTGCACGTCGATGAATCGGTCCTGGCCGGCCAAAGCACCTTGCTGCTTTCGGCCTTGCTGGCGCGGCTGTTTGCCCGCTATGTCGGAATAAACGGCTTCGTGCGGACCCGCACGCGGCTGCTGCAGAAGCAGGAGGATGTGCCATGGCCGATGACGCCCGGCAATCGCTACCTGATCTAGACAAGCCCACCCCAAGCACCGCCGAAGCTCTGTTTGAAGGGTTCGACTTTTTCGAACTGCTGCGCCGTCTCGAACAGGGCAACGGCCTTTTCGGCCATTCAGGCCGCCTCGACCGTGAGCCGGCACGGCTTGGCCAGCATGTGCGCCTCGCCTTTTCCGCGCGGGATCTGGTTCATTTCCGGGGAGCCATGGACGGCAAGCCGGCCCGGGTCACGATTGCAAATCTCGGTCTGTTGGGACCCGAGGGTCCAATGCCGCTGCATCTGACGCGCTGGGTGCTCGACCGCCTGTCGCAGCGCTGGTTCGCAGGCGCCGACGCACAGCTGACCAGCGATACGACCTTCGTGGACTTCGTCAACATTCTGCAACACCGCATGATCGCCCTCTATTATCGGGCGTGGGCGGATGCGCAACCGGCCGTACAGGTCGAACGCGCGGTCGGTGGGCGCATTCGCGCCATGCTTGCGGCCATGGCTGGGATCGGCCTTCCCGGCACCCAGAACATCGAGCTCGATACGGTGAAGCTTCGCCAGGCGGCTTCGCTTGCCAGCCAGGTCGAGGGCCCGGAACGATTGACGCTGTTCCTGGCCGAAGCCTTCAAGGTACCAGTACAGATCAAGGAATTCATCGCCGCCTGGACAACTATACCAGCCGGCCTCCAGACCTGCCTTGCAAAAGCCTATGCAGCGCTCGGCCGGGGGGCGACGATCGGCCCACGCGTTTTCAGCCGCCAAAGCAGGATCGAACTGCGGGTCGGCCCGCTGAAGTATGATGATTTCAAGGCATTCCTGCCTGGCAGTCAGCGGCTCAAACTGTTCAAGCAGGCCGTTCGCGAAATGGTCGGGGAATCGCTCGATGTCGACCTGCGCATCGTGCTTGCGCGTGATGCCGTGCCGCCGCCCCGTATCGGAGCGGTACAACTTGGCCGAACCGCCTGGCTTGCGCGGCCCGCTGAAAGGGGCGATGCTGACGATATGCGGCTGCAGACAATCGTCGGATGGCGGCCGGAAATGGCGAGGGTCGCGGCATGAGCCTGCTGCTGACGCTGGAGCAAGGGCCACGCACCCAGGCGGTACGGCAGACTCGCTTGGACGACGGTGAGCTGGTGATCGGCCGCAGCGCGGACGCTGGCTGGCAGATCGACGATCCCGACATGTTCGTTTCGCGCGCTCATTGCAAGATCTCAGGCGGGCGAGACGGATATTTCGTTACCGACACGTCGAGCAGCGGGTTGTTCATAAACGATGCTCACAGCCCGCTCGGTCCGGGCAAGTCGACGCGCCTTCAAAGCGGCATGCGGCTGAGACTGGGCGACTATGTCGTTTATGTCGATGAGCAGCCGCCAACCGCTCAAGCATCCCCGGCCAGCCAGCCGGTTGCAGAACGCCTGCCGCCGGCATCGCGGGCGCCAGTGAGCATCGGCGGCGATGACTTCTTTTCCGCAAAGGTCGAGGAAGTGCCGCCACGGCCACGACCGGCCGACCTGCCGAACCCGTTCGAGCAGCCGATCCCTGGCGCGTTCGAGCGCGCCAGCCAGCGCAGCTCGCCTGCTTTCGATGACCCGTTCAGCCTCGATCCGGTTTCAACGCCGGTGTCAAATAATGCGGCCGCTTATCTCGAGCCGGATAACGCGGCGAACCAGGCGGACCCGTTCAGCCTCAACCCATCCCGCTCTCCCAGCCGCGGAGCCGATACCGCTGCTGGAAAGCTGCCCGATTTCAACGATGATTTTGGTTTCGGACCGATCTCGACGCCCAGTTCGGCAGGCGGCACCGGCTCGACCGGACAGCGCGAACGCGCCCAACCCTCGCAATCCGCCAGTCCTTGGGATCTGGCCAGGCAACCAGCCGATGTCGTGCCTCCATCGCACGCAGGTGCTGCTTCTGCACCTGGCCGCCCGGCGGCAACGGCGCAGCTGGGGGAGATGGCGCTTCGCTCCGCATTCCTGCACGGCATGGGCGTCGAGGAAGCCGATTTCCCCGGGCGCGACAGCATCGCGGAAATGGAAAAGTTCGGCCGCGAGTACCGGCTGATGATGGAAGGCCTCATGCAGCTTCTGCGCAAACGGACCGAGGAGAAAGGAAACGCCCGCGTCGCCCAGACAATGGTCGGGGCCTCCGAAGTCAACCCGCTCAAGTTTCTGCCCACGGTCGACGACGCCATCGTGACGCTTATCGCCGAGCGCAGCCCCGGATTTCTCGCCGGTGAGGCGGCAATCGCCGATGCAATTCGCGATCTGGCGCAACATCACGTGCGCGCCTGGCGAGGCATACAGGCCGCTTTGCGACGGATGATTGATCGTTTTGACCCGGCAGTGATCGAGGAAGAGCTGAAATCGAATTCGGCGATCGGCACCCTGCTTTCTGGCGGGCGCGGCGCCAAGCTGTGGGAGCTCTATCGGAAACGCCATCGTGAAATTGCCGAGAGCGCGGAAAAAAGTTTCCTTGGGGAAATCGGTACTGATTTTCGAGAGGCATATGAGGAGGAGTGAGCCATGATCGACCGACGTGAATTGATGATTGCCCTAGGCGCGACCGGGCTGCTTGCGGCGTGCCAGAGCGGTCCGCCAAAGCCGTCGGTGATCACCGTCAATGTGAGCGGCGCGGCCGGGATGAACCCGGGGCCAGGTGGCGGCGACCGGCCGGTGACGGTCCTCGTGATGCGCTTGAAAAGTACCGGCAAATTCAATTCCGCTGACTACTTTGCGCTGCAGGGGGATGCCGGCAGCGCACTCGCAGGAGATCTTATCGGGTCCGACCAGATCGCCGTTGCGCCGGGAAAATCCGCATCCAAGACCATCACGGTCGAGCCGGACGCGACGGCTCTGGGCTTCGTTGCACTGATCCGCGAACCTGGCGGCAGGAACTGGCGGACAACCAAGTCAGTGTCGCCGGGATCGCAATTCACCATCAATGTCACGTTGGGCAGCGGCGGCATCTCCGCCTAGCAGCCAAGGCAAGGGGAGCTCAATGCAGAGAGTAGCGGCATGAGCGATGCAAACAGGGTGCTATGGTCCGAAGGACTTTTCCTGCGAACCCAGCATTTCCAGCAGCAGGATCGCTTCTTCGAGGCGACGGTGCGCGGCGCCTTGCAGGCCGGACAACTGCATACGTTCGGCTTTCGACAGCTGGCGCTGGACCAGGCATTGCTGGAGGCCGGCCAGATCGCGATCCTGTCGGCCCGGGGTATCTTCCCGGACGGGACGCCTTTTTCGATTCCAGATTTGATGGACCCACCGCGACCACTGTCGGTCACCCCCGACACGGGCGCAGGGCCGGTGCTGGTCGCCTTGCCGCTGGAGCCTGCCGGCGGTGTCGGCTTCGATCCGGCACACGCCGCCGCCTCGGGAGCGCGCTATCATGGGCGGATCGTTTCCGTGCGCGACGCTGTCCAGGGCGGTTCGGATCCTGAAGAAATCGAAATCGCCCGTCCGCAGGCGCTGCTGCTTGCACCTGGCAAGTCGGTCGGGGGCTACACCGCCTTGCCGATAGCCGAGCTCAAGGGAGTTCGGGCCGATGGCGGCGTCTCTCTGGACGAGGCCTTCCTGCCACCGGCACTGGTTACCGGCGCGGTGGCCTGGTATCGGCAACTGCTTCTGGAAGTTGTCACCGGCCTCGACCAGATCGCCGAGGCGCATGGCAAGATGGTCATGGGCGGGCCTGGGCGCAGTGTCGAAGATCTGTTGATGCTCAATCTCGCCAATGCGGCGCGTCCGCGATTGGCTCACATGCTGGCGCAAGATGTCTTCCATCCGGCCGAGCTTTATCTGGAGCTCGCCGGGCTCGCCGGTTCGATGGCAACTTACGGATCGAGCGCGCGGCGGTTGGGAGAGTTGCCCGCTTACGATCACATGGCGCCCGGCCCTGCTTATTCGGCGCTGGCGGATGCCCTGCGCTCGCTCATTCTCAGCCTGCGTTACATCGAGCCGAAATCGCGCGCCCTGCCTGTGATGCGGCACTCGACCAATGTCTGGAAGGTTCGCATCGACAACCCGAAACTGCTGGTGGCCAGCCGGATCGTCATCCGGGTCGGTTCTGAGCTGTCGGAGGATGCGTTGCGAAAGATCTTCGTCAATCAGGCAACCGTCGGTTCGGCCGACCAGTTCGAGGGCCTGTGGAAATCGCGCTTGCCCGGCATTCCGCTGAAACCGCTTCATTCCCAGCCACGCGAAATTCCTTACGATGGCGATCGATTGTGCCTCGAGCTGGACCAGAAAAGTGAGCATTGGGCGTCGCTGCTCGATGCACCAGGCTTCGTCATCGGCGTTTCGGGCGTGTTGCCAAGCGAGCCGCAGGTGGACTGCTATTCGGTGAACAGGTGAGATGATGAGCGGCGATGATCCTTTCGGACTGTCGGAGGATCGCGAACGCACTCGCATAAAATTGAGTGGCGCCCCGATGCCGCGGCCCCTGGCGCCCCTTTTGCCGGGGGCGCCAGTAAAGCGGTCTCGCACCCACCCGAATGCGCTTGTCAACGCATTCGCGCCGTTGCTCGAGTTCGCTCCCGAGCTTGAGAGCGCGCTTCCGCCAGAAAATCCGGAAATATTGCGGACCCGATTGCTCGAAGAACTGGTTCGTGCACGCGACACTGCAATGTCAACGGGGTCCTCGATGGAGCGGGCCGACAAGGCAGCCTGGCTGGTGGCGGCCTTGCTCGACGACCTGGCCCTGAACACGCCATGGGGCGGCGCCAGCGCCTGGCCGCGGCAGCCGCTCGTGGTCATGCTGCGCGGCGATGTCGATGCCGGCACGCAATTCTTCACGCGTCTCGACGAACTTGAGCGCCATCCGAACCGGGATCGCGAATTGCTTGAGCTGCAGTATGATTGCCTGGCGCTCGGCTTCCGTGGCAAATATCGTGTGCCTGGCCGGTCAGGCGACCGCTCGCTCAATGCCGTTCGCGTGGCGGCCGCCCGCGTCCTGCGTGATGCCGATGCCGAAGGCGCGCCGCTGGCGCCAAACTGGAAAGGTGTCATCGCGTCCGACGAGCCGCAGCGCTTCATCGTGCCGATCTGGGTTATGGCGCTCGGCGCGGCGGTTATTGCCACAGCGATCCATATCGGGCTGTCAATGGGATTGAGCAGCCAGGCGGTCGAGCTGTCCGCACTTGTTCGCGCCCTGCCCCCGCCTGCGCGCGGCGACATCATCCGTGCGTCGCCCAAGGTCGATGCCCCGCCACCGGAGAAAGTGGATTTTGCGCTGTTGCCGGAATTTCAGGCCGCCGCACCGGCCGAGCTCAAATCTGCTCTCAGCGGCACCGAGAGCGTTTCGCTTGCCAAGCTGATCATCCAGGCTTCCAATCCCGAACTGTTCCAGTCGTCGCGGCCACAACTGACCGACGGCTTCGAGCCCCTGATCGGGTCGATCGCCAAGGTGATCCTCGCCAATCAGGACCTGATCGGAAACATCACGGTGGTCGGTCATACTGACAGCGTTCCACTACAAAAATCCAATCCGCTGTCTACCAACCAGCGCCTGTCCGAGGCTCGCGCCCGTACGATCGCCGACATGCTGGTCCAGAACGGAGTGCCGCAGGACCGGGTGCATTCCGAGGGCCGGGCGGCCACCGATCCCGTGGCCAGCGACAGCACGCGCGAGGGGCGAGCCTTGAACCGCCGCGTCGAGGTGATGGTCGAAAAGAGGCTGTGAGATGTTCATCCTGCGCTTCATCTGGGCAGTCCTGACTTCGCGCTGGCTGTGGACGCTGATCGGCCTCACCCTGCTTTCCTTGGTAATCTGGATCTTCGGTCCGATCGTCAGGGTCGGTCCCTACGAGCCCTTCGCTTCCGAGAATGTGCGCATCGTCATCATCGCGCTGCTGGTCATTTTCTGGTTGGTCTGGCTGATCGTCGCCCAGCGCCGGGCAATCCGTGCCAACCGCCTGTTCGTCGCCGAGATTGCCGCGCCGGCGGTGGAAAAGCCGCTTAGCCCGGGCGAAGAGAACGTCGCTGCCGTCAGTGCCAAGTTCGCTGATGTGATGGCCGAACTGAAGCGTCGCAAGCTGGGCGGGCGCAAGTTTCTGCGCGAGATGCCATGGTACGTCATCGTTGGGCCGCCGGCGACCGGAAAAACCACGGCCTTGCGGCAGTCCGGGCTGAACTTTCCGATCGACCTTACCGACGATTTGCAGGGGGTCGGGGGCACACGCAACTGCGACTGGTTCTTTTCCGAGAACGCGGTTTTGATCGATACTGCCGGTCGCTATGTCCAACAGGAGAGCCAGCCCGATGTCGACGCGGCGGAATGGCTGGGCTTCCTCGACCTTTTGAAGAAGCACCGGGGCCGGCGCGCGCTGAACGGTGTGATCGTCGCGCTTTCGATTGACGTGCTTTCGGAAGGCGACGAAACCATCAAGGCGCATGGCCGCAAGATCCGCCGCCGGTTGGCCGAGCTCAACGACCGGCTCGAAATCCGGCTGCCGGTCTATCTGATGCTGACCAAGGCCGACCTGATCAAGGGTTTCGAGGCTTTCTTCGGCGGCTTGTCCACCGCCTCGCGCGAGCAGGTATGGGGAGCGACCTTCGCGCTAAACGCACGTGTGGATGCCAAGACCATCGAGCGCGAAATCTCAACGCTCGCGACTGAGCTCGAGCGGCGCCTGGTGCCACGCCTGGAGGACGAAGACAAACTCGCCGCCCGTGCCGAGATCTTCCGGTTTCCTGCCCAGCTCGCAAGCCTGTCCGAACCGATCCAGGTGCTGGTCGAAGCTATGTTCGGCGAAAGCAGGTATGAGGAGGCCGCTTGGCTGCGTGGCCTCTATCTGACATCGGCAACGCAGGAAGGGGCACCCATCGACCGGCTGACCGCCGCGCTGTCTTCTTCCTTCGGCCTTGCGCCCCGGCGGGCTCTGCCGGCACCAAGGGTCGAGAAGCGCAGCTTCTTCCTGAAGAACCTGCTCACCGAAGTCATCTTCAAGGAAGCCGGTCTCGGCACGTTTGACCCGCTGGCGCAACGCCGCCGCGCCTGGATCTGGCGGGGTGCGGCTGCCGGATGCGCGGCAGCGGCGTTGCTGGCTGGTGGGCTGTTCGCTTGGGCCTACTTTGACAACCGCAACGCGATCGCGGCCCAGGCGAGCCAGTTCGAGGCGCTGCAAGAGCCGCTGACCGCAATTGCCGCAAACCCTGCATCGGTTGAGCAACCTGCCATGGATGGGGCGCTCGAGGCGATGGACGCGGTTGCCAACGCTCGCACACCACCGCCGGGCGCGGCTCAGGATCTGCTAGGCCCATCAGCCTCGGCGGAACTGGCCAGAGCACAGGCCGACACCTACGATCACGCTCTGCGTAACTTGCTCGAACCACGGATGGTGGCACTGCTCGAGGCGACGATGTGGCGCCAGATTCGCGATCCGGATTTCATGCTCGGTGCGCTCAAGACCTATCGCATGATGACCGGCCTGTCGCAGATGGATGCCGACTACGCCCAGAACTGGTGGGTGAACAGCTTGCCCGAATTCGCCGCCGCGGCACCATTTCCGACAGCCGATGCCGAAGAGCATCAGCTTGCCGCCATCCGGCGGATGACCGTCGATGAAAGTTATATCGCACCGGACCAGGCCCTGTTTGCCGAAGCGCTCAAAACGGTGTGCACCATTTCGTTGCCGGCACGTGGCTACAAGCAGTTGCTGGCCGACCCCGCAGTGACCGGGCTGAAGGAATGGATACCGGCCAATTTCGCCGGCCCAAACGGGGGCAAGGTGTTTGCGCGGCGTTCCGGCAAGACACTTCGCGTTGGCATTTCGGGAGCTTTCACCTATTCCGGCTTCCACGACGTCATTCTCGACCGCATCGACGATGTCGCCGCCCAGGCGGCGCTCGATCGTGCCGTTTTCGCGGGCGGCTGCTCGGAAAACGCCGAGACCTCGGTTTCGGCGCTGTCCGAGGATATTCTAAAGCTCTACTATGACGACTACATTGCGCAATGGGACAGCTTCTTGCGGGACATGAGGCTCGCGCCATTGACCGATCTCAATGTCGCCAGCGAAAATCTGAAAGACCTTTCGAGCGCGGATTCGGCGCTGAAGCGGCTGCTTACGGCGGTCGTCCAGGAGACCGAACTGACGCGCTCCGATGACGCGCCTGCCGACAACAAGGCGGCGACCAAGGGCGCTTCGAAGCTGCTCGGCAAGCTGGGCAAGCTCGGCAAGCTGGCGACATCAGGTGCCAAGCTGCTTCCCCGCGCCGGCTCCGCCGACCAGGTGGATCTCACCGGAAATCTGGTGGCCGAGCATTTCAAACCGCTCAAGAGCACCATCGCCGAGGTCGACGGGCAGCCGCCGGCACTGGACGCCGCCGTTGTAGCGCTGACCGCGCTTTCGAACGTGCTGCAGACGGTCACCGCCAACCCCAACCCGCAGGACGCGATCAAAAAGCAGGGCGGCCTTGCCGAACTCACCGGTGCGGTCGCCAGGCAGGCTCAGATCCTTCCCGACCCCATCAACAGTTGGCTGGGCGGGATTGCCGGCGACACCAGCAATTTGACCCAGAAGGCGGTCACTTCAGAACTCAACGCCATCTGGCGCGCCGACATACTGCCTTTCTGCCAGGCAGCGCTGAACGATCGCTATCCCTTCAGTGAAGACAGTGCGGTCGACGTCAATGTGCGTGATTTCGCCAGGCTGTTCGGACCGGCCGGACTGATCGACGGCTTCATCAACGATCACCTGATCAACTATGTCGATACGACCGGCCAGCCATGGAAATGGCGCGCCGATTTCGGCCTCGATCCTTCGGCTCTGGCAGCCTTCGAACAGGCCAGGCACATCCGCGACGACCTCTTTCCCGGCGGCACCGGACCGGTGATGAGCTTCACGCTGGAACCGAAGGATCTTTCCCCGAACGTGACCCGTGTCACGCTCAATCTCGATGGCCAGAATCTCGTCTACTACAACAACGCTACGAGGCCGCAACCAATGACGTGGCCCGGTAAGGACGGCACCGGCGTCATTTCGCTTGCCTTCCAGCCGATCGACGGCTCGCCAGAAATCATGCTCAACGAGACTGGCAGCTGGGCGTGGCTTAGGATGCTGCGCGGTGGCCGTTTCGCCGGCACTTCGCTGACCGATGTCTATAGCCTGCGGCTGGGGACAAAGGCCATGTGGGCCGATTTCGAACTCAAGGCCGCCAGCGTAGAAAACCCCTACAACCTGGAAATGTTCAAGAAATTCACATGTCCACCGCAGATATGAATGCGCCCGGCTTTTACGGGAAGATGCCCGCCACCGGCGATTTCGTGACGAGGCGGCTGACGGGCGACTTTGTTCGCGGCTGGGACCGCTGGCTGGCGCAGCACATCGTTCCGCTGTTTGGCTCGGATTTTTGGCCAAGCACAACCGCGCTGCGCTTTCTTGCAGGCCCGGCTTCCTTCGGCGCATCGGCAGGCATCATCGTGCAGAGCACCGACAGGGTCGGCAGGCAGTTCCCTTTAACCGTCGTCGCGCAGCTTGCTGAAGCGCCCGTTCGGCTGGCCGACGCCTGGGCGTGGTTTTCCAGCATCGAAGAGGCGGCCATCGCCGCCCAACAGGGGGAACGGACGCCCGACGAACTGGATGCCGCGCTAGGCGCCCTGCCGGTGCCAGGTGTCGATCCGGATGACGAGGTCATCAGTGATCTGGTGATGTGGACCGCCGGTTCGGACCTTTTCGACATCGACCCATTATCGCCGCAAGCGACGCTGGAGCAGATCTTCGTCGCCAGCTTGGACATCAATTGATGCAGATATTGCCAAGACAGTTGAAGGCTGCTGTTTCACCGCCGCGTAAGGATGCGTGAGTTTAAATGTGGATACTGTCTAACGAGACGCCATTTGCCGCCCAGGAAAGCTGGACGCGTGACGAGCGGGGATATGAGGTCTGGCTGATCGCGATCAAGGCATCGTTCGAGATCGATCCCGACGGCAAACAGCGGCTCCTGAAGGATCAGACTCCGGTGAACCTGGCACCCGTTCACGGCACTGATCCGAACGAGCTGCTCGACGAGACGGACCTCAATCTGGAGAAGAAGCATACGGACGTTCTGGTCGAAGGACACTTCTATACGCCCGGTGGACGTCCGGCTACTGAGAGCGCGGCGCGCATGAAAGTCGCGGACGTAGACAAGACCGTCAATGTGGTAGGCGACCGAGTGTTCATGCCCGGCGCGGTGTCGGTGCGGATGAGCCGACCAGAACCGTTCACTAAGATCCCGATCAGCTGGCGTCGGACCTACGGTGGCACGGATTTGGAGGCGTCGACTCCGAATTGGGACCAGCGTAATCCGGTCGGTACGGGCTTTGCGGTCGACCCGCAGCGACTGATCGGCAAAACCGGGCCTAATTTTGAATATCCAGACGCGCCCTATCGCGACCACAGGAGCGGCAAACCGGCCGGTTTCGGACCCGTGGCACGGCACTGGCAGCCGCGTATGAAACATGCCGGCACCTATAGCGAGGAATGGGAGAAAACGCGTGATCCGCTTTTGCCACGTGATTTCAGCCGCTTGTACTACCAATGTGCCCCGGAAGACCAACAAACTAGGACCCCGCTGATCGGCTACGAGGACGTTCGGCTAGGGAACTTCACGGAGGACGGGTTCTGGCAATTCCTTCTGCCGCGCATAAGGTTCGACCTGACCACCGAATTCTACAGTCGCCCGGATCGCGAAAACGGTGAAGCCACTATCCACACACTGCGCATCAAGCCTGATCTAAGGCAGTTCTCGATTACGTGGATGTCGGCCCTGCCGGTGCCTTTCGACGAAGAACGGCTGAAGAATACAAATCTGCGTATCAGATCGCGTTCCGGCATTTCGCCGACAGTCGCGGCGACAGGCATCTGGCAACCGGAAGAAAACGAATGACGACAAAGGAGGACACGATTGTTGTCATCGGCGTAGGAGCCCGTACGCCTTTGGGTTTTGACGCGGCCTCAAGTGCTGCGGCTGTCCGCGCCGGTATCTCCGCCATTCAGGATCATCCCTATATGGTCGACAGGTTCGGCGAGCGCATGAAAGTCACTCTCGACATCGGCGTAGACGCAAGCCTTGCTGGCGCGGAGCGCGCGGTAGAAATCGCGGTCTCGCCGGCACTTGATGCACTGTGGCCATTGCAAGCGTCGGTGCAGGCAGCCGCAATTTCTCTTATCCTTTCCACAGGCGAGCCGCGGCCAGGTCAACCGGAAGGCTTCGCCGCCCAGGTCAACTCCAAGCTACGCAAGCGACTGGCCGAGCATGTCGCCCTCGAAGGTGGGGGGTCGATCGAGGGTGGCCATGCCGGGGGGCTGCTTGCGATCTACCATGCCTGCAAGACACTGCGAGATGGAAAAGCCACGTTCTGTCTCGCAGGTGGCGTCGATACCTATCTTGGGCCGGAAACCCTAGAGTGGCTGGACGAAAACGAGCAACTCCACTCTGAGCGTAACATCTACGGCTTCTGCCCGGGGGAGGCGGCAGGATTCTGTCTGCTGGCAAAATTGACCACTGCACGAGCATTTGCGCTACAGCCACTCCTCGAAGTCGTTGGCGTCTCCACGGCTGGCGAGGAAAACAGGATCAAGACCGAAACAGTCGTGCTCGGCGAAGGGCTTGGCGCGGCGTTCCGTTTCCTCTCCGAGGAGGCGCCGATCGATCCGGTCGACAGGATAATCTGCGACATGAACGGCGAACGCTACCGTGGCAACGAGTACGGGTTCGCCGTGCTGCGCAATTCGGGACGTTTCAAAGATGCGGCCGATTTCGAAACGCCAGCCGATTGCTGGGGTGATGTCGGCGCCGCTTCGGGACCATTGTTCGTCAGTCTTGTCACGGAAGCCGAGGCACGAGGATACCAAAGGGGGGCGCTGTCGCTGCTCTGGGCGAGTTCCGAGAACGGCGCGCGGGCAGCAGTCCTGCTCGGCGGACCGAGAAGGTCAAGCTGATGCCCAGCCATATCGTCGTCAATGGGCTAGGGCTGACCTACAAGGGAACGATTGGGATATCAATCGCGACCATTCCGGATGTCTGCAAGACGCCAAGCCCCGGCGGGCCGATCCCACTGCCTTACCCGAACATCGCAAATCAGGGAACGCTGAAAGACGGCACGACGACGGTTTTCGCCAAAGGCGGCAAGATGATTGCGATCAAGGGCTCGCAATATGGCATGAGTTCAGGTGACGAACCCGGCACGGTGGGCGGTGTCAAATCCAACGTATTCAAGAAGGCCACCGACTGGATCACCTACTCGTTCGACGTAAAGATGGACGGGAAGAATGCCTGCCGCCACACTGACAAAAAGTTTCACAACGACAAGAACACCGTGGACCTGGCCGGCAATGTCGACCCGATGTTCGCAGTGGGCGATGCCGGAGACAATGCGCTGACGATCGAGTGCAAGGATGCACCCAAGACCAGCGACACGAAATACACCACGTGCGAAAAAATGGAGATTTGCGCGAAGTGCAAAGCGATAAATGAAGAGTGCGCAAGGACTCGAAACGCGGCCGCGCCACAACGTTCATCGGCGGGCGTCAGAAGACGCACAGACGCACAGCGCGCCAAGGCGCGGCTGGATTCACTTGTCACCATTGAGGACCTGAGGGACGACATCAAAAGTGGGAAGGCGAAGGCCGTCCCTCATGACGGACTTACAAAAAAATGCAAAAAGGAGGTTATGGACAAGGTCGACAATGACATGGTCGGTATCGATATCGACCACTCGGTAGACCTGCAGATCGGTGGCCATCCGACTTCGAGCGCCAATTTGAGAGTGATGTCGAGAGGTCCAAACCGATGCATGGGCTCACAACTCAAAGAGATGAACAACTCGCACACGGGCGTGGCGCCGGACTGCTGCGCTGGAGGGAGTTAAAAGCGATGAGCAAGCAATCCAACATCATTGCCCTGGCAGACCGTCTGCTCGAACTAATGCGTGAATACTACCTGTTGGCGGTTGACAAGGAGTACCCTGGAAAGCGCGGCGAACCGGCAAGCGAGGAGCAGATAGCGAAAACAGAAAGTATTCTGGGGCGTCAATTGCCGGCGGACTTTCGGATGTTTCTGTCCAAATACAATGGATGGTCAAGGTTTGAAGGCGCGGGAAAGATCCTGTCCACAGAGGATCACGGTACCCCGTGGGAAGCGGATATCATTGAAAGCTGGACGAGCATTTGGGAGTCGGACGACGATGACCCGTTCAAATCAGATCATTTGCTGGTCGTGGCCGGCGACGGCCTTCCCTATTTCATTGTTCTCATTCCGAACAAGGAAGACCCTAACGGAGATCCAGTCTTTGTCGAATATGAGTACATGAATATAAATGCAACGTTTAAGACGTTTGAAGCGTACTTGACATATAGAATAGGGGTGACGGAGTCATCTATCGACGAGAAACGCAATGGTCGCGAGGAGGATTGATCGATCGTTCAGCTTCCGCCACCACTGCAGAAGGTCTTTTACCACGATGGCGTTGAGCCAGCGATCTGTAAGGTTTTGCTCGACCTAACTGTTTATCTGACAGGACCCAGCGTCGCGGAACTCGATCATCTTGTTGCTGTGTTTCTTTCCCTTGCGCCGAAGGGATCGGTTCGTATGTACAAGCTCGCCGAGCTCGCGGACTGGAGGCGCACGGATCAACCGGAAACGACAGCCAGCGTAAAGGTCGCGCTGGCCGGAGGTCGTTGGCTCCCCTACCTGGAACCGGCGCGCAAGCGCATACGCGAAGGGCGAGGGTTCGAGCTCAGGCTATGGGACGGGCGCGGAATCGAAGATCCGGCCGGAAGCTATAGTCTCTCTCTCTATGGAGTGCATTTCCGTGATCGTGGGGTTATGAGTTGCGCCCGCTTTCTGTTCCCCGTCGGCTTCGACGTCGAGAGGATGATCGAGGCTTCACGCGATATCGCTGCCCGGGTTCGATTCAAGTCAGGCCACGGGGGGCTGACGTTCGCATACAACCCGACCTACAAGGCGGTTGCGTTTGAAGAGATCTACTATCGGGCCCGGAGGTTCTGGTGCATCGATGTCGAAGATCTCGAGGCGACATTGGCGGCACGCTCGCGCGGACTAAAGACGGTCAGCTGGATTACAATGCTCGGGAGCGCACTCGACCTGCACCCCGAACTGTCGCAGCGGCTGAAGGAATACTCCCTAAAGAGCCGCCTCGAGCTTACCGATCATCCCAATGGGTCCGTCGCGGTGATTGGAACGGAGCCTGTGGTTGGAGACGTCAATCGGCCAGGCAACATTCCGGACGAATATTTTCAGGCCTCTCGCATCCTTGAGCCAGCCCTCATTCAGGATCATCCGGATTTTTACACCGACTTTTTTTCTGACCCCAACACGATGAAGTGGATTAGACGCTTCGTTGATCCTGCCGGCTGGCGCTGATATCCAAGTCAAACCGACCTCAGCTTGGCCCCCCAAGCCTTCACTTTGTCCGCGAACGGCACGCGCGCAACATCATCGCCAAAATGCTCTGCGAAGGCTGGCCCGACATGGCTTGGGTCGGTCGTAAACAAATCCGCTTCGCGCGCCTCGGGGAGTAGATCCAAAAGCGCGGCGCCAGCCGCTACCGAAAGCGCTGGTTTACGCATCTGGTGGATCAACCAGTGCAGGATGGTCCGGTCGCCGAGCATGCCTGATCCGCGCACGGCGATGGCAGCGGTTTCGGGGTTCTTCAGCAGGCCCCCCATCCAGGCGCGGACGTCCTGCTCCGGCCCGGCCTTGACGACGGCGCGGAGTGCGGCCAGCGCGTGGGGTCCGCCGAGGACTGCAACCTTACGGAGCTCTTTGCCGGCGAGATCGCCGGAGCCGAATTTGGCCAGCGACCAGGCGGCCCAGAAGCGCGCGTTCTCCTCCTGATCGGAGAGCGCGTTCCGCAACTCGTGAGCCAGATCGGCACGCTTCAATTTGCCGGCAAGCCGCAGGCTGGTGGCCCGAACGCGCGCATCCGGATCGCGCACGAGGCGCGCCAGCATCTGTTTCGGGTCGACGCCATGCCCAAGGCAGGCCGATACGCCGAGAAATCGCTTGAAGGCATCCGGCGCCCCGATCCAGTCCCGCACCAGCAGGGCGATCGTCCCAGGTCGGTGCCATGCCAGCGCGCCGACCAATCCACGAGCGTCGTCCTGGCTTTGACGGCCGAACTCGACCGCGTCGGCCACGCGGCGACTGTCGTTCTGCTCGATCGCCATCCATCCATAGAGAAACAATTCGCCCTTTTCGGGAAAATCCTCATACGCTGCGGTGACGAACGGCCAGGCGGCCGGTCCAGCAATACGCAGTCCATCCAGATTGGCTTCCAAGCGCCGGTCGACGCCGGCGACGACATCAAGGTCCGGCGGATCATCTTCCATCAGCGTGTCGCGCTGGGACCAGAAGAACGCGGCCTGCTCGGCATGCTGCCTGACGACATCCGGTACTATTCGGCGCTGCTCCGGCGCGCCTTCTGGTTTCGGTTTTCCGGTTGCCGCCAACATCAGTTGAGATCGATCGAACCGCCTCGGATACGATTGGCGGCGCTCGCGTGGCTCGTGACGTAGGTGCCGCGAATAATGATGCGACCATCTTTTTCCATCAGGATCGTCGCCTTGCCGCAACGCAGTTCGATGCGCTCTTCCCCGATGATGCGAACGCCCTCGCCGTCGCGCACGATTTGCGGCGCAGCGATCTTGCGTGCCGGCTCGACGACGCGGCCGACGATAAGCGGCTTGGCGGGATCGCCCTCCTGAAAGAGCAAGGCCACCTCGGAGCCGATCATGTCGGATGTGAGCGCAGTCAAGCTGCGCGCCGGCAAGGCTGTCTCCTCCGGATTGCCGGGGAACACCACGAGCGGCGACGCTGCGTCGTCGAAACCGAGAAAGATGCCGATCACCACACCGTCAATGCGTTCGCGAACGTCGCTCATCGCTGCACCTCAATTCTCGCTGATCTTCGAGCCCTTCATAGTGATGTCGCTCGATGCCTTGATGCTTATCTGGCCCGACCCCTTGACCGAGATGTCCTTGCCCTCGATAGCGATCGTGCCATCCTTCTTCATCATGATCTTGGCCGAGCCCGTTTTGATGAGGATTTCATCTCCGGCATCGATGACCAGCTTCTTGCCGATTTTGATCGTCCCGTTGCCGGTGACCGAAATGGCACTGTCTTTGCCAACGGAAAGCGAATGCGCGCCGGCTACGGATGTCGAATCGTCCCTGCCGACCGAAGCGGTACGTGCGCCCCCGACGGTCGAGCCTTGGTTCTTCGCTATGCTCTCCGTGTGGCTGCCGCCTATGGACACGTTCTGGTTGGAAGCGATCTGCCAGCTGTCGCTAGCTCCTATGCTGTGATCCTGCGCCGTTCCCACGCTCACCGATCGCGACGCGCCGATCGTGTTCGTCTGTGATGCGCCGACCGTTCGCGCTTCAGCCGCCCCTACCGTATCGACACGCGCCGCGCCCACCGTAACCGTCTGCACCAGCCCAACCGTCTGCGAATGGTTGGCGTCGATGTTTTCGGTCGAATTCGCAACGACATGAATCGTCTCGTTGGCTATAACCGTCAGCGAGCGGTTCGCACCCACCGTCTCGGTGTCGTTCGAGCCGATGTTGGTCGTCTGGTCGACGCCGACCTTGACCGTCTTGTTGTTGCCGACGTCCTCGTCGAGGTTGTGGCCGACGGAGTGCTTGGCGTCGTGGTCGATACGGTCGGACTGGTCGTGCTGCACGAGCTTGGTGCGGTCGTGCTTGATCAGAAGGTTGTGGTCCTTCTGCGCCTGGAAATTGACCAGTTCGGAGCCGGCCTTATCCTCGAACATCAGTTCGTTGTAGCCGCCGCCGCCTTTGGAGGAATCCGATTTCCAGCCGGACTGCGTGGCGCTGCCCGGCAGCCCGTAAGGTGGCATCTGGGAGGCGTTGTAGACCCGGCCGGTGATGATCGGCAGGTCCGGGTCTCCCTCAATGAAATCGACGATCACCTCCTGGCCGATGCGCGGTATCTGGATGAACCCCCAGCCGCTACCGGCCCAGGTCTGCGATACGCGCACGAAGCAGGAACTGTTCTCATCCTTCTTGCCCAGACGGTCCCAATGGAACTGGACCTTCACGCGGGCATATTTGTCGGTGAATATTTCCTCGCCGGACGGACCGACCACGGTCGCGGTCTGGGGTCCGCGCATGATTGGCCGCGGCGTGATCCGTGGCGGGCGATAGGCCACGGCGGTCGGCGCCACGCCGAGGATCACCTGGAAGTTCTCGCTGTCGACGTCGGCATGGGGCCTGTAACCCGGGTCGAACAGCCTGTATTCGGCGCTCACCACCAGATATTCCTGGTTCTGGTCGTCACGCGGAAAGCCGTCCAGCTTGAACGTGCAGCCCGAATAGAGGCCGCGCACGGTGCCGACAGCGGCGATGCGCTGGTGCACGGCCTGGATTTCCTCGCGCCGGATCGCGGCCAGGCTGTCGCCCCGGCCCACTTCGAGATGCGCACCGGGCTGGCGGTAGTTCTCGCCGGCGGCCAGCTTGTGGCTGAACGGCTGGGCCGACTTGGCCATGAGGTCGGCGCCCGGCTTTTTGAAATCATAGTCGGTATGGGCATAAGCGCCGGGGCGCACCGAACTGCCCGGTATCCACGCGGTGATGTACTCGACATCACGCCGGGAACCTTGACCTTGAAAGTTGTAGAGCACTTTCTCGTAGCCCGGCGCAGGCTTCAGCTTGCTCATGGCGTCAGCCAAGACAAGCGTGTGCTTGCCGTCATCGTGCTCGAAGAAATATAAGATGCCCTCATGCTCGAGCAGCCGCTGGACGAAGTCCAAATCGGTCTCATCGTACTGCACGCAGTATTCGCGCGGGGGATAGGACCCCTGGAGGCGCAGATCGAATTCCGCCGCGCTGTATTTCTTGAAGATGTCCTTGACGATGTCGACGACGCTCTTGTTCTGGAAGATCCGGCAATCGCTGGTGTTGCCGACAAACCAGAGCCACGGCCTGATGACTGCCTCATAGTAGGCCAGCCGATCCTCAATCCCGGTGAGCCGAAACTCGGATACAATGCCACTGAACCAGCGCTTCGGATCGGATTCACCTTCGATCGAGACCGGGCCACCCAGCATCTTCAGCGGATCGATATTGGAGTCGGTGCTCACGAACCCGACCGTGTAGGCAAAACAACGGCTGATCTCATCGCGCCCGACAAGATGCGTGAAAGTCAACAACTCGGAGCCAACCGGTGTCTGGACAACCGTGGCACGTTCGTTCGGCATGGTCGTGCCCCTCCTGGACGCGGCCGCCGGTGTGGAGGATTTAAAGGTCCCGCAACCCGTTGAGGAACTTCTTTTGGACCCGCCGCACCAGACTGTGTTGAGACTAGCACATGTTGTCCTGCTGACCAAAGGGCCGCATGGTCATTGGAGCTTGCCCCCTCGATTCATCATCCCGAAACGCTGCTGTCCCGTTGTGCGCGCAAACTGCTACAATGGCGCAATATCGGTAACCGATCGACGGCGATCCAGGATGTACATCAGCCTGCAAATCAACAATGCCGACGCCCTACCCGCTGGCAATTCGACCCGCTACGCGGCGCGCGATCGTGGTTTCGAAATCGGCCGGGAGGCCTGTGACTGGACATTACCGGACCCTGACAAGTTCATCTCCGGCCGGCACTGCGAGGTTCGATACGAGTCAGGCGCGTTTTGGTTGCATGATGTCTCGCGCAACGGGACCTATATCAACGGGTCAAACCAGCGCATGACCGGCACGCACCGGCTGGATCACGGCGACCGGGTGCTGATCGGCCGCTATGTCATCTTCGTATCCATCGACGATGAGGGCGCCGCGACAGGCCATCCAAGCCACGGTTCGACGCAACGAGACAGGCCCGTCGCGACGGATAAGCCGTTCGAATTCGCCGATGAGCCAATCGTCACTCCGGCTGACCAAAGGCTCGAGCAGCGCGTTCCTGGATCGCCGCCCTCGTCGCGACCTGCGCCTCTCCCTTCGACCAGGGACGACGTGCTGCGGGAAATTGCTATAGGAGCCGGTATCTCGTCGGAATTGCTTCAATCACGCGACCGCCATGAAGTCGCGGCCGAAATCGGCGTGGTGCTGCGGGCGGTGGTCGAGGAACTGAGCGTGCTGCTGAAAGCGCGCGCGGCCGCGAAAATGCTGGCCAAGAGCCCACAACGGACGATGATCAGCGCCGCCGACAACAATCCGCTGAAGTTCGTCCCAGGAACCGACGACATCCTTGAAATCATGTTCGCCCGTCGCCGGGCCGGCTATCTTGATGCTAGGCGCAGTATTGAAGACGCATTCCGTGATCTCAAGACGCACGAACTTGCCACCTATGCCGCAATGCAAGCCGCGCTCTCCCGGCTACTTGACGACCTGTCGCCTGAGGCGATCGGCAGGAAAATCCCCCCTACCTCGTTTGCGTCGAAGAAGAACCAGGCCTGGGACGCCTATGTCGCGACGTGGCGGACCATGGAGGAAGCACACGAAAACGGCATGCTGGACATATTCCTGGCCTATTTCAGTGAGGCCTACGCCAAAGCCGCAAAGCAAAAATAGACTGCTGCAACGCAGCCGTGGTGCGGTCGTCGGCGAAGAAAGTGGCTTCCGTGTAAGACGTCGGTTCCAATCGACGAATTCTGAGATTACAGTCACATACGACAGTTCGCCAATCGGGTAAGGTTGATTAACCTGGGGTCTGCGGCAAATGTCATGTTACAGCGGGATAGCGTCTGTTAACCCCCCTTGCTGCGGACACAGCCCTGGACAGCAGCGTCTGAATTTCCTTTGTCCGTTCACAATCCACCTTGCGACCCTCTGGCGCCGCCTGCGGGACGGTGGGCGATGAGCTCGAAGGACGATCCTTTCGGCCCGGCGGGCAAGACCGTCATTCGCGCCACTCCAAGGCGCGAGCCGAAACCGGCGCCGGCCCCTCCGGAGCCCGTCGCAGATGGCGGGCTGTCCTCCCGGATGAAGGAATCAACGGTGTTCGATCCCGGCATCGGCCTGCGCAATGCGCCGGGCTGGACATCTGGGACCGTGATTGGTCAAGGCGCTCCGTCCGGCGCGGCAGAACTCGGCGCTTCCGCGGCAGTGCCGACGCCGGCCATCCGGCAGGAGACCCTGGTCGGTGCCACGGCCAATGTCAGTTATTCCGCCGCAAACCCGATCCTTGCAGCCGCCGCACCATTGCTGATGCTGCTCGGCCAGCTCAGGCTTGTCCCGGTGAAGAGGCAAGCGGGGCTGCTGGCTGACCATGTCGCCGAAGCGATTGAGAAGTTCGACAGAACGCTGGCGAAATCAGGGGTTGCCGAAGAAGATGCCCGGATTGCAAAATTTGCCCTGTGTGAAACCGTCGACGATCTCATCGGCAACCTACCCTGGCCACAAAACGATGCCTGGGCGCGGCACAGCATGCTGTCGCAGTTCTTTCACACCGCGTCTGCTGGAACAGGCTTCTATGAAGCACTCAACAAGATCCTGGCCGATCCCGAGAAGCACTACGATCTGCTCGAACTGATGCATGCCTGCCTGTCGCTGGGTTTTGAGGGCCAGTATCGAGGGCTGACGCGAGAAGAAAACAACCTCGAACGCGTTCGACGCGACGTCTACGAGACGCTGCGCTACTTCAGAGCGCGCGCCGGTGAGGACATCTCGCCGCGCTGGCAGGGTCTGGCGGCGACGATGGCGCAGCCGTCGGCCCGTCTGCCGCTCTGGGTCCTTGCGGCAGCGGCGTCGGCGCTGTTGACGGCGACATTCTTCGCGTTGCGGGTCTTCATCACCGATGCAGGCGAGGCCACCGCCGGCACACTGCTGGCACTCAATCCCTCCACACCAGTCGCCATCGAACGAGCTAGCGTCGCGCCATTGGCTGAGCCGGTGAAAGTCACCCCATCCGCGGCGACAATCAAGCAGATCGATCGTATTCGCTCAGCACTGGCCAAGGACGTCGAAGGCGGTGGGCTGACCGTCGGCACGAAGGGCGACTTCATCGTGGTGGAAATCAACAATCTTCTGCTGTTCCAGTCCGGCAGGGCCGAGGCGAAGCCGGATTTCCAGCCCATTGCTGCGGATATCGCCGCAGCCTTGGAGCCCGAACCCGGTCCAATCCGGATTGTCGGCCACACGGACAATGTGAAGCCGCGAAGGTCGGGCCCCTTTAAATCCAACTACGACCTTTCCGTCGCCCGGGCGAAGGCTGTCGAATCGATGATGGCATGGAGATTCAGCGATTCCTCGCGGCTATCGGTGGATGGCAAGGGCGAGGACGAGCCGATCGCCGACAATGCGACGGCGGAAGGCCGCGCCAAGAACCGCCGTGTCGATGTGATGATCGCCAAGGAAGAGACATTATGAAGGCCCTCTGTTGGCAACGCCGATGAGGCTGTGGCTGCTGCGGATATTCAGCATGATGGCGTTGGCCGGTTTCGCCGCGGCTGTGTGGTTTGCGGGACCGTTGATCCGCTTCGCCGATGTCCGTCCTCTGGGACCTGCCTGGCTGCGCGCGACCATCATCGGTGTGATCGCCTCAATACTCGTTGTTTTTTATGGGCTGCGTTTTTGGCAAGCGAGAAGGGCGCAAAAAAAGCTCGAGACTGCCGTTGCACATAATGACGACCTCAGCGACGATTCGCGGGTGCTTCAAGCGCGCATGGATGAGGCCGTGGCTGCCCTCAAGCGATCTAGCGGCAAGCGCAACTTCCTCTATGAGATCCCCTGGTACGTCGTCATAGGCCCGCCCGGGGCGGGCAAGACGACGGCACTGGTCAATTCGGGTCTGAATTTTCCGCTTGCCGGTTCGGGGGATGCTCAGCCGGTGGCTGGCGTTGGAGGCACTCGCTCCTGCGACTGGTGGTTCACCGACCAGTCCGTGCTGATCGACACGGCCGGGCGCTACACGACGCAAGATTCCAACGCTGAACGCGACAACAAGAGCTGGCTCGCCTTCTTGTCGCTGCTCAAGAGATACCGCGCCAGGCAACCGATAAACGGTGTCATCCTGGCCATCAGCCTGGCCGATCTCATCAGCCTCGACGATCAGCAATTGGACGCGCACATCACCGAGATACGCAGCCGCCTGCGAGAAATCTACGAGACGCTGAAAATCCAGTTTCCAGTGTATCTGCTTTTCACCAAGGCTGATCTTGTTTCGGGGTTCATGGATTATTTCGGCGGCTTCGATGAGCCGCGCAGACGCAAAGTATGGGGAGCCACATTCCAGACCGCAGAGCGCGACAGGAACATGTCCGGCCAGGCCCCCGCCGAATTCGATGCGCTGGCAAATCGACTGGCGGAGGAGATGACTGACCGCCTCCAGGAAGAAACCGATCCGGTCACGCGCATCGCCATCTTTGGCTTCCCGGCACAGTTCGGCGCCCTCAAGGTCCGAATTGGGAAGTTTGTAGCCGGTCTGTTCGACCCGGTGCGCACCCAGGTCAATGTCAGCCTGCGCGGGTTCTATTTTTCGTCAGGCACGCAAGAAGGAACGCCGATCGATCAGGTGCTGGGCGCCATTGGTCGCGATTTCGGCAGCAACTCCCGACCTCATCTCTCCGGAACCGGCAAAAGCTTCTTTCTGCACGATCTGCTGACGGACGTGATTTTTGCCGAATCCGGTTGGGTTTCATCCGACAGATCAGCTGACCGGCGGGCGGCGATCGTCAGATATTGCGGGCTTGCCGCAATTGCTTTGACCGCAACCGCCATATTGGGGGCGCTGGCCGTGAGCTTCGCGGGCAACCGCTCGCTCATCGCCTCCACGGCTCAGGCCGTGGCCCAATATCGCGAAACAGCTGATACGCTGCTCAAAGCGACGACGGTGACCGATGTCGACCTGGAAAACGTCATCGGCCCGCTCGACCAATTGCGCGACCTGCCGGCCGGGTTCGATTCCGGCGGCTTGCCGACACCGGTCAGAGAGACATTCGGCCTCAGTCAGCGGGAGAGACTTCTTTCGGCATCCGAAACGGCTTATCGGCAAGCGCTGGAACGCATGTTCCGCTCGCGCCTGCTCATTCAGGCGGAGCGTACGATCCAAGCCAAGATGGGCGATCCCGTCGCACTCTACGAACCTTTGAAAATCTACTTGATGCTTGGCGGCCAGGCACCGAAGGTCGATGACGCGCTGATCGTTTCCTGGATGAAGCAGGATTGGGAACAGAACCGATACCCAGGCGAAAACAACCGAGAAGGACGCGGCCACCTCGAAAAGCATCTGCGCGCAATGCTTGCATTGGACGACGCCTATGATCCCATTTTCGAACTGAACCAGCCGCTTGTTGAAGCCGCCCAACGCTCTCTCGGTCGCATGAGCCTTGCCGATCGGGCGACCGCTTTGATCCGGTCGGCAGCATACGCGGCCGCGCTGGATGACTTTTCCGTTTCCTTCAAAGGTGGCCCGGAAGCGCAGCTGCTGTTCGAGCGTACCGACGGCAGTGATGTGTCGGGCCTTCGCGTTCCCGGGATCTACACCTATGCCGGCTTCAACAAGTTCTACCTTGCCCAGCTGTCGCGCCTTGCGCAGATGCTTGTCGACGAACAATGGGTCCTCGGTGGCGGCGGCGAACAGGGCGACATCGATCAGCAATTGCTCGAGCTCGGGCCCGAACTTCTCGATCGCTACGGGAAGGAGTTCGCCGCAGCGTGGAACAGCGTTCTCGACCAGTTGAAATTCAGGACGATGCTGGCAGACAAGCCGCACTACATAGCCCTTTCAGCCGCTGCTTCCCCTACCTCGCCAATAAAGCAGCTGTTTGCGGCGATCGCCAATGAAACGGCTCTGACGCATGATCCAGGTGACAGTCCGGGCGCCGAGGCCGAAGCAGGCACGGCTCCAAACCAGCAACGGAGCGCCGTTGATTTAGCCAAGGGCCTGGCCCGCATCGGCATACACATCGCCAAAGGCAAATCGCAAGGTCGCGCCGGCACAAGGTCCGCTGACGCACAAAACCTGAGTCCGGGCGCGAACATTGAAGCGCGGTTCAGATCCTTCCAGACCTTGGTAAACGGCCCTGCCGGACACCGCCCAATCGATGCACTGACCCAGAACTTCAGCGATATCTATCAAAGCCTGCGACTGGCGGCCGACGTGCCTTCGCAGATGGAGCGCGTCAATAGCAATTTGCAGCTGCAAGTAGCCACCCTTCGCGCCAATGTCTCGCGTCTGCCCAAGCAGCTCGGCCGGATGGTCAACGCGACGGCAGATGAGTTTGAAAGCAACGTCGCCGAAACCTCGGTGGCAAACTTGAACCAGGTACTTGACCAGGCGGTCACAGTACCCTGTGAGGCAGTGATCAACGGTCGTTACCCCTTCGACGGCAACGGCACGCAGGATATCGCGGTGGAGGATTTCGCGAAACTGTTCGCCCCGGGCGGGCTGATGGACCGGTTCTTCGCACAATATCTTGCGTCGCTGATAGACATGACCGGCCAGGACTGGAGTTGGAAACAGGATGCGCGCTTTGGACGTGACCTGTCGAAATCGACCTTGAAGGATTTCCAGCTCGCCGCGGAAATCCGCAATGCCTTTTTTCCATCGGGCGGTTCAGTGCCCTCCGTCAGCATCACCTTCACACCCTACTCCCTGCATGGCGATGCCGACACGGCGATACTCGATGTCGACGGTCAGACTATCCAGAGCAACCAAACGGGCAACGGACCAGGCACGGTGGCCTGGCCGATCGGGACAGCTTCGGGATCCGCCAGTCTAAACCTGACGCCGGAAATGCCAGGCCGCGATTCAGCCATCCAGTTCGAAGGGCCGTGGGCCCTGAAGCGGCTTCTGGACAAGGCTGCCATCACCGGCAATGACGGAAGCCAGCAGGCCCGCTTCGTGATCGGCGGCCGCGACGTCACCTATACGATCCAGGCAGGTTCGGGCACCAACCCCTTCTTGCTCCCTGCCCTTTCCGGGTTCACCTGTCCCAAGGCGTTTTGAGACGGGGAGGTTGGATAGCAAGCCGCCGAAGCGCAAAACCAGACGCAAACATATTTTAGTTTTCGATACTTTAATGGCTGAGCCTATGGCAAAGTGGCGTGAGCGCGCGCCCGAAGGTGCGCCGCGGAGGACGCTGAAGAAGCGTTTGGTGGCAAATTGAACAATGTCGCCCTTCCCATTGAAAGCTTCGGCGTCAGCCACAGAGGCTGCGTGCGGGAGCTCAACGAAGACAACTACCTGGTCGAGCCCCAAACTGGCCTGTGGGCGGTTGCCGACGGAATGGGTGGGCACGACGCCGGAGAGGTCGCTTCAGCCAGTATCGTCGACCACCTTGCAACGATCGGGATTGCAAGCTCCGCACCTGATCTTCGGGCGCGCTTCGAGGACAGGCTGAGCAGGGCCAATGCCGAGATCCGCGGCATATCCGAATCGCGCGGCATAACAATCGGCTCCACATTTGCTGCACTACTGGTCATGGACGGGCGGTTTGCCTGCCTCTGGGCTGGTGACAGCCGCGTCTATCTGATCCGCGACGCCGAGATCTCGCAGATCTCGAAAGATCATACCGAAGTGCAGGAGCTCCTCGACACAGGCATGCTCACCGAAGCCGAAGCGCTCACCTGGCCGCGCCGCAATGTCATTACCCAGGCGGTCGGCGTCAACGACGAGGTTGTCATCGATTTCCAGCAAGGCGAAATCCTGCCGGGTGACGTTTTTGTGTTGAGCACGGATGGCCTGACGGCGCATGTCACCGATGCCGAAATCAAGGCAGCGACCGTGTCCGCAACAGCTCAGGCGGCCTGCGAAAACCTGCTGGAAATGGTTCTGGCGCGTGGCGGGACTGACAATGTGACCGTCGTGCTTGTGAAGATCGGCGGCGGGCACGTTAGACAATCGCCTCGTCCGGATCTGTCCAAAGCGGAGGGGCGACGCTGATGAGCGAGGACGACAAGACGCGGATATCGCCCGGCGCAGCCAACACCGTCGTGGGGACGCAACTCAGCGGCATCTATGAACTTGACGAGCGGATCGCATTCGGCGGCATGGGCGAGGTCTACCGGGGCCACAACATCCAGACCGGCGACCATGTCGCCATCAAGATCGTTTTGCCAGAGTTCGCCCGCGACCAAACGATCTTGTCCTTGTTTCGCAAAGAAGCCACTATCCTCAATCACCTCTCGCATGATGCGGTCGTCCGCTATCACGTCTTCACGATCGATCCGGGCATCGGTCGGCCCTACCTCGCCATGGAATTCGTCGACGGCGCATCGCTGTTCGACATCATGCGGCGTGGGGCGATGCCGACGGCAGAGGTACGCAAGCTCTGCCACCGCCTCGCGTCCGGTCTAAGCGCTGTGCACCAGGCCGGAGCAATACACCGCGACCTCTCGCCAGATAACATCATCCTGCCGGGAGACCGGGTTGACCGTGCAAAGATCATCGATTTCGGTATCGCACGCTCGGCGACCGTGGGCGGAGAGACCCTGATCGGCGGAAAGTTCGCGGGAAAGTACAACTACGTTTCACCCGAGCAACTCGGGCTCTACGGCGGCGACGTCAGTGAGCAGTCCGACATCTACAGCCTGGGGCTGGTGCTGGTCGCCGCTTTGCGCGGCAAGCCGATCGATATGAGCGGCTCGCAGTTCGAAGTCATCGAAAAGCGCCGGACTGTGCCCGATCTTTCCGATATCGACGACGATTTTCGCGGCATAGTCGAAGCCATGCTGCAACCGGATCCGCGGGACCGGCCGGTCAGCATGGCGGAAGTCGCCAGAATGACCCGTGACGACGACGAGGCGACAATGCGGCCGCCTTCCGTCACGCTCCGCGAACAGCCGGGGCTGAAGCGCACAGGGCAAGGCTCTGCTCCGGAAAGCAAGAATGAGGCCCGGCCGCCGAAAGTCGAGCGACATGACAATGTGCCCGCGACGGGTTCAGGCGGGCAGCGCTTTGTCGAGCATATGCGGCCCCCGCTTTTGTCTGGGCCGCGAGGTCCGGCCGTCCTCGCCTCGGGGGCGGGGACGGCTGATGTGCCTAGCCGATCCACAAAGACCCGAACCATTACGCTCGCCGCCTTGGCGACGCTGGCTGTCGCCTCTGGAGGCGGCCTCTATCTGAACGGCATCATGTCGCCCGCGACGCCGACCGTGGGCACGACGTCGCTTTCCGCTGCTGAGCCAGCAAGGCCCGCGCCCGAAACGCCGAAGCCCGCTCCGACGCACACTGTCGGTAACACCCCGACGCCGCCAAAGGCTGTTCCGTCCGCGCAGCCGAAAACGCAGGCCTCCACACGACCGGCTGAGGACCTGCCTGATGCTGTGGCAGCGCAAAAGCCGCCGGCGGCCAAGCCCGTCGACGTCCCCTTGCGGACCGAGGTCCCGCCAAAGCCACCCGCGACGGACGCGCAGCCGCCCGAAAAGGCATCGCCGCCGATCCGATCCGATGCGATGGCCCCCGATAGGCAAACGCCGGTGTCGCCGTCAGAGGCGACCGCCCCAACCCTGCCACCAGCCGAAGCAGTCCAAACACCACCGCCGCCTCAGCCAGAGATTGTCGAGGCCAAAACGCCCGAGCTACGGACGAATCCGCTGGCGGCACCCCCAACACCGAAACCCAAATCCAATGCCGCCCCACCGGTCATCGCCAACGCCGACAGCCAAAATTCTGGGTTGCCGAAAATCAAACAGCCGGACCAACCCGTCGTGGCGTTGAACGTCCCCAAACCAGCGATGCCCGCCAGCGTCGACGATATCGCGCAACGAACTGCCTGGGTTCGCCACTTCGGCGGCGGTGACTGTTTTTATGCTGCCGTGACGTCTGCTAGCGACAAAGCCGCCGCGATCGAAGGATTTGGCACGGCGGTCCAGCCATTCGAGCGCATGCTCGCCGACTTCCAGGCAAAATTCCATGTCGAACCGGACATCAGCGTCCGTCTCATTGAGCCAAGCCAATGCGAGGTAACCAATTTTCTGCGCTTTCTTGGGCAGACTGGGAGCGCCCAGCCGAAGCTTGTTCTTGACCGGACATCTGTGCCGAACGGCACGCCAATCAGCGGCACATTGGTGACGCGTGGCGGGCTCATTTCCAGCGTCCTGCTGATCGATCACAAAGGCATGGTTTTCAATCTCGACGACCGCGTCGTCGCAGAATCGGACAAGGCGACCTTCAGGATCCCGATTGGTCTCGGCGCCTCCGACAAGGCTGCTGGAAAATCCGTGCCGCAGATAATACTCGTCATCACTGGCCCTCAGGACATTCAGGCGGCTTCGTTCTCCAATCCGACGCCGGCTTCGGAGCTGTTGCCGAAAATCCTCGAGGAAATCGAAACCGACGGATCTCAGTTCTCAGCCACTGCCAAATATTTTCGGCTCGGCGGATAGCATGGGCGCCGATGGAACGCCGCTGCTCGTGTTTGTCCCACTTGTCTGCCGCCCTGCCTGGAAAGCAGGATGATCCGGTGCGGGCCTTATCTGCCCTGACCCGGCGCATCAGGCTGGCAGTCATCTTGGGCGCCGCACTGCTGGCCGTGCTGTCGTCCAGCCAAGCGCGAGCCGAGTTCACGGTCTGCAATCAGACACTCGATGTCGTCAATCTCGCCGTCGGCCAGAAAGTCGATGATGCGGACCAGACCGACGGCTGGTGGACCATTGGAGCAAATCAATGCGTGAACGTCATCCGCGAGGAGCTGACCAACCGCTACGTCTACATCTATGCAACGGACGTGTTTGGTCACGCCATCCTCACAGGATCGACCGAAATGTGCATCGATCGGCGACGTTTCTCGATCCGTGGCATTGACGAATGCTGGCAGCGCGGCCACATCGCCGCGCAATTTCTCGAAGTCGATACGCTCGAACAAGTACGGTGGACGTTCTTCCTGACCGGAAGCAATCCGTGACGCACCATCTCGACACGAGCTTCAGGCAGAAGAAGCAGGCGCGCGCCGCCCTTCGCCGGCGCACGCTATGGCGCAGGCTCACGGCGGGTATGGTCCTGGCTTTGCTGCTTTCCGTTGCCGCCGGTTTCTACCTTACAGCCGACTATTGGTCATTCGGCGACGAAGACGAGGAGTTGCACGCCGTCGAGGGAGCGGACGATGTGCCGGCCGACGCATCCATCTACGTGCCCGCCATTATCGACCTGGCGGGGGACCCGATGTGGATAACCCTTGCGCCAGATGCCGGGGCCGCAACGAAGGGCAGAGTGCTCCCGCGCCCCGCAGAACTCGAACAGGCCGGCGTTTCGCCCCAGATCGAAGTCCTGTCCGACGTCATGCTGAGCGCCAGCGAAAAATTCATGACGACAATACCGTCGACGCAGGAGGATTTCGCATTCTTCCAGGCACAACGGAACACGCCTGACGCGCCATCCAGCGATCTGCAGAACGATCTTCAGCCGTCGCCTGCCACGAGCAATCTTGAGGCCAGTTCCAATCAAAAGGCGGATGCCGACGATCCCGAAGCGGGCTGGGGTGAGACGATCGATGCAGGCGATGCAGCCCTACCGACATTCCAGAAGACCCAGATCGAAAACAATACGAGCGTGGCGACCGTCACGAACGAGTATCAGCGGTTCGAGGCGACTGAAGACACGTTCGTGAAGGTCCTCAACGATCGCACTCTGGATAGCGTAGCCTTGGACGCGCATTTCTCCGCAGACGATGCCAAGCTGGCAGGAGAGGCCCTCAAGGCAGTCTTCAACCGGGACGGTCTGGAAGCGGGCTACGTCGTTGCCATGCGCGGGTTCAGGCCGACGCGCGAGACGACAACAATGTCCCTGATGCAGGTTTCGATCTACGCCAAGAACGTGTTTGTCGGCACGCTCACGCGTGACGCCGCAGGCGCATTCGTCTCGGGGGTTGATCCTTGGGTCCGCGAAGATCTGTTCAACTATTCGGGCGCACAGGAAGAAGGCACCCACAAACGACAGTACCGTCTGCTCGACGCCATCTATTCGACAGCAGCCCGCAACAGTGTTCCGACCAGTGTGATCGGCGAGGCGATCATGTATCTGTCGCGAGGACAGGATCTGGACGCCTTTGCAAGTGAGGATCAGCGTCTGGTGCTGATCTATTCGCAGACGCCACGCGACAAGAACGAGGAGGCGGGGCGGGTGCTTTATGTGGGCGTCCAGGGGAGCGAAAATAGCCTCGACTGTTTCGTCTTCCAGCAAAGCGACGGCCAGTTTGCGTGCGTGACGGGTGATGATCAGGTTCGCTCGCTGACGGTCACCAATGGCATGGTCAGCCCGGTCAATGGTGTCATGACCTCCACCTTCGGGCCACGCAAGCACCCCATCCTTGGGACCGTGCGCATCCACAAGGGCGTCGACTGGGCGGCGCCCGTGGGCACACCGATCGCAGCCGCCTTCGATGGCGAGATCACCTTCCAGGGCGATGGGGGAAGCTATGGCAATCTGGTCAAGATTTCGCACGAAAACGGCCGTGAGACGCGTTATGCCCATATGCAGAAATTTGCAATCGAAGGCGGCGCCGGCACCAAGGTGAAGGCCGGCGACATCATCGGCTATATCGGCACCACCGGGCTTTCGACCGGACCTCATTTGCATTTCGAACTTTATCAAAATGGCGAGGCAATCGACCCCTTGGGCACGGTTACCGCTGTCGCCTCAGACGACTCCGCCGTCGAAACGCTCACCGAGCGCATCGTTCATGTCGAGAGTGGCGGCAGTGCTCGCGCCAAGAATCCTAATTCTTCTGCAACCGGCGCTGGCCAGTTCATAACGAAGACGTGGATCAGGATGATGAATACCTACCGCCCGGAGCTTGCCCGTTCCCTTTCGACCGCCGACCTGCTCGCTCTGCGCTACGACGCCACGATCTCGCGAGAGATGGTGCGCAATCTGGCGCGCGAAGGCGAGGCCTACCTTCGCCAGCGCGGTCACCAGATCACGGCGGGCCGACTCTATCTTTGTCATTTCCTTGGAATGGAAGGCGCACATCAGGTGCTGTCGGCAGCAGGATCGGCGCAACTGAGCGCTGTGCTGGGATCGGCCGTCATCCAGGCCAACCCCTTTCTCACCGGCAAGACAGCCAGTTATGTGGTGGACTGGGCCGAAAGAAAAATGGGCCAGAAGCTGAGCCGTCTGGCCACCAACGTCAGCTCGCAAACCACCACCACCGAAATCCGTCAGACATCGCCGGAGTTCGAAAAGTACAAGCACGCCATTTCGGGCCTCATAGGCTCGATCCAGGCTACGCTCTGAGCATCCCGTCGCGGCCTAAGTCTCTCACACCGAGACTGTTGTCGCCTACGGCCGCCGCGCAGTTTGGAACGGCTATTGTGTCTTTATCCGCATTTCCACGCGGCGGTTCGCAGGATCGTACGGGTTGGCGTTGCGCGGGTTGTTTTCGCCCATGCCCACGGCATTGATGCGCGCGGGCTCAATACCGCTGGCCGTCAGGAAGGCCGCTACCGATTTCGCTCTTCGTTGTGACAAGCCTTGGTTGTAGTGCACCGTGCCGGTGGCGTCGGTGTAGCCTTCGACCACGAAGCTGAAAGTGCTCAGCCGGTTGTCCTTCAACGCCTTGGCGAACTCTTGGAGCTCAGCTCGAGCAGTCGCGTCGAGCTCGGCGGAGTCCAACCCGAAATTGATCAGCATGTCGAGGTTGGATTTGCCTCCTTCTTGCGCATCTGGCGTCCTCTTGCTTTTGCACTCCTCTTCGGAGCCAACACAAATTCCTCGAGACTTGCCAAGGTTAGCTGCACCGGCAAAAAACTTCACGATGTCTTCTGATTTCCGAGCCGGGTCGGCGCTGGCATGGGTCGAGAAACACACGACCGCCAACACAAAGACTGAACGTTTCCACAGCATAGCGCTCCTCCTGTTTGAGTATCCGATTTCGAGCATCCGATTTTAATTGACCGGCAGCATACCAAATTCCAGCGCGATTGTCTGTCGCCAACGTCGGAGGCGAAATCGGCTCGACTGTTTTTTAACGCGGCACGGCTTGAGACTTGACCCGCGCCGCGCCGGAGGCTTGAGTGGCCAAAGCTCCTGGATGAAAGCGTGGCGTTCATGGTCAATGGGCTCCGATTCAAAACGGCACGGGACCTTTTCACGGCGTGTCCCGCGATTGGCAAGGAGATGCGGACTCCACCAACCGAACAGCCCTCGCTCGCGTTTTGCCGTGACCTCCTCGCCGGGGGTATTCCCGAGGAAGCGATTACATTTTGCGCCTACCTGCTTCCCGAGCGGGCTGCGGTCTGGTGGGCCCACGAATGCCTCAGCCACCTAAGCGACCGGTTCGATCAGGCCGATCACGAGTTGCTCGCCCTTGTTCGGGACTGGGTGGGCGAACCGGACAGCCCCCGCCATCGAGCAGATCTCATAGCGGCGGCGGCGAGGCCGCCAACAACCCCCGTCGGCTGGATTGCCTTGGCTGCGGGATCGCATGAAGACGGTGCTGAAATGGACGCGACGTCGGTATCGGCCCTGCAACCATTTCCTCTTGCCCATGCGATCAGTGCCGGAATTCTCACCGGCCTCGCACGTGTCGCGCTCGCCGACCGTTTTTCCGTGCTGTCGGCGTTCGTCGAAATGGGCATCCAGATGGCCGAGATCGAGGCACTGCACCAATCAGCGGACGCTTATTAGAGCATTCGCCAAGACAGAAATTTGGCCGGATGCCATCCCGCCCCGCCTACTTGCAGCCACCTTGAGCCCACTTGGCGAGCGCCACCTTGAAACGTGTCCCAAGCGGATGCTGCAAGCGCAGAACGGAGACGTCGTTGGTGGCGAAATTCTTCGCCTGATCACACAGCCGCGTCTCGTTCCAATCGTGGCAGCCGCTGCAATGCTTGCCTTTCCATACCGAATTGTCGAGGCCCTCCACCGGACTAAAGCGTGGCTCGCCCTTTATGAGTTCCGCAATACTTTTCCCATCGATTTCGGGATCACCGAAATTGATCGGACGGTCGAAAAAGATGGGGTCGTCAGAGGCAAGCTTTGGGATTTTCTGACGGAGAATATTGAGTGCAAGTTCGCTCTCGTCAGCGGAGCCCGCCGGATTGGCCGTGGCGTTGCGCATATCCGAGCCGCCTTCCGGGGCACTCGCCTCGCCCACAATCAGCGGCGCGTTGAGATCGACCTTGTGCAGGACAACCTCAGTGGTCAGCGAGACATTGCTCCAAGGGCGCTGTTTGCCGCCGGTTGTCCTGAAGACATCGGCGGTAACACGGTTCATTGCCTCGCTGATGGACACATTCGTTTCGCCCATATGCGCAAGCAGCGCCGAGGTGAACGGCGAATGTTCGCTCGATCCGTCATAGGCGACCTGATTTGGGCTGGTGGCGAATGCGACAAGCGTGCCGGCGCCACCATTCTCAATCGGGATTTCTGCAAGGCCGCTTTTTGCTCCC
Organism: Mesorhizobium sp. B2-3-2; assembly: GCF_006442295.1. Classification (NCBI taxonomy): domain Bacteria; kingdom Pseudomonadati; phylum Pseudomonadota; class Alphaproteobacteria; order Hyphomicrobiales; family Phyllobacteriaceae; genus Mesorhizobium; species Mesorhizobium sp. B2-3-2. The sequence continues at coordinate 3,434 of NZ_VFWA01000015.1, read as the reverse complement.
TTGACGCCGGCGGTTTTTGCCAACACCTCGGCAAGGGGATTGTCACGACAGGCATCGAGAAAAATCAGCCTTATGCTGGTCTCACGCGACATCTGCCGCAAAATAAAATCCACAGGCACCGCCTCGAAGTCGAGCGAGGTCTCGTCCTCCAGCGCGGCATCGACCGGAAGAAGGTAATTGCTGCCTGAGACCTGCAAGCCATGGCCCGCATAGAAGAAAAGCGCGATGTCTGCCCCGCGCACTTGCTTTGCGAACTGCGCTATTGTCGTCTGGGTCTGCAACTTGGTCAGATCGAAGCCGGAAACGACCTCAAAACCAAGATCTTTCAGGCTTTCGGCCATGGCTTTTGCGTCGCGCACCGGATTGGTGAGTGCCGGGGCATGCTGATACTGGGAGTTGCCAAGCACCAGCGCTGTACGGCGTTCGGCATTGGCTGCCGTCAAGGTGAAAAGCAGCGCAACCGCCGCGAGCCCGATTGCGCGAACAAGGCCACTGCGACGGGCGATTAGATCGAAACCCACCGGGACAACAAATCCTTCCTCAGTTGACGAGCTTGGTGGCGGAAAACTCGATGCGCCGATTGAGCGCCTTGTTCTTCGGCGTGTCGTTGGCTGCGACTGGGCGCTCCTCGCCGTAGCCTGTCGCCGTAATCTGCGTGCGCGGAATGCCCGCCCCAACAATGGCGTCGGCCACTGCCTGGGCCCTGCGCTCCGACAAACGCTTGTTCTCTGCAACCGGTCCATCGGCATCGGTATGTCCGGAAACTTCGACCTTTAGGCCTGGGCATTTGCTGACGACACCGACGACCTCCGCAAGGAGCGGCCGGCTTTGGGTATCGAGCCGCGCGCTCGCGGGGCGAAAATAGATCGCCCCGGTGCGGGACAGCACCGCAAACCTGTTGAGGCATTCCTCATCGCTGAAGTTGGTCTTCGCCGCGTCGGTCGCCACAGGCCCGACCTCAGTGTTTGCCGCAACGGTCTGGGCGAGGGCTGGCTTGCTGCCGTCAGCGGTGAAAACAAAGTCGAACGACACCGACGCGGTAGGAACAATATTGGTCACATTGGCCGCCTGTTGGAGCTTGTCGACATTGGGCAATAGACCAAAGTCCTCCACATGCACCGCGACAGGGGCCTCCGAGGCGACCGAGACCATGTTGTCGCTGACCATGGTCACCACGACATTGGCCTCAAGATCCTTGTCGACCCCATGCATGTTGAGACGGAATGGGAGAACTGCCTTCATACGTCGCTTGGTGGGGAGGTCGGCAAATGCCGCCGGATCCACTTTCGCTGTCAGTTCGGCGGTTGGAAACCTGAAGGTCTCAAAGAAAAGGAACCGCATCCGGACGTTGCGCAGGTCGACCCCCGTATCGACTGAGTTGAGGTCGAAGGTGACCTTGGCGTCTCCGTCCGAAGTAAGGCTGCCCGAAATATTCCTGATCTTGTTGGTTTCGACGATCGTGTTCTTCTTGACCGACTGATAGGTGAGGACCGAAGCAGTCGGATCGAGCGTCCAGTTTGTCTGCGCGTTCGCGGTTCCCAGTCCGGACAAAATGGCCGCGGACAGCACAATGGTCAAACCGAGCGCCTTTGTGGCGCGCCAGCTTGGCCGTGCTTTCGACCAAAATCCGAGGATTTCGAACATGGAACCCCCTGCCCGCCGAACCCGACTGGCGTAGCGACGTCCGATCATGCGGCGTCCACAGACACAATAGAACACTTGCTCTCGGTTGGCGAGTATCCCGATTGATATGCTTGGCCAGTCTGTGGCCCGGTCACAGTGATCGCCTAATCCGCTTTGTTGGCTGCTCCCTATCGGGGCAGCGCAAGAGGCATGTTGTCCTCCTCACTCCAATCACCGAGCGCATACAGATCCCTTTTCCCTATCCTTGACAGGTTTCTTGGTATAAATTGGTGACCTTCGCCGGCATGGGGGCAGGCGCTCAGGCCCGATTGTGGCCTGCGTTGTGGTGCGGTTGGAAGGTTGCTGGACCAAGATTGAGGCAGGCTGGAGCGAGCATGCTGACATGACCCACTGCAACAGACTTCAGTTTCGTGTCCCACTGTTTCTGCTTTTCCTGCTTCTTGGCTCGGCTGGCGCTCGCGCCGCGGTTGAGCAGACCCCCTCGCCGCAGCCGCCCAACCGGTTGGCGATCGTCATCGGCAATTCGAACTATCAAAGCAGCCGACTTGAGCATCTGCCCAATGCTGTGAACGACGCCACAAGGCTATCAGAGAGCTTGAAGCGGCTAAATTTCGAAGTCCTGACGGGCACCGATCTTTCGAGCGAAGGATTTTCCAAGCTCCTTCGAGAAGCCGATGCAAGGCTGCCGACGGTCAGCGCAGTTTTGATTTTCTACGCCGGTCACGGCGTGCAGTTAAACGGCGAAAACTACCTGCTCCCGGTCGATACGCCCGATCCTGAAAGCCTGGAAAAACTGACCGCCGCCGCCATCAAGCTGAATGATGTGATCGCAAGATTCGGGCGCCGCGACCGCCAGACGTTCATATTCCTGGACGCGTGCCGCAACAATCCGCTCGGCGCCGGGTCCGGCAATGGTCTGGCGCAAGTTGAAGTCGGCGAAAACACGTTCGTTGCCTTTGCCACTCAGCCCGGCAATGTCACGGCCGATGGCGGCGGCGAAAACAGCCCGTTCACCGTTGCTCTGCTGAAGAATCTCGAGATCCCCGGGCTCAGCATTTCGGACATGATGATCCGCGTGCGCAACGAGACCGAAGCGCTGACGGTCGGCCGTCAAGTGCCGTGGGATCAATCGAACCTGCGCGAGCAGTTCTACTTCACGGAGCAACAGGTACTCGATCCAGCACAGTTGAGCGCAAGCCTTTCACGTATCCTGGCAGACCCCACAGCAAAGAAGAGATTGCAGGTCGAACTTGCCTCCAATGACCTGCAAACCGCCGTGCTTATCGTTGGACAGACGTTGCGCTCGGTCGAGATTTCGGCACCGTCAGCCGTCTTGCCGGAGCCGGTTGGCACTCAGGTCGCCAATCTGTCTCCAACCGAAAGAGTTGAAGACGCCCGCCGAAGTGTCGTCTCTGGTCTCGAAACCCTTATCGTGGGGGCATCCGCGGGCGAGCCGGACAAGGACAAGACGGGCGATCTGGCGCGCAATATTCAGACGGAACTTCGTCGCCTGGGTTGCTACCGGATGCAGGTCGATGGGGATTGGGGCAAGGGCTCAGTCCGTGCTCTCACCGACTACTACAGAAATACCAAGCAGGTCGTAACGACGGCAGAGCCGAGCGTCGGACTGCTCGGCGATCTCTTTCTGCGCTCGGGCAGGATTTGCAAGCAGCCGGTCATCGTGAAGCCCAAGCCGGCTAAAGTAGCCTCGGACGCCGTCACCGCGCGTCCCAGTCCCGGGGGCAAGACTGCGAAACGCTCGCAGACCGCCCCGAGACGCCCCGCGCCCC